>NZ_LT629696.1:1380449-2070673 GCF_900100265.1 Leifsonia sp. 466MF
CGCGACCGCCTCGATGTCGGGGCCGTTGTCGTCGGACGGCACCGGGATGAGCCGGATGCCGAGACGCTCGGCGATGGTGAAGTGCCGGTCGTAGCCGGGGACGGGTGCCAGGAAGCTGATCGGGCGGCCGGCCCACGGCAGCTCGCCGCCCGGAACGCCGTGCAGCAGGGCGAACATGACGGTGTCGTGCATGAGGGTCAGGCTGGAGTTGCCGAGCGCGAGCAGCTGCTCGACCGGCACGCGGAGCGCGTCCGCGAAGATCGCACGGAGCTCGGGCAGCCCCGTCGCGCCGCCGTAGTTGCGCAGGTCGGTGCCCGCAGCATCCCGATAGCGGCCATCGGGGAGGTGCAACAGGTCGTTCGAGAGGTCCAGCTGCTCGGCCGACGGCTTGCCGCGCGTGAGGTCGAGCTTCAGGCCGGCGGCCTTCAGGTCGTCGTACGCGCGGGCGAATGCGGAGTGCGCCTCGCGGAGCGCGGCGGTGTCGAGGTCGGCCAGGGGGGAGGGCCGGAGAGCGGAGGCGGAGTGGGCTGCTGACGTCACGACATCGATCGTACCGGCGCTGCTTCACGGCGCGCTCAGGCGGCGTGTGCGAACATCCGGAGTGTGACCGACGATCTGCACAAGGGCCGCGGCCGGACCCGCGCGAAGATGACGACCGCCGTCGCCGCCGGCATCGTGGTCGCCGTGGCCGTCGGGCTGCTGAACGCCTGGCATTACGCGATCATCGCGGGCTGGGCGGCCGCCTGCATCGTCTACATCGCCTGGGTGTGGCTGTCGGTCTGGAGGCTCGACGGCACCTCCACGAAAGACCACGCCACCCTCGAGGATCCGGGCAGGCGGACCACCGATCTGGTGCTGCTCCTCGCGTCGCTGGCGAGCGTCGTCGCCGTCGTATACATCCTGGTCGATGCGAAAACTCTCAAGGGCGGAGCTCAGCTCGGCGTCGCGCTGCTGGCCGTCGTCAGCGTCGCGCTCTCGTGGACGCTGGTGCACACCGTCTACGCCCTCCGGTACGCCCGCATCTTCTACCGCACCGGCGGCGGCATCGACTTCAACCAGGAGGAGCCGCCGCGCTACAGCGACTTCGCCTACCTGGCCTTCACGCTCGGGATGACGTTCCAGGTCTCCGACACGAACATCCAGAACGCGTACATCCGGGCGACGGTGCTGCGGCACACCCTGCTGTCATACCTGTTCGGGACGGTCATCGTCGCGGCGACGGTGAACCTGGTCGCCGGGCTGACCTGACGTGCTTCAGCGCGTGTAGGTGACGAAGCGGTACCGCATCCCGTTGGAGCCGGTGAGCCACTCGCCCGCGTCGACCGTCCAGCCGTCGCCGGGCTCGGGGGCGTACGTGTCTCCCGCGACGTCGAGGTCGATCTCGGTGACCTCCAGCCGGTCTGCCGTCGGAAGCGTCTGGCGGTACAGCTCGGCGCCGCCCATCACCCAGACGGTGGGGGCGTCTCCCGCGGAGGCGAGCGCCTCATCCACAGAATGCGCCACGATCGCGCCGGGGGCGGTCCAGTCGGCCTGCCGGGTGACCACGATGTTGTCGCGCCCAGGGAGGGGCCGGTAGCGCTCGGGCAGCGACTGCCAGGTGCGGCGGCCCATCACCACCGGATCGTCGCCGGTGAGCGCGCGGAAGTGCCGCAAGTCCTCGGTGAGGTGCCAGGGCATGACGCCGTCCGCGCCGATCACCCCGTCGTGGGCCTGCGCCCAGATCAGTGCGATCGTCATACGGCGACGGCCGCGCGGATCGCCGGGTGGTGCTGGTAGTCCTCGACGACGAAGTCCTCGAACCGGTAGTCGAACATGCTGTCGGGCTTGCGGGCGAAGCGCAGGGTTGGCGCGGGATAGGGATCGCGCGTGAGCTGCTCGGTGACCTGCTCGACGTGGTTGTCGTAGATGTGGACGTCTCCACCGGTCCAGACGAACTCACCGGGCTCGAGGCCGACCTGCTGGGCGACCATGAGGGTGAGGAGCGCGTAGCTGGCGATGTTGAACGGGACGCCGAGGAACATGTCCGCGCTGCGCTGGTACAGCTGGCAGGAGAGCTTGCCGTCGGCGACGTAGAACTGGAAGAAGGCGTGGCACGGGGCAAGCGCCATGTTCGGGATGTCGGCCACGTTCCACGCCGAGACGATGATGCGGCGGGAGTCGGGGTCGCTGCGCAGCGTGTCGATGACCTGCTGGATCTGGTCGATGTGCCGGCCGTCCGGGGCCGGCCAGGAGCGCCACTGCACCCCGTACACCGGGCCGAGCTCGCCGTCGGCGTCGGCCCACTCATCCCAGATCGTGACGCCGTTATCGCGCAGCCAGCCCACGTTGCTCTCGCCGCGCAGGAACCACAGCAGCTCGTACGCGATGGACTTGAAGTGGACGCGCTTGGTGGTGATCAGCGGGAAGCCGTCGGCGAGGTCGAACCGCAGCTGCCGGCCGAAGACGCTGCGCGTCCCCGTGCCCGTGCGGTCGGATTTGTGGGCGCCGTTCGTCAGCACGTCGCGCAGGAGGTCCTCGTACGGGGTCGCAATCTCGCTCACACCCCCGATGCTACTTCCCCCGCCCGCGCATCCCGGCCCGCCACCGCCGAGTCCGCAGAGACTTACCGTTTCTCGGCGCGAAACGTGCAAAATGTGCGGACTCGACGGTGGGTGGGGTCGGTGGGTGGGGTCGGTGGGTGAGGCGGCGGCGGGAGGGAGGCTCTGCTGCTGGGAGGCGGCGCGTCGTAGTCTGGGGGCCATGGACCGGGGAGCGGCCGATCGGCACAGCGACGACGAGCTGGCGAGCGTGCTCGAGGAAGAGGTCGCGCGCATCACGTCCGCCATCCCGATCATCCTTCCCGAGGCGCTCCGCGGGGGTGCGGAGGAGGCGTCCGAGGGCGGCGCGCCAGGCGAGACCGAGCCCGACGTTGTGGATGCGGACGAGCCAGATGCCGACGTCGGAGATGACGAAGGGGAGTGGACCGGGCCGCCCACGCAGGCGATCAGCTTCGACGACCTCCCTGTTCGCCGGGAGCCGACCGGGCCCGAGCCGACGTTCAGCCCGTGGGTGGCGACGGCGGCCATCCCCATCCAGCGCAGTGAGCCGGTGCCAGAGGCGGTGCCCGAGGCGGTGCCCGTGACGCGGGAGGCGCATCCCACCGGCGCGCACGCCCTGCCGATCAGCGAGCGCGAGCCGGAGGACGAGGACGAGGAGCACCGGCCGGGGCGGCACGCGTCGGCGCCCAACGAAGCCGAGCCGGAGCCGGAGCCGGAACCCGCCGCAGCCGTCGCCCCTCCCGCGTACCCGCCGCTCGCGCGGGCGGAGCCGCTCGGGCTGGTGCCGGAAGAGCTGGCGCCGCGGGATTCGGAACCGGTTCCCCTCGTCCCGGTGGTGACGGCGGTCGCTCCCGCGGCCCCTCTGGTCGAGCCCGAGCGGGCCGCGTTGGAGACCGACACCGACGACTCGACCGGTACCGACATCCCCGCTCCCGTAGCCGCCTCGGCGGCCACGACCGCCACTCCGCCGACGATCGGAGAAGCGCCGGCACCCGAGCCCTCCGCGAAACGCCGTCCAGCGGTCTTCATCCCCGAGGCCGCCGACCTCGAACCGACGGCCGTCGAGCGCCGCGTCGGACGCGCCTCCCGGATGTTCTGGCTCTGGTTCGCCGGCACCTCCTCCCTCATCAGCGTGGGAGTCGGCGCGACGCTGTTCGCTCTCGGGCTGAGCCTGCGCCAGCTGCTCGTGGCGACCCTCGTCGGCGTCGCACTGTCGTTCCTGCCGCTCGGCCTCGGCACGCTCGCCGGCAAGTGGAGCGGCCAGCCGACGCTCGTCGTGTCGCGCGCGTCGTTCGGGCTCCGCGGGAATATCATCCCGACGGTGCTCGCCCTGGTCGTGAAGCTGTTCTGGGGGTCGGTCCTGCTCTGGCTGGCGGGGTCGGCGGCCGGGTCGCTCACGGTCGCAGAGCAGTGGCCGGGGGATGCTGTGCTCGCGACGTCCGCTGGCCTGGCTGTCACCATCCTGGCCGCCGTCGCCGTGGCCTACTTCGGGTACGCCCTCGTCGCGCGGGTGCAGCTGGTGCTGACGATCGCCTCCGCCGTACTCATCGCGCTGATGGTGGCGGCGACCTGGCGGCACGTGGATGTGTCGCGAGCGCTCGCGGTGCCCGACGCGCTGTGGACGCACGTCGTCACCGGCGCCGTCATCGTGTTCAGCTACGTCGGACTGGCGTGGGCGATGAGCAGCGCCGAGGTCGCGCGCTACCAGCGGCCGCTGTCGTCGGGCGGTGCGGCGATGCTGTGGGCGACGTTCGGCGCGGGCGTCCCTCCGCTTCTGCTGGTGTCGTACGGGGGACTGCTGGCTGCATCCAATCCGGGGCTCGCGGGGGAGCTCGCGCGCGACCCGGTGGCGGGTCTGGTGCAGCTCGGGCTGCCCGCCTGGTACCCCGTGCCGCTGCTGCTCGCGGTGGGGCTGTCGCTCGTCTCGGCGCTCGTGCTGACCGTGTATTCGGCCGGTTTCACGCTCGACGCGCTGGGCGTCCGGCTGGGGCGGCGATGGAGCACGCTGATCGCCGGTGCGGCGATCGCGGCGGTGGGTGTCGTGCTGGCCGCGACGGTGACCGACCTCTCCTCCGTCATCCGCGGCGTCCCGACCGCCCTCTCCGTGCCAGTCGCCGCGTGGGTCGGCGTGTTCTCGGGCGAGATGATGCTGCGCACGCGGCGGTTCCACCAGGCGTCGCTGCTCGCCCGTGGCGGCGTCTACCCGGATTGGCGGTGGATCAACGTGGGCCTGTTGGTGGCCGGAACGGCGGTCGGGTGGGGCACGATCAGCTCGCCGTTGCCCTGGCTGGCGTGGGAGGGGTACCTCTTCCGGCTCGTCGGCATCGACCCCAACGCGGGCATCGGTGCGAGCAATATCGGGGTGGTCATCGCCCTCGTCATCGGGATGTTCGGAGTGCTCGTGAGCGCGGTCCCCGCCGTCCGGCGGCAGGAGTTGGCCGCCGCGTGACGCGAAGGGGATTCCGTCCACAGGGTTCGGCGCCGGCGCGTTGTCCACATCCCCGACCCCGTCCGGTGCCGTTCGGACCGCATCCCGTAGGCTGAACGGCGTGCCCCACACCCTCGCCTCCGTCCGTGACACCATCGAGCAGCTCTGGCCGCTCGCCGGTGCCGAGAGCTGGGATGCGCCCGGGCTCGTGGCGGGCGATCCGGCTGCCGCGATCGAGCGCATCCTGCTGTCTGTGGATGCGGTCGCGGCGACCGTGGACGAGGCGGTCGAACTCGAAGCCGACCTGCTGATCGCCCACCATCCGCTTCTGCTCCGCGGCGTCACCAGCATCGCGGAGGACCGCTACAAGGGCGCGCTGCTCGCCCGGCTGATCCGCGGCGACGTCGCCCTGTACGCGGCGCACACCACCGCCGATGTGGTCGCCGACGGCACCAGCGACGTCCTGGCCGCGCGGCTGGGGCTCCGCGACACCCGCCCGATCTCACCGGCGGCCGACGGCACGACGGGCATCGGGCGCGTCGGCGACCTCGCGCAGCCGACGACGCTCGGGCAGCTCGCTCGCGCGCTCGCCGACATCCTCCCGCCGACGGCCGGGGGAGTCCGGGCCGCCGGCGACTACCACCAGCCGGTCACGCGCGTCGCCGTCTGCGGCGGAGCGGGCGACTCCCTGCTCGGCAGCGACGCCGTGCGCGGTGCGGACGTCTACATCACCGCCGACCTGCGGCACCATCCCGCCTCCGAAGCACGCGAGCAAGCGGTGCTCGGCGGCGGCCCCGCCCTTCTCGACGTCTCCCACTGGGCGAGCGAGTGGCTCTGGCTCGACACCGCCGCCGATCAGCTGCGCGCCGCGCTGCCCGGGGTGGAGGTCGTCGTCAGCGAACTCCGCACCGACCCCTGGGATTTCGTCATCCTGCAATGACCACCTCGCACGAAGGAAGCACCACACCGTGAAAGCCAGCCCTGCCGACCAGAACGAGCTGCTGCGCCTCCAGGCGGCCGACACCCGCTTGGCGCAGCTCGCCCATGCCACCAAGAACCTGCCGCAGGCGGCCGAGCTCCTGAAGCTGCAGCCGGAGGTGGAGGCGCTCCGAGCGCGGTGGATCGCCGCCACCGGAGAGCTCGAGGATGCCCGGGCCGAGCTCAAGCGCATCGAGTCCGACGTCCAGGTCGTCGATGCGCGATCGAAGCGCGACTCCGACCGTGTGCAGCAGTCCGCCTCGATGAAGGACGTCCAGGCACTCGAGGCGGAGCTCGCCTCGCTCGCCAAGCGCAAGAACGACCTCGAAGAGATCGAGCTGACCGTCATGCAGCGCGTCGAAGACCTCGAGCAGGCGCTCGCCGCAGTCGAGGCGGAGCGCGCCGAACTGAACGGCCGCGTCGCCGCGCTCGAAGGCGAGCGCGGGGAGGAGGCAGGCAAGCTGGACGCGCAGCGCACGGCGCTCGCGAAAGACCGGGCCGCCATCGCGGAGACGCTCCCGGCCGACCTGATCGAACTGTACGAGCGCCAGCGCACCCGCTACGGCATCGGCGCGGCGGCGCTGATCCGTGGCGTCTCCATGGGCTCCAACGTGAAGCTGACCGAGTCCGACCTCTCCGACATCCGCCGCGCTGCGGCCGACGACGTCGTGCTCTGCCCCGACAGCGGCGCCATCCTGGTGCGCGGGGAGGACTCCGGGCTCTGACGCGGGGTACTGACGTGCGGCCCTGACTCCCGACCCCGACCTCGGGCGGCGGTCCGCCCTCAGGCGCCTGCGCTATCGTTGAGCGCGGAATGGGTCGGCAAGACGGTCGCGTCGGTCCGCGAGAGCGGACCGCCGAGGAACGTCCGGGCTCCGCAGAGCAGGGCGGTGGGTAACACCCACCCGGGGCAACCCGCGAGAAAGTGCAACAGAAAGCAGACCGCCGCAGGCTTCGGCCCGCGGTAAGGGTGAAACGGTGGTGTAAGAGACCACCAGCGGCCGGGGTGACCCGGCCGGCTGGGTAAACCTCGCCCGGAGCAAGGTCGGACAGGGGACCATGAGGCTGCTCGTCTCGTCCCCGGGTAGACCGCTGGAGGGCGGCGGCAACGTCGTCCCGAGATAGATGGCCGTCCGCGGTGCTCGCACCGTGACAGAACCCGGCGTATCAGCCGGCCCATTCCCTCGCGACATTCGTGCCGAATGTGCGTTTTCGGGCGCTCAAAGCGCACATTCGTGCCGAATGTGCGGCGTCAGGCGTCGTCGGGCGTGAAGCGGTAGCCCATCCCGGGCTCCGTGAGCAGGTAGCGCGGCCGCGACGGCTCCGGCTCCAGCTTCTTGCGCAGC
Organism: Leifsonia sp. 466MF; assembly: GCF_900100265.1. NCBI lineage: Bacteria > Bacillati > Actinomycetota > Actinomycetes > Micrococcales > Microbacteriaceae > Leifsonia > Leifsonia sp. 466MF. The sequence continues at coordinate 1,387,739 of NZ_LT629696.1, forward strand.
TGCGACAGGTAGAGCCGCAGGTACCCGGTGTCCGTCGTGTACTGCGGTCCCCACACCTGGGTCAGCAGGGATTGGCGCGTCACCAGGCGCCGCGGGTTCCGCAGCAGCACCTCCAGGATCTGCCACTCCGTCGGCGTGAGCCGCACCGCACGGGCCCCGCCGCCGTCTCCGTCCCGCCGGGTCACCTGGCGCGCCGCGAGGTCCACCGTCACGTCGCCGAACGTGATGACCGGTTCGTCCGCCGTCGTGCTCTGCCGCCGGGTGAGGGCGCGGATGCGCGCGAGCAGCTCGTCCGCCGCGAACGGCTTCGTGACGTAGTCGTCGGCGCCGGCGTCGAGGGCGTCGACCTTGTCGGCAGAGCCCGTGCGGCCGGAGACCACCAGGATGGGCACGCTCGACCAGCCGCGGAGCCCTTCGATGACCTCGATGCCGTTGAGTTCCGGCATCCCCAGGTCGAGCATCACCAGCTCCGGATGCTGGTCGACGGCGACACTGAGCGCCTCGGCCCCGCTCCGCGCGGTGAGCACCTGGTAGCCGCGGGCGGTGAGCAGGATGCGCAGCGCGCGCAGGATCTGCGGGTCGTCGTCGGCGATGAGGATCTTCACGCGTCCGCCTCCCGTGCCGCGGGCAGGGAGACGACCATGGTGAGTCCGCCGCCGGGCGTGTCCTCCGCTTCGAGTGTGCCGCCCATCCCTTCGACGAAACCCTTCGACAGGGCGAGCCCGAGACCGATGCCGGCATCGTTGTCGGTGTCCGACAGCCGCTGGAACGGCGCGAAGACTGCCTCGCGGCGCTCGGCGGGGATGCCCGGCCCGCGGTCGATGACGCGCAGCTCGACCGTCCCGGCGAACTCGCTGGCGGCGAGTACCGGCCGCGCGTCCGGCGGGCTGTAGCGGAGGGCGTTGCCGAGCAGATTCACGATGACACGTTGGAGCAGAACGCCGTCGGCCAGCATCGGCGGCACGTGGGCGCCGAGGTCCAGCTCGACGTCGCCGGGGCCGGCCCCCAGTTCGTCGAGCGCGGGAAGCACCACGTCATCCACCTCGGTCGGAGCCAGCGACACTGCTAGCGCGCCGGCCTGCACCCGGCTGGCGTCGAGCAGGTCGGTGACGAGGGATGCGAGGCCGTGGAGGCTGTCCTCCGCGGTCTCCAGCAGCGCCTCCCGGTCGTCGTCGCCGAGCGCGAGGTCCGACTGGCGGAGGGTGGTCACCGCGGCGGTCGCGGCCGCGAGCGGACGGCGGAGGTCGTGCCCGACCGCGGCGAGCAGAGCGCTGCGCACGCGGTCGGCTTCGGCGAGGGGCGCGAGCTCCGCGGCCGTGGCGGTGAGGCGGCGGTGTTCGAGTGCGGCCTCCAGTTGCGCGACGATGGCCGACAGCAGCCGCCGATCGCTCGCCTCCAGGTCGCGTCCGTACAGCTCCAGCGTCGCGATCTCGCGCTGCGCGGACGAGGTGGACGCGCGACCGCTCGTCGCGCCTCGGTCGTCCCCCGCCCCCGGCCCGACCGGGACGCGCTGCACCGGTTCCGACACCCCGGCCTCGCCGTCCTCGGCCACGATGGTCTGTCCGCCGTCCTGCGCGGCGACCACGAGGCGGACCGCACTCAGTCCGAACGCCTCCCGGGTGCGGGCGACGAGTGCCTGCAGCGCGTCTTCGCCGCGGATCACCCCGCCGGCGACGGTGGCCAGCAGTTCCGCCTCCGCTGCTGCCCGGATCGCCGCACGGCTGCGGCGCGCCGCCTGGTCGACCACCAGGCTGACGAGCGCTGCGATGACGACGAAGAGGATGAGCGCGAGCAGGTGCAGGGGCTCGCCGACGGTGATCGTGTAGAGCGGATCCACGAAGAAGAAGTCGAGCGTCAGCCCCGAGAGCAGCGCCGCGAAGAGCGCCGGCCAGATGCCGCCGACGAGGGCGACCAGCACGACGAGGAGCTGGTAGCTGAGGACATCCGCCGTCATCGACTCGCCCGACCGCACACTGGTGAGCAGCAGGGTCAGCAGAGGGCCGCCGATCAGGGCGAGGGCGAACCCGTACACCCGGCGTCGCACGGTTAGCCCGCCGCGCGGACGCGGCAGCGAGAACCGCCCGCCGGCGCGCGCGTGCGACACGATGTGCACGTCGATGTCACCGGACTCGCGGATGACGGTCGCGCCGATGCCCGGACCGGTCAGCAGCGCGGCGAGCCGGCTGCGTCGGGAGACGCCGATCACGAGCTGGGTCGCGCTCTCGCCGCGGGCGAACTCGACCAGGGCGCGTGGGATGTCGTCGCCGACCACCTGGTGGTAGCTGCCACCGAGCTGCTCCACCAGCGCGCGCTGTGCCGCGAGGACGCCGGGCTGCGCCTCACGGAGGCCGTCCTGGCTGGTGACGTGCACGGCGAGCAGTTCGCCGCCGGCGCTCCGTGCGGCGATGCGCGCCCCGCGGCGGAGCAGTGTCTCCCCTTCCGGGCCGCCGGTGAGCGCGACGACGACGCGCTCGCGCGCCTCCCACGTGCCGGCGATCCCGTGCTCGGCGCGGTACGCCAGCAGCGCGTTGTCGACCTCGTCGGCGAGCCACAGGAGCGCCAGCTCGCGCAGGGCGGTCAGGTTGCCGAGGCGGAAGTAGTTCGACAGAGCCGCATCCACCCGCGCCGCCGGGTACACGAGGCCGTCGGCCAGCCGATCGCGCAGCGCCTGCGGCGCCAGGTCGACCAGCTCGATGCGGTCCGCCCGCCGGAGCACGGCATCCGGGATGGTCTCCCGCTGCGGAACGCCGGTGATCTGCTCGACCACGTCGTTCAGCGACTCGATGTGCTGGATGTTGACGGTCGAGATCACGTCGATCCCGGCCTCCAGCAGGGTCTCGACGTCCTGCCAGCGCTTCTCGTGCTCCGAGCCCGGAGCGTTCGTGTGCGCGAGCTCGTCGACCAGCGCGACGCGAGGATTGCGGCGCAGGACCGCATCCAGGTCCAGTTCGGTGAGCGTCACCCCGCGGTGCTCGATGGTGCGCCGGGGCACGACCTCGAGCGTATCGACGAGAGCGGCGGTGGCCGCGCGGTCGTGCGTCTCGACGATGGCGACGACGACGTCCTTCCCGAGCGCGCGGAGCCGTTCGCCCTCTTCCAGCATCGCGAACGTCTTGCCCACGCCCGGGGCGGCACCCAGCATCACCCGGAGGCGACCCCGCGGCATGGGATGTTACGCCGGGGTCGGCGCAGGAGCGTCCTGGGGCGTCCCGGCCTCCGCGCTGCGGCCGCGCTCGCCGGCGTCGCGGCGCTCGTTGCGGACGGTCAGGGCCGCGGCGCCGAGGATGCCCGCGTTGTTGCGGTGCACGGCGGGGACGATCGGGGTCTTCAGCTTCAGCAGAGGGAGGAACTCCTCGTAGTGCTTCGAGACACCGCCGCCCACGATGAAGAGGTCGGGCGTGAACAGGAACTCGACGGTGGAGTAGTACTTCTGCAGGCGCTTCGCCCACTTCTCCCAGCTGAGGTCTTCGCGCTCCTTGGCGGAGTACGCGGCGCGCGACTCGGCGTCGTGGCCGTCGATCTCCAGGTGGCCGAGCTCGGCGTTCGGGATGAGGATGCCGTCGTAGATCAGCGCGGAGCCGATGCCCGTGCCCAGCGTGGTCATGATGACCAGGCCGTCCTTGCCCTTCGCCGCGCCGAAGCGGGTCTCGGCGTATCCGGCGGCGTCTGCGTCGTTGACGAAGTGGATGTCGCGACCGAGCGCCTTCTCGAACAGGTCCTCGGCGTGTAGACCGATCCAGTCCTTCGCGACGTTGGCCGCCGACAGGGTGACCCCGTGGCTGACGATCGCGGGGAAGCAGACGCCGACCGGCGCATCCGGCTCTTCCTGGGCCAGGCGGTCGACGATCTCCTTCGTGGTCTCGACGATGTCGTCCGGCTTGCCGCCCTCCGGAGTGGGCAGCTTGACTCGGTCGCTCACGAGCTCGCCGGTCGACAGGTCGACCAGGCCTCCCTTGATGCCGGTTCCGCCGATGTCGATGCCGATCGCGTGCTTCTGCGAAGTCATGCCTCGAATCTACCGCGCCGCGAACCTCACTGCGTGCCGCCACCCGGCCGACGGGTCGCCAGCGCGAGAGGGAGGAACGCATCGTCGACGAACGACTGGAGCGTCGCGTCGTCGGCCGGCGTGAGCCGCATCAGCATCTCGTGGCGGACGAGGGTGAGCGGGAGGTCGGCGACGACGGGGGAGAGCCGGGCGAGGTCGATCTCGCCCCGGGCGTCCGCGCGCTCGAGGATGGCGCCGAGCTGTGTCGGCTGGTCGCCGATCAGACGTTCGCGGAGGCCGGCGATTCCGCCGTCGGCTTCGGTGACGACGCCGGAGAACCGGAGCAGCACCTCCGTCACCAGTCCGCGCCGCCGGGTGTTCATCTGGCGCAGCAGGTCGAGCGTGTCCTCCCGCAGGCTGCCGTGGTCGGGCACCTGGATCGGCTCGGCCGCGAAGTGGTGGCGGATGGCCGCGAGCGCCAGATCGCTGCGGGTCGCCCAGCGGCGGGCGAGGACGGGGCGGCTGGTGCCGGCGCGGGCGGCGACGGCCTCCATGGTGAGGGCGGCGAAGCCGTGTTCGTCGAGCTCGTCCCAGGCGGCGTCGAGCAGCGCGCTCTCGAGGGCCGCGCCGCGGCGTCGACGACTAGCGGTCTCTTTAGAGTCCATTTGCGCATCTTATCCGAGCGTCATACGATCTCGTTAAGATACAGACGCGCATCTTAAGGAGCGGACATGGCGGAGAAACTGGATCGGACGGTCGTGCGGACGGCGACCGCACTCGTCATCGGCGCGCTGGCGGTGGTCTTCGACACGACCATCCTCAGCGTCGCCCTGCACACCCTGGCGAGCGACCTGCACACGACGGTCGCGCAGATCCAGTGGGTGACCACCGGGTACCTGCTCGCGCTCGCCGCGACCGTGCCGCTGTCGGCGTGGTGCCTGGCGCGGTGGGGCGGCAAGCGCGTATGGATGGTGGCGCTGGCGATCTTCCTCGCCGGCTCGGTGCTCTCGGGCCTGGCCTGGAACGCGGACTCCCTCATCGCCTTCCGCGTGCTCCAGGGCGTCGGCGGCGGTCTCATGCTGCCCGTCATGACAACCATGGTGATGGAGGTGGCCGGCGGCCGACAGCTCGGCCGCGTCTCGGCGGTGATCGGGCTCCCGGCGATGGCCGGCCCGATCCTCGGACCGGTTATCGGCGGCCTCATCCTCGCACTCGGCGACTGGCGCTGGGTGTTCTGGGTCAACATCCCGTTCTCGGTCGCCGGTCTCCTGCTGGCCTGGCGGATGCTGCCATCGGACCGCGGCCGCGACCCGAAGCGCCGCCTCGACCTGATCGGCGTGCTGCTCCTGGTGCCTGGGCTCGCCGGACTGCTGCTGGGCCTGTCCGACTCGGTGCTCGACGGCGGGTTCGCGCGGCTCGACGCGTGGCTGCCCCTGGTGGCGGGCGCCGTCCTCGTCGCCGCCTTCGCGTTCTGGGCCCTGCGGCGGAAGGGCGCTGCGCTGGTGGATGTGCGGCTGCTGCGCGTCCGCTCGGTCTGGTCGGCATCCACTCTGCTGTTCCTCTCCAGCGTCGCCCTGTATGGCGCGATGCTGCTGCTGCCGCTGTTCTGGCAGCAGGCACGGGGGACGGATGCGCTCGGCGCCGGACTGCTCCTCGTGCCGCAGGGGCTCGGGACGCTGGCGTGCCGTCCGATCGCCGGTCGTCTCATCGACCGCATCGGTGCGCGGTGGATCGCGGTGGCCGGATTCGCGGTGGTCGCGGTGGCGACCATCCCGTTCGCGCTCGGTCCGACGTCGGCGGCCGATCCGCTGCTGCTTGTCGCCCTGTTCGTGCGCGGGTTCGGGCTCGGCGCGATCACGATGCCGCTCATGGTGGCGTCGTACCAGGGGCTCGCGGGGGAGCAGATCGCGCACTCCAGCATCCTGACCCGGACGGCGCAGCAGCTAGGAGGGTCGTTCGGTACGGCGCTGTTCGCGGTGCTGCTGCAAGCGGCGGTGCAGGGCGGGGCGTCGGTGTCCTCGGCCTTCGACACCGCCTTCTGGGTGGCGACGGCGGCGACAGTGCTCGGCGTGGGGATCGCGTTCGTGCTGCCGCGGCCCGCGCGCGCGACGGCCGACGACGCGGTCCCGGCCCCGGTCGCGCCGGCTCCTGTGGACGTCAGGGGAGCGTGAGCACCTCGGCGCCGCGCTCGGTCACGACCAGGGTGTGCTCGAATTGGGCGGTGATGCTCCGGTCACGGGTCACCACCGCCCAGTCGTCGGCCCACATCTCCCACTCGTGCGTGCCGAGGGTGAGCATCGGCTCGATGGTGAACACCATCCCCGGCTCCATCACGTCGTCGTGCGCGGGCGCCGAGTCGTAGTGCGGGATGATCAGGCCGGAATGGAAGGCCGCGCCGACGCCGTGACCGGTGAAGTCGCGGACCACTCCGTAGCCGAAGCGCTTGGCGTACGACTCGATGGCCCGGCCGATGACGTTGACCTGCCGCCCCGGGGCGACGGCCTTGATGCCACGGTTCAAGGCTTCGCGGGTGCGCTCGACGAGTCCGACGACCTCGTCGGAGGCGGTGCCGGCGACGAAGGTCTGGTTGCTGTCGCCGTGGAAGCCGTTCTTGTAGGCGGTGATGTCGATGTTGACGATGTCGCCGTCCTCGATCACGGTGTCGTCCGGGATGCCGTGGCAGATGACCTCGTTGACCGAGCTGCAGATCGACTTCGGGTAGCCGCGGTAGCCGAGCGTCGACGGGTAGGCGTCGTGGGCGAGCAAGAACTCGTGCCCGATCGCATCCAGCTCCTCCGTCGTCACGCCGGGGCGGACGGCCTCGCCGACGCGTTCGATCGCCTGCGCGGCGATGCGCCCCGACTCGCGGATGAGCTCCACCTCGTCGGGCGTGTAGACGTCGCCGCGGGTGTACGGAGCGGGCCCGGGGCGACCGACGTACTCGGGGCGCGCGATCCGGCTCGGCACGGGCCGCATCGGTGTGACGCGACCGGGGATCAGGTGACCGGCGGAATCCTTGGGCATACGATCAACCTTATGACGAGCGACGAGTACGGCATCAAGCAGGACGCCGAGCACAAGTACTGGTACAACATGAAGACCGGCGAGGTGGAGCAGGGCTTCCTGTCGCCCGCGCCGAACCGCGTCGGCCCGTTCGACACCCGCGACGAGGCCGAGCACGCCCTCGAGAAGCTGCGCGAGAACTCCGCGAAGTGGGCCGAGGAGGACGCCGAGGACGGTCGCTAGCCCCGCGACGGTCGGCCGCTCTGCCGCGGCCGGCCGCGCTGCGGCGCCCTTCGCGGGAGTTGGTGACCGCTAGAAGCTGTGCTCGTCGGTCGGGAACGTCCGCTCCTGCACATCCGCCTTGTACGCGCGCGCCGCATCCGACAGCACGGTCTTGATGTCGGCGTACTGCTTGACGAAGCGCGGCACCCGGCCCGTGGTGAAGCCGGCCCAGTCGGTCCACACGAGCAGCTGGCCGTCGACGTGCGGCCCCGCACCGACACCGATCGTCGGGATGCGCAGCTCGGCCGTCACGCGCTTGGCCACTTCGGCCGGCACCATCTCGAGGACGACCGCGAACGCGCCCGCCTCCTCGACCGCGTGCGCGTCGGCGAGCACGTCGTCCGCCGCCTGGCCGCGTCCCTGCACGAGATGACCCCCGAGGCCGTGCTCGCTCTGCGGGGTGAAGCCGATGTGCGCCATGACGGGGATGCCCGCGTCGACGATCCGGCGGATCTGCTCCGCGCTGCGCCGGCCGCCCTCGAGCTTCACCGCGTGCGCGCCGGTCTCCTTCATGAAGCGGACCGCGGTGTGCAGCGCCTCCAGCGGGCCGGTCTCGTACGAGCCGAACGGCATGTCCGCGACGACGAACGCCCGCTTGACCGCGCCGGCGACCGCACGCGTCAGGGGGATGAGGTCGTCGACCGTCACCGGGAGCGTCGTGTCGTAGCCGAGCACGTTGTTGCCGGCGGAGTCGCCGACGAGGAGGAAGTCGATGCCCGCCTCGTCGAAGATCTGGGCGGTGAGCATGTCGTAGCTCGTCAAGCCGGTGAACGGCGCCCCCTCCTCCTTCGCCGCCTGGAAGTGGCGGGTGCGCACCCGCTTCAGCGACTGCATCGACGAGGTCGCGGGATGGACGGAGGGCACCGGTGACTGCTCACTCATGCGGCTCAGTCTAGTGACGGCGCGCAGAGGTGTCCGGCGGCTCAGACGGATATGGGTTCGTGGAGTCCGCGCTTCCGCGCTGCGGCAGCAAGCCGCTTGTCGAAGGTCACCAGTGGGATGTCGTTGTCAACGGCCAGGCCGAGCGCGCAAGCGTCCATCTCGCTCAGTCCGTCAGCGATTTGCAGCTGGGCGAGCAGGAGCGGGCCTTGCTCCGAGAGGTGCGTCGATACAACTCCGAGCCGCCGCAAGTCTTCGAACGCCTCGACCGCCAGGTGTGCCTTGTGAGGACGGATGAGTGCCTCCGCGAAATTCACGGGGTGGACGAGAAAGGCGCGCTCTGATTCGAATACCTTCTTTGATGCAGCGTGGTGTTCGTCATTCGGATTGAGCAGTCCGATGAGCACGCTCGCATCGAGAACCAAGGTCACTCTGGCCGGCTGTCTCGAGCGCCCGAGGGGCTTTCGGTGAATGCATGCGCGTAGCGCGCGCTGATGCGATCGAGTTCGGCCAGCCGATCCTCCGCTTGCTTCCTCTGATCGGCCCGAAGGGCGTGCTCGCCCAGCTCGACCAGATGCAGGAGCAGCTTGCTATCCGATTCGCCAGGCCACCTCTCCCGCGCAGTCTCCAGTGCATGGGCGACGGCTGGCGTATGTGTCACTTGAGTGCGGAGCAATGTGGTCGGCATGACGGAAGTGTAGCACCTGCCTCTCAGGTGTTGCACCGACGCGTTGCGGGGTGGACGCTGCCCGCAACCAGTAGTCTGGACACGGCCGAGGAAAGGGGCAGGATGGACAAGCAGCGCGACTTCGTTCTTCGCACGATCGAGGAGCGTGGCGTCAAGTTCGTGAGGCTGTGGTTCACGGACGTCGTCGGCACACTGAAGTCCGTCGCGATCGCCCCGGCCGAGGTCGAGGGAGCGTTCAGCGAGGGGCTCGGGTTCGACGGTTCCGCCATCGAGGGCCTCACCCGCGCCTACGAGTCCGACCTGCTCGCCCTTCCGGACGCGACGACCTTCCAGATCCTTCCGTGGCGGGGCGAGATCGACCCGACCGCACGCATGTTCTGCGACATCACGACGCCGGACGGGCAGCCGGCCGTCTCCGACCCGCGGAACGTGCTCAAGCGCACGCTGGAGAAGGCGGCCGACCGCGGCTTCACCTTCTACACGCATCCCGAGATCGAGTTCTACCTGCTCAAGTCGTCGTCCTTCGGCACCGAGGGCCCGGAGCCGGTCGACTCGGCCGGCTACTTCGACAACGTCCCCGGCGGCACCGCCCACGACTTCCGCCGCCGCTCGGTGCGCATGCTCGAAGACCTCGGCATCTCCGTCGAGTTCAGCCACCACGAGGCCGGTCCGGGGCAGAACGAGATCGACCTGCGCTACGCCGACGCGCTCACCACGGCCGATAACATCATGACGTTCCGGACGGTCATCAAGGAGGTGGCCATCGAGCAGGGCGTGTACGCCACCTTCATGCCGAAGCCGCTCTACGGCCACCCGGGATCCGGGATGCACACTCACATGTCGCTGTTCGAGGGCGACACCAATGCGTTCTTCGAGCCGGGTGCCCAGTACCAGCTGTCGAAGATCGGCCGCCAGTTCATCGCGGGCCTGCTGCGCCACGCTCCGGAGATCACCGCGGTCACCAACCAGTTCGTGAACTCGTACAAGCGGCTGTGGGGCGGAGACGAGGCGCCCAGCTTCGTCAGCTGGGGTCACAACAACCGGTCCGCGCTGGTCCGCGTCCCGCTGTATAAGCCGAGCAAGGGCCAGAGCTCGCGCGTCGAGTACCGGGCGATGGACTCGGCAGCGAACCCGTACCTCGCGTTCTCGCTCCTGCTCGCGGCCGGCCTCAAGGGCATCGAGGGCCAGTACGAGCTGCCGCCGGAGGCAGAGGACAACGTCTGGGCCCTGTCCGACGGCGAACGCCGCGCCCTCGGGTACAGCCAGCTCCCGGCCAGCCTCGACCACGCCATCTCCCTGATGGAGGACTCGGAGCTCGTCGCCGAGACGCTCGGCGAGCAGGCCTTCAACTACGTCCTGCTCAACAAGCGCAAGGAGTGGGCGGAGTACCGGGCGCAGGTCACCCCGTACGAGCTGCGATCCAACCTCGAGATCCTCTGACCCCTTCGTCGTGACGCGGCAGCAGCTCTCCCTCACCGCCCTGGCGCGCGCCGGGTTCGTGGGGCTGAGTTCGGTCCGTGACGCGCTGGACGAGCTCGCCGACCTCACCGGGCTGACTCCCGAGACGCTGATCTCGGCGCTGTCCGCTGCGGCCGATCCCGACACCGCGCTGGCCTCAGCGCTGCGGCTGCTGCGGCAGGCGCCGGAACAGGCGACGGCGGCTCTCCGCACCGAGGAGGACGCCCGCCGGGTGTTCCGCGTGATCGGGGCGTCGGAGGGCGCGGCCGAGTTCTTCCTCCGCCAGCCGGCCGAAGTGGATGCCCTCGCCGCGCCGATCGCCGAGCTCCCGTCGGCCGACGAACTGCGAGAAGACCTTCTCGCCGTCGTCGGAGCGGTCGACGGTGTGGCCGCCGACGGCGACGAGAGCGCGTGGACGCGCCTCCGCATCCGCTACCGCCGCCGCCTCGTCCAGGTGGCGAGCTTCGACCTGGAGCAGGCCGACCCCGTCGGCGGGTTCGATGCGGTCGCCGCGACGCTCTCCGACCTCGCCGCGGCGGCGCTCGAGGCCTCGCTGGCCGTGGCACGGCGGATGGCCATCGGCACTGGTCCCGGCCGCTTCCCGGAGGAGCAGGTGCGCGCGACACGGTTCGCCGTCATCGGGATGGGCAAGGCGGGCGCCCGCGAACTGAACTACGTCAGCGACGTCGACGTCATCTTCGTCACCGAGGGCGACGACGCGGCCGGACTGGAGCCAGGCCGCGCGGTCGACATCGCCACCCGTCTCGCGATGCTGACGATGCGCGGCATCCACGAGCCGGCCATCGAGCCGGGGCTGTGGGAGGTCGACCCCAATCTGCGGCCGGAGGGCAAGGACGGCGCGCTCGTCCGCACTCTCGACTCGCACATCGCCTACTACGACCGGTGGGCGAAGGGATGGGAGTTCCAGGCCCTGCTCAAGGCACGTCCGCTCGCGGGCGACCCCGGGCTCGGCGAGCGGTACGTCGCGGCCCTCGCGCCGAAGGTGTGGAGCAGCGCCTCCCGCGAGAACTTCGTGGAGTCGGTGCAGCGGATGCGCGAGCGCGTCACCGACCACATCCCGGACGACGAGGTCCACTACCAGCTGAAGCTCGGCCCGGGCGGGCTGCGCGATGTCGAGTTCACGGTCCAGTTGCTGCAGCTCGTCCACGGCCAGACCGACGACGCGGTGCGGCAGCGCGACACGCTCTCCGCGCTGGCAGCCCTCGCCGAGCAGGGCTACGTCGGGCGTGAGGAGGCGGCGACCTTCTCGCGCGACTACCGGTCGCTCCGCCTGATGGAGCACCGCCTGCAGCTGCGACGGCTGAGCCGCACCCACCTGATGCCGCGCGACGAGGCGGATGTGCGCATCCTCGCACGCGCCACCGGTCTGGCTCCCAGCGCCGATGGGCTCCTCGTGCAGTGGAACGAGATCAAGCACCGCGTGCGCGGGCTGCACGAGCGGCTCTTCTACCGCCCGCTGCTCAGCGCGGTCGCGGCGACACCCGCCGACGACGCGCGGCTCGGCGGGGGAGCGGGGCTCACCAGCGAGCAGGCGGAGGCACGTCTCGCCGCGATCGGGTTCCGCGACCCGCGCGGGGCGCTCTCGCACATCGGCGCGCTCACCTCCGGCGTCTCACGCCGGGCGGCGATCCAGCGGCACCTCCTCCCGGTGATGCTGCAGTGGTTCGCGAGTGGTCCGGATCCCGACTACGGTCTCCTCACCTTCCGGCGACTCAGCGAAGAGCTGGGCAGCACGCACTGGTACCTGCGGATGCTGCGCGACTCCACGGGGGCGGCCGAAGGCCTCACGCGTGTGCTGTCCGGCTCCCGGTTCGCCGGCGAGCTGCTGGGGCGCATCCCCGAGTCCGTCGCGTGGCTCGAAGACGAAGACGAGCTGCGGCCCCGCCCGGCGGCGCTGCTGCGGGAGGAGACGGCCGCGATCCTCGCCCGGCACGAGTCGGTCGACACGGCCGCCGCGGCGCTGCGGGCGGTGCGTCGACGGGAGATCCTGCGGCTCGCGTTCTCCGGCATCCTCGGCTTCGCCACGATCGAGGAGCTGGCGCACGGGCTCACCGACGTCACCGAGAACATCATCTCGGGTGTGCTGGAGGCCATCCGGCTCGCTCGAGGGGATGCGGACCAGCTGGAGTTCGCCGTCATCGGCATGGGGCGGTTCGGCGGTCGCGAGCTCGGCTTCGGTTCCGATGCCGACGTGATGTACGTGTTCCGGCCGCTGGCGGCGGAACAGGAGGCCGCGAACCGGAGCGCGCTGGCGATCGTGTCGGAGCTGAACCGGCTCACCGAGGACAACCGGCTCCCGCTCGACCTCGACATCGGCCTGCGCCCGGAGGGGAAGAACGGGCCGCCGGCGCGCTCGCTCGACTCCTACCGTGCCTACTATCAGCGCTGGTCGCTCACCTGGGAGGCGCAGGCGCTCCTGCGCGCCCGCGGGATTGCGGGGGATGCCGGCCTGCTCGCTGACTTCACCGAACTCGCCGACGAGGTGCGCTATCCGCAGAGCATCGGCGAGCAGGAGATCCGCGAGGTGAAGCGCATCAAGGCGCGCGTCGAGAACGAGCGCTTGCCGCAGGGCGCCGACCCGTCCCGCCATCTCAAGCTCGGGCGCGGTTCGCTGAGCGACGTCGAGTGGTTCGTCCAGCTGATCCAGCTGCAGCACGCCGCCGAGGTGCCCGCGCTGCGGACCACATCCACTCTGGATGCGTTGGCTGCGGCGGCTGAACACGGGTTCGTCTCCGCCGAGGACGCCGCGCGGCTGCGTGACGCGTGGGTGTTCGCATCCCGGACCCGATCGGCGATGACCCTGTGGGCGGACAAGACCGCCGATGTGCTGCCGTCCGACCGCGTCGCCCTCGACGGCGTCGCCCGCCTGATGGAGTACCCGCCCGGCTCCGCCTCCCGCCTCGAGGAGGACTACCTCGCGGTGACGCGCCGCGCCCGTCAGGTCTTCGAGCGCGCCTTCTACGGCCTCCCGCAGCGCCCCGCCCCCACCGCCTGACGCGCCCGCGCCCCTTCCCCCCACCGTCGAGTCCGCAAACTTTGCACAGTTTCGGGGCGCCAAGCGTGCAAAGTTTGCGGACTCGACGGTGGGACGGTGGGACGGTAGGGCGACGGCGCGGCGGGCGCGGAGGGGTCAGGCGTCGCGGAGGCGGGCGGCTTTGGCGAGCAGGACGTCGCGCTCGCGTTCGTTCGCGGTGAGGCCCGCCGCCGCGGTCAGCTCGGAGGCCGCCTCCTCGGTGCGCCCGAGGCGCGCCAGCAGTTCGCCGCGGACGCTCGGCAGCAAGTGCGACCCCGGGAGGGCGCCGCGTGCGGCGAGCTCGTCGGCGATCCGCAGCGCGTTGGCCGGACCGGTCGCCATCGACACCGCCGCGGCCCGGTTCAACTCCACCACCGGGCTCGGGGCTATCCGGCCGAGCGCTTCGTAGAGGATGACGATGCGGTCCCAATCGGTGTCGTCGGCGCTCGGCGCGACCGCGTGGCATTCGGCGATGGCGGCCTGCAGCGCGTACGGCCCGCGCCCGCGGCCCAGCTCGTCCGCCCGGGCGAGCGCCGCCCGTCCACGGAGGATCTGCGCGCGGTCCCATCGCGTCCGGTCCTGCTCGGTCAGCAGCACCGGGGTCCCGTCCGGCCGGGTCCGCGCCGGGAAGCGGGCGGCCTGCAACTCCATGAGAGCGACGAGCGCATGCGCCTCGGGCTCCCGGGGCAGCAGCGCGGCGACCATGCGTCCCAGCCGCAGCGCCTCGTTCGCGAGGTCGGCCCGCATCCACTCGCGTCCCGCCGTCGCCGCGTAGCCTTCCGTGAAGATCAGGTAGACGACGCTGAGCACGCCGGCGAGCCGTTGCTTCCACTCGGCCGGCTCGGGGGAGGCGAAGGGGATGCGCGCGGCGGCGATGGTCTTCTTCGCCCGGACAATCCGCTGCTGCACCGTGGCGACCGGCACGAAGTACATCCGGGCGATCTCCGCCGTGCTGAGCCCGGCCACCACGCGCAGGGTGAGCGCGACCTGGCCTTCCCTCGACAGAGCAGGATGGCACGCGGTGAACACGAGCCGGAGCACGTCGTCATCGATCGGCTCCCAGGAGTCTTCGCCCGCCTCCTCCAGTGTCGCCGCGATCGCCCGGTACCGGTCGTCGAGCCGTTCGCGCCGCCGCCACTGGTCGATCGCGCGGCGCTTCGCCACGGCGACGAGCCAGCCGCCCGGGTTCTCGGGCACGCCATCCCGGGGCCATTGGTTCAGCGCCTCGACGAGCGCCTCCTGCGCGAGATCCTCGGCCAGGCCGACGTCGCCGGTCACCTTCGCGAGCGTCGCGACGACGCGCGCTCCGTCGATGCGCCAGACGGCGTCGACCCGTGCCGGGATCCCGCTCATCTTCTGCTGCTTTCCGCTCTGCTCAGGCCTTGTCGGCGGCCGCGCGCCACTCGGCCTCCTTCCGGATGTACTCGTTGTCGGCGAAGGCGGCGAAGTCGCTCTCGTCGGTGACGCGGCGCACCTCCAGCTTCGAGCCGGGGCCGAGCGGGCATCGGCTGGCCCACTCCGCTGCCTCCTCCTTCGAGCCGACCTCGAGGATCCAGAAGCCGTTGAACAGTTCGTGGGTCTCGCCGTAGGGGCCGTCTGTGATCGCCGGGGGCGTCGACGAGAAGTCCACGACGAATCCCGTCTCGGCGACATCATCCGCGAGGCCGTCGCCCGACAGCAGGACGCCGGCGGAGATCAGCTGCTCGTTGTACTTGCCCATCTGGGTGATGACCTCGTTGAAGTCCATCTCCTGGTAGGCCTGCTTCGCGGCGTCGTCCGAGCGCATGATCAGCATGTACTTCATGGGGTGTCTCCCTCAGATCCGGGGTGCTTCGGTCGCACCCTCCTACCATCGTGTCGAACGGCGGTGCGAAAGGTCGACAGGGCGGTGGAAAATCTTCGGGATGCCGACCTCAGACCGGCTGCGCGACCTTACCCCGGGCGTCGTCGCCGCTGTCGCTGGACTCCGGCTCACCGCCGTCCACCGTCGCATCGGTGTCGCCGGCCTCTGTGGCGTGCGCCTCATCCTCATCGGTGAACGGCACGCCAGAGCGCGGCGCGTTGTACAGCTCGAGGTCCAGGATGCCCTCCCGCTTGGCGACGATCGTCGGCACCAGCGCCTGGCCGGCCACGTTGACCGCCGTCCGGCCCATGTCGAGGATCGCGTCCACCGCGAGCAGCAGGCCGACACCGTCGAGGGGCAGGCCGAGCGTCGAGAGCGTGAGCGTGAGCATGACGATCGCGCCGGTCGTCCCGGCGGTCGCCGCCGATCCGACGACCGACACCACGATGATGAGCAGGTACTGCAGGAAGTTGAGCTGGATGCCGTAGAACTGGGCGACGAAGATCGCGGCGATGGCCGGGTAGATCGCGGCGCAGCCGTCCATCTTGGTCGTCGCCCCCAACGGCGCGGCGAATGACGCGTATCCGCTCGGCACGCCCAGGTTGCGCTCGACGACGCGCTGCGTGAGCGGGAGCGTCCCGATCGAGGACCGGCTCACGAAGCCCAGCTGCACCGCCGGCCACACGCCCGAGAAGTACTGGCGGATCGAGAGACCGTTGCTGCGGACGATGATCGGGTACACAACGAACAGCACGATCGCGAGGCCGAGGTAGATCGCGAACACGAACCAGGCGAGCGATCCGATGGTCGTCCATCCGTAGGTCGCGACAGCGTTGCCGATGAGGGCGAACGTGCCGAGCGGGGCCAGCCGGATGATCCACCAGAGCACACGCTGGACGATCTTCAGCGCCGAATCGGTGAAGGTGAGGAACGGCTCCGCCTTCCTGCCCACCTTCAGGGCGGCGATGCCGATGGCCGCAGCGACCACGATCACCTGCAGCACGTTGAAGCTGACGGCGGAGGTGGCAGTGGCCACGCCATCCACCACATCCACATGGGTGTTGACCTGAGCGCCGACGAAGTTCGCCGGCACCAGGCCGAGCAGGAAGTTCCACCACGTCGCGGTGACACCGGGATCGGCGGCGGCGAGTTCCCCGTGCGACGCCCGGCTGCCCGGCTGGATGACGACGCCCAGTGCGATGCCGATGCTCACCGCGATGAACGCGGTGATCGCGAACCACAGCAGCGTCCGCCCGGCGAGGCGCGCGGCGTTCGAGACGCGGCGCAGGTTGCCGATGCTGGAGACGATCGCGAGGAAGATGAGCGGGATCACCGCGGCCTTCAGCAGAGAGACGTACGACTGCCCGATCGTGTTGAGGGTCGCAGTGAGCCCGTTGGGCTGCCCGCCCGGTTCGCCGAGCTGGCGTGCGATCAGGCCGGCGACGACGCCGAGCACGAGCGCAGCGGTGACCTGGACGCCGAAGGAGCGAAGCCAGCGGGGGCCGCGCCGGGTCCGTGGCGCAGGGGAGGAAAGCGAAGTGGAAGTCATGCTTCCACGCTAGGAGCGGGGGAGGTGGACTCCCAGTTCTACGGCAACATACCGAAACACACGAAAGGGCCGCACCCGTGATCGGATGCGGCCCTTCGCGTGAGAACGTGCGGATCAGACCCCGTAGTACAGCTCGTACTCGAACGGGTGCGGACGCTGCGCGAGCGGCTTGATCTCCTTCTCGCGCTTGTACTCGATCCAGGTCTCGATGAGCTCCGGGGTGAACACGCCGCCCGCGGTGAGGAAGTCGTGGTCGGCCTCGAGCGCGTCGAGCGCCTCGCCGAGCGACGCCGGCACCTGCGGGATGTTTCGCGCCTCCTCCGGGGGAAGCTCGTAGAGGTCCTTGTCGACCGGCTCGTGCGGCTCGATGCGGTTCTTGATGCCGTCGAGGCCCGCCATCAGCTGCGCGGCGAACGCGAGGTACGGGTTGCCGGACGCGTCGGGGGCGCGGAACTCGATGCGCTTCGCCTTGGGGTTGGAGCCCGTGATCGGGATGCGGATCGACGCCGAGCGGTTGCCGGCCGAGTAGACCAGGTTGACCGGGGCCTCGAAGCCGGGGACCAGGCGGTGGAACGAGTTCACCGTCGGGTTCGTGAACGCCAGGACGGCCGGGGCGTGCTTCAGCAGGCCGCCGATGTACCAGCGCGCGATGTCGGAGAGTCCGCCGTAGCCGGCCTCGTCGTAGAACAGCGGCTTGCCGTCGTTCCACAGCGACTGGTGGGTGTGCATGCCCGAGCCGTTGTCGCCGAACAGCGGCTTCGGCATGAACGTGGCCGTCTTGCCCCACTCGTTGGCGGTGTTCTTGACGATGTACTTGAACTTGAGGATGTCGTCCGCCGCGTGGACCATCGTGTCGAAGCGGTAGTTGATCTCCGCCTGGCCGCCGGTGCCCACCTCGTGGTGTGCGCGCTCCAGGATGAGGCCGGCGTCGATCAGCTTCAGCGAGATGTCGTCGCGCAGGTCGGCCTGCTTGTCGACGGGGCTCACCGGGAAGTAGCCGCCCTTGTACGGGGTCTTGTTGGCGAGGTTGCCGCCCTCTTCGACGCGGCCCGAGTTCCAGGCGCCCTCTTCGGAGTCGACGGAGTAGAAGCTGGAGTTCTGCTTCACCTCGTAGCGGACGTCGTCGAAGATGTAGAACTCCGCCTCGGGGGCGAAGTACGCGGTGTCGGCGATTCCGGTGGAGGCGAGGTACTTCTCGGCCTTCTTGGCGACCTGGCGCGGGTCCTTCGAGTAGATCTCACCGTTGCGCGGGTTGTAGATGTCGAACACCATGATCAGCGTGCGCTCGGCACGGAACGGGTCGATGTAGGCCGTCGACACGTCCGGGATCAGCTGCATGTCGGACTCGTGGATCGACGCGAAGCCGCGGATCGAGGAGCCGTCGAAGAGCTGACCGACGGAGAAGAACTCCTCATCGACCGTCGAGGCGGGGATGTTGAAGTGCTGCTGCACACCGGGAAGGTCGGTGAAGCGGATATCAAGGAACTTGACGTCGGTGTCCTTGATGAACTTGAGCACCTCAGACGAATCACGGAACATACGGACGACTCCCAATGGCTTTGCGGGTGACCGGACTGCGCGTGCAGCCCACGTCAACGCTAAGGGGAGGCCGTTTCCCGGGGGTGACGCAAATGTTTCCGGCATGTTACGGGTACCCGGGCAGGGGATGCGCGATCGCGGTCGGCAGGGCTCAGGATGCGCCGGGGAGCTCTCGATAGACTCGGCGGGTGCCGCAGAATCCCGCCAACCGCCCCGACGACATCGCCCCCAGTCGTTACCCGGGGGAGCGCCTCGGACTGCCCGAGGCCGGTCCGCGGTCCGTCGGACGGGTGGGACGGCGGATCGCGGCAATCGCCATCGACTGGGCCATCGCATCCCTGCTGTCGTTCGCGTTCTTCCGTTACGACTCGTGGGCGACGATCTCGATCTTCGCCGTGCTGCAGATCGTGTTCATCCCGACTCTCGGGGGCAGTGTCGGCCACAGGGCGCTCGGGATGCGCGTCGTCGCCGTGCGCGGCGGCTGGGTCGGGGTGTGGCGCCCGATCGTCCGGACGCTGCTCCTCTGCATCGTGATCCCGGCGCTGGTCTGGGACTCCGACCAGCGCGGCTTCCACGACAAGATCGCTGGCACCGTCCTCATACGCGCCTGACGCGGTTCCCACCCGCCGCCGAGTACGCAAAAACTGCACGGTTTCCGGGTGGAATCCGTGCAGCTTTTGTGTACTCGACGGCGGGCGGAGCGGCCCGACGGCGGGGGAGTGCGAGGGTCAGCGCGCGCGCTGGGCGCGCACCTTCATGGGGTCGATGCCCTTCGGGATCGGCATCTGGTTCTCCATCGACTGGAGGCGGTTGCTGATCGCGAGCACCTCGGCCTTGGTGAGGGTCGGCTTGATCTTGGCGAGCGTGCGCGGCACCTTGTGCAGCGGCACGGAGTCGGCGTCCGGCCCGACGCTGATGACGGTGACCGGAACGTTCGGGAGCACGCGGTTCACCTTGCGGCGCTCCTCGTCGATCATGCGCTTGGTGCGGGTCACCGGGCCCTCGCTGATGAGCACGACGCCGCCGCGGCCGGTCGCCCGGTACACCGCATCCTGCGTCTTGCCGTTGACGGCGACCGGCATCTCAGAGCCGCGCCAGCTGCGCTTCAGCGACGAGCGGAGCACAGCGCCGACGGCGCCTGGCTGTCCCTCGATCTGCGAGTACGCGGCACGCTCGGCACGACGACCGAGGATGATCAGCGCGATCAGGACGCCGGCGAGCACACCCGCGAGGATCCACAGCACCATCGTGAAGATGTTGCCGCCGGAGAGGAACACGGCGAGCAGGATGCCGAGGATGATCGGCAGGACAGCCCCGAGGACGATGTACAGCACCGCACGGTTGTCGTACCGGCGGGTCATCTGGAACACCTGCCACATCTGCTTCAGACGGCCGGGCTCCTTGGTGGACTTGTCCTTTGCCATAGCTCCAAGGATACCGGCTCGGCGGCGTTCCAGATGACCCGTTCGCTGCGGGGAGAGGGCTCTCAGGAGACGGCCTGTGCGAAGCCGAGCGTCGCGTCGGCCAGGTGCCTCAGCTCGTCCGGCACCGGCCGTCCTTTCGCCTGCATGGATTGCGCCCACAGCCGTCCCGCTCGGTACGACGAGCGCACCAGCGGCCCCGCCAGGACGCCGAGGAATCCGATCTCCTCCGCCTCCTGCTTGAGCTCGACGAACTCGTCGGGATGCACCCACCGCGCCACCGGCAGATGGCGCGGGCTCGGCCGCAGGTACTGCGTGATCGTGATGATGTCGGTTCCCGCGTCATGGAGGTCGCGCAGGGCTGTGCTGATCTCGTGGCGCTCCTCGCCCATCCCGAGGATGAGGTTGGACTTCGTGATCAGCCCGGCGGACCGGCCCTGTGTCAGCACGTCCAGCGAGCGATCGTAGCGGAACGCGGGCCGGATGCGCTTGAAGATGCGCGGGACCGTCTCCACATTGTGGGCGAACACCTCCGGGCGGGCGGAGAACACCTCGCCGAGGTGGTCGGGGTTGCCGGAGAAGTCGGGCACGAGGATCTCGACCCCGGTGCCCGGCGACTGGCGGTGGATC
The DNA here is from genome assembly GCF_900100265.1 of Leifsonia sp. 466MF. Taxonomy (NCBI): domain Bacteria; kingdom Bacillati; phylum Actinomycetota; class Actinomycetes; order Micrococcales; family Microbacteriaceae; genus Leifsonia; species Leifsonia sp. 466MF. The sequence continues at coordinate 1,408,050 of NZ_LT629696.1, forward strand.
TCGCGGATCGTCTCCGCGTACAGCCACGAGCCCTCGTCCTCCAGGTCGTCGCGCGCAACGCCCGTCACGGTCGCGTAACGGAGGCCCATGCGCTGCACGGACTCTCCGACGCGACGCGGTTCATCGCGGTCGAACTCCGCCGGCTTGCCGGTGTCGATCTGGCAGAAGTCGCAACGGCGCGTGCACTGCGAGCCGCCGATGAGGAAGGTCGCCTCCCGGTCCTCCCAGCACTCGTAGATGTTGGGACAGCCGGCCTCCTGGCAGACCGTGTGCAGCTCCTCGGACTTCACCAGGCTCTGCAGCTGCCGGTACTCCGGCCCCATCTTCGCCTTGGTCTTGATCCACTCGGGCTTCCGCTCGATCGGCGTCTGGGCGTTGCGGACCTCGAGGCGCAGCATCCGGCGCCCCTCGGGTACGGCGCTCACGCGACGGCCTCCGCAGCGGTGAACTCCAGGTCGAAGGCGTCTATGACGAGCGGCGCGACGTCCTGCGGTGTCACGGTGCGGCCGAGGATCCGGGAGATCGTGGTCACCCCGGCGTCGCGGATGCCGCAGGCGACGATGCGGTCGTAGGCGTCGAGGCTGTTGGAGCAGTTGAGCGCGAACCCGTGCATGGTGACACCCTCGGCGACGCGGATGCCGATGGCGGCGATCTTCTCGTCCCTGGTGGCTCCGGGGTTGTGCTCGGGTCGCATCCACACGCCGGAGCGGCCCTCGATCTGCACCCCGGTCACGCCGACGCGCGCGAGCACGTCGATGAGCACCCGTTCGAGCGCGCGGACGTAGCCGACGACGTCGATGGGGTCGTGGAGGCGGAGGATCGGGTACCCCACGAGCTGACCCGGCCCGTGCCAGGTGATCTTGCCTCCCCGGTCGACGTCGACGACGGGGGTGCCGTCGTCGGGACGTTCGTCCGGTGAGGTCCTTTTGCCCGCGGTGTACACCGGCGGGTGCTCGAGGAGGATGACGGTATCGGGCGCCCGGCCTGCGACGACGGCGGCGTGCAGGGCACGCTGCTGTTGAAGGGCCTCGAGATACGGCACGGAGTTGGCGCTTAGCCCCGTGACGTCATACGTGGTCACGGGGCCAGTCTATGCGCGGGGCGCGTTCGGTGTTCACAGGCGGACGAGTGGATGCGTTATGCACAGATCCGCGGACGGGCGACCGCGGCGTCCGGCGGTGGGATGGGATCGATGTGTGACTTCCTCTCCCGTCTCCCTTCGTTCAGCATCCATCCGGCCCTCGGCTTCCGCGCGTTCCGCCGACCGCGCCCCGGCCGAGGCCGAGCTCTTGCGTGCGGCCCGGACGATCGCCGCCGCCGAAGGGTGGGAGGTGGATGCGCCGACCTGTCAGGTGCGCGGCGAGCCGCCGCACGAGATCCGGGTGGCGGCATCCGGTGGGCGGCTCCCGGGGCGGCGTCTCTTGCGGGTGCGGGAGCGTGCTCCCGGGGTGGCCGCCGACAGTGCCGACATCGACGCGCGCGTTGCGGCGGTCAGCGAGCATGTGGTCGGTGTGGTGGCACAGCTTCCGGACCGGCGCGTGCGGGGGAGAGAGGTGGATGCTGTGCTCCTGGACTTCCCGGAGCACGGAGACCTCGACGGCCTGCTCGCACGGAGGGGCGGCGTGCGTTCGGGCGAGGCGGCGACCATCCTGCTCGGGGTCGCTGCCGGGCTGGCCGCCTTGCACTCCTCCGGCTGGGCCGGACCGGGACTGACCGGTTCGGGGATCGTATTCCTCGGCGACGGCTGTCCGGCCCTCGACGCGCTCGACGACGTGGGGCCGTGGACCGCCGACGCCGCCGTGACGGACGCCGAGCGCTTCTACGCCCTGGCTCGGACGATCTGCCTGAAGGTGGTGGACGGATTCGGGATGCGGCTGTTGGCCGCTGTGGAAGCCGGGCTCCGTCGCGGGCGCTGGCCGGCCGTCGCGGACTCCGTCCTGCGCGTGGTAGCGCCGGAATCTGTGGGGCTGGAACCGTCCACGCTCGACGACGTCGAGCCCGTTGAGCGTCGGATATCTTCGAGTCGCGTCGGGCGGGCCGCCGTGCTGGTGAGCCGGGCGATGGACCTGCTCGACGGTCGACCGGGTCGTGCTCTCGGTGAACGGATCCGGACGACGCTGCGGCGGAGGCCCGCGTTGGTTGCGGCTGCGGCGGTGCCCGTGGTGGCGGCGCTCGCGTTCGTCGCGCTATCGCCGGCACCCGGCTCATCGCCGCACACGGCGGCGACGCCGATGCCGACTCCGTCGCCGTTCGGCCGGACGGCTACGCCGACTGCGACGGCGACGCCGACGCCGACGCCTTCGTCGTCCGCGGTGGCGCCTGCGGCTGCTGTCGCAGAGGCTGCGGTCGGGGCGGGCGAGGCCGCCGGCGGCTCGGCGACGGAGGATCCGGTGGATGCGGCCCGTGCCGTGCTCGACGCTCGGCATTCGTGCTTCACGGCGCGCCCGGCGTTTTCCGACTGCCTGACGGGCGTCCTCGACGAGGGCTCGCCCGTGGTCGCGGAAGAGACGGCTGCGTTGGGTGCGGAGGGTGCCGCCGCGAAGCGCGACTTCAGCGGCGCGACGCTGTCGCTGGTCGAACGGTGGGGCGGTGCCGCCCTCGTCAGCGCCGCCCCGGACTCCACCCGCACCCCGAAAAGCGAACCGGCCTCGCTCCTGCTGGTGAGGATCGAGGCCGGTTGGCGGCTACGGGCGGTGTACCCGTGAGCGGATCAGATTCCGAGGTTGGCCTCGAAGTTGCCGCCCTCGAGACGGTTCTTGACCGCGACGAGGAAGCGGGCCGCGTCGGCGCCGTCCACGATGCGGTGGTCGTACGAGAGAGCCAGGTACACGGTCGAACGGATGGCGATCGAGTCCGTGCCGTCGGCCGAGATGACGACCGGCTTCTTCGTGACGATGCCCGTGCCCAGGATCGCGACCTGCGGGAGGAAGACGACCGGGGTGTCGAACAGGGCGCCACGCGAACCGGTGTTCGTGAGCGTGAAGGTGCCACCGGCGAGCTCGTCCGGCTTGAGCCGGTTGTCGCGGGTGCGCTCGGCCAGGTCGGTGATCTCCTTCGCGAGACCCGCGATGTCGAGCTCCGAGGCGTTGCGCACCACCGGGGTGAGCAGGCCGCGCTCGGTGTCGACCGCGATCGACATGTTCTCGTGGTCCGGGTACACGATGCTGTCGCCGTCCACCGTCGCGTTGATGACGGGATACGTCTTCAGCGCCTCGGCCGCGGCCAGGGCGAAGAAGGGCAGGAAGGAGAGCTTCACACCGGTCTTGGCGAGGAAGTCGCCCTTCACGCGGTCGCGGAGAGCGGCGACCTTCGTGACGTCGACCTCGACGACGCTGGTGAGCTGCGCGGTCGACTGCATCGAGACGACGGCGCGCTCGGCGACGACCTTGCGGAGACGCGACATCGGCTGGGTCGTGCCGCGGAGCGGCGAGACCTCGGGAGCCGGAGCCGCCTCAGCAGCGGGCGCGCCGCCCTGAGCCGCGGCCGGGGCAGCAGCCGAGAGGATGTCCTCCTTGCGGATGCGACCGCCGACACCGGTTCCGGTGACGGTGGAGAGGTCGACGCCCTGCTCGTTCGCGAGCTTGCGGACGATCGGGGTCACGTAGCCGGCGTTGCCGGCGTGGGCGCCCGATGACGAGCCGCCGGCGGCCGCGGGGGCCTCCTGCGCGGGGGCGGCCTGAGCCGGAGCGGCCGGTGCCGCGGGAGCGGCAGGAGCCGCCTGCGGGGCGGGGGCAGCCTGGGCGGGTGCCGCCTGCTGGGCAGGAGCGACGGGAGCAGCCGGGGCCGGAGCCGCGGGAGCGGCCGCGGCGGGGGCCTGCTGGGCGGGAGCAGCCTGCTGGGCAGGAGCTGCCTCCGCGGGAGCAGCCTGCGGTGCGGGCGCGGCCTGCTCGGCGGCGGGTGCGGCCTGCTCGGCGGGAGCCGGTGCAGCCTCCGCGGGAGCGGCCTCCGCGGGAGCAGCCTGCTCGGCCGGAGCCGCCTCGGCCGGGGCGGCCTCCGCAGGAGCGGCCTCGGCTGCCGGAGCAGCGGGCGCCTCAGCGCCTGCACCGGAGCCGTCACCGATCGTCACGAGCGCAGTGCCCACCTCGACCGTCTCGTCCTCCTGCACCAGGATCTCCTCGATGACGCCGGCGACCGGCGACGGGATCTCGGTGTCGACCTTGTCGGTCGAGACTTCGAGCAGGGGCTCGTCCACCTCGACACGGTCGCCAACGTTCTTCAGCCAGCGGGTGACCGTGCCTTCCGTGACGCTCTCGCCGAGCGCCGGGAGGCTGACGGATTCGCTCATGAGCTTCTCTCCTTCAAAACCTGATCGTTCAGTAGCTTATTGCAGCCGGGTCCGCGCGGCGCGGACCCGGCTGGTCGTCCTAGAGGGTGTGCAGCGGCTTGCCCGCGAGGTACAGGAACGCCTCGCCGAGGGACTCGTTCTGCGTGGGGTGCGCGTGGATGAGAGGAGCGATGTCCTCCGGGTACGCCTCCCAGTTCACCGCCAACTGCGCCTCGCCGATGAGCTCTCCGACGCGCGCGCCGATCATGTGCACGCCGACCACGGGGCCGTCGTTGACACGGACGACCTTGACGCTGCCGTTCGTGCCGATGATCTCGCTCTTGGCGTTGCCCGCCAGGCTGTAGTCGTAGCTGCTGACGCTGTCGGCACCGTACTTCTCGGCCGCCTTGGCCTCGGTGAGGCCGATCGAGGCGACCTCCGGGTCGCAGTAGGTGACCTTGGGGATGTTGACGTCGGGGATGACGATCGGGTTGAGGCCCGCGATCTCCTCGGCCACGAAGATGCCCTGCTGGAAGCCGCGGTGCGCGAGCTGCAGGCCGGGGACGATGTCGCCGACCGCGTAGACGCCGGGGATGTTCGTGTGCAGGCGCTCGTCGGTGATGACGAAGCCGCGGTCCATGGTGACCCCGACCTCCTCGAAGCCGAGACCCTGGGTCAGCGGGCCGCGGCCAACCGCGACGAGCAGGACGTCCGCCTCGACGGTGTCGCCGTTCTCGAGGGTGACGACGACGCCGTTCTCGTCCTGGGTGACGCCCTGGAAGCGGATGCCGAGACGGTAGTCGATGCCACGGCGGCGGAACGCGCGCTCCAGCGACTTGCTGATCGACTCGTCCTCGTTCGGGACGAGGTGCGGCAGCGCCTCGATGATGGTGACCTCGGAGCCGAACGACTTCCACACGCTGGCGAACTCGACGCCGATGACGCCGCCGCCGAGCACGGCCACCTTGCGGGGCACGAAGTCGAGCTCGAGAGCCTGCTCGCTGGTGATCACGCGGCCGCCGATCTCGAGGCCCGGAAGCGAGCGCGAGTAGGAGCCGGTGGCCAGGATGACGTTCTTGCCGACGATCGTGTCGTCGCCCACCTGCACGGTGGTCGGGGAGGTCAGACGACCCTCGCCCTCGATGACGGTGATGCCGCGCGCCTTCACCAGGCCCTGCAGGCCCTTGTACTTCTTGGCGACGATTCCCTTGCGGTACTCGCTCACCCCGTTGATGTCGACGCCCTGCAGCTGAGTCACGATGCCGTACTTCGACGACTCCCGTGAGTAGTCGGCCACCTCGGCCGCGTGGAGCAGCGCCTTCGTGGGGACGCAGCCGCGGTGCAGGCAGGTGCCGCCGACCTTGTCCTTCTCGATCATGCCGACGGTGAAACCGAGCTCGGCCGCACGCAGCGCTGCTGCGTAGCCTCCACTCCCACCGCCGAGCACCACAATGTCAAAGTTCTGCTCAGACACCCAGCTACTCCCTCGCGCATCAGGATCATGTGACACGATTTGCCGCCCAGAGGGGTGGCTCCGGGAGACGTGTTGATGGGCGGGATTTCCCGCCCATACGACCCTACTACTTCCGGGAAAAGCTCTCGGCCAGACGGATGAGCGCCCTTACGCTGACGGCGGACGGTCCCTTTCCGGTGAATCCGTACGGCGCCGCAGGGCTCTTCGCCGGGCCCGCGATGTCGAGGTGCGCCCACGGGATGCGCGGGGCGTCGTCCGCGTCGCCGGTGCGTCCGACGAACTCCTGCAGGAACACTCCCGCGAGCAGAGCGCCGCCCGCCGTGTTGCCCGGGTTGGCGTTCGCGATGTCGGCCACATCCGAGTTGATCGTCGCGCGCAGTTCGCCGGGGAGCGGCATCGGCCAGAGCAGCTCGCCGCTCTCCTTGCCCGCGGTGAGCACCTGGTCGACGAGGTCGTCGGAGCCCATCACGGCGGCGTACCGGGTGCCGAGGGCGACCATCGCCGCGCCCGTCAGCGTGGCGACGTCGACGATCGCGTCGGGCTGCTCCTCGCTGGCGGCGACCAGGCCGTCCGCGAGCACGAGCCGGCCCTCGGCGTCGGTGTTGAGCACCTCGACGGTGCGTCCGCCGCGGATGCGCAGCACGTCGTTCGGTCGGATCGCCGATCCGGACGGCATGTTCTCCGCCAGGCACAGCCACGCCGTCACGCGCACCGGGAGCGCGAGGCGGGCGGCGGCGAGCACGACGCCGAGCACCGTCGCGGCGCCGGTCATGTCGTACTTCATCCCGACCATCCCGGTCGCCGGCTTCAGCGACAGGCCGCCGGAGTCGAACGTGATGCCCTTGCCCACCAGCGCGAGGTGCCGCTCGGCGCCGTCGGGGGAGTAGGCGACCTTGACCAGCCGCGGCGGCCGGGTCGAGCCCTGTCCGACCCCGAGGATGCCGCCGAATCCCTCGACCGCGAGCTGCTCCTCGTCCCAGACGGTCACCGTCACGGGGAGGTCCGACGACGCCGCCTGCGCACGCTCGGCGAACGTCTCGGGGTAGAGGTCGAGCGGGGGAGTGTTCACCAGATCCTTGACGAGCGCAGCAGCCTCGGCGACGGCGGTAGCGCGGGCGATCAGTGCTCCGCTGTCCGACGCGGCGCCGAGCACCTCGACGGACCCGACGGGATCCTTGGTCGCCGCACGGCTCTTCTCCCGGTACTCCGTGAAGGCGTAGGCGCCGAGCGCCGCGCCCTCGAGCACGGCGCCGAGCTGTGCATCGCCCTCGGCGGGGAGATCGAGCGCGACCGCGGCGGTGCCCGCCAGCTGCCGCACGGCACTCCCCGCGGCGTAGCGGAGTGCGTCCTCTCCGCCCTCGGGCAGCCCGATCACCGCGAGCGACGGACCGGAGCCCTGCCCGGGCAGCCGGACCAGCTCGTCCTTGCCTCCACTGAATCCGACATCCCGCAAGTGCTGCGCGAGCTGGTCGCGGTCGGCGCCCGACAGCACGGTCACGCTGTCGCCGGCGACTCGCGCGGCGACGACGAGCACGTCGGCGGGGCCGGAAGGGGTGGATGCGTCGGTCACGGTCAGCGCAGGAACGGTCATGCCTCGACCCTAACGCGCACGCGCGTACCGTCCCGGCCGCCGGCCGTGTTCGCTGTGGGCGTTCCCGCACCCGGCGCGGACCCGGCTCCCCTCGCCGGGGTCCGCTCTAGAGTTGAGGTATGCGTGACCCCGGCGAACTGTTCGAGCTCAACCCGGCACTGGCCGTGCCGGAGGGATTGCCGCTCGTCGCGGGGCTGACCGGCTTCGCCGACGCGGGCTCCGGCGTGAGCCAGCTGGGCACCTACCTGCTCGGCACGCTCGACAGCGAGGTGGTCGCCACCTTCGACGCCGACATCCTTCTCGACTACCGTGCCCGTCGCCCCATCATCTACTTCGATCAGGACCACCTGACCGACTACCAGCCGGCGACTCTCAAGCTGTACCTCGCCTACGACGAGCTGCGTCAGCCGTTCCTCCTGCTCTCCGGGTTCGAGCCGGACTTCCGTTGGGAGGCCTTCACGGAGGCCGTGCTCGGTCTCATCGAGCGCTACAAGGTGAAGAGCGTGACCTGGGTCCACTCCATCCCGATGCCCGTGCCGCACACCCGGCCGATCGGCGTGACGGTGAGCGGCAACAGAACCGACCTGATCGACTCGATGTCCATCTGGAAGCCGCACACTCAGGTCCCCGCGAACGCCCTGCACCTGCTCGAGTACCGCCTGCAGCAGTTGTCGTACCCGATCGCCGGGTTCATCCTGCTCATCCCGCACTACCTCGCCGACACCGAGTACCCGGCCGCGGCCATCGCCGCGCTCGACTCGATCAGCGCGGCGACGGGGCTCATCTTCCCGACCGACCGCCTGCGGCAGGAGGACCGGGAGTTCGTCGCGAACATCGACGAGCAGGTCGCCGGCAACGCCGAGCTCGGCCGCCTGGTGGGAACGCTGGAGGAGCGGCACGACTCCTATATGGAGGACACGCAGCTGCGCTCGCCGCTGACCGACAGCGACGGCGAGCTCCCGAGCGCAGACGAGATCGCAGCCGAACTCGAGAACTTCCTCGCCTTCCGCCGCCACGGCGACGAGGAGAACGGGCGCGGCGAGCGCTGAGCGCACACGCCCGAGTGGCAGCCGCGTCGCCCCGGAGGAGCCCCTCCGGACCGCGGGCATAGGATCATTCGGTGAATTCGCGTCGCTCCTGGGTCGTCTACGGGATCGGTGTCTTCGCCTACCTGATCGCGGTCATGCAGCGCACGACCATCGGCGTCGCCGGTGTGGCCGCGACCGACCGCTTCCACGTCTCCGCGTCCGTCCTGTCGACGCTCGCGGTCGTCCAGCTGATCGTCTACGCCGGGATGCAGGTCCCGGTCGGTGTGCTCATCGACCGGATCGGGTCGCGCGTCCTGATGATCGCGGGAACCGCACTCATGGTGGTCGGGCAGGTCGCCGTCGCACTCGCGCCGAGCATCGCCATCGCGATCGTCGGACGCATCCTGGTCGGGGCGGGTGACGCGACCGTCTTCACGTCGCTGATGCGGCTCACCAACTCCTGGTTCCGCGGGAAGATCGTGCCGCAGCTGTCGCAATGGATCGGCAATGTCGGCCAGCTGGGACAGGTGCTGTCGGCGGTTCCCTTCGCGCTGCTGCTGCACCTCTCCGGCTGGACGGTCGCGTTCCTCACCGCGGCCGGCCTCTCCGTGATCGCGTTGGTGGGCATCGTGGCCGCGGTCACCGACCGGCCGGTGGGGGCGAGCGAGGGCCCCAGGCCGGTCTCCTGGTCGGACTCCCTGCGGCAGCTGCGGATCAGCCTGGCGCGCCCCGGCACGCAGCTCGGGTTCTGGTCCCACTTCGTCACGCAGTCCTCCGGCACGGTGTTCAGCCTCATGTGGGGCATCCCGTTCCTCGTCTTCGCGATCGGCATCGAGCCGGCGGAGGCGTCCGCCCTGCTCACCGTGCTCGTCGGCGCCGGCCTCATCTCCGGGCCGATCCTCGGCATCCTCACCGCCCGCTTCCCGATGCGCCGCAGCAACCTGGTGCTCGGGATCGTCGCCCTGATGGCCGCCGCCTGGACGCTCGTCCTGCTCTGGCCAGGGAAGCCCCCGCTCTGGACGGTGATCGTCCTGATCGCGGCGATCGGCATCGGCGGCCCCGGATCGCTCATCGGCTTCGACTTCGCGCGCACCTTCAACCCGCTGCACAGCCTCGGGTCCGCCAACGGGATCGTCAACGTCGGCGGCTTCCTCGCGAGCTTCGTGATGATGTTCCTGATCGGCGTGTCGCTCGACGTGCAGGCGCACGGAGCGGGCGGGGATGCGGAGCTCTACCAGCTGGACCACTTCCGCTGGGCGTTCGCCATCCAGTACGTGATCGTCGGCATCGGGGTGGGTTTCCTGGTGCACGCACGACGCCGCACACGACGCAGATTGAAGGACGACGAGGGAATAGAAGTGGCCCCTCTGTGGGTTGCACTCGTCGGAGCGTGGAGGAGGCGCGGCGGGCGCGAAGCGCTGTAGGGGCGCAGGCGGCGTCCCGATTCGATCCGATATGGCCGTACGTGGTCGGGGGCTCACGTGGAACGTGCAATAATTGACGTCTGGACCCGTTCATGTCCCTGGGCCGGAGCATTCGACGATGCCCGGCGCAATCACCCAGGACTTGACATGGGTCTTAGTAGTGTCCGCACGCAAACCCTGAGCCAGGCTCGGCCGTCAGGATCCCGGCCCCTCTGCTTGGTATGAAAGGTGTTCACATGGCAACCCGTGCAGCAACGAAGACCCGCGATGCGGAGGTCGAGGTCGAAGAGACCGTGACCGTCGCCGCGGACGAGACGGCGAAGCCCGCCAGGAAGACCGCCACGAAGGCGGCTCCGAAGAAGGCTGCGACGAAGACGGCTGCGAAGAAGCAGACCGCGTCGAGCAAGGCGAAGGGCAGCGCGGCGGACGACGACGACGAGATCGACGACGACGCCGAGGTCGAGATCGACGTGGAGGACGTGGCCGTCGTCGCGGACGACGACGCGGCGGCGGACGACACCGACGACGCGGAGACGACCGACGAGGCCGACTCCGACGACGCCGATGGCGACGAGACCGAGGGCAAGACGCCCGCGATCACCATCCCGGTCGGCGACATCCCGCTGCCGACGGACGCGCTCGTTCTGCGCGCCGTCGACGAGGACGACGACATCCCCGTCTACTCCTCGACGATCACCGGCGCGACGGCCGACCCGGTCAAGGACTACCTGAAGCAGATCGGTAAGGTGCCGCTGCTGAACGCGGCCGAAGAGGTCGAGCTCGCCATGCGCATCGAGGCCGGTCTGTTCGCCGAGGACAAGCTCGCGAACACCCCGAACCTGAGCAAGGAGCTGGAGCGCGAGCTGAAGTGGGTCGCCCGCGACGGCCAGCGCGCGAAGAGCCACCTGCTCGGCGCGAACCTGCGCCTCGTGGTGAGCCTCGCCAAGCGCTACACCGGTCGCGGCATGCAGTTCCTCGACCTCATCCAGGAGGGCAACCTGGGCCTCATCCGTGCCGTCGAGAAGTTCGACTACACGAAGGGCTTCAAGTTCTCGACCTACGCGACGTGGTGGATCCGTCAGGCGATCACCCGCGCGATGGCGGACCAGGCGCGGACCATCCGCATCCCGGTCCACATGGTGGAGGTCATCAACAAGCTGGCCCGCGTGCAGCGCCAGATGCTGCAGGACCTGGGCCGCGAGCCCACCCCCGAGGAGCTGTCGAAGGAACTCGACATGACCCCGGAGAAGGTCATCGAGGTGCAGAAGTACGGCCGCGAGCCCATCTCGCTCCACACCCCGCTGGGTGAGGACGGCGACAGTGAGTTCGGCGACCTGATCGAGGACACCGAGGCGGTCGTCCCGGCCGACGCGGTGGGCTTCACGATGCTGCAGAAGCAGCTGGAGAGCCTGCTCGACTCGCTCTCCGAGCGCGAGGCGGGCGTCATCCGCATGCGCTTCGGCCTCGGCGACGGGATGCCGAAGACGCTCGACCAGATCGGCGACACATTCGGTGTGACGCGTGAGCGCATCCGCCAGATCGAGTCGAAGACGATGGCGAAACTGCGTCACCCGTCGCGCTCGCAGTCGCTGCGCGACTACCTCGAGTAAACCGGTGCGCTACCGACTGGCGGTCATCGCCGGCCGCCTCGCCCGCTGGCTTCTGCGCCTGCGGGGAGGCGGCTCCGCGGTCCCCGGCCGTGTCGCGCTGGCCATCGCACCGAAGTTCCTGGAGCGTGCGGTCAGCCGCCTTCCGCTCGGCGTCGTCTTCGTGTCCGGCTCGAACGGCAAATCCACGACGACGAACATGCTCACCGCGATCCTGCGGGAGCACGGTCTCGACGTGTTCACGAACCCGTCCGGCGGCAACCTCCCGCAGGGCATCGCGTCCGCGCTGCTCGCCGACGTGCCGCTCGACGGCTACGTCCGAGGCGACGTCGGTGTGATCGAGGTGGATGAGGCCTACGGCGTCGACCTTGCGCGCGTGCTGAAGCCGCGCGGCTCGCTGCTGCTCAACGTCCAGATCGACCAGCTGAACCGCTTCTTCGAGCCGACCCGCGTGATCGGCATGCTGCGTTCCATCGCCGAGGGCTCCTCGGAGTTCGTGGTCGTGAACGCGGACGACGACAGCCTCGCCCGGGTGGGCGCCGAGCTGGCCGCGCAGGGGCGCGACGTCTCCACGTTCGCCGTCGCGCCGTCCATCATCGAGTCGTCGCCCAATGGGCTGGCCAACGTCAAGGACCTCTCGGGCGCGGCCGCCGGCGCTCTGCCCATCCCGTCGGTGTTCGTCAGCAAGCTCGAAGTGCAGAGCGCTCAGCTGACCATCGGCGGCGAGAACGTCCGCATCGGCCTGCCCGCGCGCGGCCTGCACTACGCGGTGGATGCGGCGGGCGCGACCGCGATGGCGCGCCGGCTGCTCGGCGACCGCTTCCAGCCGAACGCCGTCGTCGCCGCCATGGCGGCCCTCCGCACGGTCTACGGCCGTGGGGAGACGCTGCACGTCGGCGACGAGGACATCGAGATCATCATGATGAAGAACCCGCCGAGCCTCCAGCTGAACCTCGACTACCTGAGCGAGTCTCCGGAGCAGGTGTTCGTCTCGGTCGACGAGGGCACGCCCGACCCGTCGTGGGTGTACGACATCGACTTGTCGAAGCTGACCCACGTGGATGTGGTGTCCGGCACGAAGGCGTGGCAGTTCGCGACGCGCTTCGCCTACGCGGGCATCGACGTCGACCAGGTCGTGCCGGAGCTGAAGCCCGCGCTGCAGGCGTTCCTGGCGCTGCCGAAGCCGTCGCGCGGCACCAAGACGATGATCGTGAACTACGAGCAGATGATGCTCATCCGCAAGCAGCTCGGCTTCCTCGACCTGGAGGGCGGCGAGCGATGACCGTGCTGCGCATCCTGCACCTGTACCCGGCCGAACTCGGGATCAACGGCGACGCGGGCAACGTGCTCGCGCTGGCCGAGCGGGCTCGTTGGCGCGGAGTCGACGTCGACGTCGTCGATCACGCGCCCGGCGCCGAGCTTCCCGCCGCCGTGGACCTCGTCCACATCGGTTCGGGTCCGCTGTCGGCGCAGCGCGCCGTTCACGACGACGTTCTCCGGATCGCGCCGCAGCTGCGCCAGTGGCGGGATGCCGGGGTGCCGTTCGTGGCGATCGCCGGAGGCTGGCAGCTGCTCGGAACCCAGCTCGAGACCCCGGAGGGCGAGGTGCTCGCCGGTGCCGCGGTCTTCCCGACGCGCGCCGCTCTCGGTGGCAAGAGGCACGTCGGCGAGATCGTGGTGCGGCTGGCGGACGGCACGACCATCGCCGGCTTCGAGAACCACTCGGCCCGTACCGTTCTCGACGGCGCCGAGCCGCTCGGCCGCGTCGTGCGCGGCACGGGCAACGACGGCTCGGTGGAGGGCGTCCTGGTCGGATCCTCGATCGGCACCCACCTGCACGGTCCGTTGCTGCCGATGAATCCCGTCCTGGCCGACCGGCTGCTCAGCACGGCCCTGCGCGGCGAGCTGCCGCCGGTGCCGCAGACGGAGCGCGTCGACCGCTACGCGACCAACGCGCGGCGCGCGATCGCGGACCGCCTCGGCGTCTCCCTCTGACTCACGCCGACAGCTCCGGACTTTTTCGCGCCCGTGCCGGCGTGTCGGCCGAAAAACTCAGGAGCGGTTGGCTGGGGTCAGTTGACGTAGACGCGGGGGACCCGGGTCGCGACGCCGGTGATCATCTCGTCGGCGATCGTCTCCGCCCAGTCGGCGTATTTCTCGGCGGTGGGCTCGCCGTCCGTGCCCGGTCCGAACAGGATGGCGGTGTCGCCGACCTCGACGCGGTGCGCGCCCGCGTCCACCAGCATGCTGTCGGCGGCGACCTCGATGACGGGGCAGCGGCGGCCGTTCAGCTGAATGGATGTCTTGGCGATTCCCAGCGTCGGAACGCCGTCTGCGTAGCCGATCCCGAGCCGGGCGTGCGTCGTACCGCCGACGTGCACCTCGGTGACGGGAGCCTCCAGCCGCATCGCGGGGATGAGGCCCAGCTCGCCGCCGGTCGAGTCGTCGAACGGGGAGAAGCCGTACGCGGCGATGCCGAACCGCACGAAATCGAATCGCGCCGCCGGCATTCGGATGCCGGCGGAGCTCGCGGCCAGGTGCAGCACCTGGAACGATGCTCCCAGGCGCTCCGCCTGGACGACCGCGGAGCGGAACTCGGCAAGGGCCGCCTCGTCGTCGGCGAGCGAGGCGTCGGCCAGGTGCGACCAGGCGGCACGGATGCGGATGACGCCGCGCTCCTGCAGGTCGAGGGCGGCACGGATCAGACCGGGCCACTCCTCGCGAGTGGCGCCGTTGCGGCTGAGGCCGGTGTCCACTTTGAGGTGCACGACGGCGGGACGGTCGGCACCGGCCGCGGCGATGGCCTCCAGCTGCCAGAGCGCCGAGATGCCGAGTTCGATGTCCGCCTCGATGCCCGCGCGCCAGTCGGTGTCCTGACCGTGCAGCCAGGCGAGGAGGGGGACGGTGACGCCCGCATGCCGGAGGACGAGCCCGGCCGGGATCTCGAGCACGGCGAGCGAGGTCGCTCCGGCCTCCAGGCCCGCCTCGGCGACCGGGAGGAGTCCGTGGCCGTAGGCGTCCGCTTTTACGGCGAGCATGGTCTGCGCCGGCGCGATGAGCCGCGTCAGGTGGGCGACGTTGTGCCGCACGGCGGCGAGGTCGATGACGGCGCGGGGGAGCGGCTCGGCGACGGCGTCCACGATGGTCACGCGCTGTACGTCCTCTCGATGCGCCGGCCCAGCCGGCTCGTGATGACCGGAGCCGCGACGCCCAGCGCATCCGCCCAGTCCCGCACGGTCGGTTCTCCGCGGTCCGGGTCGCCGAACAGGATGACGGGGTCGCCGGGCGCGGCGGAGTCGTCGCCGATGTCGACGACGAACTGGTCCATGGCGATCCGTCCGGTGATGCGGCCGACGGTGTCGCCGACCTTCACGGGCGCCTTGTTGGAGGCGACGCGCAGGATGCCGTCGGCGTAGCCGAGCGCGACCAGCACGAGGGTGCTGGGCCGAGCGGTGCGGTACGTGTAGCCGTAGGAGACGCCGCGATCGGCGGGGACGCGCTTGACGGCGATGATCTCGCCTTCGAGGCGCATGGCCGGGGCGGACGGGCGGTCGGCGTCGAGCCCGAAGAGCTGAGGGCCGAGGAGAGCGCCTGCGGGCGTGGATGCGGGCCGGCGGCTGCCGACGGTCGCCTCGACGGGCAGACCCTCGTCGGCGATGGCCGCGGCATCCTCGACCCGGGAGACGAGAAAACCGCCGACCCCCGCATCCGTCAGCGCACGAGCCACGGGGATGAGCCCGTGTCCGTACGCGTCGGCGCGGAGATCGGCGGTGCAGTCGGGGAGCGATGCGATGGCGGCGGCTGCCGTCGAGCGGATGACGGAGAGGTCGATGTGGGCGCGTCTGCGCACACCCGTTCCTGGTGTCATCCTCCGGTCAGCCTCGCGATTCGCGATGCGGCCGCGTTACGCGCGCTGCTCTTCGAACAGGCGAGCGGTCTCGTCGTGCCAGCTGTGGGCGATCTGAGACAGCTTCTCCTGGTGCTTCTTGCCGTGGTGGGCGCAGAAGAGAAGTTCGCCGTTATTGACAACGACACGGATGTACGCCTGCGCTCCGCAGCTGTCGCAACGGTCCGCGGCCGTCAACTGCGGCCCCGATGCGAGCTCGTCAACCGCCCCGTTCTCCGAGGTGAGTGTCGACATGTGATGCTCCTTTCCGTCGCAACCGCTTGAACTCGGTACGTCTATAGAACCACGGATGCCGGGCAATCAGGCGCGCATTGGCTGCTATTTCGCTCAACGCGTAGCCTCGGCGCCCGACTCGTGTCGGTGACGTAGGCTGCGCCGCCCGGCGCTTACTCTGGAGAGGCACGTGCGTCCGCACCCGGATGGGCGCACCGGAACCACAAGGAGCACCCGTGGCGAGTTCGGACTATTCGGCCAGGCACCTCTCGGTGCTCGAGGGGCTGGAGGCCGTGCGCAAGCGCCCGGGCATGTACATCGGCTCCACCGACTCCCGCGGTCTGATGCACTGCCTGTGGGAGATCATCGACAACTCGGTGGACGAGGCCCTTGCCGGTCACGGGTCCGACATCGAGGTCATCCTGCATGCCGACGACAGCGTCGAGGTGCGCGACCGCGCCCGCGGCATCCCCGTCGACATCGAGCCGAAGACGGGCCTCTCGGGTGTCGAGGTCGTCTTCACCAAGCTGCACGCCGGCGGCAAGTTCGGCAGCGGGTCGTACGCGGCCTCCGGTGGCCTGCACGGCGTCGGCGCCTCCGTCGTGAACGCTCTGTCGGAGCGCCTCGACGTCGAGGTCGACCGCGACGGCAAGACGTGGGCCATGTCCTTCCACCGCGGCGAGCCCGGCATCTTCGACGACAAGAAGGGCGAGCCCGGCCCCGACAGCCCGTTCACCCCGTTCGTCAGCGGAAGTGAGCTGCGGGTCGTCGGCAAGGTGGCGAAGGGCGTCACCGGTACGCGCATCCGCTACTGGGCCGACCGCCAGATCTTCACGAAGGGCGCCGAGTTCTCGACGGACGACCTCGTCGGTCGCGCCCGGCAGACGGCGTTCCTCGTTCCCGGCCTCTCCATCTCCATCGACGACAAGCGCCCGGGAGCGGACGGTGCGGAGACGGGCCGAACCACCTTCCGCTACGAGGGCGGCATCTCGGAGTTCGTCGACTTCCTCGCGCCGGACAGCCCCATCACGGACACGTGGCGGCTCACGGGTGAGGGGCACTTCACCGAGACCGTCCCCGTGCTGTCGGAGACCGGCGCCATGCTGCCCACCGAGCTGAGGCGCGACTGCCAGGTCGACATCGCACTGCGCTGGGGCACCGGGTATGACACGGTCATGCGCAGCTTCGTCAACATCATCGCGACGCCGAAGGGCGGCAGCCACCAGGCCGGATTCGACCAGGGGATGCTGAAGTTCCTCCGCCAGCAGGTGGAGCAGAACGCGCGGCGGCTGAAGGCGGGGAACGACAAGCTCGAGAAGGACGACGTCATGGCCGGTCTCACCGCCGTCCTCACCGTCCGCCTTCCGGAGCCGCAGTTCGAGGGTCAGACCAAGGAGATCCTCGGGACGCCCGCCGTGCGTGCCATCGTCGCCAACGTCGTCCAGAAGGCCATGGCCGAGCGGTTCGGGTCGTCGAAGCGCGACGACAAGGCGCAGTCGGCGCTCGTCCTCGACAAGGTCGTCGCCGAGATGAAGTCCCGGATCTCGGCGCGCGCTCACAAGGAGACGCAGCGCAGGAAGAATGCGCTCGAGACCTCCTCCCTCCCTGCGAAGCTGGTCGACTGCCGCTCCAACGACGTCGCCAACAGCGAGCTGTTCATCGTCGAGGGCGATTCGGCGCTCGGCACCGCCCGGCGGGCGCGCGACAGCGAGTACCAGGCGCTGCTGCCCATCCGCGGCAAGATCCTGAACGTACAGAAGGCGTCCATCTCGGACATGCTGTCGAACGCCGAGTGCGCGGCGATCATCCAGGTCATCGGCGCCGGCTCCGGCCGCAGCTTCGACCTGTCGGTCGCCCGGTACGGCAAGGTCATCATCATGTCGGATGCGGATGTCGACGGTGCGCACATCCGCACGCTGCTGCTGACGCTGTTCTTCCGTTACATGCGGCCGATGATCGAGGAAGGCCGGGTGTTCGCCGCGGTGCCGCCGCTGCATCGCGTCGTGGTCGTCAACCCCGGGTCGAAGCCGAACGAGACGATCTATACGTACTCGGAGGCGGAGCTGCAGGCCGTGCTCGCCGACCTCAAGAAGCGCGGCAAGAAGTACCAGGAGCCGATCCAGCGGTACAAGGGACTCGGCGAGATGGATGCGGACCAGTTGGCGACAACGACGATGGATCGGGCGCACCGGACGCTGCGGCGCGTGCGCGTCCCCGACGCCGAGGCGGCGAACCGCGTCTTCGAGCTGCTGATGGGCAACGACGTCGCCCCCCGCAAGGAGTTCATCATCGCGGGCGCCGACGACCTCAGCCGAGCCCGCATCGACGCCTGACCCGCTCCTCCAAGCCAACAGCTCCTGAGTTTTTCGCCTTTTCGACCGCTTTTCGAGCGAAAAACTCAGGAGCTGTTGGCTTGGGACGGGGGAGGGGCGCGGGGTCAGCCGATGCGGCGGCCGATGGAGCCGACGACGGTGTCGAGCGGGGTGCCCGAGCCGTCGCGACGCGAGCCGCCCTCGGGGAGGTTCCGCGCGGCACCGTCCGGCGCGACCGCGTGAGCGGGTGCCGGGCCGGCCCAGGCGAGCACGAGCTCGCTCTCGCCCTTGAGGAACCGCTGCGCTCGCACACCGCCGGTCGCGCGTCCCTTCGCCGGGAACTCCGCGAAGTCGCTGACCTTGGCCGTGCCGGGGTCGGCGCCGGGGAGCGTGGCGTCGCTGGCCGCGATGGTCGCGACGACCGCTGTCTCGGCCTCCTCGGCGGAGACGGCACCGAAGTAGATGACGCGCGCGCCCGCACCGAGGTTGATGCCCGCCATTCCGCCGGCCGCCCGGCCCTGCGGACGCACGCTCGACGCGGCGAACCGCAGCAGCTGGGCGTCGCTGGAGACGAACACGAACTCGTCCGCGTCCGTGACCGTCGTGGCCCCGACCACCTCGTCGCCGTCCTTGAGCGAGATGATCTCGAACTCCGGCTTGTTCGCCCAGTCGCCCGCGGCCACACGCTTCACGACGCCTTGGGCGGTGCCGAGCGCGATCGTGCGCTCCGAGTCGAGTGAGGCGAGGGCGAGGATGCGCTCCTTCTTGTCCGCGAGCGCGAGGTAGTCGCCGACTTTCACCCCCGCGGCCAGCTGGATGGAGTTGGCCGGCACAGCGGGAAGGTCGACGGGGGAGAAGCGGATGAGCCGGCCGCGGTTCGTCACGGCGCCGATCTCGCTGCGGCTGGTCGTGTCCAGCTGCGACAGGATGGCGTCGTGCTTGCTGCGGCGGGCCGGCGCCTGGATGCGGTCGAGGCCGTCCTCCGCTCCGTCGGCGCCTGCGACGGCATCCACGCGCAGGATGCGCCCGGTCGTCGACAGGAACACGCGCGTGGGCACGTCGGCGACCTCGAGCTGCACAGTTGCCGCCTTGCTGCGCGATGCGCCGGCGATCGACGGCTTGGCCTCGGTGAGCAGGGTGCGGCGCGGGGTGCCGAACGTGGCGGCCACTCGCTCCAGCTCGTCCGACACCAGGTCGTTGATGGCCTGGCGCGACGCGAGCAGCGCCTCCAGCTCGTCGATCTCGCGGCGGAGTTGGTCGCGCTCGGTCTCGAGCTCGATCCGGCTGAACTTGGTGAGACGGCGCAGCCGCAGCTCGAGGATGTAGTCGGCCTGCAGCGTACTGAGGTCGAACACCTGCATCAGGCGGCCGCGCGCCTGCTCCGTGTCGTCGGACGTGCGGATGACCTGGATGACCTCGTCGATGTCGAGGATGGCGATGAGCAAGCCTTCGACCAGGTGCAGCCGCTCTTTGCGGCGGGCGAGGCGGAACTGCGAGCGGCGGGTGACCACGCTGATGCGGTGGTCGAGGTACACCTGCAGCAGGTCGCGCAGGCCGAGCGTCTGGGGTCCGCCGGCGACCAGGGCGACGTTGTTGATCGCGAAGCCCTCTTCGAGCGGCGTGTACCGGTACAGCTGCTCGAGCACCGCCTCCGGGCTGAACCCGGTCTTGAGGCCGATGACCAGCCGGAGGCCGTTCTGGCGGTCGGAGAGGTCGGTGACGTCGGAGATGCCGTTGAGCTTCTTGGCGTTGACGCCGTCCTTGATCTTCTCGATCACCTTCTCGGGGCCCACCAGGTAGGGCAGCTCGGTGACGACGAGGCCGCTCTTGCGCGCGGTGATGGATTCGACGGTCACCTTGGCGCGCATCCGGAAGCTGCCGCGACCGGTGGCGTAGGCGTCGCGCACACCGGCGAGGCCCGCGATCGTGCCCCCGCCGGGGAGGTCGGGGCCGGGGACGTACTCCATCAGGTCGTCGAGGGTGGCGTCCGGGTTCTCGAGGAGGTGGCGGGCGGCCCCGACGACCTCGATGAGGTTGTGCGGCGCCATGTTCGTGGCCATGCCGACGGCGATGCCGCTCGCGCCGTTGACGAGGAGGTTGGGGAAGGCGGCCGGCAGCACATCGGGCTGCATCAGCTGGTTGTCGTAGTTGGGGACGAAGTCGACGACGTCCTCGTCCAGGTCCTCCGTCATCGCGAGGGCGGCGGCGGCGAGGCGTGCCTCGGTGTATCGGGCGGCCGCGGGGCCGTCGTCGAGCGAACCGAAGTTGCCGTGCCCGTCGACCAGCGGGACGCGGAGGGTGAAGTCCTGCGCCATCCGCACCAGGGCGTCGTAGATGGCGCTGTCGCCGTGCGGGTGCAGCTTTCCCATGACCTCGCCGGTGACACGCGCCGACTTCACGTGGCCGCGGTCGGGGCGGAGGCCCATCTCCGTCATCATGTACAGGATGCGGCGCTGCACGGGCTTGAGGCCGTCGCGGGCGTCGGGGAGGGCCCGCGAGTAGATCACCGAGTAGGCGTATTCGAGGAACGAGCCCTGCATCTCGGTCGTGACGTCGACGTCTTCGATGCGTTCCGTCGTTCCGGCGGCGGGCTTGTCGTCTGCAGGTGTCATTCGGGCATTCTGTGCGGTGCGAAGGGGCGGGGGCGGCTTGTCGGGCGGCGGGATCGCTGTGCCAGACTGGGCCGGATGCCCCCCATGCTACCGGCCGCGTTCACGACGAGAGCGAGCCTCGCCACGGTTCTGCCGAGTTCGCTCGCCGCGCTCTCGGGAGAGACGAACGACCTCGGACTTCCCCGGATGGAGCACGTCGTCGTCATCGTGGTCGACGGGCTCGGCGCAGCGGCCCTCCGTGCCCGCGCCGGGCATGCGAGGACGCTCGCCCCGCTGCTCGGGAAGACGACCACGATCGACGCCGGGTTCCCGACGACGACGGCCGCAGCGCTCGCCACCCTGACGACCGGGACGACGCCCGGCGAGCACGGCCTGGTCGGCTACCGCGTGCGTGACGGCGCCGGCCGTCTGACGAACCAGCTGACCGGCTGGGACGAGCGGATGGATCCGCAGAGCTGGCAGCGGTCGCGCACGGTTTTCGAGCAGGCCGCGGAGCGGGGCGTCACGCCGCGCGCGATCGCCCTCCCGAAGTTCTCCGGCACCGGTTTCACCGCAGCCGTGCTGCGCGGGGCGGAGTTCGTCGGCGTCCAGTCGATGGCCGACCGGTTCGCCGCGGCGGCCGACGTGTTGGCGACTGCGGGGCCGGGCCTCACCTATCTCTACGTCGCCGAGCTCGACCAGCTGGCGCACGCCCGCGGCTGGGAGTCGTCGGAGTGGACGGCCGCCCTGGAGACCCTGGATGCGCTGGTCGCCGACTTCGCCCGCCGCCTCGGCCCGGGGCGCGGCGCGCTGCTGACCGCCGACCACGGCGCGGTGGATGTGCCGGAAAGCGGCCACATCCTGTACGACACAGCGCCCGAGCTGATGCAGGACGTGGCGGACATCGCCGGCGAGCCGCGCCTGCTGCACCTCTATGCCCAGGACGGCGCCTCACCGGTGGCCGTCGCCGAGCGCTGGCGCGACGCCGAAGGCGACCGGTCGTGGGTGGCGACGCGCGCCGAGGCGGTCGACGCCGGCTGGTTCGGCGAGCGGGTCGACCCCGAGGTCGCACCGCGGATCGGGGATGTGCTGGTCGCTGCGCGCAAGCGCATCGCGTACTACGACGGCCGCGACCCGCAGCGGACCGGCCGCAACATGGTCGGCCAGCACGGCTCGCTCACGCCGGAGGAGACACGGGTTCCGCTGCTGCGGTTCGGAGCGGCAGGCTAGGCCAGGTCGTCGTCCGTTCGGGCGCCGAAGACGATCTCGTCCCAGCTCGGCATGGCTGCCCGGCCCTTCTTACGCGACGGCTGCGGGCCCGAGTCGTTCGACGGGCCGCCGTTCGACGGGCCGCCGTTGGACGGACCGCTCGGCGGCGCCGGAACGTCGAGGGGGAGCGGCGGCTGCTCGGCCGCGGGCGGACGCTCGTCGATGAGACGGAACGGCGTCGCGGCCGGGGCCGGCGTGACCGGGGCCTCGGTCGACGCCGTCGGCACGACATCCAGCGGTGCCGCATCGGTCGGCGTCGGGCGGTCCTCGTAGCCGGCGGCCTCCCTCTCACCGCGGCGGCGGCGCAAGGCCTCCAGCAGGTCGGCGGTCTGGTGCAGGTCGCGCGGGGCACCGTCGTCGGCGCGCTTGATGGCCGAGACGGTGATCGAGTTGTTGGCGCCGGGCGTTCGGCCCTGCGGCAGCGGCTCGATGGGCGCGGTGATCTCCGGACCCATCAGGTCGGCGGCCGGGGCGGGGAACGTGAAGGCTCCGCTGTCGAAGCGGGAGCTGTCCGGCTCGCCCTCGTGCGGGAGCACGGCACGCAGCCGGGGGATGAGTGAGCCGCCGCGCAGCTCTCCGGCCTGCGACAGCGTGGTCGCCTCCGAGTTGAGCGGTGCGAGGGCGTGCTTGCGCGCGTCGTACGACCAGCGGGCGTCGTGGTCGATCGTGTCCGCCGTGAACTCCAGCTTCACGATCCAGCCGGTCTCGCTGTCCTTCCAGCTCGCCCAGCGCTCGCCCGCGACACCGAGCGATGCGAGGCGGTCGCGGATGACCGAGCCGAACGTCTCGGCTTCGCCGAGCGGGTCGACGGCGTCCGAGGTGTGCACGGGGACGCTGAGGGCGCTCGCGACGATGTGCTCGCGCTCCGCGATGATCGGTCCCTCGAAGCGCTGCACGTACTCCAGCGGGGCTCCGGTGACCGCGGCGACGTCCTCGGCGGACATGCCGGAACGGATGTGGGCCTGCACTTCGCGCGGTGAGAGTTTGGGCGCGTCGGCGGGCGTCTCCTGCCGCACCTGGCGCACTTTCGACTGCAACGCCTCGTCCACGGCGATGCGGAAACGCTCACCGTCGTCGCCGACGGCGACCAACGCGCCGTTCTCGACCCCGATGACCTTCAAATCCTGCATGTGGATTGCCTTCCGAGCTCGTTCGTACGGCCCCAGGATGCCACGGAGCAGAAGGCATTCCGGGGAATACAGCGGGCGTGCCGGAAGTTGCACACCGAGCAATGCTGAGAGGCTCCTGTTTGGTTTTGCTATTCAGGGGCGATTGATGCAAACTATGGCCGCCGATTGCGAGAATCGGCCGTTACGACGAGAAGTGGATGGGCATGGCAACGGATTACGACGCACCGCGGAAGACCGAGGACGACTCCGAGTCGATCGAGGCCCTCAAGGAGCGTGTCCCGGACAAGATGTCGGGGGTCGTCGACGTCGAAGATGCTGACAACCCCGGTGGATACGAGCTCCCCGGTGCCGACCTCTCCGACCTCGACCTCGACGTCGTGGTGCTGCCTCCTCAGGCGGACGAGTTCACGTGCGTGAACTGCTTCCTGGTGAAGCACCGCTCCCAGATCGATCACGAGACGAAGCTCGGACCGATCTGCGTGGAGTGCGCCGCCTGACGTCGAACGAACTAGGAACTGAGGCGAGCCTCATCGAGAACCCGGACCAGCTGGTCCGGGTTTCTTGTTGAGAGGAGCCAGTAGGGCGCCGGGTCGTCCTGATCCACCACCGGGACCTTCACGACCGGCTTGATCCAGCCGCGGATGAGCAGCCACGCCCGCGCGTCGAGACGGCGGCCGCGCTCCAGGGTCGCGTCGTCGCCGCGGAAGGCCGTCGGCTCGCCGACCAGGTCGAGCGGGATGCGCGCGTGGCCGGCGACCAGCTCCTCCTTCGTCACCCGGATGACCGGCGCCGTCGCGACCAGGAAGATCGCGAAGGCGACGTAGATCGCGATCGCGAGGACGACACCGACGGTGAAGTTGATCGGCGCGAAGACGAGCATGACCGCGGGGATGACGAGCAGGGTGGAGATGAACAGCCAGGGGGTCGCCCAGAGTCGCTCTCGGTACAGGTCCATGACCTCTATTCGATCAGACTTCTGCACTAGCCTCTGACACGTGACCGATACCGTCGACGTCCCGATCATCGCCTCCGCCCTGCCCGCGTACGCGCACCCGGGCGACGCCGGCGCCGACCTGTGCGCCGCGGAGGCGGTGACGCTGGGGCCGGGGGAGCGCTTCACGATGCCGACCGGCGTGTCCATCGCCCTCCCCGACGGCTACGCCGCGTTCGTCGTCCCGCGCAGCGGCCTGGCCATGCGGCACGGCCTCACGATCGTGAACGCGCCGGGGACGGTGGATGCGGGATACCGCGGCGAGATCCGGGTGACCCTTCTCAACACCGACAGGTCGATGCCGTACGATATCGCCGTCGGCGACCGGATCGCCCAGCTGATCGTCATGCCGGTCACGCGGGCCCGGTTCATCCCCGTCGACTCCCTCCCGGACAGCCACCGCGGCACCGCGGGCTTCGGCTCGTCCGGGTACACCGTGACCGAGTCAGGAGAACACGCGTGAGCGACATCAGCGACACCCCTCGTGGAGCCGAGGAGGGCGCAGAGCTCGAGCAGCAGGACGACGGCCTGGAGGCGGAGTTCGAGAAGTCGGCCCCGCCGGACCGCGAGACCGAGGGGCCGCTCGACGAGAGCGAGGCCAACCCGGTGCGCCCGTACGTCGACCTCGGCGGGGTGAAGATCCTCCCGCGCGAGGGTCTGCACCTGCGCCTCGAGGTCGAGGAGGAGACCCAGCGCGTCGTCGCGGTCGGTCTGGACTACGCCGGGTCCACCCTGCAGGTGCAGCCGTTCGCGGCGCCGCGGTCGACCGGACTGTGGCACGAGATCCGCGAGCAGATCACCGACCAGATCCAGCGCCAGGGCGGCCGGGTCTCCGAGCGCGACGGCGCGTTCGGTCCGGAGCTCGTGGCCGAGATCCCCGTTGCGGCGCCCGACGGCGGTCCGGTGGAGACGCGCGTCGCGCGCTTCGTCGGCGTCGACGGCCCGCGCTGGTTCCTCCGCGGCGTGATCGCGGGCGACGCGGCGGTGCAGCCGGAGGCGGCCGCGCTCGTCGAAGACCTGTTCCGCAGCATCGTCGTGGTCCGCGGCTCGGTGCCGATGCCGCCGCGTGACCTCATCCCGCTGCGGATGCCGGCCGCGCCGACGACCGGCAACGAGAACGACTACTCCTCTCTCTAAGGCGCACGCATGACCGATCAGGACCGGCCCGACCGGAAGAGCACGCCGGCCGACCCGGCCGCCACGGCGGAGGGTGCGCCGGGCACAGACCGGACAGGCACAGACGCGCCGGCTCCGGCCCTGGGCGACAGCATCGCCGCGGCCGCGCGGCGCTCGGGTCTCGGGCAGCTGGCGGAGACCGACGCCTCCACCGGCGCGGCGCTCCTCGGCGCACTCGGCGGCATCCGGGGGTTGTGCGAGACGATCCTTCCCGGGCTCGTCTTCCTCATCCTCTTCACCTTCACGCAGAACGTGCCACTGTCGATCGGCTGCTCGGTCGCCGTCGCGGTCGTCTTCACCGTGCTGCGCGTGATCGGCAAGACACCGCTCACGCAGGCGCTGGCCGGCCTGATCGGTGTGGGCATCTCGGCGATCCTCGCGCTCATCACCGGGCGGGGCGAAGACAACTTCCTGTTCGGGATCTGGACCAACGCCGCGTACGCCGCCGGCATCCTCATCTCGATGCTGGTCCGCTGGCCGGTCATCGGGCTCGCCGCCGGCTATCTGATGGGCGACGGGGTCGCCTGGCGGAGCGACAAGCGGAAGTTCCGCGTGATGCAGGCGCTCACCTTCCTGTGGCTGCTGCTCTTCGTCGCGCGGCTCGTCGTGCAGGTACCTCTCTATCTGGCGCACACGGACGAAGCGACCAGCGCGCTCGCCCTCACCAAGCTCCTCATGGGCGTCCCGCTGTACGCGCCGCTGCTGCTCGTGACGTGGTTCGTGGTCAAGGCGCAGTTCCCGCAGAAGGCGGCCGCGCCGCGCCGCACGGCCTCGGGCCGCTAGGGGCGGTCGCAGGCTCGCGGGCGACGGAGGGGGACGGATGCTGGACGCGGGGACGCAGACCGGGCTGACGGCCGCCCAGGTGGCGGAACGGGTCGCGGCGGGTCGCGCGAACACGCAGACGCAGCCGAGCTCGCGGTCGCTGGGCGACATCCTGCGCGAGAACATCTTCACGCTGTTCAACGGCATCCTCACCGCCTGCTTCGTCGCCGTCGTGCTGCTCGGCGACCTGCGTGACGGGTTCTTCTTCGGCATCGTCGTTGTCAACGCGCTGATCGGCATCGTGCAGGAGTACCGCGCCAAGCGCGTGCTCGACCGTGCGGCGCTGCTGGCCGCACCGCACAGCCGCGTGCGCCGCGACGGGGAGGTCGCCACGGTCGCCCTGGAGGACGTCGTGATCGACGACCTGCTCGTGCTGCGCCCGGGCGATCAGATCCCCGCCGACGCCGTGGTGGTGGAGAGCACGGGGCTGTCGCTGGACGAATCGATGCTGACGGGGGAGTCGGACCCCGTGTTCAAGGATGCGGAGGCGCCGCTCCTCTCCGGCTCGCACGTCGTCACCGGCACGGGACTCGCGCTCGTCACGGCGGTCGGGGCCGACTCGTACGCCAGCCGGCTGACCAGCGAGATCCGCAAGCACTCGCTGGTGCGGTCGGAGCTGCGCGAGGCGACCAACCGCATCCTGGTGTACCTGTCGTGGATCCTCGGCCCGCTCATCATCGTGACGGTGATCGGGCGCGTGCTCACCTACGGCGGGTTCTCGGAGATCTTCGTCGACGACCGCTGGCGGCGCGCGCTGCTTGACGCCGTCGCCGCGGTCGTCGGCATGATCCCGGAGGGGCTCGTACTGCTCACGAGCCTCGCGTTCGGCGTCGCCGCCATCCAGCTCGCCACCAAGAAGGTGCTCGTCCAGGAGCTCGCCGCCGTCGAGGTGCTCGCCCGCGTGGATGTGCTGTGCCTCGACAAGACCGGCACCCTGACCACCGGCGAACTCTCCCTGCACGGCACGGAGGTCATCGGCGACGCGGCCGTCGTGGAGCTGGCCGAGACGGCGCTCGCCGCGTTCGGATCGGATGAGGCGGGCAACGCGACGTCCGGGCTGCTCGGATCGCGGTTCCGCAGCGACCGGTTCCGGGTGACCCGGCGCATCCCGTTCAGCTCGGCCACGAAGTACAGTGCGGTGGCGATGACGGTCGACGGCGCCGAGAGCGCGTGGGTGCTCGGCGCCCCCGAGCGTGTGCTGGAGGAGCACCCGGAGGCGCTGGCCCGCGCGACGGAGCTGGCGGCCACCGGGCTGCGGACGCTTGCGCTGGCGCGGGCGGTCGATCCGCTGCCCGCGGACGTCCATCGGCCGCTGACCGGGACGCGGGTCGAGCCCGCGCTGCTCGTGCTCCTCGCCGAGACCCTGCGGCCGGAGGCGCGAGACACCCTCGGCTACTTCCGCGAGCAGGCGGTGCGCGTCGTGGTGATGTCGGGCGACAATCCGGTCACCGTCGCGGCCATCGCGCGCGAGCTCCAGCTGGAGGGCGAGGCTGTGGATGCGTCCACGTTGACGACCGACGAAGCGCTCGCCGCGGCGCTGGACACCGCGAGCGTTCTCGGCCGCGTCAGCCCCGACCAGAAGCGCACGGCGGTCCGGCTGCTCAAGGAGCGCGGCAGGACGGTCGCGATGACCGGCGACGGCGTGAACGACGCGATGGCGGTGAAGGATGCCGACCTCGGCATCGCGATGGGCACCGGCACGGCCGCGACGAAGGCCGTCTCGCGGGTCGTGCTGCTCGACGACCGCTTCGACCGGCTGCCCGATGTGCTCGCCTCCGGACGGCGCGTGATCGCCAATGTGGAGCGCGTGTCGAACATCTTCCTCGCGAAGACGACCTACGGCATCCTGCTCGCCCTCGTCAGCGCTGTCGTCCTGTGGCCGTTCCCGTTCCTCCCACGGCAACTGACGCTCGTCTCGACGCTCGCCATCGGCATCCCCTCCTTCTTCCTCGCGCTCGCTCCCAACAAGCGCATCTACACGCCCGGCGTGCTCGGCCGGGTGCTGAAGTACTCGGTGCCGACCGGCCTCATCGCCGGAGTGACGGCGATCGTCGCCTACGCGCCGCTCTACAGCACCATCCCGCTGCACGAGGCCCGCAGTGTGACCACCGTCGCCCTGTTCTGCGTGTCGCTGTGGATCCTGTGCGTGCTCACGCGGCCGCTGACCGGGATGCGGTGGCTGCTCCTCGCCGCGGTCGCCGCCGCGTTCGCACTGGTGTGCCTCATCCCGTTCACCGCATCCTTCTTCGAGATGCATCTGCAGGCGGACGGGGCGCTGGCGTGGGGCATCGCGGTCGGCGCGGTGGGGGCCGCCGGCGTCGAGCTCTTCTACCGCTTCGCGAAGCGCCGCTCGCTGGTCTTCGACCGCCTCTGAGCGTGCTAGATTTATCTCGACGTCAAGATACTTTCCGGTTCGGCGATTTAGGGTTACCTTGCTGGAAAGGCGCTTCGACGGACGAGGAAGATGGACGAGGCGTGCGTGGACATCGCCTGCCGATGAAGGAGAGGGCATTGTGACTGCAACCGAGAACGCAGGACACGGCAGCTTCGGTGCGAAGCGGACACTGACGGTCGGGTCCAAGGACTACACGATCTTCGGTATCGACACGGTCGAGGGGTACGAGCGGCTCCCGTTCAGCCTCAAGATCCTGCTCGAGAACCTGCTCCGCACGGAGGACGGCGCGAACATCACCGCCGACCACATCCGCGCTCTGGGTGGCTGGGATCCGGCCGCCGAGCCGGACACCGAGATCCAGTACACGCCGGCCCGTGTCATCATGCAGGACTTCACCGGCGTCCCCTGCATCGTCGACCTCGCCACCATGCGCGAGGCGGTCTCCGCCCTCGGCGGCGACCCCAAGAAGATCAACCCGCTCGCCCCGGCCGAGATGGTCATCGACCACTCCGTCATCGCCGACCTGTTCGGCACGGAGAACGCGCTGGAGCGGAACACCGACCTCGAGTACGAGCGCAACGGCGAGCGGTACCAGTTCCTCCGCTGGGGCCAGACCGCCTTCGACGACTTCAAGGTCGTCCCGCCGGGCACCGGCATCGTCCACCAGGTCAACATCGAGTACCTGGCGCGCGTCACCATGACCCGCGAGGTGAACGGCGAGCTGCTCGCCTACCCGGACACCTGCGTCGGCACCGACTCGCACACCACGATGGTCAACGGCCTCGGCGTGCTCGGCTGGGGCGTCGGCGGCATCGAGGCGGAGGCGGCCATGCTCGGCCAGCCGGTCTCCATGCTCATCCCGAAGGTCGTCGGCTTCAAGCTGACCGGCGCCATCCCGACCGGTGTCACCGCGACCGACGTCGTGCTGACCATCACGCAGATGCTGCGCAAGCACGGCGTCGTCGGCAAGTTCGTCGAGTTCTACGGCGCGGGCGTCGCCGAGGTCCCGCTCGCGAACCGCGCCACCATCGGCAACATGAGCCCCGAGTTCGGCTCGACCGCCGCGATGTTCCCGATCGACGACGTGACCCTCGACTACCTGCGTCTCACCGGCCGCAGCGAGGAGCAGGTCCAGCTGGTCGAGGAGTACTCCAAGGCGCAGAGCCTGTGGCACGACCCCTCGGTGGAGCCGGTCTTCAGCGAGTACCTCGAGCTCGACCTGTCGACGGTCGTCCCGTCGATCGCCGGCCCGAAGCGCCCGCAGGACCGCATCGAGCTGAGCCACGCGAAGGACCAGTTCGAGAAGGACCTCGTCGACTACGCCGACGTCTCCCACGACCTGGTCGACCTGACCATCTCCGAGTCCTTCCCGGCGTCCGACCCGGGGGAGCTCCAGCCGGAGGATGCGCGCAGCACCCACCAGCACAGCCACCACAGCCACGCACCGAAGGCGGCATCCAACCCGACCCCCGTGCGTCTGTCGGAGAACGGCGAGGACTTCATCCTCGACCACGGCGCCGTCGCCATCGCGGCGATCACGTCGTGCACCAACACCTCCAACCCGTCGGTCATGCTCGCCGCCGGCCTGCTCGCCCGCAACGCGGCGAAGAAGGGCCTCAAGGCGAAGCCATGGGTCAAGACGACCCTCGCGCCGGGCTCCAAGGTCGTCACCGACTACTACGAGAAGGCCGGCCTCACGCACGACCTCGAGGCCCTGGGCTTCTACACGGTCGGCTACGGCTGCACCACCTGCATCGGAAACTCGGGCCCGCTGCCCGAGGAGATCTCGCAGGCTGTCAACGACAACGACCTCGCCGTCACCGCGGTGCTCTCGGGCAACCGCAACTTCGAGGGCCGGATCAACCCCGACGTCAAGATGAACTACCTGGCGAGCCCGCCGCTGGTCATCGCGTACGCCCTCGCCGGCTCGATGAACTTCGACTTCGAGGTCGACCCGCTGGGCACCGACACCGAGGGCAACGACGTCTTCCTCAAGGACATCTGGCCCGACGCTGCCGAGGTGCAGCAGACCATCGACTCGTCGATCAACGAGGGGATGTTCGTCCACCAGTACGCGTCCGTCTTCGAGGGCGACGAGCGCTGGAAGTCGCTGCCGACCCCGACCGGCTCGGTCTTCGAGTGGGACGAGAAGTCGACCTACGTGCGGAAGCCCCCGTACTTCGAGGGCATGACTCTGGACACGACCCCGGTCAGCGACATCGTCGGCGCCCGCGTGCTCGCCAAGCTGGGCGACTCGGTCACCACCGACCACATCTCGCCCGCCGGCTCCATCAAGGCGGACAGCCCGGCCGGCCAGTACCTCACCGAGCACGGCATCGACCGCAAGGACTTCAACTCCTACGGCTCGCGCCGCGGCAACCACGAGGTGATGATCCGCGGAACCTTCGCCAACATCCGCCTGCGCAACCAGCTCCTCGACGGCGTCGAGGGCGGCTACACCCGCGACTTCACCCAGGAGGGCGCGCCGCAGTCGTTCATCTACGACGCGTCGCAGAACTACCAGGCGCAGGGCACCCCGCTCGTCATCCTCGGCGGCAAGGAGTACGGCTCCGGCTCGTCGCGCGACTGGGCGGCGAAGGGCACCAGCCTCCTCGGCGTCCGCGCGGTGATCACCGAGAGCTTCGAGCGCATCCACCGCTCGAACCTGATCGGCATGGGCGTCGTGCCGCTGCAGTTCCCGGCTGGCGAGTCTGCCGACTCGCTGGGCCTCGACGGCACCGAGGTGTTCTCGATCACCGGCCTCGAGGCGCTCAACGAGGGCACCACGCCCAAGACGGTGCACGTGGTCGCCGAGCCGAGCGAGAACTCGCCCGCGGGCAAGCAGACCGTCGAGTTCGACGCGGTCGTCCGCATCGACACCCCCGGTGAGGCGGACTACTACCGCAACGGCGGCATCCTGCAGTACGTGCTGCGGAGCCTCGTCTAAGCACGCGGAAGTCAAGGGGGGCTCGGAACCGCACGTTCCGAGCCTCTCTTGACGATGGCGCGCCTAGACTCGAATCCATGGGAATCCTCGAGACCATCCACGGTCCCCGCGACCTCGACAGGCTGACCGAGCGGGAGCTCGTCCAGCTCGCCGCCGAGGTGCGCGCGTTCCTGGTGGCCAACGTGGCGAAGACCGGCGGGCACCTCGGACCGAACCTGGGTGTCGTCGAGACGACCATCGCCATCCACCGCGTCTTCGACTCCCCGCACGACGCCGTCGTGTTCGACACCGGACACCAGTCGTACGTGCACAAGCTGCTCACCGGCCGTCAGGACTTCTCGCAGCTGCGGCAGCGCGGCGGGATGGCGGGTTACCCGCAGCGGTCGGAGTCCGAGCACGACATCGTCGAGAGCTCGCACGCCTCCTCGTCGCTCTCGTGGGCGGACGGCATCTCCCGGGCGTTCGAGTTGACCGGCCAGCAGGACCGGCACGTCGTGGCCGTCGTCGGCGACGGCGCGCTCACCGGCGGGATGACGTGGGAGGCCCTCAACAACATCTCCGACGACAACAACCGCAAGCTGATCATCGTCGTCAACGACAACGGGCGCTCCTACGCGCCGACGATCGGCGGAATGGCGCGGTTCCTCAACACGGTGCGGACCCGCAAGAGCTACCGCAACCTGTACCTCACGTCGCGCAAGGCGTTCGACAAGCTCGGCACCCCTGGGCGCTCGTTCTACCGCGGCGTGCGCGGCGGCCTCCACGGGTTCCTGAGCCGCTTCTCCAACAACGAGGCGCTGTACTCGAACCTCGACATCAAGTACATCGGCCCCATCCACGGCCATGACATCGAGGCCATGGAGGAGGCGCTGCGCCAGGCGAAGAACTACGGCGCGCCCGTCATCGTTCACGCCATCACGCAGAAGGGCCGCGGGTACGAGCCGGCGCTGCGCGACGCGGCCGACCAGTTCCACTCGGTCGGCCAGATCGACCCCGAGACCGGCGAGCCGATGGAGGGGTCGAGCAAGCCCTCCTGGACGGGCGTCTTCGCCGACGAGATCGTCCGCCTGGCCGAAAAGAACCCGAAGATCGTCGGTATCACGGCCGCGATGCTGCGTCCCACCGGGCTCCACAAGTTCGCCGAGCGGTTCCCCGAGCGCGTCCACGACGTCGGAATCGCGGAGCAGCACGCGGCGACCAGCGCCGCCGGCCTCGCGTTCGGCGGGCTGCATCCCGTCGTCGCCATCTACGCCACGTTCATGAACCGCGCGTTCGACCAGGTGCTGATGGATGTGGGCCTCCACAAGGCGGGCGTCACGTTCGTGCTCGACCGTGCCGGTGTGACCGGTCCGGACGGGCCGAGCCACCACGGGATCTGGGACCTCGCCATCCTGCAGGTCGTCCCCAACATTCGGCTGGCCGCTCCGCGCGACGGCACGCGGTTCCGGGAGGAGCTGGGGGAGGCCGTGGCCGTGGATGACGCCCCGACCGTCCTGCGCTTCCCGAAGGGCTCCGTGCAGCCCGATATCGAGGCGCTCCGCCGGCTGGACGACGGCGTGGA
The DNA here is from genome assembly GCF_900100265.1 of Leifsonia sp. 466MF. Classification (NCBI taxonomy): domain Bacteria; kingdom Bacillati; phylum Actinomycetota; class Actinomycetes; order Micrococcales; family Microbacteriaceae; genus Leifsonia; species Leifsonia sp. 466MF. The sequence goes on from NZ_LT629696.1 coordinate 1,440,752, forward strand.
CGTGCTGCGCGAGGGCGACCGCAAGGACGTCCTGCTGGTCACCGTCGGTCCGATGGCCGACCTCGGGCTGAAAGTCGCCGACCGGCTGGCCGCGCAGGGGATCGGCGCGACCGTGGTGGACCCGCGCTGGGTCGTCCCGGTGCCGAAGAGCATCCTCGCCCTCGCGGCGGAGCACCGGATCGTCGTCACGATCGAGGACGGCATCCGTGTCGGCGGAATCGGCACTCGCGTGCGGCAGGACCTCCGCGAGGCCGGCATCGACACGGCCGTGGACGAGCTGGGCCTGCCGGACGCCTTCATCGACCACGCGTCGCGCGACCAGATCCTCGAGGATGCCGGGCTCACGCCGCAGAAGATCGCGCGCGATCTGGTCGCCCAGGTGCTCGGCAGCCGCGTCCCGATCGCGCGCCCGCTGCCCGACGACGAGGCCGCCGCCGATGCCGAGGCGCCCGCCAAAAAGCGCCGCGCCTGACGCGCGCCCTCCCGTCCCTGACCCGCGCGCCCGCCCTTCCCGCGCGCCTGCCCCTCCCGCGCGCCCGCGCTTCGCGAGAGATTTGCGCCAAATCTCGGTTATAGCCGTCGCATAACGACGATTTTGGCGCAAATCTTCGCGGTGGGTGAGGATCGGTTGACTTGGAGTGCGCTCGAAGTTCTACTGTGGCGATATGACCGACACACGGACGGCGATGTCGATCTCCGACGTCGCCGAGCGGACCGGGCTCACCACCCACACCCTGCGCTACTACGAGCGCGAAGGGCTGATGCTGACCCCGGTCGGGCGCGCATCCTCCACCCATCGGCGCTACACCGAGGCGGACGTCACCTGGGTGACGTTCCTCACGAAGCTGCGCTCGACGGCCATGCCGATCGCGACGATGCGCCAGTACGTGGTGCTCGCCCGCGACGGCGATGGCACGCAGGCGGAACGGCTGGAGCTTCTGCTCCTGCACCGGATGGCCGTCGTGCGGCAACTGGAGGAGATGACGGCGAGTCTGGCGGCCATCGACTACAAGATCGACCTGTACCGGCAGAGCGTCGGCCAGGTCACAGAAGGGAACGACGCATGAAGACGATCGCATTGGGAACCGAGAAGCTGGAGGTCTCGCAGCTGGGCCTCGGCTGCATGGGGATGTCCGCGTTCTACACCGGAGCGGGCGCCGACGAGGAGGGCTCGATCCGCACCATCCACCGGGCGATGGACCTCGGCGTGACGTTCTTCGACACCGCCGAGATGTACGGCCCCTACAAGAACGAGGAGCTGCTCGCGAAGGCGTTCGCCGACGGCCGCCGCGACCGCGTCGTCATCGCCACGAAGTTCGGCACCATCAAGCACCGCGAGAACGACGAGCGCGGGATGGACGGCTCGGCCGAGAACGTGCGGCTGTCGGTCGAAGGCTCCCTGCGCCGGCTGCAGACCGACCACATCGACCTGTACTACCAGCACCGGATGGACCCGGACACGCCCATCGAGGAGACCGTCGGGGCGTTGAAGGAGCTGATCGAGGAGGGCAAGATCCGCCACTACGGGCTGTCGGAGGCGGCGCCCGCGACGATCCGCCGCGCCAACGCCGTGCACCCGGTGACCGCGATCCAGACGGAGTACTCGCTGTGGACGCGTGACCCGGAGGCGGAGGTGCTGCCGACGGTCCGCGAGCTCGGGATCGGCTTCGTGCCGTACTCGCCGCTCGGCCGCGGCTTCCTCACCGGCACGATCCGGTCGCTCGATCAGCTGTCGGACGACGACTTCCGCCGGTTCAACCCGCGCTTCGAGGGCGACAACCTGGAGTCGAACATCCGGATCGTCGAGCAGGTCGACGAGGTCGCGCGCGAGCTGGGCGCGAAGCCCGGCCAGGTGGCCTTGGCGTGGCTGCTGGCGAAGGGCGACGACATCGCACCGATCCCGGGCACCACGAAGGTGGAGAACCTGGAGCAGAACGTCGCCGCCGCCGACCTGCACCTGAGCGACGAGCAGATCGCCCGCCTGGATGCGGTGGCCGCCCCGGTGGGCGACCGCTACCCGGACATGTCGACGGTCAACCGCTGACCCATCCCGCTGCCTGACGCAGCACGCTGCCTGACGCAATACGCTGCTTGACGCAACACGCCGTCCGCCACATCAGGCGGACGGCGTGTTGTGTCAACTCGGCGGTGCTTAGGCGACGCCCTTGACCGGCGGGTGGTGGAACGTGTCTCCGAACACCCGCTCGGAGGCTCCGACGCGATCCAGGTAGGGGGTGATGCCGCCCATCTGGAAGGGGAAGCCGGCGCCGAGGATCATGCACAGGTCGATGTCCTCCGGCGCCTCGACCACGTGGTCGTCGGCGAGCATGCGGTGGATCTCGTCGGCCAGGCCGTCTTCGAGGGTGCGGAGGATCTGCTCCTTCGTCCACGGGTTCGTGCCGCCGGAGACGATCTTCGCCGCGCCCTTGTCGAGGCCCTTCACCTTGCCCTTGGCGTCCTTCTCCAGCAGCGTGCCGTACTCGGCGAGCTTGTGGAGGTTCTCCGACCGGTAGAACCGGTCGGGGAAGGCCGCGTGGTGGGTGTCGAGCACGTGCGCGCCGACCTTGAGCCCGACCAGGTCGAGCAGGGCGGACGGCGCCATCGGCAGGCCGAGCGGCGCGATGGCCTCGTCGACGACGTCGAACGGCGTCCCGTCGTCGACCGCGTGCATCGCGTCGCCGAGGATCTTCGCGAGGATGCGGTTCACGACGAAACCGGGGGTGTCGGCCGTGATGACCGCGTTCTTCTTGAGCGCGGCGGCCGTCACCATCGCGGTCGACAGCGTCGCCTCATCCGTGAGCGGCGTGTTCACTACCTCGATCAGCGGCATGACCGCGACCGGAGTGAAGAAGTGGAAGCCCACCAGTCGCTCGGGATGCTTCAGCTTCGCGCCGATCTGCTCCACCGACAGGGACGAGGTATTCGTCGCGAGCACCGCCTCGTCGGAGATGAACTGCTCCACCTGCTCGAAGACGTCCTGCTTCACGCCGAGCTCCTCGAACACCGCCTCGATGACCCAGTCGCAATCGGCGAAGTCGGCCTTGTCGGTGGTGCCGGTGACCAGCGCGCGCAGGCGGTTGGCCTCGTCGGGGGAGATGCGGCCCTTCTCCTGCAGCTTGCCGATCTCGTCGTGGATGTAGGCGACGCCCTTGTCGACGTGAGCCTGGTCGAGGTCGGTGATGACCACGGGCACCCGGAGGCGGCGGACGAAGAGCAGCGCGAACTGGCTGGCCATGTACCCGGCGCCGATGACGCCGATCTTGGTGACCTTCTTGGCGAGCTTCTTGTCCGGGGCGCCGGCTGGGCGCTTCGCGCGCTTCTGCACCAGGTTGAACGCGTAGATGCTCGCCTGGAACTGGTCGCCGGCGATGAGCTCCGCGAGCGCGTCGTCCTCGAGGGCGAACCCGGCCTCGCGGTCGTTCGACTTCGCGGCCTTGAGGAGGTCGAGCGCCTTGTACGGGGACTTCGGGACGGTCCCGATGCGCGACTCGAGCATCTTCCGTGCGATGCCGATGGCGGCATCCCACTTGACCATCCGCTCGATTTTGCCCGGCTCGTTCGGACGCTTGACGACGACCTCGCCGGTGAGCACCTTGTCGGCCCAGCGGAGGGAGTCCTCGAGGAAGTTGGCCGAGTCGAAGATCGCGTCGGCGATGCCGAGGTCGAACACCTCCTGCGGCTTCAGCATCCGGTTCTGCTTCAGCGGGTTCTCCACGACCACCTTGAGGGCGTTCTCGATGCCGATCAGGTTCGGAAGGATCGTCGCGCCGCCCCATCCGGGGATGAGACCGAGGAACACCTCGGGGAGGGCGAACGCGGCCGCGTTGCGGTCGATGGTGCGGTAGTCGGCGTTGAGGCCGATCTCGACACCGCCGCCCAGCGCCAGGCCGTTCGTGAACACGAACGACGGGACGCCGAACGTCGCCTGCTTGCCGAGGACGTAGTGGCCCAGCTGCGGGAGCAGCTTCGCCACCTCGACGCTCGGGATGGCGTCCACCCGGCTGAGGTCGGCCCCGGCGGCGAGGATGAACGGCTTGCCGGTGACGGCGACCGCGTCGATCTCGCCGCGCTTCGCCCGCTCGGTCAGCTCGTCGAAGGTCTTCCCGAGCTCCAGCAGCGTCGCCGGTCCCATGGTGTTGGGGCGGGTGTGGTCGCGGCCGTTGTCGAGAGTGACCAGGGCGAGGGTCTTGCCGCTGGGGAGCGGCACATCCCGAACGAAGGAGTGGGTGACGACCTCGTCGTCGGTGAGGTCGGCGAGGGGGGAGAAGTCGATCTTGCTGTAGTCGGTCACGTGCGTGTCAGCCCTTCCGTGCGGCGCGCTTGTCGTAGTTCGGGTTCTCCCAGATGACGGTGCCGCCCTGGCCGAGGCCGACGCACATCGCGGTGACGCCGTAGCGCACCTCCGGGTGCTCCTCGAACTGGCGGGCCAGCTGGATCATCAGGCGGACCCCGCTCGCCGCGAGCGGGTGACCGATCGCGATCGCGCCACCCCACTGGTTGACGCGCGGGTCGTCGTCGTCGATGCCGAAGTGGTCGAGGAACGACAGCACCTGGATGGCGAACGCCTCGTTCAGCTCGAACAGCCCGATGTCGTCAATGCTGAGGCCGGCCTTGCGCAGCGCCTTCTCGGTCGACGGGACGGGGCCGAGGCCCATGATCTCCGGCTCGACGCCCGCGAAGGCGAAGCTCACCATGCGCATCTTCGGGGTGAGCCCGAGCTCCTTCACCGCGTCGGTGGATGCGAGGAGGGAGGCGGTGGCGCCGTCGGTCAGCGGCGACGAATTGCCCGCGGTGACCCGGCCGTGCGGCCGGAACGGGGTCTTGAGGGTGGCGAGACCCTCCATGTTCGTCTGGGGGCGCATCCCCTCGTCCTGCGTGGCGAGGCCCCAGCCGGACTCGGAGCGGATCGCGACCGGCACCAGGTCCGGCTGGATCCTGCCGGCCTCGTACGCCGCGGCCACCTTGTGCTGGCTGCGCATGGCGAAGCGGTCGGAGCGCTCCTTGGTGAGCGCCGGGAACCGGTCGTGGATGCGCTCGGCGGTCATGCCCATGTTGAGCGCGTCCTCCGCGACCATCTTCTCGGAGAGGAAGCGCGGATTCGGGTCGGCCCCGAAGCCCATCGGGTGACGGCCCATGTGCTCGACGCCGCCGGCGATCGCCAGGTCGTACGCGCCGAACGCGATGCCGGACCCGAGGGTGGTGACGCTGGTCATGGCGCCGGCGCACATCCGGTCGATCGCGAATCCGGGGACCGACTTGGGCAGTCCGGCGAGGAGGGCGGCGGTGCGGCCGAGGGTGAGGCCCTGGTCGCCCTGCTGCGTCGTCGCGGCGATCGCCACGTCGTCGATCCGGTCCTTGGGCACCTGGGGGTTCCGCTCCAGGAGTCCGATCATCGCCTTCACGACGAGGTCGTCCGCGCGGGTGTTCCAGTACTGCCCTTTTTCGCCGGCCCGTCCGAACGGAGTACGGACTCCGTCGACGAACACGACATCGTTCCTATCGGCCACAGTGCCCTCCCAAATCAAGGTCGGAAACGATCCTAGGTACACCGCTGTGCACGAAAAGAATCGTTTGATCCTTCCTACGAAGCGGGCTCGGACCCCTCGTCGGCGCTTTGGCTGCTTTCCACAAATGCCTGGGCGATCACCTGTGAGGTTGCGGCAACCTGCCACGGGCGTGCACCGTGCGCCGCGAGGGCCTCGCCGACGCTCTCGGGGGTGATCTCGGCGGGCGGAGCCCACGCGACGCGCCGCAGCGTGTCGGGGGTGAGCAGGTTCTCCAGAGGGATGCTGCGCTCCTCTGAGACCGCCGTCAGCGCCGCCCGCGCGGCCTTGAGCCGTGCGTCGGCGTCCGGGTTTCGGTCGGACCACGCCCGCGGCGGAGGCAGCGTGTCGCCGTTGCCGCGCAGCACGGGGAGGTCGTCGGTGGTTCGCCCGGCTTCGATGGCCGCCCACCAGCGGTCGATCTCGGTGCGGCTCGCGCGGCCGGTGAACTCCCGCATCGCCGCGAGGGCGCGCTTCGACTCCGGCATCGCCTTGGCGGCGGCGGTCAGCGAGGCGTCCGGCACCAGGCGGCCGGGCGCGGTGTCGATCTCACGGGCGAGCGCATCCCGCGCCTGCCACAGCTCGCGCGCGACGGCGAGGTTGCGGATGCCGCGGATCGAGTGGATGCCCGACAGGCGCCGCCACGGCTCGTTGCGGACGGGCACGAGGTCGCGGACCAGCTCGTCGGCGAACTCCTGGTGCGCGATGTCGGTCTTGCCGGCCTCGTCGAGGAGCGCCGCGATGGCGTCACGCAGGTCGGGCAGCAGTTGGACGTCGAGAGCGGCGTAGTCCAGCCACGGCTGGGGGAGCGGACGCGTCGACCAGTCGGCCGCGCTGTGCTCCTTCGCCAAGTGGATGCCGAGGAGCTCCTCCACGACCGTCCCGAGCCCGACGCGCGGCATTCCGAGCAGACGTGCGGCGAGTTCCGTGTCGAAGACGATCGACGGGTCGAGGCCCACCTCGCGGAGGCAGGTGAGGTCCTGGGTCGCCGCGTGCAGCACCCACTCGTCGTCGTGGATGGCCTCGTTCAGCTCGTCGAAGCGTCCGACGGCCGGCGGGTCGAAGAGGAACGTGCCCGCCTCGCGCCGGAAGACCTGGATGAGATAAGCCCTCTGTGAATACCGGAAGCCGCTGGCACGCTCGGCGTCGACGGCGACCGGGCCGGTTCCTGCGGCGATGCGCTCGACCGCCGCCAGGTAGTCGGCACGGGTCTCGATGACCGTGTATTCAGCCACGCGGCGCCTTCCTGGGCGTGGCCGCCCGGGCGCTGAGCAGGCTCACCCCCTCGCCGGTCGGGGGGAGGCCGGCGAGCATGCACAGCAGCTCACCCCATCCCTCGACGTGGGCGGAGACATCCGCCTCGAGCGGGCTCCACGAGGCGCGCAGCTCGATCTGCGAGCCGTCGCCCTGGGCGGCCAGCTCGCCGAAACCGGTGGAGATGATCTTGGTGGCCGTTCCGCTCGCGGCCGTGTAGCGCGCGTGGCGCGCATCCAGCGCATCCACCAGCCACGACCAGGCGACGTCGGCGAGGAACGGGTCGAGCCCGATGTCGGTCTCGAGCGGCGCCTGCGCGAAGCAGACGATGCGGAACGGGCCGCCCCACGCCTCCGGCTCGTCCGGGTCGTAGAGCAGGATGAAACGGCCGGTGCCGAGGTCCGAGTCGCTTCCGTGCCGTGCGGGCCGGACGTCGGCCGCGAGCGCGACGGAGTACGGCGCCAGCTGCGCTGGCGCGGGGATCTCCTCGATCACGAGCTCCGGACGCGACACTGCGGTGCGGATGGACTGCAGCGCCGTGGCGAACTCCGCCGGGTGCTGCGGTGGGGATGTCGGTGTCGGCACGCTTCGAACACTAGAAGCCTTTGGCGTCCGGCGGCAGTAAGGCACGCCGCCTGGGGAACTCCTGAGTCCGCGTCCGGGCCGCCGCCGGTACGCTGCCGTTATGGCGGCAGGCGGCTCGGATTCGGCATGGGGCAAGGCACTCGGAACGGCGGCGTTCGTCGCGGGAGGGCTGGTCGTCGGCACCGCCCTGATCGCCGGATGGGCGACCGCCCGCGTCGCGCGCACCGTGATCACGCCGGTGCGGCGCCGCCCGCAGAACCAGACCATCCGTTCGTTCGACGAGAGCGTCGGAACGGTCACCCTGCGCGAGACCCCGGACGCGACGATGCCCGGCCGCCTCGGCCTCTGGTGGGGCGGCGACACCGGCTACGCCAAGCTCGGCGGGCTCATCGAGCGCGCAGACGGCTCGGTGACGCGCGAGCTGGAGCGCGTGGAGTTCGGCGACCTTCGGGTGGGACGCTCGCGCATCAGCGGGTACTACTACCTCCAGCCCGGCGAGCTCGGGCTGCCGGTCAGGTCCGTCGAGATCTCCACGGAGCTCGGCCAGGCGCCCGCCTGGGTGTTCCCGGCTCCCGAAGACGCAGGCGACGAGCGCTGGGTCATCCAGGTGCACGGCTGGGGCGCCAGCCGCCAGGAGGGCCTCCGGGCCGTGCGGGTGTTCCACGACGCCGGCTTCACCTGCCTGCTCGCCTCCTACCGCAACGACGGGGATGCGCCAGAGAGCGCCGACCGCCGCTACGGGCTCGGCGGGACGGAGTGGCGCGACATCGAGGCCGCGATCGACTACGCGGTGTCGCAGGGCGCGCGCTCCGTCGTCCTCATGGGCTGGTCGATGGGCGGCGCCGTGGTGCTCCAGACGATCACCCGGTCGCCGTCGGCGCGGCACGTCGCCGGTATCGTGCTCGAGTCTCCCGTCATCGACTGGATCGACACCCTCGGCTACCAGGGCAACCTCCTGCACCTCCCGGACATGATGACCCGCGCCGCCATGCGCCTCATCGAGTCGGAGTGGAGCGGCCCGATCACCGGTCAGGGCGCGCCGATCGACCTCCGCAGCATGGACTTCGTCGCCCGGGCCTCCGAGCTCAGTCTGCCGATGCTCATCCTGCACAGCGACGACGACGGGTTCGTGCCGTCCACAGGGTCGCGTGCGCTCGCCGAGGCGCGGAGCGACATCGTCACGCTCGTGCCGTTCGACGTCGCGCTCCACACCAAGCTGTGGAACTACGACGAGGCCAAGTGGACGGGCGCCATCGCCGAGTGGCTGGGCGCGAACATCCCCGCCGAGGCTCCCGCCGCCGCTACCGCATCCAGCGCTGACTAGTCGTGCGGCGGTAGCTCGCCCGCGGTGAGGGCGATCATGCGCGAGGTCGAGCGCAGGTACTTCTTGCGGTAGCCGCCGCCGAGCATCTCGTCGTCGAAGACGTCGCTGAGCGGAACGCCGGACTGCACGATCGGGATCTCGGCGTCGTACACGCGGTCGATGAACGCGACCAGACGCAGGGCGGCCATCTGGTCGTGCAGCACCTCCACATCCCGGAGGCCGATCACATCCACGCCGTCGATGATCTTGATGTAGCGCGAGGGGTGGACGGTCGCGAGGTGCGCGATGAGGTCCTGGAAGCCGTCGCTCGTCACGGTCTCGCCGCGGCCGGCCAGCGCGGTCACGACGCGCTCGTACTCCGCCGGTTCCACCGTGATGGCGCTGCCGGTGGTGTCGCGGCGGCGGTAGTCGAGGCCGTCGATGCGGACGGTCTGGAAGTTCGACGAGAGCGACTGGATCTCGCGCAGGAAGTCGCTCGCCGCGAACCGGCCCTCGCCGAGCGCGTTCGGCGGGGTGTTGCTCGTGGCGGCGATGCGGGTGCCGGAGGCGACCAGCTCGCCGAGCATCCGGGTCATCATCATCGTGTCGCCCGGGTCGTCGAGCTCGAACTCGTCGATGCAGATCAAGGTGGACCCACGCAGCAGGTTGACCGCGCCCGCGTAGCCGAGCGCGCCGACCAGGGCGGTGTACTCGATGAACGTGCCGAAGTACTTCGGACCGGGCGCCTCATGCCAGAGCGCCGCGAGGAGGTGCGTCTTGCCGACGCCGAAGCCGCCGTCGAGGTAGACGCCCGGCTTCATCGCCTCCACCTTCTTGCGGCTGCGGCTGAACAGGCCGGCCGGTCGCTGCGGCTCCCACGTCTTGGCGAACACCTTCAGCGTGGCGACGGCCTCGGACTGCGAGGGGTAGTCGTGGTCGGGACGGTACGAGTCGAACGTCGCGTGCTCGAACTGCGACGGCGGCACCAGGCTCTCGGCGATCTCGGCGCCCGTGATCTCGGGCGAGCGGTCGGCGAGACGGGGGAGGGCGCCGGTCTGTTCGAGGGTCATGACGGGTTCTGCACCTTTGTGTCGAAGTCTTACCGCGGCTGTTCCGAGCCGCTTACGCTGGACGTAGATTCCAGCTGTCGCAGGCTTCCCAGCCTAGTCCTGCGCCACCGACCGATTCCCTGGAGGGCATCACAGACATGACCATCGAGACCGACCCGTCGCCCGAGTTCGCCGGCTACGCGCACCCCGAGCGCCTCGTGAGCACCGACTGGCTCGCCGCGCACCTCGGCGAACCGGGACTCGTCGTGGTGGAGTCGGATGAGGACGTGCTGCTGTACGACACCGGGCACATCCCGGGCTCGGTCAAGATCGACTGGCACACCGACCTCAACGACCCGGTGGTCCGCGACTACGTGAGCCCGGAGCGCTTCGCCGAGCTGCTCGGCTCGAAGGGCATCGCCCGCGACACCACCGTCGTCATCTACGGCGACAAGAACAACTGGTGGGCCGCCTACGCGCTGTGGGTGTTCACCCTCTTCGGGCACGAGGACGTGCGCCTGCTCGACGGCGGCCGCGACAAGTGGATCGCCGAGGGCCGCGAGCTCACCCGCGAGGTGCCGCAGCCGACCCCGGTCGAGTACCCCGTGGTCGAGCGCGACGACACCGTCGTGCGCGCCTTCAAGGACGACGTGCTCGCCCACTTCGGGCAGCCTCTGATCGACGTCCGTTCGCCCGAGGAGTACAGCGGGGAGCGCACCGAGATCCCCGGGTACCCGACCGAGGGCGCCCTGCGCGCCGGGCACATCCCGTCGGCGAAGTCGGTGCCGTGGGCCCGCGCTGCCGCTCCCGACGCCACCTTCAAGCGGCGGGCGGAGCTGGAGGAGGTCTACCTCGACGGTGCGGGCCTGAAGCCGGGCGACGACGTGATCGCCTACTGCCGCATCGGCGAGCGTTCCAGCCACACCTGGTTCGTGCTCACCCACCTGCTCGGGTTCGAGAACGTGAAGAACTACGACGGCTCGTGGACGGAGTGGGGCTCGGCCGTGCGCGTCCCGATCGTCACCGGCTCCGAGCCCGGCGAGGTGCCGACCCGCTGACCGAGCGCGGCGCAATCGGACGTAGCCTTAAGGGATGACCGAACTGACGGGAACCCTCGCCGAGATCCGCGACGACTTCCAGGCGCTGGAGCAGAACGACCGGCTGCAGCTGCTGCTGGAGTTCTCCGACGAGCTTCCCGACCTGCCCGAGCGCTACCGCGACCACCCGGACCTCCTGGAGCGCGTCGAGGAGTGCCAGGCGCCGGTCTACATCTTCGTGGAGGTCGACGGCGACGGGATCGTGCACCTCTACGCCACCGCGCCCGCGGAGGCTCCGACGACCCGCGGCTTCGCCTCCATCCTCGTGCAGGGCCTCGCCGGTCTGACCGCCGACGAGGTCCTCGCGGTGCCGGACGACTTCCCGCAGACCCTCGGCCTCACGCAGGCGGTCTCGCCGCTGCGGTTGCGCGGGATGTCGGCCCTCCTCGGCCGCGCCAAGCGGCAGGTGCGCCAGAAGCTCGCCGCCTAGGAGGGTCGCAGCACCCGCCGAGCACATCGGCAGCATCCCGAAACACAGTGTTTACACACCGCCGGGATGCGTAACACTCGCGAAACACGAGCATCCCTCTCACGAAACCTCTCCCGTCGAGACTGGCTCCACCCCGAAAGCGCCCCCCACCCGGATCGGGATCGCGTCACCCCGCGGGGCTATGCACAGAGAGGTAGACAATTCGCATGGTGCTCCACACAGCAGCGGACTACGCGGAGGCAGGGACGGTCAACGCCCTCTGGCTCCTTGTCGCCGCAGCCCTCGTCCTGCTGATGACCCCCGGTGTCGCCTTCTTCTACGGCGGCATGGTTCGGGCCAAGAGCGTCATCAGCATGATGATGATGAGCTTCGGCGCGATGGCCCTGGTCGGCGTCCTCTGGGTGCTCTACGGCTACGGTCTCGCGTTCGGCCCCGCATCCATCCCTCACTTCCTCGGAACCCCCGACTGGTTCCTGTCCAGCCTGATGGGCAAGGACGGCATCACCCCGGACCTCGGCGGCCTCGCGTTCGCCGGCTTCCAGGCCACCTTCGCGATCATCACCGTCGCGCTGATCTCGGGCGCGATCGCCGACCGCGCCAAGTTCGGCTCGTGGATGGTGTTCGCCGGCATCTGGGTGACCATCGTCTACTTCCCGGTCGCGTACTGGGTGTTCAACCTCGCTGACGGCTGGGCGCCGGCCGTCCTGCACGTGAACGACTTCGCCGGTGGCACCGCGGTGCACATCAACGCCGGTGCCGCGGGTCTGGCCCTCGCGCTCGTCCTCGGCAAGCGCGTCGGATTCCAGAAGGGCATGAGCAAGCCGCACAACGTGCCGCTCACGCTCCTCGGTGCCGCCCTGCTGTGGTTCGGCTGGTTCGGCTTCAACGCCGGCTCGGAGGCCGCGGTCGACGGTGTCGCTGCGATCGCCTGGGTGAACACGCTCGCCGCCCCGGCCGCCGCCACGATCGGCTGGTTGATCGTCGAGAAGCTGAAGGACGGCAAGCCGACCTCCATCGGTGCCGCATCCGGAGCCGTCGCCGGTCTGGTCGCGATCACCCCGGCCTGTAACATCCTGACCCCGGGCTTCGCCATCCTCCTCGGCCTCGTGGCCGGTGCGGTCTGCGCCCTGGCGATCGACCTGAAGTTCCGCCTCGGCTTCGACGACTCGCTCGACGTGGTCGGCATCCACCTCGTCGGTGGTCTCATCGGTACCCTGTGGATCGGCTTCTTCGGCTTCACCCACATGTACAACAGCAAGGGCGAGGCGACCTCGCAGTTCTCGAGCCTGCTGTACGGCGGCAGCTTCTACCAGCTGGGCGTCCAGGCCGTCGGTGCCTTCGCGGTGCTGATCTACTCCTTCGTCCTGGCCTACGCCATCGGCTGGGTCATCCAGAAGACCATGGGCTTCCGGATCAAGAACGAGGACGAGCTCGCCGGTGTCGACACCGTCGTGCACGGCGAGGAGGGCTACTCGCTCGAGACGGTCTGATCGGACCGTCACTCGACCGCAGCGGACGGGGCGTCGCCGGAAGGCGGCGCCCCGTTCTGTCGTCGCTAGGGTGAGTGCAGGCATTTCGACCGAGGGAGCCCATGGCACACGCCACGCCGGATCAGGTGGATGCGCTGCTGCTGTTCTGCTGCGGCGCGCTGGTGCTGCTGGCCGCGTTCGGGCTGGCGTTCTTCGCCGGCGGCATGGCCGGCCGCGCTCGGGCCGCCCGGGCGCTGCGGTTCGTGCTGGTCGGCGCGGCCGTCGTCGTGCTGCTCGCCGTTCTTGGCGGGTACGGCATGATCGTCGGCGACCCGCTGATCCCGCACCTGGTCGGCCGTCCGGACGTCGGGCTGGCGTCGATGGCCGGCCCCGGCGCGGCCGACGCGTCACCCTATCCACTCGCCCGCGCCGGATACCTGATGGCCCTTCTGGTGCTGTGCACGGCGATCGTCGGGGTGGCCGTCGCCTCGCGGCTGACCGTGCGGGCGTGGATCGTGTTCACGGTGCTCTGGTTCCCGGTGGTGATCGTGCCGGTGGCGTACGGCGTCTTCGCCCTCGACGACGGCTGGGCGGTCGCCGGGCTGAAAGTCGTCGACTTCGGCGGGTCCCTGGCGGTGCTCGCTGCGGGTGGGAGCGCTGTCGGCATCCTGCTCGCCTGCGGTCGTGGCGAGCACCTGCCGACGCATGCCAGCCGGCCGTCGCTGGTCGCGATCGGTGTATCCCTGGTGTGGGTGGGCTGGCTGGGGCTGATCGTCGGTTCGGAGGGCGCCCTCGACGCGTACGCGCCGTTGATGGCGTTCGGCGGCTTCCTCGCCTCCGCGACGGGCGTCCTGATGTGGATGCTTGTGGATGCGGTGGTGCTGCGCCGGCCGACCCTGACGAGCGCCGCCTGCGGGGCACTGGCCGGTCTGGTCGGAGCCACCGCCGCCTCCGGTGTGCTCACACTCGGCTGGGCGATGCTCGTCGGCGCGCTGTCCGCTCTGGCCTGCGCCACGATGGTCGACCTCGCGGCCCGCGCCCGCTTCGGGCCGGCCCTGACGCTGTCCGTCGTGACGATCGTCGGCAGCCTGGTGGGACTCCTCTTCCCCGGTCTGTTCGCGATCGGGAGCGGGATGGTCGACAGCGGGAACTTCGACCTCTTCATCGCGCAGGGGATCGCCGGGATGTCCGTGCTGCTGTACGCGACGACCGTCTCCCTGCTGCTCGCCCTCGCGCTGCGGTTCACCGTCGGGCTCACGCGCGTCCGCTATGGTGCCGATCGTGGCATCCGTGAGAAGCGTCCTGTCGGCCCTGGGCGCACTGTTCCGTCCGTCGCGAGCGGATCGGACTCCGAGCCGGCCGGCTGAGACCATCCAGGTCGATCCGTCTCGGCTGGGCCGCATCCGGACGTCGTACAACCCCAGTCTCGACGGCGACGCCGACCCCGGCGAGATCGTGTGGACGTGGGTGCCCTACGAGGAGGCGGACGGCCGCGGCAAGGACCGTCCGGTGCTCGTGGTCGCCACCGAGCCGTCCGGTTCGGTGCTCGCGGTGGCGCTGACCAGTCAGGAGCATCCCGGCAGGCCGGAGTACCTGCCGATCGGATCGGGGGAGTGGGACGGACGCCACCGCCCTAGCTTCGTCAGGGTCGACCGGGTGTTCCGGGTGCAGCAGGGCGGCATGCGCCGTGAGGGGGCCGCGTTGGACGCGCGGCGGTTCGACACCGTGCGCCGAGCTCTCGCCATGCGCTACGGGTGGCGGTGAAGATCGCGGATCAGGGGTTCCACTGGCGGATGGCGTTGGCCGACCAGCCGATCTCCTTACGGGTCCAGATGGGGGCGCCCTCGGGATCCGGCTGCTGCGAGGCGTCCGCGGTGATGCGGTAGCCCTGAGCGGGAACGGCACGGCGGCTGGCGCGGAACAGCAGGACGGCCGCCCCGGTGAGCACGACCGCGGCTGCGACGAGCAGCCAGCCGAGGCCGTCGCCGTCGACCAGACGGAGCACACCGAGAGGTCCGGTGAGGAATACCCCGACGATCGCCACCACGACGCCCACCATCAGCCAGCGGGCCCGCAGGTGGATGGCGCGGTCCCGGTCGTACTCCTCGATAAGCGTCGGCACGATATCCCCCGATCGTCGATGCGATCAGCGTAGTGGATAACGCCCGGCTTTCCACAGGGTCGCGGGAGGGCGTTTGCGAGAATCGGTCGTCCGGTAGTGTCGTGTCACCGAACGAACGGGGGATTCGTGTTCAGTGGGCTCGCCGGATGGCATGTGTTGATCCTGTTCGGGATGTTCGTCATCCCGTTCGTCCTGTGGCTGATCGCCGTGATCCAGATCGCCGCGATGCGCGCCGCCGCCGGTCCGACCGTCGGGTGGCTCCTCCTGGTGACGCTGGCGCCGCTCCTCGGAGCGATCCTCTGGTTCACGATCGGGCGACGGTCGCTGCGACAGGAGACACCGCCGACGCAGGCGGGCTGAGTGGGGAACCGATAAGACGCTCCCCACTGACGGCTATGAGCATCCAGACGTTGAGTGCTAAGAGCACTCGCCGCATCGCACGGGAGACGGGCATCCCGACGATCACCCGCGCATGGGTCGACAACGAGGCGGACCACCGTCTCGTCCTCTTCGCCACCTGGGACCACCTGCACGGCTGGTACGACCGTCGCACCGGCGAAACGGAGGAGCAGACCGCGGACGACGACGTGAAGCACCTGCCGCCGTGTCTGGCCCAGGACGGCACGCTGCTCGTCGAGCTCGAACCGTTCGACGACGACGGCCGCTGGCCGACGCTGCGGAGCTGAGCGCGCCGAGATTCGTGCCGAATGTGCGTTTTGGCGGCGCCTTTCCGCACATTCGGCACGAATGTGGCGCGGGCGGCGCTACGCGAGCAGTGGCAGCGACATCAGCGCGACGGAGGCCGCCCCGAGTGCCGCCTCGGCGCGCGGGAGCGGCGGGAGCCGCCGCCGGAACGCCAGGAGCCCGGACGCCACCGCGAAGGCGAGTGCGGCGACTCCCAGTGCAGCGATGACGTTCACCCCGTGCGCGGAGTGTCCGCCGCCCGCCGCGCCATGGTGCGCCCCCGCCGCGACGATCAGCCCGCCCATCAGGATCGCCTGCAGCGCGCGGTGCAGCGCCATCGTCCGGGCTGGATGCGCGGGATGCGCGGGATGCGCCGCCTGCGCGTCCCCCGCACCACCCCGACCCGCCGGCCGCAACCGAAGCGCCACCGCCGTCGCGACCCCCGTCGCCACCAGCAGCGCCGCCCACACCACGGGGGCGACGACAGGATGCGGCAGCAGCATCGTGTCCGCCATCGCCGCGAGCATAGCCAGCATCCCGAACCACGCGAGCGGGGAGCGGCGATCGGCGCTCCCCGCGACGCAGCATGCCCCCAGCGTGGCCGGGAGCATGCTGCCGAGGTGCAGAGCCTCGATCATCCGTGGTGCGCGTGGTCGCCGTGATCGCCGTGCGCGTGGTCGCCGTGCCTGCCGTGCCCCGCGTGCGCGTCCCCGTGCCCGTGGTGCCCCGGCGCGCAGTGCGTAGGCGCCTCGGCCGGCACGTTGAGGGCGGGGTTCCGGCCGAAGAAGCCATACGGCTTGAGCGTGAACTTGGCGTAGTCGACCGGCATGACCGGCCAGTCCTCCGGGCGCGGGAAGTGGGTCGGCCCGAAGGTGTGCCAGAGGACGATGTCCTCGCCGTCGAGCGGGCGGTCCGCCGCCATGTAGGCGGGCAGGCCGTCGCCTCCCGGGTTCTGGTTGACGAACTCGCCAGCGGGGTAGCGCTCGTCGCTGGCGTACTGCGTCACCCACAGCTGCTTCGTCGTGAACGCGGCCCGGGCGGTGACGGTGGCGGAGGGGTCGGCCATCAGCGTCGGGTTCTGCTCCGCGTGGAGCACGTACCCGGTGGGCAGGCCGAGCCGGTTGGACTTCTCCGTGTTGACGATGTGCCAGGTGCGGCCGACGGACGCGTCCGCCTCCCGAGCGCCGTCCGCCTCGCTCAGGATGCGCGTGGCGCGCTTCGTGAAGGCGTTGCCGTACGGGTTGCTCTCGCTGACCGGCAGGCGCACCGCATCCACCTCCTCCACGGCGTTCGCCAACCCGTCCACCATCATGTCGAGCCGTGCCGAGAACAGGTGCTGGTGGTACGGCGCACCGAGTCCCGGCGCCACCTCGCTCGCGGTAGCCGAGCCCTCGACGTAGGACGACGTGAAGAGGATGCCGGTGAGCTTGGCCTCGCATTCGATCGTGCCGTCGAGGTACAGGTACCAGTAGAAGCCGTAGTCGTAGTTGCCGACCGTGGTGAAGAACGAGATCACGAGCCGCCGCGACCGTCGCACCTCGTTCGCCGAGGTGAACAGGTCCGTGTGCTTCCACAGCGTCCCGTAGTCCTCTTCGTGCATGCAGATCGCGTTCTCGATCGTCTTCGGACGGCCGAACTCGTCCGAGAGCACCGCGTCGAAGTAGCGGATCTCGCCGAGGCAGTCGCAGCCGAGCGTCAACGAGTTCGCGAACCGGCCGAACAGGTACTCGCCGGTGTCGAAGTAGTTCTGCCAGTACCGCGTCGGCGAGGGGTCCGCGTAGGGCACGACCATTTCGGCGATGGATGCGCGGTAGACCACCGGACGCACCTCGCCGCCCTGGTCGGGGTCGGCGAAACCGAGGTTCCGCAGGATGAGTCCCTCCCGGGCGTCGAACCCGAGGGAGAACGACCAGTTGGCCCAGGTGACCGTGTCTCCGTCCACCGCGAAGCTCGGTCCCTCCGGCTGGGTGATCGAGATCGGCTTGAGCGTGTCGAGCGGGGCGGGGCGCTCCGACTCCAGGTGGAAGTTGCCCGGCTCCTCGGGGACGGGGAGTTCGAACGCGTCGACCACCTGGGTGACCTCGCGGGCGATGACGTCGACGTACGCGCACAGCCCGTCCACCGGGTGCGCCCAGGGGTGGTCCTCGGCGTGGTCCATCCGGAAGGCGAAGACGCGGATGATCCGTCGGCCCTCCTCGCCGGGGATGTCGTACGAGCCGGGGGAGAGCGGAGCGTAGACGACCTGCTCGCTCACCAGCCCGCGTTTCTCGAGCGCCGCCAGCCAGCCGGCGTCCGCGGCGAGGATGCCGCCGATCGCCTCGAACTCCTCCTCGAGGATGGGCACCTGGCCGCGCGAGCCGTCGATCGGCACGAGCGCGATGACCTCGTCGCGGGTGAGGGAGACGGCGGCGTCGACGCTCTCGCCGGTGGCGACGTCGAGCAGCAGGATGCGCGCCTCGCGATCCGGCGTCGGTGCGTCGCCCGCCAGCGCGGCCAGCACATCCGCCTTGTCGGGCTCCAGCAGCCCGACGTAGACGAAGCGGGTCGTGTCTGTGACGGCGCCGGCCGAACGGAGGATGCGCGCCACGGCTTCGATCTCGGCCGCCGTCAGGCTGGAGAGCGGACCGGGGGTAGTGGTGTCGTCGTCGGGAAGGGTCAGGGGCAGTTCGGTCGTCATGTCAGGTCTCCTAGGCGCTGATGGTGTCGATGATGTTCTCGTAGGCGGCGCGCTTGCTGCGGCGCAGGATGAGTGCCTGCACCACGCCGATCACGGGGACGGCGAGCATGGCGGCGAAGAAGGCGATGGACAGCGGGCCGACCACCGGGGTGCCCTTCGCATCCACATCGCCGATGAGCAGGGGGAAGTTGTCGACGATGATGAGTGTCACCCCGATCAGGCCGAGCAGGCCGATGACGGGAGCGATCACCGTGCGCCAGAGACCGGCACCGGTCTTCTTCCGGGCGAAGTAGACGATGACGGCCAGGCAGGTCAGTGCCATGAGCACGACGATCGCGAGGGTCGCGATGCCGCTGAACCAGGTGAACACCTGCAGCACGGGGTCGAGGCGGAACAGCGCGAACGCCACGATCAGAACCGCCGCGGTCGCGGTCTGCACCAGCGACGACACGTACGGAGACGAGTGCTTGCCGTGGACGCGCCCGATCGCCGCCGGGAACACCGACGCGTTCGACATCGAGTGCTGGTACCGCGTGACCACGTTGTGGAAGGAGAGCACGCAGGCGAACAGGCTCGTGATCAGGAGGACGTTGACGATGACCCCGCCGACGGATCCGAGGTAGTGGATGGCAGTGTTCACGATGAAGCCGCCGGTGTCGGCCGCGACCACATCCACGATCTTCGCGGGGCCCCATCCCATCACCAGCGCCCACGAGGCGAACGTGTAGAAGACGCCGATGGCGATCACTGCGATGTAGGTCGCCCGAGGGATGGTCTTCTCCGGCTCCTTGGCCTCGTCGCGGAAGATCGCCGTCGACTCGAACCCGATGAAGCCGGCGAGGGCGAACATGAGTCCGATGCCGGGGGAGCCCGAAAGCACGGTGCTCGGCTCGAACGGCACGAGCGACAGGCCCTCCGCGCCGCCCGTCCCGATGATCACGAAGCTCAGGACGATGACGATCCCGACCTCCGCGATGAGCAGGATGCCGAGCACGCGCGAGCTCAGCTCGATGTGCCGGTAGCCGAGGACTCCGACCAGCGCGATCATCGCGAGGGAGTAGACGTACCAGGGGATGTCCGGGCCGTGCAGCGCGACGACCGACGATTCCAGCGTCGCGCCGAGGTAGCCGTACACCGCCACCTGGACGGTCGTGTAGGTGAGGAGCGCCAGATAGGCGGCGGCGAGGCCGAGCGGGCGCCCCATCCCGTAGCCGACATAGGTGAAGAACGCGCCCGGGCGGGGGATGAACCGGCTCATCGCGCTCAGCCCGACGGCGAAGAACAGCAGGATGACGGCGCCGATCGCGAACATGCTCGGCACGCCGGCGCCGTTGCCCAGCAGCACGCCGACCGGGAAGCCGCCGCCGATCACGGTGAGCGGCGCCGCAGCGGCGACCACCATGAACACGATCGAGCCGACGCCGAGCCGGCCGGAGAGCTGGCGCGCGGCGCCGGGACCACGGATGGCGATCGGATCGCCGAGCAGAGCCTGGGGCTCCTGTGCAGCCGTCATGGGTTCCTCCAGGGGGAGTGAGAGGGTGGGTGCCGCCAGTCTCGCGAGACGGTGTTGCGCGGTCGTTCCGCCGCTGTGAAGAGTCGGCGCTCGCCGAATGGGACGGACCGTGTCGCATTCGGGGGTCACGTGCCCGTGACGCCGACGAAACGCGGACGCAACACGCCCGCCGTAGCCTCGCGGGCGAGGAGCACACCGTGACAGCACAGCCCCCCGTGACGGCCCTGAGCCGAGCGATCGCCGACCCGACACCGGTCGACGGCCTGGCTGCGCGCTCGCCGATGGCCGGCCTCGACCGGCGCAGCCTCGGTTTCGTGGATGTGCTGGCCCAGTCGGTCGGCGCCGTCGCCCCCTCCGCTGCCGCGGCCACCTGCCCAGTGCTCGTCGCCGCGCGTGCCGGATCGGGCACGCTGCTCGCGTTCCTTCTCGCGGGCGTGCTGATGGCGCTCGTCGCGTACGCCGTCAACCAGTTCACCCGGCGGATGGCCGCCACCGGCTCCCTCTACACGTTCGCCGCGCGCGGCCTGGGGGTTCGGGCCGGGTTCGCGACCAGTGCCGCGATGATCGTCGGCTATGGATTCGTCGCGATGTTCGCCCTGCTGGGCGCCGCGTACTACGGGCTGATGCTGCTCGCTCATGCCGTCACGGGTGTGACCGGCTCGCGCGGGCTGGTGCTCCTGCTGCTGGCCGGGTTCGGTGCCGTCTGCCTGCTGGTGCTGTGGCGCGGCATCCGGCTGTCGACCCGGGTCACGCTCGTCATCGAGCTGCTGTCGATCGTGGGCATCCTCGTGCTGATCGTGGTGCTGCTCGTCCGCGTGCCCGGCTCGTCGTTCGCGGCGGTCGCGCTGCCCCGCTCGGTCGGCATCCCGGAACTCGCTGCCGGCACGACCGTCGCCGTCACCGCCTTCGTCGGCTTCGAGAGCGCTGCGACGCTCGGCGTGGAGTCGCGGCGGCCGTTCGCGACCATCCCGCGCACCATCCGCTGGACCGTGATCGCGGCGGGACTGCTGTACCTGCTCTCCGCATACACGCAGCTGGCGGGTTTCGAGGCGCTCGGCGGCGACCTGGTGGCCAGCGACAGCCCGGTGAACGACCTGGCGGCGCGCGCGGGGGTCGAGTGGATCGGCCTGCTGCTGGATGCGGCGCTCGCCTGCTCCTTCCTGGCCTGCGCCCTTGCCTCGACGACGGCTCTCGCCCGCGTCCTGTTCTCCCTCGGCCGCGAGGGGATCGCGCCGCGCGCCCTCGGGCGCACGCATCGCCGCTTCCGGACCCCGCACGTCGCGCTGGCGGTGGGCGTCGCGGTCGAGGTCGCCGTACCCGCTGTCCTCGTGCTGGCCGGAATGGGGGCGTGGCAGGCGATGGGCGTCGTGGTCGTCTGCGCGGCGGCCGGGTACATGACCGCGTACGCGCTCGTCTGCGTCGCGACGCCGTTCTTCCTGCGCCGGATCGGGGAGTTGACCGTCGGTCCGGCCGTCGCCGCTGCGGTCGCGGCCGCGGGTCTCGTGGCAGCGCTCGCGCTCGACCTCTGGCTCGAGGTCACGGGCGACCGCGCCCTCGCCGTCCTGCTGCTGGCCGGGGTGGCGGCCGTCGCGTTCGGACTGTGGGCGGTGTGCCGACGCCGGAGGCCGGACGCGCTTCGCCGCATCGGCCTGTACGACGAGCCGACGATGGGGGACGTGCTCGGCGGGGCGCCATGAACGCCATCCCGGAGCTGAGCGGACGACAGCCGGGCGCGGTGCACAGCGCGTTCGCGGTGCTGGAGGAGGTCGCGCGCGCGGGGCCCGGAATCACCGCGCAGCAGTTGTCCGCGCGCCTGGGCCTGCCGCGGGCGACGGCGTACCGCATCCTGAATCTGCTGGTGCAGGACGAGTACCTCGTGCGCATGCCCGACCTCCGCGGCTTCGCCCTGGGCCGCAAGGTCGCCGAGCTGGCCGATGTCGCTCAGGCACAGGATGCGGCCGCCACCGCTCGGGAAGCAGTCGCCGACCTGCGCGGGCGCATCCGCGGTGGCGTCCACCTGGCCGTCTACCGAGCCGACCGAGTGGTGCCGGTCGACGTGGACCCGGACTTCCCGCTCTCGGACCCCAAGCGCATCCAATCGGACCTCAGCGTCTCCGCCCTCGGCCGGCTCCTCCTGGCGGAGCAGGCCGCGCGGTCTGTGCCGTCACCCACCCGGTTCACGACGCAGGAAGGCGAGCTCGTCCCCGGTTTCGGCTGCCTCGCCGTCCCGGTGCGCGGCGACGACCAGCGCCTGGTCGCCGGCCTCGCGCTGGCGCTCCCGGCCGCGCGCCTGGCGGACCGCGACGGGCTGGTGTCGCTGGTCGCCGACACAGCGGTGCGGCTCGGGCCGTTGCTCAGCCGGGTGTGAGGCGGGGCGCTGATACCCTGCGGGAGCAGATTTCTGATGGGAAGGCAGCATGACATCGCGCGATACCGATCACCAGAGCGCTGACGTGACCTGGTCCCAGCCGGTCCTACAGATCGCCTTTGCGCTGTTCGTGATGACCGTGTTGGTGATCGCCGGAATCTTCCTCGCGGTTCGCACCATCAGCGGGCAGCCCGGGCCACCGGTGTGGTTTGGCGCGTTGTGGATCCTTGCGCTCGGCTGGAGCACGTACTGGTGGCTTTTCCGAGTCGCGTACCGGGTCGAACTCGTCGGCCGCACCCTCAACTGGCGAGCGCCGCTCCGAAGCGGCAGCATCCCGGTGGATGGGATCGAGCGCGCCGGCCGATTCTTCGGTGCGCCGTCCACGTGCGTGCTACGCGGGAGCGGCTACCCACCCGTCGTGGTCTCCGCACAGCGCCAGGACTTCACGCCGATGCTCCAGGCACTGAACCGCCTCAACCCAGCGGTTCCCGCCGACCTGTAGTCGCCTCGTTCCGCCGTCTGGCCGCTGCGATCACCGCCGCAGCCACGCAGTGAGGGAGAGTCCGGCGTTCGCGAACCGAAGCCAGTACAGCACGCTGACGAGTGCAGCGACGGGCAGTCCGATGGCGAGTGGCCACGCCTTGTCGCCGGCCGGAAGGAGCGACATCGCGGCCACCGTTGCGGCCAGCACGTGAGCGAACACGGCGACGAGGACCACTCCGATTCTCGCCTCGCGGCGCTGTGTCTCGGTGCGATCGTTCGGCGGCACGGCACGCTCGAGGAGCGTGACAATCCGGACGCGGAAGACGATCAGCGCGGTCGCGATCAGACAGATCCAGGCGCAGCCGACGATCGCGGCGACCTCGGGCAGACTCTCCATAGAGACTCATCCTGCTGAAGAAGTTTGCACGCGTCCACCGCTCCGCTTCACCAGCTGATGTCGTCCAGATCCGTCCGGAAGTCGACGAATTCGGTGGACTCGCCGTGGGCGATCTCGACCGTCGTCGAGGCGTGGGCCGGAAGGTGCCGCTGGATCGCTCGGCCGAGCGGCAGGAATTGGGCTTTCGTGGCGCTGTCGGGGACGACGGCACGCAAAGTCAGGTCGCAGCTGTCCGTGTCAAGGACCGCCTCCGCTGAGACGACGGTCGCGGAGGTCACGAGCGGCTGGTCGGAGAGCCAGCGGGCGAAGGGCTCGGCGATGGCTTCGCAGTCGCGCGGAACGGCGGTGTAGTCGCCGATCTGGCATCCGGAGAGGGCACACGCGAGCGACGCCGCAAGCACAGAGGCCCCGCCGAGGCGGCCACGCAATCCACTCATCGATGTCCCCCCTCGAACAAAGTACCGGGGTAGCGGGCGGAGACACGAATGGCCCGGCGCGGGGACGAGCGATAGCGTCTGGACGATGAGTAACGTGCCCTCACGTCGATCGAACGCGGAACTCAACCGTGCCCGCGCGGCCGCGTTCATCTTCGGAGCTGCGGCCGTCGTCCTCGTCGTCCCGGCCGTGTCCGCGTACGGGGAGTGGCAGCATGCGCTCCACTACGGCTGGCCCGGCCCCTACCGGAGCAGCATCGCCGAGGCCAACGGCGGCGAGACGATTGTGAAGGCGCAGATCTGGGGACTCATGTCACTCGTAGTGCTCGCCGGAGCAGCTATTGCTTCCGGGTTCGCAGCCCGCACAGCCGGACAAAGGGTGTGGCTGGTGGTTCTCACCGGAGTGATTGTCACGGTGGCAATTCTCGCGGTCGTCGCGGTGCTGCTCACACCACCGCTGGCATCATCCGGGTGACTCAGTACCTGCGGGGCGGGCGCCGACACCGTCGACGTTCATCCCCTCCAGGCATAGAGTCCGATCCGTGACCGGTGCGCCGTCGAAGAAGCCGTGGTGGATCCTTACCTCCTCGCGCGCGGGCTCGTGGTGGATGGCGATCTTCTACACCGCCCTCGCCTGCATCGAACCGCTCCTCGCGTTGCGCCGAGGCGACTGGTGGTGGTTACTCATCGGGATGTTCTTCGTCTTGGCCGCTGCGATCGCTTGGATCTCGCTCGTGTGGGTGCTCCGACACTCGGCGACAGAAGTGCCGGCAGCGCCGGAGGGTGCCGATGATGCGACGGTCCGAGATGATGGCTCACCGACGAGGGAGACGGGATCCTGACTTCACGGTTCCGGCAGCCGCGCGTGCTCTACGGGTTCGGCCCAGAACAAGAAACAAAAAACCCCCGGCGGACCGGGGGTTCTCTCTGGTGGGCGATACCAGACTCGAACTGATGACCTCTTCCGTGTGAAGGAAGCGCGCTACCAACTGCGCCAATCGCCCGTGTGCTGCGAGATTCGATACTAGCCGACTCCGGGGCCCCGATGCACATCGACCCGGGGCACCCGAACGCGGCCGCAGGCGACACACCCGGCGGGCGTAACCGGTTTTGTCTTGCGCCTCCGGATCGGCTAGAGTCTTTCAAGTGCCGCAGGGAACTGCGGGGCGAAATGCGGATGTAGCGCAGTTGGTAGCGCATCACCTTGCCAAGGTGAGGGTCGCGAGTTCGAGTCTCGTCATCCGCTCGAGTCGGCCCGGTCTACGGATCGGGCCTCTCAGGTACGGTACGGGTTTTTCCGTGTTGTGGCGTTCGGTGGATTGGCCGAGAGGCGAGGCAGCGGCCTGCAAAGCCGTATACACGGGTTCGAATCCCGTATCCACCTCGATCCTGAGCTTCGCGTTCAGGCTCGGGCGATTGGCGCAGCGGTAGCGCGCTTCCCTGACACGGAAGAGGTCACTGGTTCGATCCCAGTATCGCCCACAGAGAGAAACCCCCGGAGACCCGGGGGTTTCGTCGTTTCCGGATGGTTCCGACGGATCACGGGCTGGCCGTTTCCGCCGGGGTGGGGACGATGAGGCGGCCGTCGTCGGCCCCGCCCACGTGGAGTTTCCCGTCCGTCCCGACGAGGACCCTGCGGCTCCACTGGTCCGGCATGGGACACGGGGCACCCTTCTGCCCTGGGATCAGCTCGAGCGCCATCCGCGCCGTCTGAGTCGTCGTCGTTGTCCGATCGGTCAACGTGACCACAAGGTCATGCTGCTTCCGGAGATCCGCGGTGCGAGGGACCACGATTTCGAAGGACGGTCTGACTCCGTCCTCGTCGTCGCACGAGCCGGCGTAGCAGGCGTGAACCGTGCCACCGGGATGCAGGCGGAGCCAGGTCGCAGCGTCGACGGTGATGTGAGGCGGTCGGATGTCGGGCATGGAGCACACGGAGAACAGCGGGGCGCAACCAGCGAGGAGCGTCGTGGCCAGGACGCCGACGGTCGCCGCCAGCGCGCGCCGGATCGGGATGCGCGTGACCCCACGATCACGATGGGAGCGTGCTGACGACACTGTTCCGCTCCTTCGAGTCCACGTGCGGTCGCCTCGGCAGGAGAAGCAGCACCAGCGGTACGGCTGCCGCCACGATGATCGCGGCAGAACGGAGGACACAGCGCGATGCTAGCGCTCGTGCCGGCGACCATCGCGGTTCATAGCCCGCGGTCGGCGAACCGCGGACTCGAACGTCTCCTGCGTCAAACCGGCAGCGGCCCGGCCAGCACCGACCGTGCCGCGTGCAGACCCGACTGAAGCGCGCCCTGGATCGACGGCGACTCGCGGTGGTCGCCCGCGAGATGCAGGCCAGGGCCGACGCGAGCGGGAGACGAGCGTCGCATCGGCGGGGGCAACGCGGGCAGCGCGTGCGGGATGTCGTCGCGGCGGAGGAGCAGCCACGACGCCGCGGCCCGGCCGTACAGCCGGACGAGGTGGGCGCGCACGTCTCCCTCGCGCGCCCCGATACCTGAGTCCAACAGACAGGTCGCCTGCACGAGGTGGCGGCCCGACGGCGCCGCCTCCGGGATCGTGGCGGAGATCGCCAGCGCATTGACGATCGGGCCCTCGCGACTCCCATCAATCGTCAGCAACCCGGAGACCGCAGCTTCGTCCGCCGCGAACCACCACGTCTGCAAGCCCCGTGTGGATGGGGCGGACGCGTCCACGAGCCCCGTGAGGGCCTCCGCAGCCACCGCCACGACGACGTCGCGCGCCCGCACGGTTTCCTCCCCGAGCGCATCCACATCCCATCGACCGTCGCGCCGGCGCAGTCGACTCACCGCGCGGCCGAGCCGGATGTCCGCACCCGCCGCACGAGCGCGCGAAGCGAGCGCGTTCGGAAGCGCGGCGATGCCCTCGCGGGGGAGGCCCGCAGCAGCCGGAAGGAACGATCGTGCGAGCAGGCGGACATACGTGTCCGACGTCATTTCAGAGGAGTCGGCGAGAACACCTGAGAAGAACGGCGACAACACCTGAGTACGGAGTGCCCCGGTCAGACCGGCCTCGTCCCAGCCCCGGCCGACGGTGCGGTCGGGGCGGGAGACCGTCGCGCGCGGCCGCAGGACCAGGGGACCGAGCCACCGGGCGAGGCCGACGAGGTCACGCGGTGTGACGAGACCGCTGGCGAGTGTCGCCGGAATCAGACCCGGGTGCCGAAGTGGATGCGCGAGAGTGCCCATCGAGCCGTCCGTGCGACGTACCCGGACCGCTGTCGGGAACGCCGCGACGGAGAGGCTGTCGACGTCCACCGCCGCGCGGACCGCCGGATAGGCGGTGTTCAGCACATGGAAGCCGCGGTCGAGGGTGAAGCCGTCGACGTGGTCGGTCCGTTGGCGTCCGCCGACCCGATCCGCTGCCTCGAGCACGACCACCTCGCGACCGCGGGCCGCCAGTTCGGCGGCGCAGCGCAGACCCGCCAACCCGGCACCGATCACGATCACGTCATGCGTCCGCATGTGCCGAGTGTACGAGCGCACGATCGACGGAGAGCGGAGAGACCTCGTCGCAGGTGCCTGTGTCAGTCCGCCGACGGCGGGACCGTGATGCGCATCACCGTCTTGCTCTTGCCGATGTGCCGCTCGAAGGTGAATCCGGCCTTCTCGAACATCGCCCTCGTGCCGTTGTGGAGGAACGACGACGATGTCCGCTTCCCGGGGGCGAGCTCGTTGGGGAACGAGACCACCTCGCCGCCACCGGCCTGCGCGATCAGCTCGAGCGCCCCATCCAGTGCCTCCCGGGCCACCCCCTCGCGACGGTGGTCGCGGTCGACGAAGAAGCACGTGATGCGCCACGGCGCAGGACGGGTCTCGCCGGCGTCGTACTGCTTGCGGTGGTAGATGTTCGGCAGTTCGGCGGGACTGCCGTATTCGCACCAGGCGATCGCATCGTCGCCGTCGAAGACGAGCGCGGCGTGGGCCACGCCCTCCGCCACGAGCCGATGCTTGAAGGTCGGACCGTCGTATTCGCGTTTGACGGTGTCATCCGTGTCGCCGTGGAAGTAGGAGCAGTAGCACCCACCCCAGACGCCGTTGTGCTTCTGCGCGAGCGCCAGCCACGCCGGGAAGGTCTCCAGGGTCAGCGGCCTGATCGCATGCTGAGCGGTCACCGTCATTCGGAACCTCCCTCGTCCACTCCTTTCAAGTGTGACGGGACCGATTGCCGTGCACCAGGGGCTCGCATCCCGCGTGAGAGTCCGGGAGACGAGGCGACCTCACTGGTCGAGGACGCACATGCGGACACGGTCGCCGTCGGACGCCTCGCGATCGCTCTCGGTCATGACAGGGCTCCCGTGTCGGCGATCACCCTGTCGATCCACGTCCGCCGGGGAAGCGCGGCGATCGCGTCGCGTTCGAACCAGCCGAGCTCGAGCAGCTCGTCCATGTCCGGGGCGGCCGGGCTGAGCAGCTCGCAGTCGTACGCAACGGTGACATAGCCCACGCGGTCGCCGTTCGGGTATTCGACCATCAGCGGCTCGCCGCCGTACGCACCGATGATGCCCGCGACCCGCACGTGAGCACCGGTCTCTTCGAGCACTTCGCGTCTGAGTGCTTCGGCCGGCTCTTCACCAGGCTCGATACCCCCGCCGATCAGGCTCCAGAGGCCGGAGTGCGCATGTCGCGCCAGGAGGAACCGGTCGCTATCTCGGATCACCGCGCTGACTCCCGGCAGAAGCAGGAAGTCGTTACCGACGCGGTCACGGATCGACTGAACGTACTCGGACATCGGCATGGCTGCAGCCTACGCAGTGCACCCGCGCTCCGAGCGGTATCCCCGGTCCGGCTAGAGTTGGAGGGTTCCCAAATCGACCCACGAACAAGGAGTGGACAGGTGGCCGACGGCTTCGAGCTCTTCACCGACCGTTCCGTTGTCGCGATGCGCGTCAACGGTGAGCTGAAGGACCTCGCGACCACCGTCACGACGACCGACGAGGTCGAGCCGGTCACCATCGACTCGCCCGACGGCCTCAGCATCCTGCGCCACTCGACGGCGCACGTCCTCGCGCAGGCCGTGCAGGCCGTGAATCCCGAGGCGAAGCTGGGCATCGGGCCGCCCATCACGGACGGTTTCTACTACGACTTCGACGTGCTGGAGGCGTTCACCCCGGAGGATCTGAAGGCTCTCGATAAGGAGATGTCGCGCATCCAGCGGGCGGGCCAGCGGTTCGTCCGCCGTGTCGTGACCGACGAGGAGGCGCGCGCGGAGCTCGCCGACGAGCCGTACAAGCTGGAGCTCATCGGCCTCAAGGGCGGGGTCCAGCACGGCGACACCGCCGCCTTCGACGAGAGCGAGTCGGTCGAGGTCGGCTCCGGCGAGCTGACCATCTACGACAACGTCGACCCGAAGACAGGGGAGACGGTCTGGAAGGACCTCTGCCGCGGCCCGCACCTCCCGAACACCCGCATGATCGGCAACGGCTGGGCGCTCACCCGCGTCGCGGCCGCCTACTGGCGAGGCAACGAGAAGAACAAGCAGCTGCAGCGCATCTACGGCACCGCCTGGGCGAGCAAGGAGGAGCTGCGCGCCTACCAGACCCGCATGGAGGAGGCCGCCAAGCGCGACCACCGCAAGCTCGGTGCCGAGATGGACCTGTTCAGCTTCCCCGACGAGATCGGCTCGGGCCTGGCGGTGTTCCACCCCAAGGGCGGGATCATCCGCAAGGAGATCGAGGACTACATGCGCGACCGGCTCATCGCCAATGGCTATGAGCTCGTCAACACGCCGCACATCACCAAGGCGCACCTCTTCGAGACCAGCCAGCACCTCAACTGGTACAAGGAGGGGATGTTCCCGCCGATGCACCTCGACGAGGAACGCGACGCGGACGGAAACATCACCCGGCAGGGCCAGGACTACTACCTGAAGCCGATGAACTGCCCGATGCACAACCTGATCTTCCGTGCGCGCGGCCGCAGCTATCGCGAGCTCCCGCTCCGGCTGGCCGAGTTCGGGACGGTGTACCGGTACGAGAAGTCCGGCACCCTGGCCGGTCTGACGCGCGTCCGCGGGCTCACCCAGGACGACGCCCACATCTACGTGACGGAAGACCAGATCCGGGACGAGGTCGCCCGCCAGCTCGAGTTCGTGCTGGAGACCCTGCGCGGCTACGGCCTCACCGACTTCTACCTGGAGCTCTCCACGAAGGACCCCGACAAGTACGTCGGTAGCGACGAGAGCTGGGAGACCGCGACCGAGACGCTGCGCCAGGTCGCGATCGAGTCCGGTCTGGAGCTCGTGGACGACCCGGGCGGGGCGGCGTTCTACGGCCCGAAGATCTCGGTGCAGGCGCGCGACGCGATCGGTCGTACCTGGCAGCTGTCGACCGTCCAGCTGGACTTCAACCAGCCGGAGCTGTTCGAGCTGGAGTACAACGCGGCGGATGGCACACGCAAGCAGCCGGCGATGATCCACCGGGCGCTGCTCGGCTCGATCGAGCGGTTCTTCGCGATCCTGCTGGAGCACTACGCCGGTGCCTTCCCGGTCTGGTTGTCGCCGGTCCAGGTCGTGGGCATCCCGGTCGCCGACCAGTACGCGCCGTTCCTCGACGACGTGATCTCGCGGCTCCGCGCCCGCGGCGTGCGCGCCGAGGTCGACCACTCCGACGACCGCATGCAGAAGAAGATCCGCACCCACACCAAGGCGAAGGTCCCCTTCCAGCTGATCGTCGGAGAAGAGGATGCGTCGGCGGGCACGGTCAGCTTCCGGTTCCGCGACGGCACGCAGCGCAACGGCGTGACCGTCGACGAGGCGATCGAGCGGATCGTCGAGAGTATCCGCTCGCACGAGCTGGTCGACACGGCATGGCACGACTGAACCTCGACTCGTACGGGACGTCGGACGACCCGAACGGAGACGGCGCAGCCGACGGGGCGATCCGGGACAGCGTCAATGCGGAGCGCATCCGCGTCGACGACCCGTCGTACCTCGTCGGCGTTCCGGACGAGTTCCAGCGGCTCTGGACGCCGCACCGGATGGTCTACATCCAGCACGGCCAGCAGCCGGGCAAAGACGACTGCCCGTTCTGCGTCGCCCCGAGCATGAGCGACGAGGATGCGCTGATCGTCGCGCGCGGAACACACGCGTATGCGCTGCTGAACCTGTTCCCGTACAACAGCGGCCACCTGCTCGTGTGCCCGTATCGCCACATCGCCACGTACGACGAGGCGACGCCGGAGGAGGTCGCCGAGATCGGCAGCCTCACCCAGACGGCGATGCGCGTCATCCGTCAGGTGTCGAAGAACGACGGCTTCAACATCGGCATGAACCAGGGCGAGGTCGCCGGAGCCGGAATCGCGGCGCACCTGCACCAGCACGTTGTGCCGCGGTGGGCTCAGGATGCGAACTTCCTGCCCATCATCGCCAAGACGAAGGCGCTGCCCCAGTTGCTCGGAGAGGTCCGCGCGGCCATCGCAGACGCCTGGCCGCGTCCCTAGCCAACAGCTCCTGAGTTTTTCGCTGTCTTGGCGGCGATTTGCCCGAAAAACTCAGGAGCTGACGGTGGGGGAGGCGGGTCAGCGCACGCGCGTGACCGCGAACTGCTCGCGCGGGTTCGCGTAGGAGTCCTGCGACTCGACCAGCTGCAGCTCGCGCTCGCCCGACTCCAGGGTGCGCGTGAGCAGGTCGAACACGCTCGACACGGTCTTCCGCAGGGCCAGCTCGGCGTCGCCGGTGCGCACGTAGTGCGCGGTGAACAGCGCCGCCGTCACGTCGCCCGAGCCGTTGGCCTTCATCGGGAGGCGCGGGGTCTGCACGACCCACGCGCCCGCGTCGTCGACGGCGAGCATCTCGATCGTGTCGGCGGGCGCATCCGGACGCTCGACGCTCGTCACGAGGACGGTGCGAGGGCCCATCGCGCGCGCCGCATCCACCGACTCCAGCGTCGACTCGAGGGTGTCGGGCGACGTCTCGGTCAGGAAACCCAGCTCGAACTGGTTCGGCGTGATGATGTCGGCCACCGGAACCACACGCTCCCGCAGCAGCACCGGGATGGCCGGGGCGACGAAGCAGCCGGACTTCGCGTTGCCCATGACCGGGTCGCACGCGTAGACGGCGTCCGGGTTGGCCGCCTTCACGCGGGCGACGGCGTCGATGATGACGTCGCCGATGCCCTCGCTGCCCTGGTAGCCGGAGAGCACGGCGTCGATCTGGCCGAGCACCCCGCGCTCCTCGATGCCGGTGATGACGTCGCGGACGTCGTCGGCGGAGATGAGCGGTCCGCGCCACGCGCCGTACCCGGTGTGGTTGGAGAAGTTCACCGTGTAGACGGGCAGGACCTCGACGCCGATGCGCTGCAGCGGGAAGACGGCGGCGGAGTTGCCGACGTGACCGTAGGCGACCGCGGACTGGATCGAGAGGATCTTCATCCCTCGATCCTCTCATCTGGTCCGGGGCTCAGCGCGCCGCATCCACCAGGTCGTCGAGCAGCCGCGCGCTCTCCTCGGCGGTGAGGTCGTGCACGGTCAGGCGCAGGTGATGTGACGGTTCGGGATGTTCGGCCAGCTGGAACTCGTCGCCCGTCCGCGCCAGCCAGCCGCGCCGCATGAGGCGCTCCGCCACCGTCCGCGCCTGCACGGGAAGCTCGACCCACAGGTTGAGGCCGTCGGCCGGCTCGGCGGGGAGCCCGCGTGCGGTCAGCTCCGCCGCGAAGTCGCGGTTCCGCTCGGCGTAGTGCCGGCCGGCATCGACGATCTCGGCGAGGGCGGTCTCGTCGGTCAGCTGGGCGAGCACGAGGCGCTGAAGGATATGGCTGACCCAGGTCGTGCCGGGGCTCAGCCGGAAGGCGAGGCGCTCGGCCGTCTCCGGGTCGGTGGCGGCGACGGCGAGGCACATGTCCGGGCCGAGGAACTTCGACACCGAGCGGATGAGTGCGAAGCGCCGGTGCCCCGGCCCGATCAGCGTCTCGTAGCGCCGCTGCGACAGCATGGAGAAGTGGTCGTCCTCGATGACGAGCACGTAGGGGTGGTCGGCGAGCACCGCGCGTAGTTCGGCGGCACGTGCGGGGGAGAGGGTGGCGCCGGTGGGATTCTGCGCCCGCGGCGTGCAGATGACGGCGCGGACGCCCGCGGCGAGAGCGGCACGCAGGCCGTCCACGGTCATGCCCTCCGCATCCACCGGCACCGGGATGGCCCGATACCCGCCCAGCCGGACGGTGTGGATGCTCGCCAGGAAGCACGGATCCTCCAGGGCCACAGCGTCGTCACGGAGCAGAGCCTGCGCGAGCAGACGCTCGACCGCATCCACCGCGCCGTTGGTCACGGTGATGCGCACCGTCTGGTCGGGCAGGTCGTCGCGCACCCACGCGAGCGCGCGCTCCTCGAGGGCCGGGTCGATGACGGGCTCCCCGTACAGGACGGGTCGTCCGATGGCGCCGGCGAGCGCTGCGGACGGCTGCGGGATGCGGCGCGGGTCCGGGTTGCCGGTCCCGATGTCGCGGAGGACGCTGTCCTGTGCGTAGCCCTCCTGCGCGACCGCCTCGAGTCCGGCGATGACGGTGCCCGCCCGGCCGCGCGCCGTGACGACGCCCGCCTGCGCGAGCAAGCGGTAGGCGGCGACGGCGGTGTTCCGGTTGACCTGCAGCTGCGCCGCCAGCTCGCGCACCGGCGGCAGGGCGTCGCCGCGGCGCAGCGCACCGCGTTCGTGCAGCGCGCGCACGCTCGCCGCGATCTCCGACGCCGTGGCGCCGGTGATGCCGTTTCCGTCCATTACGCTCCCCGCCCGGTGGTCCCGCGGTCGAGTCTATCCAGCCGCGAAGGGGATGCTATCGTTCGGCATAGGCCAAAACATTCTTTGTTCCGCACGAGAGGGCGATGATGACAGACAACGTACAGGGCAGCGCGACCGGTTCGAGCCGGGTCAAGCGGGGCCTCGCCGAGATGCTGAAGGGCGGCGTCATCATGGACGTCGTCACCCCCGAGCAGGCCCGCATCGCCGAGGACGCCGGCGCCGTCGCCGTCATGGCGCTCGAGCGTGTCCCCGCCGACATCCGCGCCCAGGGCGGCGTGGCCCGGATGAGCGACCCGGACCTGATCGAGGCCATCATCGCCGAGGTGTCCATCCCCGTCATGGCGAAGGCCCGCATCGGCCACTTCGTCGAGGCACAGGTGCTCGAGGCGCTCGACGTCGACTACATCGATGAGTCCGAGGTGCTCTCGCCGGCGGACTACGTCAACCACATCGACAAGTGGCGCTTCACCGTGCCGTTCGTGTGCGGTGCGACGAACCTGGGCGAGGCGCTCCGCCGCATCAACGAGGGCGCGGCGATGATCCGCTCGAAGGGCGAGGCCGGCACCGGCGATGTCTCCGAGGCGACGAAGCACATCCGCAAGATCACCTCGGAGATCAACGCCCTGAAGTCGATGACCAAGGACGAGCTGTACGTCGCGGCCAAGGAGCTCCAGGCCCCGTACGAGCTGGTGGCGGAGATCGCCGAGACGGGCAAGCTGCCGGTCGTGCTGTTCACCGCGGGCGGCGTGGCCACCCCGGCCGACGCGGCGATGATGATGCAGCTGGGCGCGGACGGCGTGTTCGTCGGCTCGGGCATCTTCAAGTCCGGCAACCCCGAGCAGCGCGCGGCGGCGATCGTCAAGGCGACCACGTTCTACGACGACCCGAAGGTCATCGCGGAGGTCTCCCGCGGCCTCGGCGAGGCCATGGTCGGCATCAACGTCGGCGACCTCCCCGCTCCGCACCGTCTGGCCGAGCGCGGCTGGTAAGCGTGACCGGAACGACGACGCGGGTCGGCGTCCTCGCCCTGCAGGGGGATTTCCGCGAGCACATCGCGGTCCTGCGGGGCCTGGGCGCCGACGCCGTCCCCGTGCGCCGTGCGTCCGAGCTGGAGGAGATCGACGGCCTGGTGATCCCGGGCGGCGAGTCCAGCGTGATGGACAAGCTCTCGCGTGCGTTCGGCGTCGCGGAGCCGTTGCGCCAGGCCATCGCCGACGGTCTGCCCGTGTACGGGACGTGCGCCGGGCTGATCATGCTCGCCGACCGCATCCTCGACGGTATCGCCGGCCAGCAGAGCCTCGGCGGCCTGGATGTGTCGGTGCGGCGCAACGCGTTCGGCTCGCAGGTGGATTCGTTCGAGACCGACCTCGACATTCCGGCGGTCGGCGAGGAGCCGATGCACGCGGTGTTCATCCGTGCACCCATCGTCGAGAGCGTGGGCGAGCGAGCGACGCCCCTGGCAACGGTCGCGGACGGACGTGTGGTCGCCGTCGAGCAGGGCAACCTGCTCGGCACGTCGTTCCACCCCGAGATCACCGGCGACACCCGCTTCCACGAGTACTTCCTCGGGAAGGTGCGCCGGGCGGCTCTGCGCGCGGCCTGACCCCGCCGCGAGGGTCGGTGCGGGAGCGGGGCGGGCTGTCGTCCTACAATGGTCAGGATCTTCAGACGTGAGACGAGGGAGCACCAGTGTCCGGGCATTCCAAGTGGGCAACGACCAAGCACAAGAAGGCGGTGATCGACGCCCGCCGCGCGAAGTCCTTCGCGAAGCTGATCAAGAACATCGAGGTTGCGGCGAAGACCGGCGGTGCCGACCTGTCGGGTAACCCCACGCTCGTCGACGCGGTGCAGAAGGCGAAGAAGACCTCGGTCCCGAACGACAACATCGACCGCGCCATCAAGCGCGGCGCCGGCCTCACCGGCGAGTCGATCGACTACACGACGATCATGTACGAGGGCTACGGTCCCGGCGGCGTCGCACTGCTGATCGAGTGCCTCACCGAGAACAAGAACCGGGCCGCAGCCGAGGTCCGGACCGCGATGACCCGCAACGGCGGCACCATGGCCGACCCGGGCAGCGTCGCCTACAACTTCCACCGCAAGGGCGTCATCGTCGTGCCGCACGCCGACGGTGTGGATGAGGACACGGTCCTCACCGCCGTGCTCGACGCCGGTGCGGAGGAGGTCACCGACCGGGGCGAGAGCTTCGAGGTGCTGACCGAGGCTTCCGACCTGGTCGCGGCGCGCACCGCGCTGCAGGAGGCCGGTATCGACTACGACTCGGCCGACGCGGAGTTCGTGGCCACCGTCAACGTCGAGGCCGACGCCGAGGTGGCCCGCAAGGTGTTCCGTCTCATCGACGCCCTCGAGGACTCCGACGACGTGCAGAACGTGTACACGAACCTCGACATCAGCCCTGAGGTGCAGGCGCAGCTCGACGAAGACGACGAGTAGGTCGCGGCCGTGACGATCCGGGTGCTCGGCATCGACCCGGGTCTGACGCGCTGCGGTGTCGGGATCGTCGACGTGCAGGCGGACCGTCGCGCCACGCTGGTGGATGTGACGGTCATCCGCACTCCGCCGGGCATGGCCCTGGAGGAGCGGCTCCTCGCGGTCGGGAACGGCATCGAGCGCCTGCTCGACGAGCATCTGCCCGCGGTCGTCGCCATCGAGCGCGTGTTCGCGCAGCACAACCTCCGCACCGTGATGGGCACCGCGCAGGTCAGCGGGGTCGCCCTGCACTCGGCGGCGAAGCGCGGCCTCCCGGTCGCCCTGCACACGCCGAGCGAGGTGAAGGCGGCGATCACCGGCTACGGCTCTGCGGACAAGAGGCAGGTCCAGGCGATGGTCGCGCGCATCCTCGGGCTCGCGGAGGCGCCGAAGCCGGCGGATGCGGCGGACGCCCTCGCGATCGCCATCTGCCACGCCTGGCGCGGCGGCCCGGTGGCGGCCGACGCCGGGGGAGCGACGGACACCGCGCTCACCCCCGCGCAGCAGGCGTGGCGCGCCGCGGAGCGCTCCAGCCGCACGTCGGCGGTGCCCCGTAGGCTTGCACGGTGATCTCCTCCCTCCGCGGTACCGTGCTCTCGGCGAGCGGCGGCACCGCCGTCGTCGAGGTGGGCGGCGTCGGCTTCGCCCTGCAGCTGACGCCCGACCAGGTGCTGTCGCTGCGCGTGGGTGAAGAGACCTTCCTGCACACCTCGCTCATCGTCCGGGAGGACGCCCTGCAGCTGTTCGGGTTCGCCGACCGGGAGCAGCTGGAGGTGTTCGAGCTTCTCAACGGCGTGTCGGGCGTCGGTCCCAAGTCAGCCATCGGCGTGCTGTCCGTGCTGTCGCCGGACGACATCGCCACCGCGGTGGCAGCCGACGACGACGCCCCCTTCCGTAAGGTGTCCGGGATCGGGCCCAAGACCGCGAAGCTGATCGTCGTCTCCCTCGCCGGCAAGCTCACCGCCGTCCGCCGTCCCGCGCCCGCGGTGAAGACATCCCGAGCCCCGTCGTCGGTCGGCGACAGCGTGCTCGTCGCCCTCGTCGGGCTCGGCTGGCCGGAGCGGGTCGCCGCCGAGGCGGTCGCCGAGGTCACGGCCGAGACCGAGGAGAAGGAGCGCGACAGCGTCCAGTCCCTCCTGCGCCTCACCCTTTCGCGGCTCGGACCGGCGCGATGAGCGACGACCTGACCACTCCAGAGCTCGAGTCGGAGACCGAGCTCGCCTTCGAGGGAGCCCTGCGGCCGCGCACGCTGTCCGAGTTCGTCGGGCAGGCGAAGGTGCGCGGCCAGCTCCAGCTGTTGCTGACCGCGGCGCGGATGCAGGAGCGGACGGCCGACCACATCCTGCTCGCCGGCCCCCCAGGTCTCGGGAAGACGACGCTCGCGATGATCGTCGCGCACGAGAGCGAGCGGCCGCTGCGCCTCTCCAGCGGTCCGGCCATCCAGCACGCCGGCGACCTCGCGGCGCTGCTGTCGTCGCTCACGCCGGGCGAGGTGCTCTTCATCGACGAGATCCATCGCATGGCGCGGTCGGCGGAAGAGATGCTGTACCTCGCGATGGAGGACTTCCGCATCGACATCATGGTCGGAAAAGGCGCGGGCGCCACGTCCATCCCGCTCGATCTGGCCCCGTTCACGCTGGTCGGCGCGACGACGCGCTCGGGGCTGCTGCCCAACCCGCTGCGCGACCGTTTCGGGTTCACCGCGCACCTCGAGTTCTACGACGAGGCCGAGTTGACCCAGGTGCTCACCCGGGCGGCGACGATGCTCGACTTCGAGGTCGACAGGGAGGCGCTGGCCGAGATCGCCGGGCGCTGCCGGGGCACGCCGCGCATCGCCAACCGGCTGCTGCGCCGGGTGCGCGACTACGCGCTCGTCCACGGCGGCCGGGCCGATGTCAACGCGGTCCGCGCGGCGCTCGAGCTCTACGATGTCGACCCGCTCGGCCTCGACCGCCTCGACCGCGCGGTGTTGCAGATCATCCTCGAACGATTCGACGGCGGACCGGTGGGACTGAACACCCTCGCGGTCTCCGTCGGGGAGGAGGCGGAGACGATCGAGTCCGTCGTCGAGCCCTTCCTCGTGCGCATCGGATTGCTCTCCCGAACGCCTCGCGGCCGCATGGCGACCGCTGCGGCATGGCGTCATCTCGGAATTCCGAGCCCGCGGCGGGATTCCTCCCAGCCTCCGACGCTCGTCGATGACATATAATCCAAGCTGGCCGTTCGGCCAACCCCCTTGCCCCCATCGAAAGGTTCGGCAGCTTCATGGTCTTTGACCCGTTGACCATCCTGATGGTCGTCATCCTGGCGGCCCTCGTGTTCTTCATGTTCCGGAACAGCCGCAAGCGGCGCCGGGAGCAGGAGGAGACGCGTTCGAAGATGGTGCCCGGCGCCGAGGTCATGACCAACTTCGGTCTCTACGGCACGCTCCTGTCCGTCAATGAGGACGACAACACCGCCACCATCGAGACGAGCCCCGGCCACGTCGTCAAGGTGCACCGCCAGGTGCTCGCCCGCGTCGTCGAGCCCACGAACGCCGAGGCCACGAGCGACGACGCCGAGGCCCCCGGTGTCGAGCTCAACGAGGACCACGCGATCACCCACGACGCGTCGGACTCCACGACGCCGGAGTACGGCGAGCGTCTCGACGACTCGCCCAAGAAGCCCGGCTCGAAGAGCGACGACTGACACATCCCCTGTGCTCCGGCCCCCACGCGGGGCCGGAGCGCTCGTAGAAAGCTGAGTTCCTGGTGGCAAAGTCGACCCCGGTCAAGAAAGCCTGGCGTTCGCTGACGTGGCTCGGCGTCATCGTGGTGGTGCTCCTCGGCACCCTCACGGCAGGCGTCCTGTTCAGCAACGCCACGTGGCTGCCGAAGCTCGCCCTCGACCTCGAGGGGGGAACGCAGATCATCCTCGCCCCGCAGGTCGAGAACGGCCAGTCGGTGCAGCAGCAGCAGCTGGACCAGGCGGTGTCGATCATCCGCCAGCGCATCGACGCGTCCGGCGTGTCCGAGGCGCAGATCTCCACCGAGGGCTCGAAGAACATCGTCGTCTCGCTGCCCGGCAAGCCGGACCAGGCGACGCTCGACCGCGTGAAGTCCAGCGCACGTCTCGACTTCCGTCCGGTGCTCATCGCCGGCGGCCCGACGAACGAGGTCGTCGGCGCCGACGGCAAGTCCACCCCGGCGCCGTCACCGGCTCCCGACCTGCAGGCGACGCCGTCGACGAAGCCGACGAACGGGAGCGACCTCGCCTGGGTGACGCCGAAGCTCCAGGCCGACTTCAACGCCTACGACTGCAAGGCGAACGCGAACAAGACGACGAGCTCCGCGCCGACGGACCAGCCGCTGATCACGTGTGACGACCAGAACACGGTCAAGTACCTGCTCGGTCCGGTCGAGGTCAAGGGTCAGGACATCAGCGACGCGAACGCCGGGCTCGTCCAGAGCTCGCAGGGCGTGACGACCGGCCAGTGGGCCGTCAACATCATCTTCAACGGGGCGGGCACCAAGGCCTTCTCCGACGTCACGACGCGCCTCGTCGGCCTCCAGGGATCGCAGAACCAGTTCGCGATCGTGCTCGACGGCAAGGTGATCTCCGCGCCGACGACGCAGGCGGCGATCACGGACGGCAAGCCGCAGATCACCGGTAACTTCACCGAGACGACCGCGAAGGCCCTCGCCGATCAACTGAAGTTCGGCGCGCTGCCGTTCAGCTTCAAGGTGCAGAGCCAGGACACCATCTCGGCGACCCTCGGTACCGCGCAGCTGCTCGCCGGTCTGATCGCGGGCCTGATCGGCCTCATCCTGGTCGCCATCTACACGTTCTTCCAGTACCGCCTGCTCGGTCTCGTCACGATCTTCTCGCTGGTCGTGGCCGGCGTGCTGACCTGGCTGACGATCTCGCTGCTGTCGTGGCACTACGACTACCGGCTCTCCCTCGCGGGTGTGGCGGGTCTGATCGTCGCGATCGGCTTCACGGCCGACTCCTTCATCGTGTACTTCGAACGCATCCGAGACGAGTTGCGCGATGGGAGGGGTCTCGAATCCGCCGTGGAGGCCGGCTGGGGACGCGCCCGCCGGACGATCTACGCGTCGAAGGCCACCAACCTCCTCGCGGCCGTCGTGCTGTACGTGCTCGCGGCGGCGAACGTGCGCGGGTTCGCCTTCACGCTCGGACTCACGACCATCATCGACGTCATCGTCGTGCTGCTCTTCACGCACCCGACGCTGCAGCTGCTCGCGCGGACGCGCTTCTTCAGCTCCGGTCACCCGCTGTCCGGCCTCGACCCGCAGGCGCTCGGCGCCGTGTATCGCGGGGCCGCGCAGTTCCGGGCGCCGACGGCAGCCGTCAAAGCGGGAACGGCCGCGCGAGCGGGCAAGGAGGCGGCTCGCCGCCAGACGATCGCCGAGCGCAAGGCGGCAGAGCTCGCCGGCGCCTCGACGTCCTCGGATCGATCGACCGAGGGGAAGGACTCCTGATGGCCAGCCGTCTCGTGCAATTCGGTAACGACCTCTACACCGGCGCGCGCTCGATCGACTTCGTCGGCCGCCGCAAGATCTGGTACTCGATCGCGGCCGTCATGGTTGTGCTCTCGATCCTCGTGCCGATCGTCCGCGGCGGGTTCAACTTCTCGATCGAGTTCCGCGGCGGTTCGCAGTTCCAGGTGAGCGACGTGTCGAGCACCGACACCAGCAAGGCGCAGGACGCTGTCAGCAGTGTCGTGCCGAGCGCCGTCTCGCACGTCAGCGTGGTCGGCGACAACGCCGTGCGCGTGCAGACCGACCAGCTGTCGGAGACGCAGACGCGCGAGGTGTCGGACGCGCTGGCGAAGGCGTACGACGTCGACGCGTCGGAGGTCTCTGCGACCTTCATCGGGCCGTCGTGGGGTGCGGATGTGACGCAGCAGTCCATCCAGGGCCTCGTGGTGTTCCTGCTGCTGGCCTTCATCGCCATGGCGCTCTACTTCCGCACCTGGAAGATGTCCGCCGCCGCGATCATCTCCCTGTTCCACGACCTCATCATCACGGCGGGCGTCTATGCGCTCGTCGGGTTCGAGGTGTCGCCGGCGACGATGATCGGCTTCCTGACCATCCTCGGCTACTCGCTGTACGACACCGTCGTGGTGTTCGACAAGATCCGCGAGAACACCAAGGAGGAGATGGAGCTGACCCGGCGCACGTTCGCCGAGTCGGTCAACCTGGCGGTCAACCAGACCCTGGTGCGGTCGATCAACACGGCCGTCGTCGCGGTGCTGCCTGTCGCGTCCATCCTGTTCATCGGTGCCTACGCGCTCGGCGCGGCGACGCTGCGCGACATCTCGCTCGCCCTGCTGATCGGCATCATCGTCGGCACGTACTCGACGATCTTCCTGGCCGCGCCGATGTACTCGCAGTTCCGTGAGAAGGAGCCGGCGATCCGGAAGCACGACCAGAAGGTGCTGTCCATCCGTCCGAAGGCCGAGGTCAAGGCCGACGCAGTCGCTGCGGCCGCGGAGTAGCCTGGCCGGATGACCGACGCCGCCCCGCAGACGCCTTTCCTCCCCGAGGACGAGATCACCGTTGCACGTGCGCGCGAGCTGACCGACGCGGGTGACGCGTGGCTGCTCGATGTGCGCGAGCCCTTCGAGTGGGAGGCCGGGCACGCGCCCGGTGCGCACCACATCCCGCTCGGTGAGCTGGGGGAGCGGCAGCATGAGCTCCCTGAGGACCAGCAGCTGCTGGTCATCTGCCGGAGCGGCGCCCGGTCACGGAGGGTCACCGATGCGCTCATCGAGGCGAACTATCCCGTCGCCAACGTCGCGGGCGGGATGAGTGCCTGGCACGCCGAGGGCGGTCCCGTTCTGCGCGACGACGGTACGCCAGGAGCGATCGTCTAGGGCCGAGATCCCGCACCGTGACAGAACGGTGTTCCGGAGCGGTCATAATGGACGACAGGAGGCGCGCGAATGGTTGACACGACGACATCGCAGAGCGCTTCCCTGCGCCGTCTCGTGCCGCGCATCTTCTCCCGAGCGCAGCCGTCCGGCGGTGCTGTCGAGACACTGATGCGCACGGTGCGGATGCACCACCCGAAGGCCGACCTGTCGCTGATCGAGCGCGCCTACTCCGTTGCGGAGCGGGCGCACCGCGGCCAGAAGCGTCGTTCGGGCGAGCCGTACATCACGCATCCCGTCGCCGTCGCGCAGATCATCGCCGACCTGGGCATCGGCGCCAAGACCATCGCCGCCGCGCTCCTGCACGACACGGTCGAGGATACCGAGTACACACTCGACGAGTTGCGTGACCAGTTCGGCGACGAGATCGCGATGCTGGTCGACGGCGTCACCAAGCTCGACAAAGTCAAGTACGGCGACAGCGCGCAGGCCGAGACGGTCCGGAAGATGATCGTCGCGATGTCGAAGGACATCCGGGTGCTGATCATCAAGCTCGCGGACCGCCTGCACAACGCGCGCACCTGGGGCTTCGTCCCCGCCGCATCGGCGACGCGCAAGGCGACCGAGACTCTCGAGATCTACGCACCGCTCGCACACCGTCTCGGCATCCAGGCGATCAAGTGGGAGCTCGAGGACCTGTCGTTCGCGGTGCTGTACCCGAAGCTGTACGCCGAGATCGAGAGCCTCGTGAAGCAGCGCACGCCGGAGCGCGAGCGCCTGGTGCAGCAGGTCATCGACGCGATCAATGACGACTTGAAGTCCGCCAAGATCCGCGGCAAGGTCGTCGGCCGGCCGAAGCAGTACTACTCGATCTACCAGAAGATGGTGGTCCGCGGCCGCGAGTTCGACGACATCTACGACCTGGTCGGCATCCGCGTTCTGGTGAACACGGTGCGCGACTGTTACGCGGTGCTCGGGCAGATCCACGCGCGTTGGACCCCGATGCCCGGCCGCTTCAAGGACTACATCGCGACGCCGAAGTTCAACCTGTACCAGTCGCTCCACACGACCGTGATCGGTCCGCAGGGCCGCCCGGTCGAGATCCAGATCCGCACCGAGGAGATGCACCAGCGTGCCGAGTTCGGTGTGGCTGCGCACTGGAAGTACAAGGAGCAGACCACCGGCAAGAGCTCCGGCGGCCCCGCGAAGGTGGACACCGACCTGGCCTGGCTCGCCCACATCTCGGACTGGCAGGCGGAGACCGCCGACCCGAGCGAGTTCCTCGACTCGCTCCGCTTCGAGATCGGCGCGAAGGAGGTCTACGTCTTCACGCCGAAGGGACGAGTGATCGGCCTGCCCGCCGGTGCGACCCCGGTCGACTTCGCGTATGCCGTGCACACCGAGGTGGGCCACCGTACGATGGGCGCGAAGGTGAACGGACGCCTCGTCCCGCTGGAGAGCAGCCTCAACACGGGCGACGTCGTCGAGATCTTCACCTCGAAGAACCCGGACTCCGGCCCGAGCCAGGACTGGCTCAACTTCGTCAAGAGCCCGCGTGCGCGCAACAAGATCCGCCAGTGGTTCACCAAGGAGCGCCGCGACGAGGCGATCGAGCAGGGCAAGGATGCGATCGCGCGCGCGATGCGCAAGCAGAACCTGCCGCTTCAGAAGCTGATGACGCAGGACGCCCTGGTCGAGGTCGCCTTCTCGCTCAAGTATCCGGATGTGTCCGCCCTGTACGCGGCCGTCGGTGAGGGGCACGTCTCCACGCAGTCGGTCATCGAGAAGATCGTCGCCTCCCTGCAGACCGAGGTCGAGTCGGACGGCGAGCTCGAGATCCCGGTCAAGGGCCGCCGTCAGCTGCGCAACAGCGACTCCGGCGTCCTCGTTCGTGGCGCCCCCGACATCCTCGTGAAGCTGGCGAAGTGCTGCACGCCCGTCCCGGGCGACCCGATCGTCGGGTTCATCACCCGCGGCCAGGGCGTCTCGGTGCACCAGGCGAACTGCCACAACGTGCAGTCGCTGCTTCAGGAGCCCGAGCGGATGATCGACGTCGAGTGGGCGCCGAGTTCCAAGAGCGTCTTCCTGGTGCAGATCCAGGTCGAAGCCCTCGACCGCTCCGGCCTCCTCAGCGACGTCACCCGCGTGCTGTCCGAACATCACGTCAACATCCTCTCGGCCACGGTGACCACCTCCAGCGATCGGCTGGCCCTCAGCCGTTTCGTCTTCGAGATGGGAGACACCACCCACCTCGACCGCGTCCTCAACGCGGTGCGCCGCATCGACGCCGTCTACGACGTCTACCGCGTCAGCGGCGGCTGACCGCCGACGACCGCCGACCCGACCGCCGGCTCTATCGCGAGCGGCAGCCGTGCGCGTGCCACGGCGGGCAGCCGTTGCCGCGCGAGGCCGCATCCCTTCTGCCGACTGCTCCGCAGCCGGTCGTCGAGTTCAGACGGTGAGACTCCGGCAAGCAGCAGGAGGTGCCGGACTTCGAGCGCCTCCGTCTCGCCGAAGCGCGTGCCGGAGCAGAGCAGATCGACCGCTGTGCGCAGGGGACTCGTGACCCGCACACCGTCGTAGACGACCGTCTCGCCGTCACCGAGCATGCGATGCGAGGTGTCGACAGCGGGGAAGAGCGCGCCTCCGCGGCGATGGGGCGGGACGCAGACCTGTGGGACCGGGGGCGCCATGGCGCGCGTGCCGTGGATCCAGGCCGCCGACCCACGGTCGGCGACGGCCCAGCCGGGCGCGGTGCGCGCGAACGCCTGCGAACGCAGCGCCGGCCCGTCGACCGCGTCGGCCGGGGCGAACGCGTCGCCGACGCGGAACAGGTGACCGTCGAGACAGAGGGAGAGCAGCTCGACCACAGGCAGGATGTCGGCGTCGAGCAGGGGAGCGGAGATCGTGTTCATGCCTCTAGCCTCGTCCGGGAGGATCCCGGGCGGCTCGGGATTCTCGGAACGGTGGAGAACGTCCTCGTCAGGCGTGCTGTGGAGAACTGCGACGCGGCGGCGAGATCACCGCCGCGTCATCACGACGACTCAGCCCAGCGCGTCGAGCCAGATCTTGCGGGCGTCGAGGGCCTCCTGCGCCGCCTTCACCTTGGCGCTGTCGCCGGTCGCCTGCGCATCGGCGAGCTCCTGCTCCAGCTTCGCGATGGCCGCGTTGAGCTGGCTGGCCAGTCCTTCGGAGCGAGCCTTCTTCTCAGGGTTGTTCTTCTCCCAGTGCTCTTCGTCGAGGCGGCGGACAGCGGCCTCGACGCGGCGCAGGCGGTCTTCGATCGGCCGCACCTGCTCGCGCGGCACGCGGCCGATCTGGTCCCAGCGCTCCTGGATCGACAGCAGCTGCGCGCGGGCCGTCTCACGATCGGTGGCCTTCAGCAGCGGCTCGGCCTCGTCGAGGAGCGCGAGCTTCTGCTGGAGGTTCGCCTCGTACTCGGCGCTGTCGCGCG
The DNA here is from genome assembly GCF_900100265.1 of Leifsonia sp. 466MF. NCBI lineage: Bacteria > Bacillati > Actinomycetota > Actinomycetes > Micrococcales > Microbacteriaceae > Leifsonia > Leifsonia sp. 466MF. The sequence continues at coordinate 1,485,738 of NZ_LT629696.1, forward strand.
CATCCACTTCGGCCTTCGCCGAGTAGATCGCGTCGCCCGCGGCCTTGAAGCGCGCCCACAGGGCGTCGTCGTTCTTCTTGCCGGCGCGGCCGGCGGCCTTCCACTGGTCGAGCAGGCGGCGGTACTCCGGCACCCCGTCCGCGCCGAGCGGGATGAGCTTCTCGGCTTCCTCGATGAGCGCGTTCTTGCGGTTGCGCACGTCGCGGTGCTGCGTGTCCAGCTCGGTGAAGAACGCCTTGCGGTTGTGCTCGATCGTCGAGCGGGCGGCACGGAACCGCTTCCACAGCTCGTTCGCTTCGTTCTTGGGGATGCGCGGGCCGTCGTGCTGGTGGGCCTGCCAGCGCGCGAACAGGGCGTCGAGCTCGGCGCTCGTCGTCTTCCACTGCGTCCGCGCCGGGTCCTGGGCCGCGAGGGCCTCCGCCTGCTCGACGATCGCGGTGCGTTCGGCGATGGCGGCGTCGAGCGCAGCCTTCGCCTCGGCGCTCTGCTGCTCGGTGAGCTCCTCCACGGTGCCGCCCAGTGCATCCAGGCGCGTCAGGAGGGACGCGAGGTCGCCGACCGCGTTCGCGCCCTCGACGGCGGACCGCAGGTTGGCGACGGACTTGGCGACGTCGCTCGCGGGGGCTCCCCGGCGCGCCCGCTGCTCCAGCAGGCCGACCTGCCCGGCGAGATCGGTGTACTTGCGCTCGAAGTACGCGAGCGCCTCCTCCGCCGTACCGTCGGGGTACTCGCCGACGACGCGTTCGCCGTCGCCCTCGCGGACGTACACGGTTCCGGTGTCGTCGACACGTCCCCAGGGGTGCTGTTCAGAAGTAGCCAAGAGCCTCACCTTGCTGCTGCGCGATGGGGCGGGATGCCGCCCCTCGTTTGGGAATCAGCCTATTGCACGTGCCACGGTCACTGCAGGGTGAAGCTGTCGATCGTCGTCTTCACCGCGGGGGTGCCGTCGGTCTTGCCGCCTTCGATGCCCTTGTCGGTGACCTGCGCCTTGAGCTGGTCGAGGCCGCTGGTCACCGAGCCGATGACCGTGTAGCCGCCGGCGTCGTCCGAGGGGATCTTCGTGTCCTCGTAGACGATGAAGAACTGGCTGCCCTGGCTCTCGGCGTTGTTGCCCTGACGGGCCATCGCGATCGTGCCCGCCTTGTAGACGTCGTCGGCAGGCGCGTTCTCGATCGGGCCGTACTCGTAGCCCGGTCCGCCGGAGCCGTCGCCCTTCGGATCGCCGCACTGCAGCACGTAGAAGCCGCCGTTGGTCAGGCGGTGGCAGGTCAGGCCGTCGTAGAACTTCTTCTGCACGAGCGACACCGTGGACGAGACGGCCTGCGGGGCCGCGGCGCCGTCGAGCGAGACCCCCAGCGGGACGCCGTTGATCGTCATGGTGCCCGTCCAGGTGCGGTCCTCGGCGAGCGTCTTCGGCGGGACGCCGCCCGCGGAGGGCGACGTGGACGGGGACGACGAGGACGAAGCCTTCGCCGCGCCGGGTCCGGCGGAGAAGTACAGGAGCTGCGTGCCCACCGCGAGGGCGACGATCACGATGGCCGCGATTCCGGCCACCCAGTTGTCACGCTTGCGGCGCTTGACCTTGTGCTCGTGCACGGTCTGTCGCGCCTGATAGGCGCGCAGCCGCTCGCGTGCCTGTCGCGCTTCGCGGTCGTTCTGCTTCGGTGCCACGTGTGTCCTCCGGCGTCGGTACGGGGGATCTCCGCGAGGCGTGCGCCCGCTGGATCATGGAGAACCCTATCCGGCGGCCCTATGGACGACAAACTCGCCGCTCCCAGGCGGACTGTCGGTGGTCACGACTAGCCTGGACGGGTGGTCGACGTGCAACCTGGGCTCCGCACCGGAGCGACTCCTCTCGCGGTGCGCATGCGCCCGAAGTCGCTCGACGAGGTGGCCGGTCAGCGTCACCTCCTCAAGCCGGGTTCGCCGCTGGTCGCGCTCGCCTCCGACAAGGAGGGGCAGTCGGGGTCGGTCTCCGTCATCCTGTGGGGTCCGCCCGGCACGGGCAAGACGACCCTCGCGCAGGCGATCGCGCACTCCTCGGGCCGCCGATTCGTCGAGCTGTCGGCCGTGACGGCCGGCGTGAAGGATGTCCGGCTGGTGATGGACGAGGCGCTCTCGACGCGCGATCTCTACGGGGTCTCGACCGTCCTCTTCCTCGACGAGATCCACCGCTTCACCAAGGCGCAGCAGGATGCGCTGCTGCCCGGCGTCGAGAACGGCTGGGTCATCCTGGTGGCTGCGACGACCGAGAACCCGTCGTTCTCCGTCATCTCGCCGCTGCTCTCGCGCAGCCTGCTCCTCACCCTGGAGACGCTGAGCGACGACGACCTCGGCGTCGTCATCGACCGCGCCGTGGCCGACGACCGCGGTCTCGGCGGCCAGTACACGCTCGACCCGGAGGCGCGTGCCGCCCTCATCCGTCTCGCCTCGGGTGACGCCCGGCGGGCGTTGACGGCGCTGGAGGCCGCCTCGGTCACAGCGGCATCGGCCACGCCGGCGACCTCCAAGAAGAAGCCGGTCATCACCGCCGAGCTCGTCGCGCAGGCCGTCGACCGCGCGCTGCTCCGCTACGACCGCAACGGCGACGAGCACTACGACGTCATCAGCGCCTTCATCAAGTCGGTGAGGGGCTCCGACGTCGACGCGTCCCTGCACTACCTCGCCCGCATGATCGAGGCGGGGGAGGATCCGCGCTTCATCGCCCGCCGCATCATCGTGCTGGCGTCGGAGGACATCGGGATGGCCGACCCGCAGGCACTCGGCGTCGCCATCGCCGCGGCGGACGCCGTGCAGTACATCGGGATGCCGGAGGGCCGCATCCCTCTCGCCCAGGCGGTCGTGCACCTGGCCACGGCACCGAAGTCGAACGCGGCCTACATGGCGCTCGACGCCGCGATCGCCGACGTGCGCGCCGGCAAGATCGGACGCGTGCCCAAGCACCTTCGCGACGCCCACTATCCCGGCGCCAAGCGGCTCGGTCACGGCAAGGGCTACAAGTACCCGCATGACGACGCGCTCGGCGTGCTCGAGCAGCAGTATCTGCCGGACGAACTGGCCGGCACGACCTACTACACGCCCACCGAGCACGGCAACGAACGGGACGTCTCCGCACGGCTGGCGAAGCTGCGCCGCATCGTGCGCGGGCGCTGACCACGATCTGTTAGACTTTCTGCGCCTAGAAGCGTGTTCGGGGTGCGGCTGCCGCGTCCACGATTTGATGGGAAGAGCCCTGTAGCCGGGCGTCCCTGGCGACAATCCCTCTCTCTGCGGGCGCACACGTATGCCCGCATCCATCACGTCAGAGAGAACTTTCGAAAGGAAACCGTGTCTTCACGTTCCCGCAGCAAGACCCGCGAGTCGCGGGCCCTGGGCATCCCGCTCACCCCGAAGGCGGCGCGCTACATGGAGAAGCGCCCCTACGCTCCGGGTGAGCACGGCCGCACCAAGCGCAAGGCCGACTCGGACTACGCCGTGCGTCTGCGCGAGAAGCAGCGTCTGCGCGCCCAGTACGGCATCCGCGAGAAGCAGCTCCGGATCGCCTTCGAGGAGGCCCGCCGTACGCAGGGCCTGACCGGTGAGAACCTGGTCGAGCTCCTCGAGATGCGTCTGGACGCCCTCGTGCTCCGCGCCGGCTTCGCCCGCACCATCACGCAGGCGCGCCAGTTCGTCGTGCACCGTCACATCCTCGTCGACGGCCAGCTCGTCGACCGCCCGTCCTTCCGTGTGAAGCCGGGCCAGCTCATCCACGTCAAGGCCCGCTCCGAGGGCACCGAGCCCTTCCAGGTCGCGGCCGCCGGCGGTCACCTCGACGTTCTGCCGAAGACCCCGGGCTACCTGGATGTCGAGATCGACAAGCTGCAGGCCCGCCTCGTGCGTCGCCCGAAGCGCGCAGAGGTCCCCGTGACCTGTGAGGTCCAGCTGGTCGTCGAGTACTACGCGGCTCGCTGACCATCAGCACCACCCCGGACGGGGTCGCGACTCTTCGTCGCGGCCCCGTTCGTCGTCTCCGGGAACGTCATTACCGTTCGCGCCGTTCCCGCCGCCCGCGCGTGCGACTACGCTTGTCCCGTATGCCTGAGGCGGAATGGAAGGAGCCCACGTGTCCGGAGGAGACATCGCAGGGTTGATCGCGGCCGTCGTGTTCGCGGTCCTCGTCGGCTTCATCGCCATCCCCCTGATCAAGCTGGGGCGGGTGCTCGACTCGACGCGCGACGCGATCAAGGAGGCGAGCGACGGCATCACGCCGATCCTCGACGAGACCGCGACGACGCTGCAGGAGACGAACAAGCAGCTCGCCCGGGTGGACGTGATCACCAAGAACGTCGCGGACGTCACCGGTAACGTGTCTGCCCTGGTGGCCTTGTTCGCCGCGACGGTCGGCGGCCCGCTCATCAAGCTCGCCGGCTTCAGCGCCGCGGCGCGGGCGGCGTTCCGGGCCGCTGGAGGATTCGGCTCCAGGAAGGGACGCGGCGGCTCGCACTAGACTTGACTCTCGTGCGCCGCGCCCGCGCGCGGCGGCATCCAGAGAGGGAGGATCAGCATGAAGAGTTTCCTGTGGCTGCTCACCGGCGTGGCCATCGGCTTCGCCGTCGCCCACAAGGTCAACGAGACCGCCAAGGGTCGCGAATTCTTCAGCAACATCGACCAGAAGGCGCGCGACTTCGGGGAGGCCGTCACCGACGGATACCGTCAGCGCGAGGCCGAGATCCGCTCGGCCATCCAGGGCGACTGACGCCCCCTTTCCCTCCCACCCGCAGACTTCGATCGACCGGAACCCATGCAGACCGCTGAAATCCACCGCCGCTGGCTCGACTTCTTCGCGCAGCGCGGCCACACCGTCGTCCCCTCCGCCTCCCTGGTCAGCGACGACCCGTCGCTGCTCTTCACGGTGGCCGGGATGGTGCCCTTCGTGCCGTACCTGACCGGCGTGGTGCCGGCGCCGTTCCCGCGCGCGACGAGCGTCCAGAAGTGCATCCGCACGCTCGACATCGACGAGGTCGGCAAGACGCCGCGGCACGGCACGTTCTTCCAGATGTGCGGCAACTTCTCCTTCGGCGACTACTTCAAGGAGCAGGCGATCACCTTCGCCTGGGAGCTGCTGACGACGTCGGAGGACGACGGCGGCCTCGGCTTCGACCCGAAGGACCTGTGGGTCACGGTCTACGAGGAGGACGACGAGGCCCGCGAGATCTGGCAGCGCGTCTCGACCCTGCCGGCGGACCGCATCCAGGGCCTCGGCAAGGACACCAACTACTGGTCGACCGGCCAGCCCGGCCCCGCGGGCCCGTGCTCGGAGATCTTCTTCGACCGCGGCCCTGCCTACGGCATCGACGGCGGACCGGCGACGGATGACGACCGCTACGTCGAGATCTGGAACCTCGTCTTCATGCAGTACCTGCGCGGCGAGGGCGACGGCAAGGAGTTCGAGATCCTCGGCGACCTGCCGAAGAAGAACATCGACACCGGCATGGGTCTCGAGCGCGTCGCGTTCCTCAAGCAGGGCGTCGACAACATGTACGAGATCGACCAGGTGCGTCCGGTGCTCGACCGCGCGGCCGAGCTCGCCGAGAAGCCGTACGGCAACGAGGCGCACGAGGACGACGTGCGGCTGCGCGTCGTGGCCGACCACGTCCGCAGTGCGCTCATGCTGATGGCCGACGGTGTCACCCCGTCGAACGAGGGACGCGGCTACGTGCTGCGCCGCCTCCTCCGCCGCACCGTGCGCGCCATGCGCCTGCTCGGCGTCGAGACCGCGACCTTCCCGGAGCTCTTCCCCGTCTCGCGCGACGCGATGAAGGCGGCGTACCCGGAGGTCGACACCGAGTTCGACCGCATCTCGCAGCTCGCCTACGCGGAGGAGGAGACCTTCCTGCGCACCCTCACCGCGGGAACGAGCATCCTCGACACCGCGGTGGCGACCACCCAGAAGGAGGGGCGGAAGCAGCTCGCGGGCGACACCGCGTTCCTCCTGCACGACACTTACGGCTTCCCGATCGACCTCACCCTGGAGATGGCGGAGGAGGCCGGGCTCACCGTCGATCGCGGCGCGTTCGACAAGCTCATGGCCGACCAGCGCTCGCGGGCGAAGGCGGACGCGAAGGCGAAGAAGACGGCGCTGGCCGACCTGTCGGTGTACAGCAGCTTCCGCTCGCTCGGCGAGACCGTGTTCACCGGCTACACCGAGCTGCAGACGGAGTCGAGCATCCTCGGCCTCATCGTCGATGGGCGCTCCGTGAACAGCGCCCGTGAGGGCCAGGTCGCGGAGGTCATCCTCGGCGCGACGGCGCTTTACGCGGAGTCCGGCGGACAGGATGCGGACGCCGGCTCGATCGTCGGCCCCGGCTACGAGCTCGACGTGCTCGACGTGCAGAAGCCCGTGAAGGGCCTGATCAGCCACAAGGTGCTGGTGCGCAGCGGCGAGGTCGGAGTCGGCGCCCCGGCGACGAGCATCGTGGATGCGGACTACCGCCGCGGCGCGCGACAGGCGCACTCGGGCACCCACATCATCCACGCGGCGCTCCGCCAGGTGCTCGGCTCGAACGCGCACCAGTCCGGCTCGTACAACAAGGCCGGCTACCTGCGTCTCGACTTCTCGTGGAACCAGGCGCTCTCGGCCGAGACGCGGAGCGAGATCGAGGAGATCTCGAACAACGCCATCCGGCAGAACCTCGAGGTCACCACCCGCGAGCTGCCGCTGAGCGAGGCGAAGGCGCTCGGCGCCATGGCGCTGTTCGGCGAGAAGTACGGCGATGTCGTGCGCGTCGTCGACATCGGCGGCCCGTGGTCGCGCGAGCTCTGCGCGGGCACGCACGTCTCGACGAGCTCCGAGATCGGGATGATCAACCTCGTCAGCGAGTCGTCGGTGGGTTCCACGAACCGCCGCGTCGAGTCGCTGGTCGGCTTGGAGGCGTTCAAGGACCTCGCGATCGAGCGCACGATCGTGTCGCAGCTGTCGAGCTCGCTCAAGACGCCGCGCGAGCAGCTGCCCGAGAAGATCGCCGACCTGATGGCGAACCTCAAGGCGGCGGAGAAGCGCATCCAGGCGTTCGAGGCCCGTGCGGTGCTCGACAAGGTGCCGACGCTGCTCGAGTCGGCGTCGCGCCGCGGAGCGGTCACCGTCGTAGCCGAGGACGCGGGCACGCTGAACAGCGCCGATGACCTGCGGATGCTGGTCACCACGGTGCGCGAGCGCCTCGGCTCGGACGCCGCGGCGGTCGCCCTCGCGGCCCGCGCCGGCGGCAAGCCGGTCGTGATCGTCGGCACCAACCAGGCCGCTCGTGACGCGGGCGTCAACGCGGGTGCGCTCGCGAAGACGGCGGCGGGCGTGCTCGGCGGCGGTGGCGGCGGCAAGGCCGACCTGGCGCAGGGCGGCGGGACCGACGCGGACGCGATCCCCGCGGCGCTGAGCGCCGTCGTCTCGGCGATCGGATAGCACCGCGTGCGTAGCGGGGTGCGGATCGGCATCGACGTCGGCAAGGTCAGGATCGGCGTGAGCCGGTCCGACCTGCACGGGATGCTGGCCACCCCGGTCGAGACGGTCCCTCGCTCCGAGGACGCTGCGGACCGCCGGCGGATCGCTGAGATCGTCGGCGAACTCGGAGCCTTCGAGGTTATCGTCGGACTGCCGTTGGCGCTCTCGGGCGCACACACCGCATCCACGGCGGACGCGATCGGTTTCGCCGAGTCCCTGGCCGTCGAGGTCGGGATCCCGGTACGGCTGGTCGACGAACGCCTGTCGACCGTGTCGGCGGCCTCGGCGCTCCGCGCGTCGGGCAGGAACGCGAAGAAGGCGCGTCCGGTGGTGGATCAGGTCGCGGCCACGATAATTTTGCAGCACGCCCTCGATGCGGAACGGGCCACAGGCCGTCCGCCGGGTGACCCCGTCGAATCGAGCATTGGACAGTAGCTTGGCTCAGAACCCCCCAGAGCGGCCCGAGCCGCCCGCCTTCCCGGCCGTGAACCGGCCGCCGTCGCCGCCGCAGACGCCGGCGACGGACAGCGGCGAGCGTCCGCCGATGACGCGCCGCGAGGCGCGGGCCGCCCGCGAGGCGCAGGAGCGCCGGGCGGAGGAGTCGCAGGCGCAGCCGGAGCAGGTGCAGCCGGAGCAGGTGGCGCAGCAGCCATCCTCGTCGCAGCCCGAGCAGCCGGAGGAGCCGTCAGCGCCCGTCGCCGGAGCTCCTGTCTCGGCCGCGCAGTCCCCGTCCGCGACGCCGTGGTCGCTGTTCGACGACAGCACGCCGATCTCCTCGCCGATCCCGTCCCAGGAGACGCCGGCAGATCGCGCGGCGCTCGACGGCCTCGACTTCGACGCCGTCATCACCGGCCCCATCGCCCACGTCGAGGAGCCCGAGACGGTCTCCGTCGCGGCGCGCCACGGCTCGGACGATCAGACGCCATCGCACCATGACCATCCTGCGCGTACCATCTTCGGAGTGCTGGAGGAGACCGAGGACGATTCCGCCCAGGACGAGCATCCACTCGTCTGGCGGCAGCAGAACTATCTGTCGCATGACGAGCCGCCGAAGAAGCGCCGGTGGGTCAAGCGGCTGATCGTGACCATCGTCGTGCTCGGCATCCTCGGCGGCATGGCCGGCGCCGCGTACGCCATCTTCCAGCCGCAGATCGCCAAGGTGCAGAACGCGCTCTTCCCGCCCGAGAACGACTACAAGGGCACAGGGACGGGCGAGGTCATGTTCACGATCAAGTCCGGCGACGACGGCTCGACGATCTCGGAGAACCTCGCGAAGGCGGGTGTCGTCAAGACCTACGAAGCGTTCTACTCGCTGCTGCTGCGGCAGAAGCCGGATGTGGAGTTCCAGCCCGGCGTCTTCAAGCTCGCGAAGCAGATGAGCGCGGCGGCAGCGCTTGCCGCCCTGAAGGATCCGTCGTCGCGCGTGGAGAACACCGCGATCATCCCGGAGGGGACTCCGGAGAAGGACATCCTGCAGACGGTGTCGGACGCGACCAAGATCCCGCTCGCCGACCTGCAGACCGCGGCCGCGAACCCGGCCGCGTACGGGCTCCCCGCCGAGGCCAAGTCGCTCGAGGGCTTCCTGTTCCCGGCGACCTACACCTTCGCACCGGGGACGACGGCGCAGCAGGCGATCAAGACCATGGTCGACCGGATGTTCCAGGCGCTCGACGAGGCCGGCGTGGCCCCGCAGAACCGCTGGAACACCGTCGTGCTCGCATCCGTCGTGCAGCGCGAGGCCGGCCTGAAGGACGACTACCCCAAGGTCGCCCGGGTCTTCCTCAACCGGCTGGCCCAGGGATGGGACCTGCAGTCGGACGCGACGGTCGCCTACGGCACCGGCCACACCGATCGGGTGGAGACGACCGACGCCGAGCGCGAGGACGCCGGGAACCCGTACAACACCTATGTGCATCCCGGCCTTCCGGTCGGCCCGATCTCGAATCCGGGCGACCTGGCGATCAACGCGGTGCAGCATCCCGCCGACGGCACCTGGATGTACTTCGTGACCTGGAACCTCCAGACCGGAGAGACGATCTTCTCCACCACGCAGGCCGAACACGAGGCAGCGGTGGAGAAATGGCAGCAGTGGATGAGGGACAATCCCGGCTATGAGTGACACGAGCAAGCAGCGGCGCGACGAGGACCTGGCGGAGCCCGCGGTGCTCGAGGACGACACGGTCGAGGAGTCGCAGACGGAGGAGGCCGACGAGCGGGCCGCGGTCGAGGACGGCGTCTCGGAGGCATCGGCGGAGGCGTCGATCGCTGCGCTCGTCGAGGCCGAGCGGGAGCGCGAAGCCGAGGAGGCCGCGGTCGAGGAGGCGGAGGAGGCCGTCGAGCGGGAGGCCCCGCACGACGAGCCGGAGCCGGAGTCCGAGACGGCAGCCGAGGCGGAGCCGGAGTCCGAGACGGCCTCGGAGCCGGAGCCCGCGAAGGCCTCTACGAAGCAGTCGACCAGGGCCCCCGCGAAGTCGACAGCATCCAAGCCCCGCAAGCCGAAGGCCCCGAGCCGCAAGCTGGCCGTGCTCGGCTCGCCGATCGGCCACTCGAAGTCGCCGCAGCTCCACCGGGCGGCGTACGAGGCGCTCGGCATGGACTGGTCGTACGAGGCAATCGACGTCACCGAGGACGCCCTGCCCGAGTTCATCGCAGGCCTCGGTCCGGAGTGGCGCGGGCTGTCGCTAACCATGCCGCTGAAGAAGGCGGTGCTCCCGCTCCTCACCGAGACCGACCGCATCGCGGAGCAGACCGGGGGAGCGAACACTGTGCTCCTCGACGGCGAGGCAGTCCGGGGTTTCAACACCGACGTCGCCGGCATCGTGCGCGCCCTGCAAGCGGCCGGGCTCGAGCAGGCGCACTACGTCCACATCCTGGGCGGGGGAGCGACCGCAGCGTCGGCGCTCGTCGCGGCGGCGGAGCTCGGCGCCGACCGTGTGGACGCGCACGTGCGCGACCTGGAGCGCAGCGCCTGGATCGAACCGCTGGCGAACCAGCTCGGCCTGCGCGTCCGCATCCGTCCGTTCGCGCAGGCGGACCGCTCACTCGACGTGCCGGACCTCGTGATCAGCACGCTGCCGGGCGGCACCACCACCGAGGCGGTCTACACCGACTCCACGCGGCGCCGGTCCGTCCTGTTCGACGTCGCCTACGAGCCGTGGCCGACGCCGCTGGCCCGCCAGTGGGAGTCCGTGGGCGGCCGTGTCGTCTCGGGCCTCGCCATGCTGGCCCACCAGGCACTTCTGCAGGTGCGTGTGTTCGTCTCGGGCGACCCGCTGCAGCCGCTGGAGGACGAGGAGGCCGTGCTCGCAGCCATGCTGGACGCGGTCGGCATCGACGCGCAGGGCGCTCCGCTGGAGGTCTGAGGGCACGGCGGCTCGTACCTCGGTCGCAGGCTCCCTCGGCGCTGGGGTCGCGGCATCGCTGCGCGCTGCCCTTGAGCTCCACCGCGCTGTGCCAGAATCGAATCATGCTTCGTTGGCTCACGGCCGGGGAATCCCACGGTCCCGAACTCATCGCCGTCCTGGAGGGTCTTCCCGCCGGGGTCCCGGTCTCGCTCGACGCGATCCGTGCCGATCTGGCGCGTCGCAAGCTCGGGTACGGCCGCGGCGCGCGCATGAAGTTCGAGCAGGATGCGCTGGAGGTGTCCGGCGGAGTCCGTCACGGTCTGAGCCTCGGCAGCCCGATCGCCCTGCGCATCGGCAACACCGAGTGGCCGAAGTGGGTCGACGTGATGAGCCCCGAGCCGGTCGATCCGGAGGTGCTGAAGTCCGGCCGCGGCGCCGCGCTCACGCGTCCGCGTCCCGGTCACGCCGACCTCGTCGGCATGCAGAAGTACGGCTTCGACGAGGCCCGACCGATCCTGGAGCGCGCGAGCGCCCGTGAGACCGCCGCCCGCGTGTCCCTCGGCGCCGTCGCGCGCTCGTTCCTGAACGAACTGGGCATCACCCTGGTCAGCCACACGCTCTCCATCGGTCCGGTCCGCGTACCGGAGGATGCCCCGCTTCCGCGTCCGTCGGACGTCGACACGCTCGACGCCGACCCGCTGCGCTGCTTCGACCCGGCCACCTCCGAGCGCATGGTCGCCGAGGTGGATGCCGCACACAAGGACGGCGACACGCTCGGCGGCGTCGTCGAGGTGCTCGCGTACGGCGTCCCGCCGGGGCTCGGCTCGCACGTCCACTGGGACCGCAAGCTCGACGCACAGCTGGCCGCGGCGCTCATGGGCATCCAGGCGATCAAGGGCGTCGAGATCGGCGACGGGTTCCTCACCACGACGCGTCGCGGGTCGGAGGCGCACGACGAGCTCGTCGCCGCTGACGGCACGATCGCGCGCACCAGCGACAAGGCGGGCGGCACCGAGGGCGGAATGAGCACCGGCGGTGTGCTCCGCGTCCGTGCCGGCATGAAGCCGATCGCGACCGTCCCGCACGCGCTGCGCACAGTGGATGTGGCGACAAGCGAGGCCGCACCGGCGCACCACCAGCGCTCCGACGTCTGCGCGGTTCCGGCCGCCGGAGTCGTGGCGGAGGCCATGGTCGCTCTCGTCCTCGCGAACGCCGTGCTCGAGAAGTTCGGCGGCGACTCGATCGGCGAGACGGCCCGCAACCTCCACGCGTACCTGGCCAGCATCCCGGAGAACCTCACGACCGAGCGCGTCAGCGCCCCCTACGCCTGACGCCGTGTCGTCCGAGCTCACGACGCCCGTCGTCCTGATCGGCCCGCCCGCGGCCGGCAAGACGCGGGTCGGCAAGCGTCTCGCGCGCCGGCTGCACCTGCCGTTCGTCGACACGGACGCCGTCGTGGTGGCGCAGCACGGCCCCATCCCTGCTCTGTTCGCCGAGCACGGGGAGCCGTACTTCCGCCAGCTGGAGCGGGCAGCGGTCGCCGAGGCAGTGCGTGAACCGGGTGTCGTCTCACTCGGCGGGGGAGCCGTGCTCGACCCCGCGACGCAGGCGGACCTGGCCGAGACCCGCGTGGTGCTGCTGACCGTGCGCCCGGAGGCGATCGCCCGCCGCATCGACAACTCCAAGCGGCCGCTGGTGACCGACCTCGAGTCGTGGAAGCGCCTCGTCGCCGCGCGCAGCGACCTCTATCACTCGCTCGCCGACTACACGGCCGACACCTCGTCCCGTCCCATCGACACCATCGTCGAGGAGATCGCGACCTGGGTCGAGTCGCAGAAGGAAGGACACGCATGACCGACGCCCCCACCGAGATCCTGGTCCCCGGTGCGCATCCGTACCCGGTGATCGTGGGCCGCGGACTCCGGCTGGAGCTCGCCGACCACCTCGGGAACGCGGTCAACAAGGTGCTCGTCGTGCACCCGCCGACGCTGGGCGCTGCGGCCGCCGAACTGCGCGAGTCGCTCGTCGGGCGCTACGAGGTGCTGCTCGCCGAGGTGCCGGACGCGGAGGCGGCCAAGCGCGTCGAGGTGGCGTCGTTCCTCTGGGGCATCATGGGGCAGGCCGACTTCACCCGCTCGGACGCCGTCATCGGGTTCGGCGGCGGCGCAGTCACCGACCTGGCCGGATTCGTGGCCGCGACCTGGCTGCGCGGCGTGAAGCTGATCCAGGTCCCGACGACGCTGCTCGGGATGGTGGATGCGGCGGTCGGCGGCAAGACCGGCATCAACACCGCGGAGGGCAAGAACCTCGTCGGGGCGTTCTACGCGCCGGACGCCGTGATCTGCGACCTCGACACGCTCACATCCCTGCCGAAGAACGAGATCCTCGCCGGCTTCGCGGAGGTCGTGAAGTACGGGTTCATCGCCGAGCCGGAGATCCTGGACATCATCGAGGCCGACGTCGACCGGGCGACCGACCCGGAGACGCCGGAACTGCGCCGGCTGGTGGAGCTGTCCATCGGCATCAAGGCGCGGGTCGTGGGGGAGGACTTCACCGAGCAGGGGCTCCGCGAGATCCTCAACTACGGCCACACCCTCGGGCACGCCATCGAGCACGCCGAGCGATACCAGTGGCGCCACGGGGCCGCCGTCTCGGTCGGGATGGTCTTCGCGGCGGAGCTGGCCCGGCTGAGCGGGCGGCTGAGCGACGAGGTCGTCGACCGGCACCGCCGCATCCTGGAGTCGCTGACCCTGCCGGTTTCGTATCCGCTGGGCCGCTGGCAGACCCTGCTCGCCACGATGCAGCGCGACAAGAAGGCCCGGGGCAGTATGCTGCGGTTCATCGTGCTCGACGACGTCGCCCGGCCCACCGTGCTGGCCGGCCCCGATCAGAGCCTGCTGTTCGCCGCATACCAGGAGGTGGGCTCGTGAGCGAGAAGACCGTGCTGCAGAGGTTCCAGGCGAAGCCCGGCGACGGGATCGCGCTGGTGGTCGCAGAGGACGGCGACCGCGCACTGCTGGGCGCGCTCCCGGACGGTGCGACCGAGGCGCCGGTGGCGTCCGCCGCGATCCTGGCGACCGTGGTCCGGACGCGCGACGAGCTGCTGGCGCGCTATGCCGAGCAGCTGCCGGTGGCGTCCGGCGCGCGCGCCGTCTGGGTCGTGTACCCGAAGGGCGGGCGCGCCGACGTCAACCGCGACGTGGTCGCGGGCGAGGCGCGCGCCTACGGCTGGCGTGGCGTGAGCAACATCGCGGTCGACGACACCTGGTCGGCGGTACGTGTGCGCCCGCTCAAGGACGGGGAGGAGTGACGTGACGACCATCCTCGTCCTCAACGGCCCCAACCTGGGGCGCCTCGGCACCCGCGAGCCCGACGTCTACGGCTCCGGTACCCTCGACGACCTGCGCGTCGTCCTCGCGGAGGACGCCGGCGACGACACCATCGACCTGCGCCAGACCGACGACGAGGGTCAGTTGCTGCGGTGGCTGCACGAGGCGGCGGACACGGGTGCGCCCGTCATCCTGAACGCCGGGGCGTGGACGCACTACTCCTACGCCGTGCGGGATGCGGTGTCGCTCGTGACGAAGGCGGGAGGCACCGTGATCGAGGTGCACCTGTCGAATCCGCACGCCCGCGAGGAGTTCCGCCACACCAGCGTGCTGAGCGCTGTGGCGACCGGCGTCATCGCCGGGTTCGGCTTCGAGTCGTACCGGCTGGCGCTGGCGTTCATTCGCCGAAACGCCCGCTGACGTCTAGAATCTCTGGGGGCCGCCGTGCGCGGCCGACCGTGGGCCGCTTCCCGTAGCGAAGCCTGCACCACCCGAAACTTCTCATCGAGCGAACGGAAACATCCCCTTGGCCTCAACCGCTGACATCAAGAACGGCGTCGTCCTCAGCATCGACGGACAGCTCTGGACCGTGATCGAGTTCCAGCACGTCAAGCCGGGCAAGGGCGGCGCGTTCGTCCGCACCAAGCTGAAGAACGTCACGACGGGCAAGACGGTCGACCGCACCTACAACGCCGGCGCCAAGATCGAGATCACCAACGTCGACCGCCGCGACTACCAGTACCTGTACCAGGACGGCGCCGACTTCGTGTTCATGGACACGTCCGACTACGACCAGATCACCATCCCGGGCCCGGTCGTCGGCGACGCCGCCAACTTCATGCTCGAGAACCAGAACGTCACGGTCGCGCTGCACGAGGGCTCGCCTCTGTACGTCGAGCTCCCCGCCTCCGTCGTTCTCGAGATCACCTACACCGAGCCGGGCCTCCAGGGCGACCGCTCCACCGGCGGCACCAAGCCCGCGACGGTCGAGACCGGCTACCAGATCCAGGTCCCGCTGTTCCTCGAGACCGGCACCAAGGTCAAGGTCGACACCCGCACGGGCGACTACCTCGGCCGCGTCAACGACTGAATGAGCGCTCGGACGAAGGCGCGCAAGCGCGCGCTCGACGTGCTCTACAGCGCCGACCTGCGGCAGACGCCGCTCCGGCAGGCGCTGGCGACCGAGGCCGAGCGCGCGGCGAACGAGCCTGCGCGCGAGGCGTCGTGGCTGTATGCGCGCGAGATCCTCGACGGGGTCATCGAGCACGAGGACGAGATCGACGAGCTGATCGAGACGTACGCGCAGGGCTGGACGCTGGCGCGCATGCCCGCCGTCGACCGCGCGATCCTGCGCATCGGCGTGTGGGAGGTGCTGTTCAACGACGAGGTGCCCGAGGGTGTCGCGATCTCCGAGGCGGTCGAGGCGGCCACGGTGCTCTCGACGGATGACTCGGCCGGTTTCGTCAACGGGCTGCTCGCCAAGATCGCCCAAACGAGGTCGGTGTGAGCAGCGTGCGGACGAGCCTGCGTCGCCGGGTCGCCCGCGCGGCGGCTGCCGCCGTGCTGGCGGTCGGCATCGTCTCCGGCGTCGCGGCGTGCTCGCTGCTGGGCGGAGCATCCAATGTCCCGGTGGCCACCGACAAGCCTCCGACGGGCACGGATGGCGCTGTCGACTTCGACGGCCGCTTCATCACCGCGGGTGACGGCGAGAAGAAGGTCGACATCTGGTTCGACGCGATGTGCCCGGTGTGCGGCGCGTTCGAGCAGACGAACGGTGAGACGCTGGCGAAGGCCGTCGACGACGGGTCGATCACGCTCCGCTTGCACCCTCTGACCTTCCTTGACGCCGCATCGAACGGCACCGGATACTCGACCAGGGCGGCCGCGGCGCTGACCTGCGTCGCCGTGACGGACCGGAGCGCGGTGCTGCCGTTCTACCAGGCGCTGTTCACCGACCAGCCGGAGGAGAACTCCGACGGGCTCACCGACAAGCAGCTTGCGAAGCGCGCGAGCGACGCCGGTGCGGGGGACATCACCTCGTGCCTTGCCGACAGCGGCCCGTACCAGGCGTGGGCGCAGGCGAACACCGCGCACTCGCAGAAGGGCCCGATCGAGGTCGACGGCACCAAGGTGCTCGACACGATCAAGGGGACCCCGACGGTGCTCGTGAACGGCAAGCAGTATCCCGGCGGCATCACCGACAAGAAGGCGTTCACCGCGTTCCTCGCCGACCACTGACCCGTCTGAAACGGAGGAGATCGCCGGGCGCAAGCCCTCCGGCTCCTCCGTTTCGTGCATCCGTGCGGCGTGTCACCTCTCATCTCCTCCGTTACGGACTGTGGGGGGCCGTGCGGGTGAGCGGACGGTGCGCGCCTGAAGCAGACTGGCGGCGGGAGGCTGATAGGGTGGGCGACGTAGGCATCCTTTAAGAGCCGTCCTGTGAGGCGGGGAAGGAGGTCGGCATGACAGCGCGCACCGTGCTGCAACAGGCTGACATCGCCCGGGCGTTGACTCGGATCTCTCACGAGATCCTGGAGTCCAACCGGGGAACGGACGACCTGGTGATCCTCGGGATCCCGACTCGCGGCGTCGTGCTCGCGCGGCGGATCGCCGAGAACATCCAGCGCATCGAACCGGCGGCCATCGCGTCGCTGGCGGACATCGTGGGCGCGCTCGACGTGACCATGTACCGCGACGACCTCTCGCGGCATCCCACCCGCACGCCGCAGCCCACTTCGCTGCCGGGGCCGATCGACGGGAAGACCGTCGTGCTGGTCGACGACGTGCTGTTCTCGGGCCGGACCATCCGCGCAGCCCTGGACGCGGTGAGCGACCTCGGCCGGCCCCGGGCCGTGCGCCTCGCGGTGCTGGTCGACCGCGGGCACCGCGAGCTGCCGATCCGCGCCGACTTCGTGGGCAAGAACCTGCCGTCGGCCGCGTCGGAGCGCATCTACGTGCGGCTCGCCGACGTCGACGGCGACGAGTCGGTCACCATCGAGGACCCGAACGCCGAACCGAACGCGACGCAGGAGGCCGACGCATGAGGCACCTGCTCTCCACTCGCGACCTCCCGCGCGAGGACGCCATCCGGCTGCTCGACATCGCCGAGGACATGGCGGATGTGCAGGACCGCGAGGTCAAGAAGCTCCCGACCCTGCGCGGCAAGACCGTCGTCAACCTGTTCTTCGAGGACTCCACGCGAACGCGCATCTCGTTCGAGGCCGCCGCGAAGCGCCTCTCGGCCGATGTGATCAACTTCTCGGCGAAGGGCTCCAGCGTCTCGAAGGGCGAGAGCCTCAAGGACACCGCCCAGACGCTGCAGGCGATGGGCGCGGACGCCGTGGTGATCCGTCACGGGTCGTCCGGCGCTCCGCAGACCCTCGCGGCGAGCGGCTGGATCGACGCGGGTATCGTCAACGCCGGCGACGGCACGCACGAGCACCCGACGCAGGCGCTGCTCGACGCGTTCACGATGCGCCGCCGCCTCCACGGCACCGCATCGCGCGGCAAGGACCTCGACGGCGTGAGCGTCGCGATCGTCGGCGACATCCTCCACTCGCGCGTCGCGCGCTCGAACGTGTGGCTGCTGCGCACGCTCGGCGCCCACGTCACGCTGGTCGCACCACCGACCCTGCTGCCGGTGGATGTGTCCGGCTGGCCGGCCTCGGTCGGCTACGACCTCGACGCGGCGATCGCGGAGGGACCCGACGTCGTGATGATGCTCCGCATCCAGGCCGAGAGGATGAACGCCGCGTTCTTCCCGACCACACGCGAATACACGCGACGCTGGGGGCTGGACGAGGAACGGTTGGGCCGGCTGCGGGCCGATAGCATTGTGATGCACCCGGGACCGATGAACCGTGGGCTGGAGATCTCGGCCGCGGCCGCGGACTCCCCGCGCTCGACGGTCCGGGAGCAGGTCGCGAACGGCGTCTCCGTGCGGATGGCAGCCCTGTACCTGCTGCTGTCGGGTGCAGGTCCCGAACAGGTACGGCCCGGCGGTGTGAGGTGAGTGTGGACGAGAGATTCCTGATCGGCGGCGCGACGCTGGCCGACGGCACCCGGACCGACCTTCTGGTCGAGGGCGGCCGGATCGTGGAGACCGGTACCGGGCTGAGCGCCGCGGGCGCGACGGCGATCGACGCGGACGGGCTGCTCGCGCTGCCCGGACTGGTCGACCTGCACACGCACCTGCGCGAGCCCGGCTACGAGCAGAGCGAGACCGTCCTGACCGGTACCCGCGCCGCCGCCGCGGGCGGTTTCACGGCGGTGTTCGCCATGGCGAACACGTCGCCGGTGGCCGACACCGCTGGCGTGGTGGAGCAGGTGCTGAGCCTCGGCGAGGCCGCCGGCTACGCGACCGTCCGCCCGATCGGCGCCGTGACGGTGGGCCTGGAGGGCGAGCGCCTCGCCGAGCTGGGCGCGATGGCGCAGTCCCGTGCCCGCGTCCGGGTGTTCTCCGACGACGGCAAGTGCGTCTCCGACCCGCTGCTGATGCGCCGGGCGCTGGAGTACGTGAAGGCGTTCGACGGCGTCATCGCTCAGCACGCCCAGGAGCCGCGCCTGACCGAGGGCGCCCAGATGAACGAGGGCGCGCTCTCGGGCGAGCTGGGTCTTGCCGGCTGGCCGGCGGTGGCCGAGGAGTCGATCATCGCCCGGGATGTGCTCCTCGCCGAGCACGTCGGCTCGCGCCTGCACGTCTGCCACGTCTCGACGGCCGGCAGCGTCGACGTGATCCGCTGGGCGAAGGCCCGCGGCATCGACGTGACCGCCGAGGTCACGCCGCACCACCTCGCTCTCACCGAGGAGCTGGCGACCGGTTATGACGCGCGCTACAAGGTGAACCCGCCGCTGCGCAGCCGGGAGGACGTCGAGGCGCTCCGCGCAGGGCTTGCCGACGGCACGATCGACATCGTCGCCACCGACCACGCTCCGCATCCCGTCGAGTCGAAGGACTGCGAGTGGGATGCCGCCGCGTTCGGCATGGTCGGCCTCGAGTCGGCGCTCTCGGTGGTGCAGGCATCGGTCGTGGACAACGGGATGCTCGGCTGGGCCGACATCGCGCGTGTCCTGTCCGCCACCCCGGCGAAGATCGGCCGGCTGGACGGCCACGGCGTGCCGCTTGCCGCGGGCGCTGCGGCGAACCTCTTCCTCTACGACCCGACCGCGTCGCGCACGTTCTCGACCGGCGACCTCGCGGGCAAGGGCGTCAACTCGCCCTACCTCGGGCTGACGCTGCCCGGACGTGTCGTGGCGACCTTCCACCAGGGCCGGGCGACCGTGCTCGACGGCGCCGTGGTCGACGCCGAGCGGCTGGCCGCAGGAGCGGGGGTGACGGCGCATGGATAAGGTGCTCCCCACCCTCGGGATCCTCGCGGTCGTCGTCATCGTGCTCGCACTGGCGGTCGTCGGCTGGCGTCGGCGCCTGCGGCGCGACACGGCATCCGGCGGCGGCTACTCCATCCCGGGAACGCTGAGCGCGCCGACCGCCTCCACCGAGGTGCTGTACGTTGCGACGACCCGCGCCGGTCAGCCCCTGGAGCGGCTCACCCTGCCGGGGCTGGCGTTCCGCGGAACGGCGACGGTGACCGTCCGGCCGGAGGGCGTCGAGCTCGCGGTGACGGGGGAGCAGCCGGTGTTCATCCCGGCCGCCGTCGTCACCGGCATCGGCGCCGCGAGCGTCGCCATCGACCGCGTCGTCGAGAAGGACGGCCTGCTCCGCCTCGGCTGGACCACCAGCGGCGGCACGGCCGCCGACAGCTACGTCCGGGTCGTCGACCCGGCCGGCCGCGCGCAGCTCGCCGCGGCCATCGAAGATCTCGTGCCGCGGTCGGACACCGCAGGCACGGCCGGTGCGGAGACCACCGGCGACGACACGACGGGCGTCGACCGCCCGAACGACAAGGAGGTGTGACGTGCTCGCTGCAGAACCCGCAGTGCTCGTCCTCGAAGACGGAAAACGGTACGTCGGCCGGGCCTACGGCGCCCGCGGGCGCACGCTCGGCGAGGCCGTGTTCGCCACCGGGATGACCGGGTACCAGGAGACGCTGACCGACCCGTCGTACGCGGGCCAGATCGTCCTCATGACGGCGCCGCACATCGGCAACACCGGCACGAACGACGAGGACATGGAGTCGCGCCGGATCTGGGTCGCCGGCTACGTCGTGCGCGAGCCCAGCCGCGTCGTCTCCAACTTCCGCGCCCAGCGGAGCCTCGACGACGACCTGGTCGCCCAGGGCGTCGTCGGGATCAGCGGCATCGACACGCGCGCCGTGACCCGTCACATCCGTTCGGCCGGTGCCATGCGCGCCGGCGTCTTCTCCGGCGACGACTTCGCGCTGAGCGACAGCGAGCAGCTGGACCTGGTGCTCGCCGGAGCGCCCATGAAGGGCCGCAACCTCTCGGCCGAGGTGTCGACGATCGAGCCGTACACCGTCCCGGCCGTCGGCGAGAAGGTCGGCTCGGTGGCCGTCCTCGACCTCGGCGTGAAGAAGTCCACGCTGGAGAACCTCGCCGCCCGCGGGCTCGACGTCCACGTCCTCCCGCAGCAGGTGTCCGCGCAGGATGTGCTCGACCTCGGCGTCTCTGCACTGTTCTTCTCGAACGGCCCCGGCGACCCCCAGGCCTCCGACAAGCATGTCGCGCTCCTGCAGGAGACCCTGCGCGCCGGGCTGCCGTACTTCGGCATCTGCTTCGGCAATCAGCTGCTCGGCCGCGCGCTCGGCCTCGACACTTACAAGCTGCCGTTCGGTCACCGTGGGATCAACCAGCCGGTGCTCGACAAGCGCACCGGCCGTGTGGAGATCACCGCGCAGAACCACGGCTTCGCGGTGAAGGCGCCGATCGACGCGTCCTTCGACTCGCCCGCCGGCTTCGGCCGCGTCGAGGTGAGCCACTTCTCCCTCAACGACAACGTCGTCGAGGGCCTGAACTGCCTCGACCTGAACGCCTTCAGCGTGCAGTACCACCCCGAGGCTGCCGCGGGCCCGCATGACGCCAACTACCTCTTCGACCGCTTCCTGGACATGGTCAGGGCGCAGCACGCCGACCGGTCCGCCAGCACCGAGAACCAGGAGAACGCCTGATGCCCAAACGCCAAGACATCCAGTCGGTCCTGGTCATCGGCTCCGGGCCGATCGTCATCGGCCAGGCGGTCGAGTTCGACTACTCCGGCACCCAGGCCTGCCGCGTGCTGAAGGCGGAGGGCGTCCGCGTCATCCTCGTCAACTCCAACCCGGCGACGATCATGACCGATCCCGACTTCGCCGACGCGACCTACGTCGAGCCGATCACCTGGCCGGTCATCGAGACGATCATCGCCAAGGAGCGCCCGGACGCGATCCTCCCGACCCTGGGCGGACAGACGGCGCTCAACGCGGCCATGCAGCTGCACGAGCACGGCATCCTCGAGAAGTACGGCGTCGAGCTGATCGGCGCGAAGTTCGAGGCGATCCAGAAGGGCGAGGACCGCCAGATCTTCAAGGAGCTCGTCGTGGAGGCGGGCGCCGAGGTCGCGCGCTCGCACATCGCCCACACGGTGGATGAGGCCCTCGAGTTCGCCGAGGACCTCGGCTACCCGCTCGTGGTCCGGCCCTCGTTCACGATGGGCGGACTCGGCTCGGGCTTCGCGCACACCCCGGAGGAGCTCCGCCGCATCGCCGGCGACGGCATCCACCAGAGCCCGACCAGCGAGGTGCTCCTGGAGGAGTCGATCCTCGGCTGGAAGGAGTACGAGCTCGAGCTCATGCGCGACACGGCCGACAACACGGTCGTCGTCTGCTCCATCGAGAACGTCGACCCGGTCGGCGTGCACACCGGCGACTCGATCACGGTCGCCCCGGCGCTCACGCTGACCGACCGCGAGTACCAGCGGATGCGCGACATCGGCATCGACATCATCCGCGCGGTGGGCGTCGACACCGGCGGCTGCAACATCCAGTTCGCGGTGAACCCGGAGAACGGCCGCATCATCGTCATCGAGATGAACCCGCGCGTCTCCCGCTCCTCGGCGCTCGCGTCGAAGGCGACCGGCTTCCCGATCGCGAAGATCGCGGCGAAGCTCGCCATCGGCTACCGGCTGGACGAGATCCCGAACGACATCACCAAGGTGACCCCGGCGAGCTTCGAGCCGACGCTCGACTACATCGTCGTCAAGGTCCCGCGATTCGCGTTCGAGAAGTTCCCCGCCGCCGACCCGACGCTGACGACGACCATGAAGTCGGTCGGCGAGGCGATGGCCATCGGCCGCAGCTTCAGCTCGGCGCTGCAGAAGGCGCTCCGGTCGCTCGAGAAGCGCGGCTCGTCGTTCCACTGGGGGCCGCAGACGCGCACCGTGGACGAGCTGCTCGACTCGATCGCGACGCCGACCGACGGCCGCATCGTCGACGTCCAGCAGGCGCTGCGCCTCGGCGCGACGCCGGAGCAGGTGTTCGAGGCCACGAAGATCGACCCCTGGTTCATCGACCAGATCGTCTTGATCAACGAGGTCGCCGACCAGATCCGCGACGCCCCGACGCTCGACACCGACACGCTGCGCTACGCCAAGGACCACGGGTTCTCGGACGCGCAGATCGGCGAGCTGCGCGGCTTCGGCGAGGCGGACGTGCGCGAG
This sequence comes from Leifsonia sp. 466MF, assembly GCF_900100265.1. Lineage (NCBI taxonomy): Bacteria > Bacillati > Actinomycetota > Actinomycetes > Micrococcales > Microbacteriaceae > Leifsonia > Leifsonia sp. 466MF. The sequence continues at coordinate 1,508,496 of NZ_LT629696.1, forward strand.
GTGCGTCACATCCTCGGTGTCCGGCCGGTGTACAAGACGGTGGACACCTGCGCTGGCGAGTTCCCGGCGCTCACGCCGTACCACTACTCCAGCTACGACCTGGAGACCGAGGTGGAGCCGAGCGACAAGCGCAAGGTCGTCATCCTGGGCTCCGGGCCGAACCGCATCGGGCAGGGCGTCGAGTTCGACTACTCGTGCGTGCACGCGTCGTTCGCGCTGCACGACGCCGGGTTCGAGACGATCATGATCAACTGCAACCCGGAGACGGTGTCGACCGACTACGACACCAGCGACCGGCTCTACTTCGAGCCGCTGACGCTGGAGGACGTGCTGGAGATCATCCACGCGGAGTCGCAGTCCGGCGAGCTCGTCGGCGTGGTCGTGCAGCTCGGCGGGCAGACGGCGCTGGGGCTCGCCAAGGGCCTCGAGGCCGCGGGCGTCCCGATCCTCGGCACCACGCCGGAGGCCATCGACCTGGCGGAGGAGCGCGGACTGTTCTCCGGGATCCTCGACGACGCCGGTCTGGTCGCTCCGCGCAACGGCACCGCCGTCGACTTCCCGAGCGCCTCGCACGTCGCCGAGCAGATCGGCTACCCGGTGCTGGTGCGTCCGAGCTTCGTTCTCGGCGGTCGTGGCATGGAGATCGTGTACGACAGCGCGTCGCTCGCCGACTACTTCGAGCGGGTCGCGGGCCAGGGCATCGTCGGCCCGTCGCATCCACTGCTGGTCGACCGCTTCCTCGACGACGCGATCGAGATCGACGTCGACGCCCTGTTCGACGGCGAGCGGCTGTACATCGGCGGCGTGATGGAGCACATCGAGGAGGCCGGCGTCCACTCCGGCGACTCATCGTGCACCCTCCCGCCGATCACGCTCGGCCGCCGCGAGATCGACCGCGTGCGCGAGGCCACACGGAAGATCGCCGAGGGCATCGGCGTGCGCGGCCTGCTGAACGTGCAGTTCGCGATCGGCGCGGGCGTGCTCTACGTGCTCGAGGCCAACCCGCGCGCGTCGCGGACGGTACCGTTCGTCTCGAAGGCGCTCGGCATCCCGCTCGCCAAGGCGGCCTCGCGCATCATGGTCGGCGAGACGATCGCCGACCTGGTCGCCGAGGGTCTGCTGCCCGATCAGGACGGCTCGCGCATCCCGATGGACTCGCCGGTCGCCGTGAAGGAGGCCGTGCTGCCGTTCAAGCGGTTCCGGACGAAGGAGGGCACGGTCGTCGACTCGGTGCTCGGCCCGGAGATGCGCTCGACCGGTGAGGTCATGGGCATCGACAAGGACTTCCCGACGGCGTTCGCGAAGAGCCAGTCGGCCGCGTACGGCGGCATGCCGCTCGGCGGGACAGCGTTCGTGTCCGTCTCCGACCGCGACAAGCGGGCTGTTGTGCTCCCGGTGCTCCGGCTGCACCAGCTCGGCTTCGAGATCGTCGCGACCGAGGGAACGGCCGAGGTGCTGAACCGCAACGGCATCGCGGCCCGCATCGTGCGCAAGCACAGCGAGGCCCAGGAGAGCGGCGGCGACTCGATCGTCGACATCATCAACCGTGCCGAGGTGGATGTGGTGATCAACACCCCGAGCGGGCGGTCCGCCCGCGCCGACGGGTACGAGATCCGTGCCGCGGCGGTCGCGGCGGACAAGCCGCTCTTCACGACCATCGCCGAGCTGAGCGCCGCTGTCGCGTCGCTGGACGCCATCCGCGAGGGCTTCGACGTGAAGTCCCTCCAGGAGTACGCCGTCGAGAGGGCCGCCCGAGCATGACGACCCCTGCTCCCGCAGCCGACAGTTCCGGAGTTTTTCCGTCCGACACGCCGGTGGCGGGCCGAAAAACTCAGGAGCCGTCGGCCGGGCGCGGGGCGCGGTTCGGGGAGCGCCTCGCGGGGGTGTTCGCCGAGGAGGGGCGGCTGTGCGTCGGCATCGACCCGCACGCGCACCTGCTCGAGGCCTGGGGGCTCCCGGCGTCGGCCGACGGCCTCCGCTCCTTCGGGCTCACGGTGGTGGAGGCCGCAGCCGGCCGGGCGGGGATCGTCAAGCCGCAGGTGGCCTTCTTCGAGCGCTTCGGCGCCGCGGGCTACGGAGCGCTGGAGGAGGTGCTGGCCGCCGCTCGTGCCGCCGGTCTCCTGGTGATCGCCGATGTCAAGCGCGGCGACATCGGCACGAGCGTCACGGCCTACGCGGAGGCGTGGCTGACTCCCGGGTCTCCTTTGGAGGCCGACGCGATGACCGTCGCCGCCTACCAGGGGGTCGGGTCGCTCGCCGACGCCATGGCGCTGGGGGAGCGGGCCGGCAAGGGACTCTTCGTCCTGGCCGCGACCTCCAACCCGGAGGCGGCGGATGTGCAGCAGGCCGTCGTCCGCTCCGGGCTGCGGGCGGGACAGTCCGTTGCTCGTGCGATCATCGAAGACGTGCATTCGTTCAATCAGGAGCAGCCGGGCGGCGCGCCCTTCGGATCGGTCGGGCTGGTGCTCGGCGCGACCGTCGAGCTCGCCCACTACGGGATCGATGTGGCGACGGCGGGGGAGCGGACACCTGCACTCCCGGTGCTCGCGCCCGGATTCGGGCACCAGGGCGCCCGGGTCGAGGATGCGCCGCGGCTGTTCGGTTCGCTCGCGGCCGGTGTGATCGTCAGCGAGTCGCGCGGGCTCCTCACGGCAGGGCCTACGGGTCTGGCCGACGCGATCGCGCGTCGCGCCGAGGAGGTGCGGTCCGCGCATGTCTGAGGCCGCATCCACCCGGGAGGCCGCCTCCCTGCGCCCCGCACCGCCCGAGGTCGACCGTCAGGCCGCCTCGCAGGCCGCCGTCGCCGCGCGCCGCGCACGTGCCGCGGTGAAGGCCGCGATCGCGTCGCGCGAGGTGTCGCCGCTCGTCGTGCTCGACCGCGCGACCGCCGACCCGGAGGGTGTCGAGGGGCGGCTGCGGGTGACCGAGTTCCTGCTCAGCGTGCCCGCCATCGGCACGACGAAGATGCAGGAGGCGCTGGACCGCCTCGCCATCTCGCCCGCGAAGCGCCTCGGCGGCCTGGGGCGCCACCAGCGGCTCCGGCTGCGCCAGTACCTCATCGAGCGCGAGAACCGCAGCGCGCGCCAGCGCAACCGGCTGGTCGTTCTGGCCGGTCCGACCGCGGTCGGCAAGGGCACCGTCTCCACCTACATCCGGGAGCACTATCCCGACGTGCTGCTGTCGGTCTCCGCGACCACGCGTGCGCCGCGCCCGGGCGAGGTCGACGGGATCAACTACTACTTCGTTGACGACGCCGAGTTCGACCGGATGATCGCCGCCGGCGAGCTGCTCGAGCACGCCACCGTGCACAACGCCTACCGCTACGGCACGCCGCGCGCTCCGATCGAGAAAGCCCTCGCCGCAGGGCGCAGCGTGCTGCTGGAGATCGACCTCCAGGGCGCCCGCCAGGTGCGCGAGTCGATGCCGGAGGCACGCCTGATCTTCCTCCTCCCGCCGACTTGGGACGAACTGGTGCGGCGCCTCATCGGGCGTGGCACGGAGGATGCGGCCGAGCAGCAGCGACGCCTGGAGACGGCGAAGGTCGAGCTGGCCGCCCAGGACGAGTTCGACTACAAGGTCGTCAACCACGACGTCGCCGAGGCGGCCCGCGAGGTCGTAGACTTGATGAAGGTCCGTGCGGCGCCAGGGCGTCCATGACCTTCCTCCGCGCCGTCGCCGGCGCGCCCACCGTCCTCGGCCGCCTCTCGCGGTCGTCCGATCCGGCCCAGCGCCCGATCGCCCAGAGCAAGGAGCATCCATGGCCACCAGCAACAACGGCATCATCGACCCGCCCATCGACGACCTCCTGTCGCGCGTCGAGTCCAAGTACGCGCTCGTGATCTTCGCGTCCAAGCGGGCCCGCCAGATCAACGACTACTACGCCGACCTCCACGAGGGCAGCCTGTTCGACAACGTCGGCCCGCTGGTCGACTCGTCCGTCGACGACAAGCCGCTGTCGGTCGCGCTCCACGAGATCAACGAGGACAAGCTCGTCCTGAAGCCGATCGCCGCCGAGTAAGACAGAGGCAGAAGACAACACCGCAGGACGACCGCAGCCGGGAGGCCCCGGCCGAGGAGAGGTGCCGCCGTTGAGCCCACGATTGACCATCGTCGTCGGAGTGACCGGCGGCATCGCTGCGTATAAAGCCGTCGGTGTCATCCGCGCCCTGGTCCTCGAGGGTCACTCGGTGCACGTGGTCGCGACGGAGGCCGCTCTGCGGTTCGTCGGCAGGCCGACGCTCGAGGCGATCAGCCGCAACCCGGTCGCGACCGACCTGTACGAGGGCGTCGCCGAGGTCCGTCACGTCGCGATCGGCCAGTCGGCCGACCTGATCGTCATCGCACCGGCCACGGCGAACACCATCGCCAAGCTCGCCGCCGGCCTGGCAGACGACCTGCTCGGCAACACCGTCCTCGCGTCCACCGCGCCTCTGGTCATCGCGCCCGCGATGCACACGGAGATGTGGCGGAACCCGGCCACGGTCGCGAACATCGCAACTCTGCGCAGCCGCGGCGTCACGGTCGTCGGGCCGGCGAGCGGTCAGCTGACCGGCGCCGACTCCGGCCCCGGCCGCATGGAGGAGCCGGAGGTCATCGTCCGGGCCGCCCTGCGTGCCGCCGGGGCGATGCCGCGCGCGGTCGAAGCCCCCGCTCACGCGCCCGCCGCCCTTCCCGCGGGGTCCGCGGCCGAGGCCCCCGCGGTGAACGACGTGGTGGTGCTCTCCGAGCGACGCCGCGCCAACGAGGCCGCCCGGCGCCCACGCGGCGGCGTGGACCTCGCCGGGAAGCGCGTGGTCATCACCGCCGGGGGGACGCGCGAGCCGCTCGATCCCGTCCGCTTCCTCGGCAACCGGTCCAGCGGTCGACAGGGCGTCGCCATCGCCAGTGCCGCGCAGGCTCGCGGCGCCGACGTCGTGCTCATCGCCGCGCACCTCGAGGTGGAACCGCCGGAGGGCGTCGAGCTCATCGAGGTGCAGACCGCGCTCGAACTGCAAGAGGCGGTCGAGGAGGCCGCCCGCGCCGCCGACGTCGTCGTCATGACGGCGGCCGTCGCCGACTACCGTCCGGCCGAGACCCGCGAGGCCAAGATCAAGAAGTCGGACCACGGCGACACCCTGACGCTGGAGCTGGTGGCCAACCCCGACATCCTCGCCGGGCTCTCCGCGCACAAGCGCGACGATCAGGTCGTCGTCGGGTTCGCGGCCGAGACCGAGCCGGACCCGCAGGCTCTCATCGAGCTCGGCCGCACCAAGCTCGCCGCCAAGGGCAGCGACTTCCTCGTGCTCAATCAGGTGGGCTGGTCGCAGGGCTTCGCAACGGAGAGCAATGAGGTCGTGGTCCTGCGCAAGGGCGGCGATATAGTGATGGAGGCCTCGGGCAGCAAGCTGTCGGTGGCCGACCGTATCCTCGACGTCATCGCGTAAACACGCTTGCGCCGGAGGAGTCCGGTCGTGAGACAAGCGCCCCGTCGACCAGGGAGAACAATGGCAGATCTGCGTCTCTTCACGTCCGAGTCCGTCACCGAAGGGCACCCGGACAAGATCTGCGACCAGATCTCCGACAGCATCCTGGACGCGCTGCTCACCGTCGACCCGCACAGCCGCGCCGCCGTGGAGACCCTCGTCACCACCGGTCTCGTGCACGTCGCCGGCGAGGTGACCTCGAACGGCTACGTCGAGATCCCGGCCCTGGTGCGCAACAAGCTGGTCGAGATCGGGTACGACTCGTCCGACGTCAGCTTCGACGGCACCCAATGCGGTGTGTCCGTGTCGATCGGCGCGCAGTCGCCCGACATCGCGCAGGGCGTCGACAACGCCCTCGAGACGCGCGCGGAGCAGAGCCACGACGACCTCGACCGTCAGGGCGCGGGCGACCAGGGCATCATGTTCGGTTACGCCACCACCGAGACCCCGCAATACATGCCGCTGCCGATCTGGCTCGCGCACCGCCTCGCGGAGCGTCTCGCGTCCGTCCGCAAGGACGGGACGCTCGACTACCTCCGGCCCGACGGCAAGACCCAGGTGACCATCGGCTACGAGGGCGCCGTGCCGAAGTCGGTGCAGACGGTCGTGCTGTCGACGCAGCACGCTCCCCAGGTCTCCAACGAGCAGCTGCAGGCGGAGGTGATCGAGGAGGTCATCAACCCGGTGATGCACGCCGCCGGGCTCGAGACCTCGCACATCCGGACTCTCATCAACCCGACCGGACGCTTCGAGATCGGCGGCCCCAAGGGCGACGCGGGCCTCACCGGCCGCAAGATCATCGTCGACACCTACGGCGGGGCCTCCCGCCACGGCGGTGGCGCGTTCTCGGGCAAGGACCCGTCGAAGGTCGACCGCTCGGCGGCGTACGCCATGCGCTGGGTGGCGAAGAACGCCGTCGCCGCCGGCCTCGCCGACCGGCTCGAGGTGCAGATCGCGTATGCGATCGGCAAGGCGGCGCCCGTCGGGCTGTACGTCGAGACCTTCGGCACCGCGAAGGTTCCGGAGGAGCGCATCATCGGCGCGATCCGCGACGTCTTCGACCTGCGGCCGGCCGCGATCATCCGCGACCTCGACCTGCTGCGTCCGATCTACGCGCGCACGGCCACCTACGGGCACTTCGGCCGCGAGCTCCCCGAGTTCACCTGGGAGCGGCTCGACCGCGTCGACGACCTGCGCTCGGCCGCGGGGATCTAGCGGTGGCGGCGGCCGGACGGGTCGCCCGGGTGGTCCTCGACTCGCCGCTCCCGCAGCTCGACCACCTCTTCGACTACAGCATCCCCGAGGAGCTCGCCGCCGAGGCGCAGCCGGGCGTGCGCGTGCGCGTTCCGCTGCGCTCGGCAGGCCGCGTCGCGGACGGCTATCTGGTCGAGGTCGGCGAACCGGACGACGGGTACGACGGGACGTTGAGCCCGCTGGAGGCCGTCGTCTCGCCCGCGCAGGTGCTCACGCCCGGCGTGTGGCGGCTGGCGCGGCGGCTCGCGGATCGGAGCGCCGGTACGGCGAGCGACATCCTGCGCCTGGCCGTCCCCGGCCGGATGGTGCGCGTCGAGAAGGCGTGGCTCTCGGCGCGATCCGCCGCCGCCGACAGTTCCGGAGTTTTTCGGCCCGACACGCCATCGGAGGGCCGAAAAACTCAGGAGCTGTCGGGGGCGGCCGTGGCGGTGCGCGGGTACGGAGAGCGGGTGCTGGAGGATGCGGTCGCGCGCGACGAGCGGATCGCGCTGCGCGCCATCCCGCGTCTCGTGCCGTTGCCCGACGGCACCTGGGTCGGCGAGTGGGCGGTCACTCTGGCGACGCTGGCCGCCGACTGCTGGCGCGGCGGCCGCACCGCGATCGTCGCCGTTCCCGATCACCGCGACTTGGAGCAGCTGGCCGCAGCACTCGCGGTCAGCGCGCCCGCGCACGCGGTCGTGCGCGCCGACGCCGGGCAGGCGAACCCCGACAGGTACCGCGGCTTCCTGGAGGCGCTCTCCGGCCCGCGCATCGTCATCGGCAACCGCTCGGTCGTCTACGCCCCCGCCGAGCGGCTCGGCCTGATCGCGGTCTGGGAGGACAGCGACCCTCTGCACGCCGAGCCGCTGAGCCCGTACGTGCACACGCGGGATGCGGCCCTCGTCCGGCAGGAGCTCGAGGGCTGCGCACTCGTTCTGAGCGGCAACATCCGCAGCGTTGAGGCACAGCGCCTGGTGGAGCTCGGCTGGCTGCGCGACATCGCGCCGGAGCGCATCCAGACTCCCAAGGTGGTGCTCACCGCCAACCAGCAGGCGCCCGAGCCGATGGCCCGCGCCGCACGCATCCCGTCAACAGCCTGGCGCGCCGCCCGTGAGGCGCTCAACGGCGAGAGCGGACGGCCGCGCGGCCCGGTGCTCGTGCAGGTCGGGCGCCCTGGCTACGCTCCGGTGATCGCCTGCGCGAACTGCGGCCAGGCGGCGCGGTGCATGAACTGCAAGGGCGCGCTGCACCAGACGCGGGCGGGCTCGCCGCCGTCGTGCACCGTCTGCGGCCGGCTCGCGACCGACTGGCAGTGCGAGCACTGCGAGCACCGGCGGTTCCGGCTCGTCACCGTCGGCTCGGGCCGCACCGCGGAGGAGCTGGGACGCGCGTTCCCCGGCACGCGCGTCATCCTCGCCGACGGCGATCATCCCGTGCAGCGCGTCGGGTCGGCGCCCGCGCTCGTCGTCGCGACCCGTGGCGCCGAGCCGATCGCCGAGGGCGGGTACCAGGCGGTGCTGCTGCTGGACGGCGAGCGGATGCTGGCGCGCGAGAGCCTGCACGTCGCCGAGGACTGTCTGCGCTGGTGGCAGAGTGCGGCCGGGCTCGCCGCACCCGGCGCCCCGACCGTCCTGGTCGGCGTCGGGGGACCGCTGGCGCGCGACTTCGCGACCGGGCGCCTGGTCGAGTTCGCGCACGAGGAGCTGGTGGACCGCCGCGAGCTGCGCTTCCCGCCCGCGGTGCGTCTCGCCTCGGTCACCGGGTCGGAGGCCACCGTGACCGAAGTGCTGGATGCGGTGGACCGCTCCCTCCTCATCGACGTCCTGGGGCCCGCGCCGGTGGAGGCGGAGGGTCCATCGGCGCGCGCCGCCCGCTCCGGGCCCGACCTCGTCCGCGCCGTGCTGCGGTTCGAGTACGCGCACGGCGCTGACGTCGCGGCGTCCGTCCGTGCCGCCGTCGTGAAGAACGCGACCCGACGTCGTCGCGCGCCGGCGGGACGGCCGGGCTACCGTCCGGCGCCGACGCTCCGGGTGCGCTTCGACGATCCCGAGATCCTCTAGGAGCCGACCCCGGGCTGCCGCCGCTCGCGGCCGGTCGTGAGCTTCGCAGAGTAGGCTGGGTGGCCGTCCCGAACCGAAAGAACCTTCTCCATGCGCATCGTCTTCGCCGGAACGCCGGCCGTCGCCCTCCCGTCCCTGGAGGCCGTCGCGGCCCGGCACGAGGTGGTCGCCGTCGTCACCCGTGAGGATGCGCCGCTCGGCCGCAAGCGCGTGCTGACCCCGTCGCCCGTCGCGGAGGCTGCAGAGCGTCTCGGGCTACCGGTGATCAAGGCGAACCGGCTCGGCGACGACGTGACCGAACGCATCGCCGCCCTGCAGCCCGACCTCGGCGTGGTGGTGGCGTACGGCGGCCTGGTGCGCGAGCCGCTACTGTCGCTTCCGCGCCTCGGCTGGGTCAACCTCCACTTCTCCCTGCTCCCGCGTTGGCGGGGCGCCGCGCCTGTGCAGCGCGCCGTGATCGCCGGGGACACCGAGACCGGCGCGGCGGTCTTCCATCTCGTGCCGGAGCTCGACGCGGGGGATGTGTACGCCGAGCTGCGACGTCCCATCGGCCCGGATGAGACGGCCGGCGAGTTGCTCTCCGCCCTGGCCGAGGAGGGCGCGGCCCTGCTGGCCGACACCGCCGACGCGCTGGCCGCGGGCACGGCCGCCGCGACGCCCCAGGAGGGTGAAGTCACGCTGGCGCCGAAGCTGACGCTCGAGGATGCGCGCCTCGACCTCACCGAACCGGCCGAGCGGGTCTCCGCGCGGCTGCGCGGCGTGACGCCGGAGCCGGGCGCGTTCGTGCTGCTGGACGGCGAGCGGTTCAAGGTGCACGAAGCGCGGACGACCGACGGCGAGGAGCCCGTGGCTCCCGGCGCGGTCGAGCTGCGCGGCAAGCGGGTGCTCGTCGGGACGGGGACCGCTCCGCTGGAGCTCGTCACCGTCCAGCCGGCCGGGAAGCGCGCGATGCCGGCCGCCGACTGGCTGCGCGGTGTCGCCTCCGCGTCGGCCTCCTCCGCTGCCGGATCGACCGGGGTGGTGTTCGCATGAACGCGCCGCGCGATGACCGCAACCGCGACCGCCGGCCCCGCCCGCGTTCTGGTCCGCCGCAGACCCGCGTCCAGCCCGCCCGCCAGGTCGCCCTCGACGTGCTGCAGGCCGTCAGCGACTCCGACGCCTACGCCAACCTCCTCCTTCCGACGCGCATCGCCCGCGCCGGGCTCTCCCCGGCGGATGCCGGCCTCGCCACTGAGCTGACCTACGGCACGCTGCGGATGCAGGGCTACTACGACCGGGTCATCGCCATCGCGGCGGGCCGTGACGTCGACCGGATCGACCCGCCCCTCCTCGACGTGCTGCGGCTGGGCGCGCACCAGCTGCTGTCGATGCGCGTCCCGTCGCACGCGGCGGTCAACGAGTCGGTCGGGCTGGCGCGCAGCGTCGGCAGCCGCTCGGGTACCGGCTTCGTGAACGGCGTGCTGCGCGAGATCGGCCGCCACACTCCCGACGAGTGGCGGGATGAGGTGGCGTCGCGGGCGAAGAACGACGACGACCGCCTGTCGGCGCTGTACTCGCATCCCGTCTGGGTGGTCCGCGCGCTGCGCCGATCGCTCGACGCCGAGGGCCGGGCGGAGGAGTTGGAGCAGCTCCTGGAGGCCGACAACACCGCGCCGCGGGTCAACCTCATCGCACTGCCCGGTCTCGTCGACAAGCCGGACGACGCGCGCGACGACCGTTTCTCGCCTCCCGGCTTCACCGTCGGCGGCGGCGACCCGTTCGGGATCGTGGAGAAGACCGAGGGACGCATCCGCGTGCAGGACGAGGGCTCGCAGCTGGCTGCCCTCGCGCTGACCCGCGCGGAGCCGGTGCGGCCGGGGGAGCGCTGGCTCGACCTGTGCGCCGGCCCCGGCGGGAAGGCGGCTCTGCTCGCCGCCGAGGCGCTGACCGGCGGCGCGACCCTGGTCGCGAACGAGCTGGTCCCCGCCCGCGCCGAGCTGGTGCGACGCGCGCTCGCTCCGGTGCCGCTGGAGGTGCCGGTCTGGGAGCTGGACGGCACGGTCGTCGGCGCCGAGCATCCCGAAGCGTTCGACCGCATCCTGCTCGACGCCCCGTGCACCGGGCTCGGCGCGCTCCGTCGCCGGCCGGAGGCGCGCTGGCGGAAGAGCCCACGGGATGTCGCCGAGCTGACCGCGCTGCAGTCGGCGCTGCTCGACTCGGCCATCGCCGCTCTGAAGCCCGGCGGCCTGCTCGCCTACGTGACCTGCTCGCCGCACCTCGCCGAGACCCGAGGTGTCGTCGCCGACGCGCGCGAGCGCCACGGCGACCTGCTCGAGCCGCAGGCGACCGCCGACACCCTGCAGTCCATCGCCGTCGAACGGCTCGATCTCGCGGGCGAAGGCGACACCGTCCAGCTGTGGCCGCACCGGCACCTCACCGACGGGATGTTCGTCGCGCTGCTCCGCAAGCGCTCCGCCTAGGCTGGAGTCATGGCTTCGACCCCTTCCGCCGACCGGATCGACCCGCGTGTCCGCATCAACCCCAGCATCCTGGCCGCCGACTTCGTCAACATGCAGAGCGAGGTCGCGCGCATCGCGACCGCCGACCTGGTGCACGTCGACGTGATGGACAACCACTTCGTCCCTAACCTCACGTTCGGGCCGCAGATGGTGGGCCGCATCCAGGATGTGAGCCCCATCCCGCTGGATGTGCACCTGATGATCGACGACCCGGACCGCTGGGCGCCGGGGTACGCGGAGCTCGGAGCGTACTCGGTGACCTTCCACGCCGAGGCTGCGCACGATCCCATCGCTCTGGCGCGCCGCCTGCGCTCGATCGGCGCGCGGGCGGGCATCGCGGTCAAGCCGGGCACCGGCGTCGAGCCCTACCTCGACCTGCTGGAGGAGTTCGACCAGGTGCTCGTCATGACGGTCGAGCCGGGGTTCGGCGGCCAGTCGTTCATGCCGGAGACCATGCCGAAACTGAACGCGCTCCGGCAGGCCGTCGAGGCGCGGGGTCTCGACGTGTGGCTGCAGGTGGACGGCGGCATCACCGAGGAGACGATCGTCACGGCGGCCGCGGCCGGGGCGGACACGTTCGTGGCGGGCTCCAGCGTCTTCCGCGGAGAGCCGGCGGACCGCATCGCGGCCCTCCGTGCCGCTGCGCTGCCGCACCTCCACTGACCCGTACGCTGACCCGCGGCGCGCACATTCGTGCCGAATGTGCGGAATCAGCGCGGCATACCGCACATTCGGCACGAATGTCCGACCGGCTCGGGCGGACCGGTACGCTGGAGAGGTGAAAACCTTCGACGACCTCTTCGCCGAACTCGCGCAGAAGGCGCAGGACCGCCCGGAGGGCTCCGGCACCGTCCGCGAGCTCGACGCCGGCGTGCACGCCATCGGCAAGAAGATCGTCGAGGAGGCCGCCGAGGTCTGGATGGCCGCCGAGTACGAGTCCGACGAGGCCACCGCCGAGGAGATCTCGCAGCTGCTCTACCACCTGCAGGTCCTGCTCCTCGCCAAGGGGCTGACGCCGGCCGACGTGTACCGACATCTGTGATGGACCAGCCTTTTCGCCGTACCTAGGCCCATCCACTCGTCCGATCACGTCACGAAAGACCTGCGAATGCTGAAGATCGCCGTCCCCAACAAGGGCTCCCTCTCCGAGACCGCGGCGCAGATGCTGCACGAGGCCGGCTATGTCGGCCGCCGCGACCCGAAGGAGCTCATCGTCACCGACGCCCGCAACGGCGTCGAGTTCTTCTATCTGCGCCCGCGTGACATCGCCACCTACGTCGGCTCCGGCGCGCTCGATGTCGGGATCACCGGCCGCGACCTGCTGCTCGACTCGGGCTCACCCGCCGCCGAGATCAGCGCCCTCGACTTCGCCGCGTCGACGTTCCGGTTCGCCGGCCCAGCCGGCGTGTTCGCCGAGCTGGCCGACCTGGAGGGCAAGCGCGTCGCGACGAGCTACCCGGGCCTCGTCGGCGCGTTCCTCGGCGAGCACGGTGTCAGCACCTCCCTGATCAAGCTCGACGGCGCGGTCGAGTCGGCCGTGCGGCTCGGCGTCGCCGACGCGGTCGCCGACGTCGTCGAGACGGGTTCCACCCTCCGCAAGCAGGGGCTGGAGATCTTCGGACCGGTCATCCTGGAGTCGGAGGCCGTGCTCATCTCGTCCCCGTCGCCGGCCGCCGGGGTGGACACGCTGGTGCGCCGGCTGCAGGGCGTCATGGTCGCCCGCCAGTACGTGCTGATCGACTACAACCTCCCCGTCGCACTGCTCGAGAAGGCGGTCGCGCTGACGCCGGGCGTCGAGTCGCCGACCGTCTCTCCGCTGGGGGAGCCGGAGTGGGTGGCCGTGCGCGTGATGATCAAGCGCGAGCAGACCAACCACATCATGGACGACCTGTACGAGCTGGGCGCCCGCGCCATCCTGGTCACCTCCATCCACGCTGCGCGGATCTGATGAGCGTCGCGGTCCGGGTGATCCCCTGTCTCGACGTGGCCGCCGGCCGCGTCGTGAAGGGCGTGAACTTCCAGAACCTGCGCGACCAGGGCGACCCGGTCGAGCTCGCCCGGCGGTACTTCGAGCAGGGCGCGGACGAGCTGACCTTCCTGGATGTGACGGCGACCGTCGACGACCGCGCCACCACATACGACGTGGTGCGGGCGACGGCCGAGCAGGTCTTCATCCCGCTCACCGTCGGCGGCGGCGTGCGCAGCCCCGAGGATGTGGCAAAGCTCCTCGGCCACGGCGCCGACAAGGTGGGTGTCAACTCGGCCGCGATCGCGCGCCCGGAGCTGATCTCGGAGATCGCCGCCCGGTTCGGCGCGCAGGTGCTGGTGCTGTCGCTGGATGTGAAGCGCTCGGCCGCGACGCCGTCGGGTTTCGTGGTCACGACGCACGGCGGCCGAACGGAGACCGACCTCGATGCCCTGGAGTGGGCGGCGCGCGCGATCGAGCTGGGCGCGGGCGAGCTGCTGGTCAACTCCATCGACGCCGATGGCACCAAGGAGGGCTTCGACCTGGAGCTCATCCGCGAGATGCGCGCCCTGAGCAGCGTTCCCGTGATCGCCTCGGGCGGTGCGGGGGCGCTGGAGCACTTCGTTCCGGCCATCCAGGCGGGAGCCGACGCCGTGCTCGCGGCGAGCGTGTTCCACCAGGGTGAGCTGACGATCGAGCAGGTGAAGGACGAACTGGCCGCGGCCGGGATGGAGGTCCGCCGATGAACGCGACGACGACCGACGCGGTGCTGGAGCGCATCCGCTTCACCGACACCGGGCTGGTGCCGGCGATCATCCAGCAGTGGGACACCCGCGAGGTGCTGATGATGGGGTGGATGGACGCGGAGGCGTTCCGCCGCACCATGAGCGAGGGCCGGGTGACGTTCTGGTCGCGCTCCCGCAAGGAGTACTGGCGGAAGGGCGACACGTCCGGGCACGTGCAGTACGTGAAGGGCGCCGCGCTCGACTGCGACGGCGACACCCTGCTGGTCACGGTCGAGCAGGTCGGCGCGGCCTGCCACACCGGCACACGCACCTGCTTCGACGCGGATGTGCTGGAGCCGGTCGTCGGCGCGAGCCCCGAGATCGAGGCGGCCGACCTGTGATCGACACCGTGGGCGGTACGACGACCCGGAACGCCTTCGACGGACTCGTCGGCGACCACCGCGTCGTCCCGGTGATCCGCGAGCTCTTCGCCGACGGGGAGACCCCGGTCGGCATCTATCGGAAGCTCGCGGCCGGCCGGCCGGGCACCTTTCTGCTGGAGTCCGCCGAGCAGGGCGGCATCTGGTCGCGCTTCTCGTTCGTCGGCGCGTCGTCGTTCGGCGTGCTCACGCAGGAGGGCGAAGCCGTGAACTGGCTCGACTACGGCCTGCCCGCCGAGCGCGCCCTCGGCACGGCGGCCTCCCTCCGGCCGCTGGAGGCTCTCGCGGCGCTGCATGCGCGCTGGCAGACCGCCCGCATCCCGGGCCTCCCTCCGCTCACCGGCGGTCTCGTCGGGTTCATCGGCTGGGAGGCGATCCGGCAGATCGAGCGCCTGCCCGACGCCCCGCCCGCCGATGTCGACGTGCCCGGCCAGGCGCTCGCGTTCGTGGCCGACCTCGTCGTCGTGGATCACCGCACCGGCACCGTGAAGCTGGTCGCCAACGCGCTGGCCGACGGCGTCGCCGACGCGGACGCGCTGTGGGCGGATGCGCAGGCACGTCTCGACCGCATGCAGCGCGAGCTCGCGCAGCCTTCCGAGGCGTGGCTGGAGGACGTCGACCTCGGCATCCCGGCCGAGCCGATCTCCCGCACGCGCCGGGAGGACTTCCTGTCGTCGGTCGTCACGGCCAAGGAGCGCATCGTCGACGGCGACATCTTCCAGGTCGTCATCTCGCAGCGCTTCGAGCTGGAGTGCACGGCCCCCGCGCTCGACGTCTACCGCGTGCTCCGCGCGCTCAACCCGAGCCCGTACATGTACCTGCTGTCGCTGGAGAAGCCGAGCGGCGAGCCATACCAGATCGTGGGCTCGTCGCCCGAGGCGCTGGTGAAGGTGCAGGAGGGACGCGCATTCACGCATCCCATCGCCGGATCGCGTCCGCGCGGCGCCACGCCGGAGCAGGACCTGGACCTGGAGGCGTCGCTGCTCGCCGACGACAAAGAGCGCGCCGAGCACTTGATGCTGGTCGACCTCGCCCGCAACGACCTGCTCAAGGTGTGCGAGGCGGGCACCGTCGAGGTGACGGAGTTCATGCGCATCGAGCGGTTCAGCCACATCATGCACATCGTGTCGTCCGTCGAGGGCGACCTGCTGCCGGATGCGACGGCGATCGACGTGTTCCGCGCGACGTTCCCGGCCGGAACGCTCTCGGGCGCGCCGAAGCCGATGGCGTTGCGGATCATCGACGAGTTGGAGCCCATCCAGCGCGGCGTCTACGGCGGCGTGATCGGGTACTTCGACTTCGCCGGGGATGCGGACCTCGCCATCGCGATCCGCACCGCGACGATCATGGACGGCGTCGCACGGGTGCAGGCCGGCGGGGGACTGGTGGCCGACTCGGTGCCCGAGAACGAGTTCCAGGAGTCGCAGAACAAGGCGGCGGCTCCGCTGCGCGCCGTCGCCGTGGCGAACGCCATGAAGCGCGTGCTGTGAGGACGGAGAGCGTGAACGGCCGTCGCGTCAAGTACTCCACGATGCTGCTCCTCCTCGTGGGGAGCGGTCTCGCGCTGCTGGCGGCGACCCAGCCGTGGTTCACGATCACGCTGACCGACACGGCCGAGCACTCGACCACGATCAGCGTGGCGGGATCGGTGGCCGCGCCAGCGCTGACCGCCCTGTCGCTCGCGGGGCTGGCGCTGACCGCTGCGCTGGCGATCGCCGGTCCGGTCTTCCGGATCGTGCTCGCTCTGCTCGGCCTGCTGCTCGGCGTCTCCGTGCTCATCTCGGCGATCAGCGCGGTGTCGGATGCGGTGGGCGCGTCGTCCTCCGCGATCACGACGGCGACCGGCGTGGCCGGGGACTCCTCGATCCGCCGTCTGGTGCACTCGTCCGCGATCGAGCTGTGGCCGTGGGTTGCCCTCGTGGCGGGCATCCTGGTCATCCTGGCGAGCGCGGCGGTCGTCGTCTTCTTGCGGCTCTGGCCCGGTCCGTCGCGCAAGTACCAGACCCGCTTCGCGGGGGAGGACGGGCGCCCCGCCGACGAGCTCTTCGCCGACGGGGAGCCCACCGACGACGCCGAGGCCCGCGCCGCCGCCGAGGAGCCGGCCGCTGACGCGCCGGACACTGACGCGCCGGCCGCTGACGTGCCCGACTCCGCGACCCCCACCACCCTCGACCGCGACGCGGCGATCGACAGCTGGGACGACCTCACCCGCGGCGACGACCCCACCCGCTGACCTCCCGTCCGTCCCCTCCCGCACGCCCTCCCACCCCCGTCGAGTCCGCAAACTTTGCACGCCCGCGCCCGCGAAACCGTGCAAAGTTTGCGGACTCGACGGTGGGGCTGGCGCGTGGAGGGCGGCGGGGAAGTGAGCGCCCACTAGACTGGGTGCGTTCCAAATTCCCGTGCGCGCCGGGCGGCGCGCACCCGACGTGCAGGAGTCCCATGAGCAGCGAGTCAGTCGAGCCAGGCCACGGTCACTCGCCGGCGGCGTGGACAGCCGTGATCATCATGCTGGTCGCGTTCACCATCGGCGCCATCGCCTTCTTCTTCGACGCCCCCATCATCGTCTGGGCGGCTGCGGGTCTCGCGGTGATCGGCCTCATCGTCGGCTGGGTCATGAAGCGCGCCGGGTACGGCGTCGGCGGCGACAAGTACACCCCGAAGGGGCACTGATCCGTGCTCGCCGACCTCGTCGCCGGCGCGCTCGAGGACGCTGAGCGGAGACGCGACGAGCGTCCGCTCGCCGAGGTGGAGGCCGCGGCCCTCGCCCGGCCCGCCGCACTCGATGCGCTGACCGCGCTCGCCCCGGCGGAGCGCGTCAAGATCATCGCCGAGGTGAAGCGCGCCAGCCCGTCCCGCGGGTCGCTCGCCGCCATCCCGGATCCCGCCGCCCTGGCGGTCTCGTACGAGACCGGCGGGGCCAGCGCGATCAGCGTCCTCACTGAGGAGCGCCGCTTCCACGGCTCGCTCGCCGACCTGGAGGCGGTCCGCGAGGCCGTCTCGATCCCGGTGCTGCGCAAGGAGTTCGTCGCCGATCCGTACCAGGTGTTCGAGGCCCGCGCCGCGGGGGCCGACCTGGTACTGCTGATCGTCGCCGCGCTCGACCAGAAGCGGCTCGTCGAGCTGCACGAGCTGATCACCGAGCTGGGCATGACCTCGCTGGTGGAGGCGCACTCGGCCGACGAGCTGAGCCGCGCCCTCGACACCGGCGCGGGCCTCGTGGGCGTCAACGCCCGCGACCTGACGACGTTCGAGCTGGATCGGGACCTGTTCGGCCGCCTGGCCGGCAGCATCCCCTCCGGCGTCATCCGCGTGGCGGAGTCGGCCGTGAAGACGGCCGACGATGTCGCGCATTACCGAGCGGCGGGCGCCGATGTGGTGCTCGTCGGCGAGGCGCTCGTCACGAGCGACCCCGTCGCGACGCTTGAAGAGTTCTTGGGAGTCTGATGTCCCTCCGCACTGAGCAGGGTCCGTATTTCGGCGACTTCGGCGGGCGGTTCGTCCCCGAGTCGCTGGTCGCAGCGCTCGACGAGCTGTCGGCGGCGTGGGAGGAGGCGAAGGCCGACCCCGCGTTCCATGCCGAGCTGGATGAGCTCCACCGCAGCTACACCGGCCGCCCGTCGATCATCACCGAGGTGCCCCGGTTCGCCGAGCACGCAGGCGGCGCCCGCATCATCCTGAAGCGCGAGGACCTCAATCACACCGGCTCGCACAAGATCAACAACGTGCTGGGCCAGGCCATCCTGACGAAGCGCATCGGCAAGACCCGCGTGATCGCCGAGACCGGCGCGGGCCAGCACGGCGTCGCCACCGCGACGGCCGCCGCCCTGTTCGGGCTCGAGTGCACGATCTACATGGGCGAGGTCGACACCGAGCGCCAGGCGCTGAACGTCGCCCGGATGCGTCTGCTCGGCGCCGAGGTCGTCGCCGTCAAGACCGGGTCGCGCACGCTCAAGGACGCCATCAACGACGCCATGCGCGACTGGGTGACGAACGTCGAGCACACCAACTACATCTTCGGCACGGTCGCGGGCCCGCACCCGTTCCCGGCGATGGTGCGCGACCTCCAGAAGATCATCGGCGAGGAGGCGCGCGAGCAGGTGCAGGAGCTCACCGGCCGCCTGCCGAACGCCGTGGTCGCGTGCGTCGGCGGAGGCTCGAACGCGATGGGCATCTTCCATGCCTTCCTGGACGACGAGGATGTGCGCCTGGTCGGCTTCGAGGCGGGCGGCGAGGGTGCGGACACCCCGCGCCACGCCGCGACGATCACCAAGGGCCGCCCCGGCGTGCTGCACGGCGCGCGCTCCATGCTGCTGCAGGACGAGGACGGCCAGACCATCGAATCCCACTCGATCTCCGCCGGCCTCGACTACCCGGGCGTCGGCCCGGAGCACGCCTGGCTCGCGAAGATCGGCCGCGCCGAGTACCGGCCGGTGTCGGACGCGGACGCCATGGAGGCCCTGCGCCTGCTCAGCCGCACCGAGGGCATCATCCCGGCCATCGAGTCGTCCCACGCGTTGGCAGGCGCCATCGCGCTCGGGCGCGAGCTGGGGCCGGAGGGCATCATCCTGGTGAACCTCAGCGGCCGTGGCGACAAGGACATGGAGACCGCCGGGCGGTACTTCGACCTGATCGACGCGGACGCGGTGCAGTCGTGAGCGGCGTGGTCACGAGCCGGGTCGCCGCCGCGATCGCCCGCCGCAACACCGAGGCATCGGGCGCGCTGATCGGCTACCTCCCGGCCGGCTTCCCCGACCTCGCGACCAGTGTGGATGCGGCCGTCGCGCTCGCGAACAACGGCGTCGACGTCATCGAGCTCGGCCTGCCGTACTCCGACCCCGTGATGGACGGCACGGTCATCCAGGCCGCGACGCAGCAGGCGCTCAGAGCCGGCTTCCGCTTGCGCGACGGCTTCACCGCCGTCCGTGAGATCACCGCGCAGGTCGACATCCCCGTGCTCGTCATGACCTACTGGAACCCGGTGCTGCAGTACGGTGTCGACCGCTTCGCGGACGACCTCGCCGCCGCCGGGGGAGCAGGCCTCATCACGCCCGACCTCATCCCGGACGAGGGCGCCGACTGGCTCGCCGCATCCGACCGCGTCGGTCTCGACCGCGTGTTCCTCGCCGCGCCCAGCTCGACCGACGCCCGCCTGAAGCAGGCGGTGGAGGCGAGCCGCGGGTTCGTCTACGCCGTCTCGACCATGGGCATCACGGGCGCGCGCACCGATGTGGATGCGGCGGCGCGCACGCTCGTCGGCCGTCTCCGCGAGGCGGGAGCGACGAGCACGTGCGTCGGACTCGGCATCTCATCGGCCGCGCAGGTGGCCGAGGTGCTCGAGTACGCGGACGGCGCGATCGTCGGCTCGGCGCTCGTGAAGGCGCTGGGCGACGGCGGCGTGGCGGAGGCCGGTCGCGTCGCGGCCGAGCTCGCCCGCGGCACAGCGGCCTAGCCGGGCGTTCTAGACTATGGTGGCCGCGCGCCTCTCCGCGCCGCGGCATGATCGACACGAAAGGTGAGTCATCGGGTGTTTGCGACGATGAGCGGCTGGATGGCCAGCATCCCGAGTCCTGGGCCCGAGTGGGCGCAGATCCCGCTGCCTTTCTGGCCGTACCGCATCCAGATGTACGCGCTGATCATCCTGGTCGGCATCGTCGTCGCTGCCATGTGGACCTCGCGCCGCCTCACCAAGCAGGGCGCCGAGCCGGGTGTCGTTCTCGACATCCTGCTGTGCGCCGTGCCCCTCGGGATCGTCGGCGCCCGGTTCTACCACGTCGCGACCCACCCGAAGGACTTCTTCTACCCGGGCGCCAACCTCTTCAACCCGTTCGAGCCCGGCAGCATCTGGGCGATCTGGGAGGGCGGCGGCGCCATCTTCGGCGCGCTGATCGGTGGCGCCATCGGTGTGCTCATCGGCTGCCGTTGGACCGGTCTGCGGTTCTGGACGTTCGCGGACGCCCTCGCACCGGCGCTCCTGCTCGCGCAGGCCATCGGCCGCCTCGGCAACTACTTCAACCAGGAGCTCTTCGGTCTTCCGACCGACCTGCCCTGGGGTCTGCAGATCGACGCGGGCAATAAGGCGATCCCGGTCGGCCTTCCGGACGGCACGCTGTTCCAGCCCCTCTTCCTGTACGAGATGATCTGGAACATCATCGGCGTCTTCGTCATCGTCTGGCTGCAGCGCCGCTTCCGCCTCCAGTGGGGCAAGGTGTTCGCCGTCTACCTGATCTGGTACGGCGCCGGCCGCTCCTACCTGGAGTCGATCCGCATCGACCCGAGCGAGTTCACGTTCCTCGGCATCCCGAGCAACGTCTGGGCCGCGTTCGGCGCCGTCGTGCTCGGCCTCATCATCTTCTTCGTCCAGTCGAGCAGGCACCCGGGTCTCGAGCCCAGCCCGTACCGACCGGGTCGTGAATGGGTGAACCCGGATGCTGAGGTAGACTCGGAGGACACGGACCTGGAGGACGAGGACGCCGCCGACGCAGACGGTGTGCCTGCCGGGTCCGCTTCGGCCAAGGCCACAAGCCCCACGAACGGATAAACCCGACGGCTCGAAGTACGAAACCGTCGAGGCGATCCCACGCACCTGACCGCTCCACGAGTCCGAGCCGCACACGGCCCGGAGGATGCGGCGGAACTCATAAGCACCGGGCCGATGGCGTCCCTGCACCCAACATCCCCACATCCACGACACTGTGAGGACGGTCGACAGATGGCGCTCACGCCTCCCCATTCCCGCTTCGGGACCGTGCCTGGCCCGCAGGGCCTGTACGACCCTGCCCACGAGAAGGACGCCTGCGGTCTCGCCATGGTCGCGACCCTCCGGGGCACGGCCGGGCACGACATCATCGACGCCGCGCTGGAGGCGCTGCGTCACCTCGAGCACCGCGGCGCGGTCGGCTCCGACGCCGGTACCGGTGACGGCGCCGGCATCATCACCCAGGTGCCGGACGCCTTCCTGCGCGCCGTCGCGGGCTTCGACCTGCCCGCCGCCGGCCGGTACGCGGTGGGCAACGCGTTCCTGCCGAGCGCGGAGGACGAGCGTGCCGAGGTCAAGGCGGCTCTCGAGTCCATCGCGGCCGAGCACGAGCTGACCGTCCTCGGCTGGCGGTCCGTCCCGGTTCGTCCGGACGAGCTCGGCACGCTGGCCCGCCAGGCCATGCCGGTGATCGAGCAGCTCTACGTCGCGTCCACCCGCGTCGATGAGAACGGCGAGGCCGTCTCCGGCATCGCGCTCGACCGCCAGACCTTCTTCCTGCGGAAGCGGGCCGAGCGCGAGCTCGACCTGTACTTCTCGTCGCTGTCGAGCCGCACGCTCGTCTACAAGGGCATGGTCACCACGCTCCAGCTGGAGCCGTTCTACCCGGACCTCTCCGACGAGCGCTTCGCATCGAAGCTCGCCCTCGTGCACTCGCGCTACTCGACGAACACGTTCCCGTCGTGGCCGCTCGCGCAGCCGTTCCGGATGATCGCGCACAACGGCGAGATCAACACCGTGCAGGGCAACCGCAACTGGATGCGCGCCCGCCAGTCGCAGCTGGAGAACGAGCTGCTCGGCGACCTGAAGCCGGTGTTCCCGATCGTCACACCCGGCGCCTCCGACTCGGCCTCCTTCGACGAGGTCGTGGAGCTGCTGTCGCTGAGCGGCCGGTCGCTCCCGCACGCCGTCATGATGATGGTGCCGGAGGCCTGGGAGAACCAGACCGAGATCGACCCGGTCCGCCGCGCGTTCTACGAGTACCACTCGATGCTCATGGAGCCGTGGGACGGCCCCGCCGCGATCGTGTTCACCGACGGCTCCGTCGTCGGCGCGACGCTCGACCGCAACGGCCTGCGCCCCGGCCGGTACGTCGTCACCAACGACGGCCTCGTCGTGCTCGCCTCCGAGATCGGCGTGCTCGACTTCGAGCCCAGCCGCGTCGTCCGCAAGGGGCGTCTGCGTCCCGGCCGGATGTTCCTGGTCGACACGGTCAGCGGCCGCCTCATCGAGGATGAGGAGATCAAGTCCGAGCTCGCCGCCGGCGCTCCCTACGAGGAGTGGCTGGACGAGGGCCGGATCAACCTGAAGGACCTCCCGGAGCGCGAGCACATCGTCCACACCCCGGCGTCGATCACGCGCCGCCAGCGGACGTTCGGCTACACGGAGGAGGAGGTCCGCATCCTCCTCCGCCCGATGGCGACCACCGGCGCGGAGCCGCTCGGCGCCATGGGATCGGACACGCCCGTTGCCGTGCTGTCGGAGCGCCCGCGCCTGCTGTTCGACTACTTCACGCAGCAGTTCGCGCAGGTCACCAACCCGCCGCTCGACTCGATCCGCGAGGAGGTCGTCACCTCCCTGAAGCTCGGTCTCGGCCCGGAGCGCAACCTGCTGTCGGCCGGCCCCGAGCACGCCAAGCAGGTCGTGCTCGACTTCCCGGTGATCGACAACGACGAGCTGGCGAAGATCCAGCACATCGACCCGCGGCCGGGCAGCACGCTGACCACGACCGTGCGCGGCCTGTACCGCTCCGACGCCGGCCCCGACGCCCTGGAGCGCCGTCTCGCCGAGATGTGCGACGAGGTCGACGAGGCCATCGCGGCCGGAGCGCAGTTCATCGTGCTCAGCGACCGCGACTCGACGAAGGACCTCGCGCCCATCCCGTCGCTGCTGATGCTCGCCGCCGTGCACCACCACCTCATCCGCTCGGAGACCCGCATGAAGGTGGGCCTGATCGTGGAGGCCGGGGATGTGCGCGAGGTGCACCACGTCGCCCTGCTCATCGGGTACGGCGCCTCGGCGATCAACCCGTACCTGGCGATGGAGACCTGCGAGGAGCTCGTCCGCAGCGGGATGATCACCGGCGTCAGCCCCGAGAAGGCGGTCAAGAACGTCATCAAGGCGCTCGGCAAGGGCGTGCTGAAGATCATGTCGAAGATGGGCATCTCGACGGTGTCCTCCTACGCGGGCGCTCAGGCGTTCGAGGCCGTCGGGCTCAGCCAGGAGTTCGTCGACCAGTACTTCACCGGAACGACGAGCAAGCTGGGCGGCGTCGGGATCGACGTCATCGCGGCCGAGAACCTCGCCCGTCACGAGAGCGCGTACCCCGCCGAGGGCGCCGCGCTCGCGCACGAGCGCCTCGCGACCGGCGGCGAGTACCAGTGGCGCCGCGACGGATCTCCGCACCTCTTCAACCCGGAGACGGTCTTCCGCCTGCAGCACTCCACGCGCACGCGGCGGTACGACGTGTTCCGCGAGTACACAAAGCTCGTCGACGACCAGTCCGAGTCGCTGATGACCCTGCGCGGGATGTTCTCGCTCAAGGAGGGCGAGCGTCCGCCGGTGCCGCTGGAGGAGGTCGAGCCCGTCTCGTCCATCGTCAAGCGCTTCTCCACGGGTGCGATGAGTTACGGCTCCATCTCCAAGGAGGCGCACGAGACGCTCGCGATCGCGATGAACCGGCTCGGCGCCAAGTCGAACACCGGTGAGGGCGGCGAAGACCTCGACCGTCTGCTCGACCCGGAGCGCCGCAGCGCCATCAAGCAGGTCGCCTCCGGCCGCTTCGGTGTGACGTCGATGTACCTGACCCACGCCGACGACATCCAGATCAAACTGGCGCAGGGCGCGAAGCCCGGCGAAGGCGGGCAGCTGCCGCCGACCAAGGTGTACCCGTGGGTGGCTCGCACCCGCCACGCGACCGCCGGTGTCGGCCTCATCTCGCCGCCGCCGCACCACGACATCTACTCGATCGAAGACCTCAAGCAGCTGATCTTCGACCTGAAGCGCGCCAACCCGGGCGCCCGCGTTCACGTCAAGCTCGTCTCGGAGTCGGGCATCGGCGCGGTCGCGGCCGGCACCGCGAAGGCGCTGGCCGACGTCATCCTGGTCTCGGGCCATGATGGCGGCACCGGCGCATCCCCGGTCAACTCGCTGAAGCACGCGGGGACGCCGTGGGAGCTGGGGCTCGCCGAGACGCAGCAGACCCTGATGCTGAACGGGATGCGCGAGCGCGTCGTCGTTCAGGTCGACGGCCAGCTGAAGACCGGCCGCGACGTCATCGTCGGCGCGCTGCTCGGGGCCGAGGAGTTCGGCTTCGCGACCGCGCCGCTGGTGGTCTCCGGCTGCGTGATGATGCGCGTCTGCCACCTGGACACCTGCCCGGTCGGCGTCGCGACGCAGAACCCGGAGCTGCGCGCGCGGTTCTCGGGCAAGCCCGAGTTCGTCGTCAACTTCTTCGAGTTCATCGCGGAAGAGGTGCGCGAGTACCTCGCGGCCCTCGGCTTCCGCACCCTCGAGGAGGCGATCGGTCACGCCGAGCTGCTCGACGTCGACCGCGCCATCGACCACTGGAAGGCGTCCGGTCTCGACCTCGCGCCCATCCTGCACGGTCCGGCCTTCGGCCCGGAGGCTCCTCGGCGCAACGGCCGGGCGCAGGACCACGAGCTGGAGCACCACTTCGACGTGCAGCTGATCGACGCGGCGCGCGACGTGCTGGAGAACGGGGGCCGCATCGAGCTGAGCCTTCCGATCCGCAACACGGAGCGGGCCGTCGGCACGATGCTCGGCCACGAGGTGACCGTCCGCCACGGCGAGAACGGCCTCCCCGCCGGCTCCATCGACATCACGCTCACCGGTTCGGCCGGCCAGTCGCTCGGCGCGTTCCTCCCCGCGGGCATCACCCTGCGGCTGGAGGGCGACTCCAACGACTACGTCGGCAAGGGGCTCTCCGGGGGCCAGATCGTCGTGAAGCCCCCGCGCGACAGCGTGTTCGCCGCCGAGCGGAACGTGATCGCCGGCAACGTGATCGGCTACGGCGCGACGCAGGGGAGCATGTTCATCCGCGGGATCGTGGGCGAGCGCTTCCTGGTGCGCAACTCCGGTGCGACCGCGGTCGTCGAAGGCGTGGGCGATCACGCCCTCGAGTACATGACCGGTGGCCTCGCCGTGATCCTCGGCGGCACCGGGCGCAACCTCGGCGCCGGCATGTCCGGTGGCACCGCGTACGTGTACGACCTGAAGCCGGAGCGGGTCAACCGCGACTCGCTCGCGACCGGCGAGCTCGAGCTCCTGCCTCTCGGGAGCGCGGACATCGAGATCGTGCGCGACCTGCTCGAACAGCACGCCGCCGAGACGGGCTCCGAGCTCGCCGCCCGGATGCTGGAGGACTTCGACGAGACCGTCGCGAAGTTCGTCAAGGTGCTGCCGCGGGACTACGCCGCGGTGATGCAGATGCGCCAAGAGGCCGTTGACGAGGGTCTCGACCCCGACGGCGACATCGTGTGGAACAGAATTCTGGAGGTGACCGGCGGATGATGCTGCCTGATCCTAAAGGCTCCGTCGAAATGGAGGTGACCGGTGGCTGACCCCAAAGGCTTTTTGAAGGTGACGGAGCGGGAGCTGCCCAAGCGCCGCCCCGTCTCGGTCCGGCTCATGGACTGGAAAGAGGTCTACGAGGCCCAGGACCCGGCGCAGCTGCGCCGCCAGGCCGGCCGCTGCATGGACTGCGGCGTGCCGTTCTGCCACTCGGGCTGCCCGCTCGGCAACCTCATCCCCGAGTGGAACGACCTCATGTGGCGCGGTGAGGGCCGCCAGGCGATCGAGCGCCTCCACGCGACGAACAACTTCCCGGAGTTCACCGGGCGGCTGTGCCCGGCGCCGTGCGAGTCGTCCTGCGTGCTCGGCATCAACC
Organism: Leifsonia sp. 466MF; assembly: GCF_900100265.1. Lineage (NCBI taxonomy): Bacteria > Bacillati > Actinomycetota > Actinomycetes > Micrococcales > Microbacteriaceae > Leifsonia > Leifsonia sp. 466MF. The sequence continues at coordinate 1,534,546 of NZ_LT629696.1, forward strand.
AGCCGGCCGTCACGATCAAGCAGGTCGAGGTCTCGATCATCGACCAGGCGTGGCAGCACGGCTGGGTGCAGCCGCAGCCGCCGGAGCGCCTCACCGGCAAGACGGTCGCGGTCGTCGGCTCCGGCCCTGCCGGCCTCGCCGCCGCCCAGCAGCTGACGCGTGCCGGCCACACGGTCGCCGTGTACGAGCGGGACGACCGCATCGGCGGCCTGCTGCGCTACGGCATCCCGGACTTCAAGATGGAGAAGAAGCACCTCGAGGCGCGTCTCAACCAGATGATGGCCGAGGGCACGCGTTTCCGCGCCGGAGTCGACATCGGCACGGACATCAGCTGGGACGACCTGCGCGCCCGGTACGACGCGGTCGTCGTCGCGACCGGCGCCATGGTGCCGCGCGACCTGCCCATCCCGGGCCGTGAGCTCTCCGGCGTTCACTTCGCCATGGAGTACCTGGTGCAGCAGAACAAGGCGGGTGCGGGCGACCAGATCGCCGACCAGATCACGGCGGACGGCAAGCACGTCATCGTCCTCGGCGGCGGCGACACCGGTGCGGACTGCATCGGCACCGCACACCGTCAGGGCGCCGCGAGCGTCACCAACCTCGCCATCGGCAAGCAGCCGCCGTCGGAGCGTCCGGACCACCAGCCGTGGCCGACCACGCCGACGCTGTTCGAGGTCCAGTCCGCCCACGAGGAGGGCGGGAAGCGCGAGTACCTCGCGTCGACCGTCGAGTTCCTCTCCAACGAGTTCGGCGAGGTGCGCGCCCTGCGCGTGGCCGAGACCGAGTTCCTCGACGGACGCCGGGTGCCGAAGGCCGGAACCGAGCGCGAGATCCCGGCCGACCTGGTGCTACTGGCCCTCGGATTCACCGGCCCGGAGCAGCAGGACCTGTCCTCGCAGCTGGGCCTGCCGTTCGACGGCCGCGGCAACGTCGCGCGTGATTCCGATTACCAGACGGAGCAGGAGGGCGTGTTCGTCGCCGGCGACGCCGGCCGCGGTCAGTCCCTGATCGTGTGGGCTATCGCAGAGGGCCGGGCAGCGGCGGCCGCTGTTGACCGGTATCTTGAAGGGGAGACGCAGTTGCCGTCTCCGATCCGTCCCACCGACCGCGGCATCCTCGTCTGAGCGAGGCGATGCCCGCACGACCGGGCGCCACCAAGAAATCACGCGCCGTCGGCGCAGAATCACGGAGCGAACAGAAAAGCATGAGAAGGGCCAAAATCGTCGCGACCCTCGGGCCGGCGACCTCCAGCTACGACAACATCCGCGCGATCATCGACGCGGGTGTGGACGTGGCCCGCATGAACCTGAGCCACGGCAGCTACGAGGTGCACGAGGGGGTCTACGCCAACGTGCGCAAGGCCGCCGACGACGCCGGGAAGCCGGTCGCCGTCCTCGTCGACCTCCAGGGCCCCAAGATCCGCCTCGGCAAGTTCGAGGCGGGCCCCTACGAGCTCGCCGAGGGCGACATCTTCAAGATCACCACCGAGGACATCATCGGTACGAAGGAGATCTCCTCGACGACGTTCAAGGGCCTGCCCAACGACGTCAAGCCGGGTGACTACCTGCTCATCGACGACGGCAAGGTGCGCGTGCGCGTCGTCGCGGTCGACGGCCCGGTCGTCACGACCGAGGTGATCGTCGCCGGTCCCGTCTCGAATAACAAGGGCATCAACCTGCCGGGCGTCGCCGTGAACGTCCCGGCGCTGTCCGACAAGGACGAGGCCGACCTGCGCTGGGGCCTCAAGCTCGGCGCCGACCTGATCGCCCTCTCGTTCGTCCGGAACGCCAAGGACATCGAGCGCGTGCACGAGATCATGGCGGAGGAGGGCCGTAAGGTCCCCGTCGTCGCGAAGATCGAGAAGCCGCAGGCCGTGGATGCGCTCGAGGAGATCATCGAGGCGTTCGACGCCATCATGGTCGCCCGTGGCGACCTGGGCGTCGAGCTGCCGCTCGAGGCCGTGCCGATCGTGCAGAAGCGCGCCGTCGAGCTGGCCCGCCGCGCGGCGAAGCCGGTCATCGTCGCGACGCAGATGCTGGAGTCGATGATCTCGAGCCCGGTGCCGACCCGCGCAGAGACCTCGGACGTCGCGAACGCCGTCCTCGACGGCGCGGACGCGGTCATGCTCTCGGGCGAGACCAGCGTCGGCGAGTACCCGACGGTCACCGTGCAGACCATGTCGCGCATCGTCACCTCGACCGAGGAGCACGGTCTGGACCGAATCCAGCCGCTCGGCACCCGGCCCCGCACCCAGTCGGGCGCGATCACGCTCGCCGCGGTCGAGGTCGCCGACTTCGTCGAGGCGAAGTTCCTCTGCGTCTTCACCGAGTCGGGCGAGTCCGCCCGCCGCATGGCGCGTCTGCGCAACAAGATCCCGATCCTGGCGTTCACGCCGGAGGAGTCGGTTCGCCGCCGCATGTCGCTGTTCTGGGGAGTCGAGTCGTTCGTCGTCGGCCGCGTCACCCACACCGACCAGATGGTCGCGCAGGTGGATGAGGCCCTCAAGTCGACCGGCCGCGCCGTCGACGGCGACAAGGTGATCATCATCTCCGGTTCCCCTCCCGGGATCCCCGGAACCACCAACGACATCCGCGTGCACCGGGTCGGCGACGTCCTGTAGCACCGGTCGGAAGGGCCCCGCTTCGGCGGGGCCCTTCTGCGTTCCCGGGCTGCGTCCGGGCGCCCGCCCTCGTCGCGGCGCGGGTCCGGAGGACTTCCGAGCCCCTGCGCTCGCATCCACCTCCCTTTCCCGCATTCTGCGGCGCGTCGAGTCGGCTTCTCCTCCCTTTCCACCGCCGTGCGAGTCGAGGGGACGCGTCCATTCGGCGTCCCGGAGGCGGCCGGAAAGGGAGGCGATCCGGCGCGACACGCCGAGGATAGAACGGGAACGGAGGGGATCGGAGGGCCGGCCCTGACCGCGTCCTCCGTTTCCGTCGACTGGCGGTTCTGAGCGCGGCGACCGGGTCGGGCTTCCGGGGCGTCGTCCTCAGGGATGACGCGGGGTACGACCGGGGGATGAAGTCCGGCTTTGCCAGCCAATCCGGAGGGTCGGGGGCGCTCCGGCGCGCGTATCCTCGGGCTATGGAACACCGTTGGATGCGCTGGGCGCCCGCCGTCGTCGCCCCCGTGGCGATCGCCGCCGCCGTCATCGTCTCGCCCCTCGCCGCCGGAGCGTCGGACCTCCCCGTGAAGTCGCCCTCCGACGTGCTGCGGCTGGTCGCCGCGAGCGACACGCGGTCGTTCTCCGGCACGGTCGAGCAGAGCTCCGAGCTCGGACTTCCCGAGCTCCCCGCGACCACGTCGAAGGGCATGGACGACGGCGATGCCGCGAGCCTGCTCGAACTGGCTCTCGCCGACCACACCGCGAAGGTGTGGGTCGACGGCCCGACGCACGTACGCGTCCAGGTGCTCGACAAGCTGGCCGAGCGGGATGCGATCCGCAACGGCGACGACCTCTGGCTGTACGAGTCCAACGGCAAGAAGGTCGCCCACGCGACCCTCCCGGACACCGACGCGAAGTCAACGCCTACTCCGGACGCCACGGCCCTGACGCCGTCGCAGCTGGCGCAGCGTTTCCTCGCGGCGGTCGACCCGTCCACGAAGGTGACCCTCGGCGACGAGACGAAGGTGGCCGGACGCGATGCATACGACCTCGTGCTGACCCCGCGCACCGACGCCACCCTCATCGGCACCGTCTCCATCGCGGTCGACGGTAAGACCGGCATCCCGTTGAAGGTCGCCGTCACCGCCCGTGGCGCGAGCGCGCCCGCCTTCGAGGCCGGCTTCACCGCGTTCAGCGACCAGAAGCCGGATGCCGGTGTCTTCTCGTTCACGCCGCCTCAGGGTGCGAGCGTGTCCGAGCAGAAGCTGCCGACCGGTGACCAGTTCAAGGATGCCGCGGGCTCGCACCCGAAGCCCGCTGTCTCGGGCGAGGGTTGGGCGACCGTCGTCTCCCTGCCCGCGGGCTCGGCTCCGGCCGGGGTGGCCGACGACCCGCTGTTCCAGCAGCTGACCCAGCCGGTCGACGGAGGCCGGGCGCTGAGCTCCTCGCTGGTGTCGGTGCTCATCACCGCGGACGGCCGTGTCCTGGCCGGATCCGTCCCGGTCTCGGCTCTGCAGACCGCGGCGGCGCAGGCGACCGCGCAGTGACCGACGCGGCGATCGCGACCAGCGGGCTCACGAAGCGCTTCCGGTCGCGGGCGGTCGTCGACGGCCTCGACCTGAACGTTCCGCGCGGTTCCGTGTTCGGCTTCCTCGGCCCGAACGGGTCGGGCAAGACCACGACCATCCGGATGCTGCTCGGCCTCGTCTCCCCGTCCGCCGGGTCGATCCGAGTGCTGGGGGAGGCGATGCCCGACCGCGGCGCACGCGTGCTCCCGCGGGTCGGTGCGCTGGTCGAGGGGCCGGCGTTCGCGCCATACCTCTCGGGCACGGCGAACCTCATGCGGCGCGACACCGCCGACCGCTACGCTCCGGGCGCCACCCGCCGCGCGCGGGTGGAGGCTGCGCTCGAACGCGTCGGCCTGTCGCACGCGGCCGGCAAGCATGTCCGCGCCTACTCGCTCGGGATGAAGCAGCGCCTCGGGATCGCGGGCGCACTCCTGACCGACCGCGACCTCCTGGTGCTCGACGAGCCGACGAACGGGCTGGACCCGCAGGGCACCCGCGAGGTGCGCGCGCTGGTGCGGTCGCTCGCCGACGAGGGGACGACGGTGTTCGTCTCCAGTCACCTGCTGGCCGAGATCGAGCAGGTCTGCACGCACGCGGCGATCATGCGCACCGGCCGGCTGGTCGCGCAGGGGTCGCTCGACGAGCTCCGGAGCGCGTCCGGTCCGCGAGTGGCGGTCGAGACGCCGGATGCGGCACAGGCAGTCGGTGTGCTGAGCCGGTTCGGTCTGGACCCCGTCGTGACGGGCAACGGAGTCGAGGCGTCCCTGGGCGACGCTGCTCCGGCGGCCGAAGAGCTGTCGGCGGCGCTGGTCGGCGACGGAGTGCGGCTGCGTGGGTTCGCCGTGCGCTCCTCCAGCCTGGAGGAGCGTTTCGTGGAGCTCACGGGGGAGGGCTTCGATGTCGAGCAATGAACTGCCGAGCAGTGAGCTGCCGAGCAGTGAGCTCTCGGGAGCGGCGCCCGCCGCCGAGCCGACGGGCACCGAGCAGGCGATCCAGCCGTCCGTCACGCGCCCGGCGGGCGGGGTCGCGGAACGTCGTGAGCGTCCGAGCGGGGGATGGGCGCTGCTGGGATCGGAGATCTCGGTCATGTTCCGGCGCTGGCGCACCTGGGCGATGCTGGGTGCTCTCGCGGCCATCCCGCTGCTGATCGCCATCGCGGTGCGGGTCACCGGCGGCAGTTCGCGCGGTCCGGCCTTCCTGAGCGAGATCACCTCCAATGGGCTGTTCGTCGCGTTCACCGCCCTCGTGGTGTGCGTCCCCCTGTTCCTTCCGTTGACGATCGGCGTCGTCGCCGGTGACACGATCGCGGGCGAGGCGAGCCACGGCACCCTCCGCTACCTCGTCATCGCTCCGGCCGGGCGGCTCCGGCTGCTCGCCGTCAAGTACGCCGGGAGCGCGGTTTTCTGCATCGCGGCCGCGCTGGTCGTCGGGCTGGCCGGAGCACTGATCGGCATGCTGCTGTTCCCCATCGGCCCGGTCACCCTGCTGTCCGGGATCCAGGTGAGCATGGGGGAGGCGTACTTCCGCCTGCTGCTGATCGCCCTCTACATCGTGGTGTCGCTGCTCGGGCTGTGCGCGATCGGGCTGTTCCTGTCGACGCTCACCGACGTCCCGGTCGGCGCCATGGCCGCGACCGCCGTGCTGGCGGTCGTCTCGCAGGTGCTCGACCAGCTGCCGCAGCTGGAGGGGCTCCACCCCTGGCTGTTCAGCCACTACTGGCTGGGGTTCGGCGACTTCCTGCGCGATCCGATCTCGTGGGATTCGTTCGGCGACAACGCGCTGCTGCAGCTCGGCTACATCGTCGTCTTCGGGGCGCTGGCGGTCGGCCGGTTCACCACGAAGGACATCCTCAGCTGATCCGTGGGGCGCGACACGCCGTTATGCGGCGCGCATAACGGCGTGTTGCGTCCCACAGGCGCGGGTCAGGGCACGGACTCGGCGGTCTGCTCCAGCTCGGAGCGGGGATGGTCGCGCTGCGTCGCGATGGTGATCCCGGCCGCGAGGCACACCACCACGATGCCGACCAGCTGGATGAGCGTGAAGTGCTCGCCCAGCACGATGACCCCGAACACGGTGGCGACCACCGGCCCGAAACTCGTGATGACGGCGTACAGCCGCGGAGTGATCCGGCGCAGGATGAAGGTATCCAGGCTGTACGGGACGGCCGACGACAGCACGCCGAGCGCCAGCAGGAGGAGCAGCACCCGCGCATCCACTCGGCTGTAGTCGATGACGACGAGCGCGATGGGCACGGTCAATACTGTGGAGACGATGCTCGCCACACTGAGGCCTTCCAGGCCCGGCAGCCGCATCGCGACCTGACGGGTGAGCAGGATGTAGGCCGCCCAGGCGGCCGCGGCGGTCAGCGCAAGCGCGACCCCGAGAGGGTCGACCGTCCCCTCGGTCGCCGTGAGGAGCAGGACGCCCGCGGCGGCGGCCACCGCGCATCCCGCATCCAGCAGGCGACGGGATCCGGCCAGCGCGAGGGCGAACGGGCCCAGGAACTCGATGGTGGCCGCGATGCCGAGCCCGAGTCGCCCGACGGCCTCGTAGAAGCTGAGGTTCATGGCGGCCAACACGACGCCCAGCGCGAGGGCGGGCCACAGCCGCCGCCACGTCAGTTCCGCGCGGCGCGGCCGGTAGAACGGCAGCACGGCCGCGGCCGTCACGACCTGCCGTGCGGCGACGACGACGACGGATCCGACGATCGGGATGAGGAGGCCGGCCAGCGCCGAGCCGTAGTTGATGCTCACTTCCGTCGCCACTTGGGTACCCGCGCCGACGAGGCGGTCGCGACGGGTGGAGCTCACCCGGTCGAGCTTACCGGCCGGCGGGGCTCAGACCGCCCGGCGCATGATGGCGCGCGTCGCACTCGGACGGCGCACCACCTCGAACCCGCCGTCGAGGAACAGCGAGACGGTGCCGTGATAGCGCTCCGCCGCCGACAGCGACGGACGCACTTCCGTGTCGACCGGGTACCCCTCGACCGACTCGGCGCCCTGGGCTCGGGCATGCTCCACCGCGCCGTCGAGCAGCATCCGGGCGACGCCCTGACGGCGGAACTCCGAGCGGACCACGAAGCAGGTGACCGCCCAGGGGTCATCGGGGTCGCCCTCGCGCCGCTTGGTGATGGGCGAGCGCGCGAGCGTCGGATACGCGGAATACGGCTCAATGGCCGCCCAGCCGGCGGGCTCGCCGTCGACCCAGGCGATCACCCCGGGGGAGCCCTCCCGCACCTGGTCGTGCAGCAGCTCCCGCCGCTCGTCGACCGAGAGCCGGTCGTTCTGCGACCGCGGCACCTTGAACCACTGGCACCAGCATCCCGATGGGTCTCCCGGTGTGCTGAACACGGTCTCCAGATCGCCCCACACGGCGTCGTCGACGGGACGGACCACGGTGTCGCTCATGCTTCGACGCTAGCGCGCACGGGTGACACGGGCCAGGGGTGGTTTGTCGCCGCCTGCCTCACCGGCCGCGCCCAGGCACAGTGCCGCGAGGAGCGAGGGATGCTCGACGTGCGCGAAATGCCCGGTGGCGGGGAGGATGCGCGTGCGCAGCCCCGGGACGATGGCCGCGAGCCCGGCGTCGTCCGCCGCCGTGACGAAGACGTCCTGGTCGCCGTGCAGGGAGAGCACCGGGCACCGGATGCGCGCCCAGCGCTCGGCCGCCGGGTACCGCCGCGCGCACGCGACCGCGCGCACGAACGCGGCGGGCCGCAGATCGCGCGCGAGCTCGCGGGCGGAGCCGGGGACCGGCGCCGAGAACAACGGGGCGATGAGCAGCGGCAGCAACCGCATCGGCTCCAGCGCCCGGACCAGCCGGAGCCCGGCCGGTCCGAGCGCGGCCAGCATGCGCATCCCGGCGAGCAGGAGCATGAGCGGTGCGTGGCGGTACAGCAGGGATGCGGTGCCGCGCCGATCAGCCTGCCCGCCGAACGTCGTGGCCGACACCAGGACCACCGACTCCGTGGCGATCGGCTCACGCACCGCGAGCTCGAGCGCGACGAACCCGCCGAGCGAGTGCCCGACCACGCGCCACCGCTGGAACCCGAGCGCGCGGGCGACGGTCGCGACGCTCGACGCGAGCACGCCGGCGTCGAGCGACGCCACCTCGGCGGGGGAGTCTCCCCAGCCCGGAAGATCGGGGACGATCAGATCCGGGACGGCCGAGCCGCGGGCAGCCGCGGCCGCGGCGATCATCGGCTCCCACGTCGTCCACGATCCCGCCGCTCCGTGCAGCAGGATGGTCGCCACCGCGGATTCACGCGCCGTTCTGTGCACCGTCACCGGCCCGGCATCCGTCTCCACCATCGTCTGTTCCACTCCTGTTCTTCGGAGCGGACCGGCCGTAGGATGCGCGAGGAGCCCACCCTGCGCCGGGCCCCTCCGCGCGCGGGACACGTCACCGAGCAGGGAGCACCCGTTGACCGAGACCACCACTGCGTCCGACCGGCCCACCGACCAGCGCGTCCACCACCTCAGCGAGGAGACGCTCGACCGCATCGACGCCTGGTGGCGCGCGGCGAACTACCTCTCCGTCGGGCAGATCTACCTGCTCGACAACCCGCTGCTGCGGCGCCCGCTCTCGCGCGACGACATCAAGCCCCGGCTGCTCGGTCACTGGGGCACGACGCCCGGTCTCAACTTCATCTACGCGCACCTCAACCGGGTGATCCGGGAGCGCGACCTGAACACCCTCTTCGTCGCCGGCCCCGGCCACGGCGGTCCGGGCGTCGTCGCCGGCGCCTACCTCGACGGCACCTACAGCGAGCTGTACAGCGCCATCGACCAGAGCGAGGACGGCCTGCGGCGACTGTTCCGCCAGTTCTCGTTCCCGGGCGGCATCCCGAGCCATGCAGCGCCGCAGACGCCCGGCTCCATCCACGAGGGCGGCGAGCTCGGCTACGCGCTGTCGCACGCGTATGGCGCAGCCTTCGACAACCCCGACCTGCTGGTCGCGGCGGTCGTCGGCGACGGCGAGGCCGAAACCGGCCCGCTGGCCACCGCGTGGCACTCGAACAAGTTCCTCAACCCGAAGCAGGACGGCGTCGTGCTGCCGATCCTGCACCTCAACGGCTACAAGATCGCCAACCCGACGGTGCTCGCGCGCATCCCCGAGTCCGAGCTGCTCGACCTCATGCGCGGCTACGGCTACACGCCGTACATCGTCTCGGGCGGATTCGACGGCGAAGACCCGCGCGAGGTGCACAAGCGGATGGCGGCGACGCTGGACGAGATCCTCGACCGGATCGCGCAGATCAAGGCGGACGCCGATGCCGACGAGCTGGACGGGCGCCCCGCCTGGCCGATGCTGATCCTGCGCACCCCGAAGGGATGGACGTGCCCCGCCGAGATCGACGGGCACCCCGCCGAGAACAACTGGCGCTCGCATCAGGTCCCGCTCGCCAACGCACGCGACACCGAGGCGCACACGCGCCTGCTGGAGAGCTGGATGGCCTCCTACCGTCCGCAGGAGCTGTTCGACGAGCAGGGACGCCCGGTCGAGCTGATCACCGGCCTCGCGCCGGAGGGCGAGCGGCGGATGAGTGCCAACCCGGTCGCGAACGGCGGCCTGCTGCGCCGCGACCTGCGGCTGCCCGACTTCCGCGACTACGCCGTCGACGTGCCGCAGCCCGGCGAGACCGTGGCCGAGGCGACGCGCGTGCTCGGCGAGTGGCTGCGGGACGTGATGATCGCCAACCCGCACGACTTCCGGCTGTTCGGCCCGGACGAGATCGCCTCCAATCGCCTCCAGGCGGTCTTCGACACCACCAGCAAGCAGTGGAACGCCGGGTACCTGCCGATCGACGACGACAACCACCTCGCGCCGACCGGCCGGGCGATGGAGGTGCTGAGCGAGCACCAGTGCCAGGGCTGGCTGGAGGGCTACCTCCTGACCGGCCGCCATGGCGTCTTCACGTCGTACGAGGCGTTCATCCATATCGTCGACTCGATGTTCAACCAGCACGCCAAGTGGCTGAAGTCGGCGGGCGAGGTGTCGTGGCGGAGGCCGGTCGCCTCCCTCAACTACCTGCTCAGCTCGCACGTCTGGCGGCAGGATCACAACGGCGCCTCCCACCAGGATCCGGGATTCATCGACCACGTCGTCAACAAGAAGGCCGACGTCGTGCGCGTGTACCTGCCGTTCGACGCGAACACGCTGCTGTCGACGTACGACCACTGCCTGCGCTCGGTCGACTACGTCAACGTCGTGGTCGCCGGCAAGCAGCCCGCGCCGAACTGGCTGACGATGGAGCAGGCCATCGCGCACTGCACGCGCGGCATCGGCATCTTCCCGTGGGCCGGCACCGAGGTGGAGGGGGAGGAGCCTGATGTGGTGCTCGGCTGCGCGGGCGACATCCCGACGCTGGAGACGCTCGCCGCAGCCGACATCCTGCGCCGCCGCCTGCCGGACCTCAAGGTGCGCGTGGTCAACGTCGTCGACCTGATGCGGCTGCAGAGCGAGGGCGAGCACCCGCACGGCCTCAACGACCGCGAGTACGACGCGCTGTTCACGGCCGACAAGCCGGTGATCTTCGCGTACCACGGCTATCCGTGGCTCATCCACCGCCTCACCTACCGTCGCAACGGCCACGACAACCTCCACGTGCGCGGCTACAAGGAGGAGGGCACCACGACGACGCCGTTCGACATGGTGATGCTCAACGACCTCGACCGCTACCACCTGGTGATCGACGTGATCGACCGCGTCCCCGGTCTGGCGACGCGTGAGGCGGAGCTGCGGCAGGAGATGCAGGACGCCCGCCTGCGCGCTCGGCAGTACACGCGCGAGCACGGGGAGGACATCCCGGAGGTCGCCGAGTGGACGTGGGCCGGCGGCGAGCGCACCACCCGTTTCGACACGACCGGCGGTGACAACGACTGACCCCTGTCTCCCATGCACTCTGGTTGACGCAACACGCCGTCCGCGCCGAGCGCGGGACGGCGTGTCACGTCAACTCAACGGCAGCGGGGCGGCGTTGAGGCGGGTCAGAGGGGGTGGGCGGACTCCGGGTCGACGGGGGTGAGGGTTGCCATTTTCGCGGCGCGGCCGTCGCCGGAGGACCGCCCGGTGAGGCGGCGGCCGATCCACGGCAGCACGAAACGGCGGTAGTACTCCGCCGTGCGGCGCGTGCTCTCGCCGGCAGGCGCGGCGGCGACCTCCTCCACACCCCATTCGCTCGGGACCGGGATGCCGAGGGCGGTGAGCACGTTGCTCGCGACCCGCGCGTGACCGAGCGGACCGAGGTGCAGGCGGTCCTCCGACCAGTAGCGGATGTCCTCCAGCCCTTGGTCCGCCCAGTTGTCGACGAACGTGATCCCCTCGCGCGGCAGCATCGCCCGCACGGCGGCGGCCAGCTCTTCGCCGCGGCGCCGGATGAGACCGCCGAGGGGCAGGTGCGCGCTGGGGTTCGCGCCGCTCAGAAGGAGCATGTGGCTGCCGGATGCGACCACCCGGTCCGCCGCATCCATCAGCGTCCGCGCGACGCCGTCGATGGACACGCGCGGTCGCATGATGTCGTTCCCGCCGCCGTTGAGGCTGACGAGGTCGGGATGCTGGGCGATCGCCGGCTCGACCTGCTCGGCCACGATCGGCCCCAGCTTGCGGCCGCGGACCGCGAGGTTCGCATACCGGAAGGGACCGTCGGCCGCTGCGGCCATCCCGAGCGCGACGAAGTCGGCCCAACCGCGCACCCGGCCGTCCGGGAGTTCGTCGCCGACCCCCTCCGTGAAGCTGTCCCCGATGGCGATGTAGCTGGCGAATGCAGTGCTGGACACGGGTGCAACGCTACTCCGCACGGCTACCATGGGCCGCATCGGCAGCGACGCCCGGAGGGGGACACCCATGCAGAAGGTCAGTTCGTTCCTGTGGTTCGAGAGCGGGGTGGAGGAGGCGGCCCGGCTGTACACGTCCCTCATCCCCGACTCGGAGATCGTGGAGGTCCAGCGTTTCGGCGAGGGGATGCCGGACGGCCTCGTCGTGCTGCGATTCACGCTCGCCGGCGTCGAGTACCAGGCGATGAACACCGGCCCCGCCGGTGGCTTCACCGAGGCGTTCTCGCTGTCGGTGCTGTGCGACGACCAGGCCGAGGTCGACCGGCTGTGGGAAGCGCTGACGGCGGACGGCGGCGAGGAGAGCATGTGCGGCTGGCTGAAGGACCCCTGGGGCGTCAGCTGGCAGATCGTTCCGCGACGCCTGATCGAGCTGCAGTCCGACCCGGATCGGGCGCGTGCAGCCCGGGTGAATCAGGCCATGCTCGGGATGCGCAAGCTCGACATCGCCGCGCTGGAGGCCGCCGCCGACGGCCGCTGATCACCCGACCGCATCCCGCGAGGTGCACGTTGTTGCGCCCGCGCACGGCGTGTCGGCCGCAAGAACGTGCACCTCGCCGAGGACGCGGAGGGGCGGAGGTCAGCCGATGAGGGTCTGCCAGGCGAGGAGGTGCTCGACCGTGACGCCGCCGTAGCCGCGCAGGCCGCCGAGGGCCGTGCGGACCTTCGCCGTCTCCGACTCGAGCAGGGCGGCGCTGTCATCGCCGAAGGTCGCAGCCGGGCCGCCGGCGACCTCGGGCGTGTCCGTCTCCACGCCGATGGTGAACGGGATGCGCTTGTTGGCGGCCGCCGTCGCCGCGGGCTTCGCGAGCGCCACGATCCCGTCGGTGCCCGCCGCGTGGTCGCTGAACGCCACGATCGCGACCGACTTCAGGTGGGGGAGCAGCGCGTCGAACGCGGTTCCGCCTCCCGGCTGCGGCTTGGCCGCGAGCCACCACGGCAGGTCGGCGCCGATCGGCACCGTCCCGGCGGCCACGCGGGCCGCGTCGTACATCGCCTGGAGCTGCGCGACGACGGCGGGGAGCTGGTCGTCCGAGGACACCACCCACGGCTCGACGTCGAACTGCACCGCGTCGAACGGGGCGGCGCGCAGGGCGGCGGACGTCCAGGTGGCCGCGAGCGACGGGTCGTCCGCCCACGCCGGATCGCCGCCGAGGGCCGCGACCTTGGTCACGCCCGCAGCGTGCAGAGCGTTGACCGCATCCGTGAGCCAGACGCCGAACGCTCCCTCGTCGGCTGCCCACGGCACGGACAGGAAGACGGTGCGCAGGTGGTGGGCCGCCGCGAAGTCGGCGAGCGCCTGCGGCTCGAACTGCGGCAGCCCTTCGCCGCGCGCATCCGTCGCCGGGTCGATGGGGTTGCCCCACGCCCACATGCTGGTGATCGCCGAGGACGGCGTCGTGGCGTCCACGCGCTGGGTCACCGCGGTCGCCGGGGCCGCTGCGACGAGGGAACCGCCGATGACGAGCGCGAGCGCGGCCGACGTGATCGCTGAGCGGAGAGTCGGAGCTCGCATGGCACACCCTTTGATCGCGGAACGGTACGGTCACCGCAGATTCGGGTGTGCGGTACGACCATCATCGCAGTATCCCGGAATACGTCTATGCCGCATTCGGGGTACATCGTCCGCGCCGTGCGCCTCGCTTCGTCAGTCGCGCCAGCCCAGCGCCGGCGCGATCTGGGTGACGATCGTCTCCAGCAGGTGGGCGTTGTACTCGACGCCCAGCTGATTCGGCACGGTCACCAGCAGCGTGTCGGCGTCGGCGACCGCGGCGTCCTCGCGCAGCTCCTCCACGATCCGCTCCGGCTCGCCCACGTAGCTCTTGCCGAAGCGCGCCAGCCCGCCGTCGAGGTGGCCGACCTGGTCGTGCCGGTCGGCGAGGGCGGAGGCGCCGAAGTAGCGCCGGTCGAGGTCGGTCGTGATCGGCAGGATGCTGCGGCTGACCGACACGCGCGGCTCGCGCTCCCAGCCCGCGGCCTTCCACGCGTCGCGGTACTGCTGCAGCTGCTCCGCCTGGAGGTCGGAGAACGGCACGCCGGTGTCCTCCGTCAGCAGTGTCGAGCTCATCAGGTTCATGCCCTGCTCGGCGGCCCACACGGCTGTCGCGCGCGTGCCGGCGCCCCACCAGATCCGGTCGGGAAGTCCCGGCGACTGCGGCTCGATCGCCAGTGCGCCACGCTGCCCGCCCGTCATCGCCGGGTTCGCCTCGGCGACGCCCGCGCCGGCGATCGCCGCGCGGAACAGCTCGGTGTGGCGCCGGGCCATGTCCGCATCCGACTCGCCCTCCGCGGGCACATACCCGAACGACTCGGAGCCGCGCAGCGCCGTCTCGGGTGACCCGCGGCTGACGCCGAGCTGCAGCCGGCCGCCGGAGATCAGGTCGGCCGCCGCCGCATCCTCGGCCATGTAGAGGGGGTTCTCGTACCGCATGTCGATCACCGCGGTGCCGATGTCGATGCGCGACGTGCGCGCACCGATGGCGGCGAGCAGCGGGAACGGCGACGCCAGCTGCGGAGCGAAGTGGTGCACGCGGAAGAAGGCGCCGTCGGCCCCCAGCTCCTCCGCGGCGACGGCGAGGTCGATCGCCTGGTGGAGGGCGTCCGCGGCGGTGCGCGACACGGAGCCGGGGATGGGCTGGTAGTGCCCGAAGCTGAGGAACCCGATGCGTTTCACATCCACTCCAATCGGTCCTGGTCGCAGCCTATTCCGTCGGGCTAGAGTCCCGGATGTGGCGGAGTGGCTGTGTGCGACCTGTGCCGTGGAGACGGCGCCTGTGATGACGGCGTCGGGGGAGGAGCCCCCGGAGCGCTGCCCGATCTGCGAGGACGAGCGGCAGTACGTGCCACCGACCGGGCAGGAGTGGACGACGCTGCAGCGGTTGCAGCGCGAGGGCGAGCGCGTCGTGGTCGTCGAACTGGAGCCCGACCTGTACGGGCTGCGCAGCGAGCCGAAGGTGGGGATCGGCCAGCAGGGCATCCTGCTGCGCACTCCCGACGGCAACCTGCTCTGGGACCCGCCGGGCTACGTCGACGAGGCGGCCGCGGCCGCCGTGCAGGACCTCGGCGGGGTCGCCGTCATCGCGACCAGTCACCCACACATGTTCGGCGCGCAGGTGACCTGGTCGAGGATGCTCGGCGACCCGCCGGTGCTGGTCAACGCGGCCGACCGCCACTGGGTGCAGCGGGAGGACCCGGCCATCCAGTCGTGGACCGGCGAGGAGGAGGTGCTCCCCGGCGTCCTGTTGCGGACGATCGGCGGCCACTTCCCGGGGAGCGCGGTCGTGCACTGGGACCGAGGGGTCGTGCTCAGCGGCGACACGGTGTTCCCCGGGCCGTCGCAGCGGTGGGTGACCTTCCAGCGCAGCTTCCCCAACGACATCCCCCTGTCGGCCGCCGTCGTGCGGCGGATCGCCGACACGGTCTGCGACCGGCCGTTCGAGCGGATGTACGGCAACCTCGCCAACGTCATCCCGCGGGATGCGCGAGACGCGGTGCTGCGATCGGCCGACCGCTACATCGGGTGGGTGAGCGGGACGTTCGACCACCTCACCTGACGGTCCCTCGCGTGGCGGGTCGGCGGCGGGTCACAGGAACGGGGCGAGCTCCATCTCCATCGCGGGCTTCGGCTTCGCCCCGATGATCGTCTTCACCACCTCGCCGTCGCGGAACACCTTCATCACCGGCAGGGCGAGCGCCTTGTAGGCGACGGTGCTCTCCATGTTCTCGTCCGCGTTGATCTTGACGATGCGGATGCGGTCGGCGTGCTCCTCCTGCAGCTGCTGCAGGATCGGGCTCAGCGCCCGGCACGGACCGCACCATTCCGCCCAGAATTCGACGACGGTGGTGCCCGGGGCGGCGAGCACGGCCTCCTGGAAAGTGGCGTCGGTGACGCTCTCGATCGTGGTCATGCGAGCACGCTAAGCCCTGACCACGGGGGCAGGGTCAAGCGGTGCTGCTCCGATCCTGTGCGAGCATGGGAGGAGGAGGTGCGCATGGAGATCCTGAGCCCGCAGCAGATCCGCGAGTCGTTCGTCAACTGCTCCCGCAGCGAAGCAGAAGAGCTTCCGCTTCCCCCGGGGTTGCACGAGGTGGATTGGGCCAGACGCGAGTACCTCGGCTGGCGCGACCCGAGGCTCCCGCAGCGCGGCTACGTCGTCATCCCGACGGCGGACGGACCGGTGGGCATCGTGCTCCGCGCTTCTGAGGCCTCCATGCGGTCACATGTGCCGTCGATGTGCGGCTGGTGCCAGGATGTGCACCTCACCAACGACGTCTGGTTCTGGTCGGCGCGCCGCGCCGGTCAGCCGGGCCGCAACGGCGACACCGTCGGGACGCACGTGTGCGGTGCCTTCGAGTGCAGCGCCAACGTGCGTCGTACTCCGCCGCCGTCGTACGTGGGCTTCGACGCCGATCAGGTGGTCGAGGACCGCATCGCCGGCCTCGCCGAGCGCGCCCGGCGCTTCGCCGCGACCGTGGTCGGCGCCCGCATCTGAAGTCGTGCCGCTGGTGGGACTCGAACCCACACGCCCTTTCGGACAAAGCATTTTGAGTGCTCCGCGTCTGCCATTCCGCCACAGCGGCGCACAACAACCCCTGAAGAATACCGTAGGCTTTCGGACGTGACTGACCAGGAATCCACCACCACCGCACCCCGCCGCGTCGTCGTGGCGGAGGACGAATCGCTCATCCGCCTCGACATCGTCGAGATCCTGCGCGACAACGGTTTCGAGGTCGTCGGAGAGGCCGGAGACGGCGAGACGGCGGTCGCCCTCGCGACCGAGCTGCGGCCCGACCTGGTCATCATGGACGTCAAGATGCCGCAGCTCGACGGCATCTCCGCGGCCGAGCGCCTGTCGAAGGACCACATCGCGCCCGTCGTGCTGCTGACCGCGTTCAGCCAGAAGGAGCTCGTCGAGCGGGCGACCGAGGCCGGTGCGCTCGCCTATGTGGTGAAGCCGTTCACACCGAACGACCTGCTGCCCGCCATCGAGATCGCGCTCGCGCGCTACCAGCAGATCATCGCGCTGGAGGCCGAGGTCTCGGACATGGTGCAGCGCTTCGAGACCCGCAAGCTGGTCGACCGGGCGAAGGGCCTCCTCAACGAGAAGATGGGCCTCAGCGAGCCGGAGGCGTTCCGCTGGATCCAGAAGGCGTCGATGGACCGCCGCCTCACCATGCACGATGTCGCGCAGGCGATCATCGAGCAGCTCGCCCCCAAGAAGTAGATCGAGATTTGCGCCAAATCTCGGTTATGCGCACTCCATAACGACGATGTGGCGCAAATCTTCAGCGGCGGGGTCCGCTAGAGGTCTTTGATCAGGTTCGTGATGCGGATCGTCGAGCAGCGGCGGCCCTGATCGTCGGTGACCGCGATCTCATGCGTCGTCAGCGTCCGGCCCAGGTGGATGGGCGTGCACACGCCGGTCACGTAGCCGCTCGTCGCCGAGCGCGTGTGCGATGCGTTGATCTCGATCCCGACCGCCAGGCGTCCCTCGCCGGCGTAGAGGTTGGCCGACATCGAGCCGAGCGACTCGCCGAGGACGACGTACGCGCCGCCGTGCAGGAGGTCCGCGGGCTGGGTGTTCCCCTCGACCGGCATGCGCGCGACGGAGCGCTCCACGCTGAACTCGATGATCTCGATCCCCATCTTCTCGGCCAGCCGGCCGAGACCCCTCTGCTGCACGTACGCGAGCGCGTCTTCGGTCATCCTCGGCCTCTCTCGACGGGTCGTCTGGACTGTCACCGGCCCCTTGTAGGCTGTCCTGGTGTCAGACTCCGAAAAGCCTACCCTCCTCGTCGTCGACGGCCATTCGCTCGCTTTCCGGGCCTTCTACGCACTCCCGGTGGACAGCTTCGTCAACCGTGAGGGTCAGCACACGAACGCGATCCACGGCTTCATCGCGATGTTCATCAACCTGCTCCAGCAGCAGAAGCCGACCCACATCGCGGTAGCGTTCGACATCTCCCGCTACTCGTTCCGCACGCGTGAATATCCGGAGTACAAGGGCACCCGCGGTGAGACCCCGTCGGAGTTCGCCGGCCAGGTCCCTCTGCTCGAAGAAGCGCTCCATGCGATGAATGTCACGACCATCGCGAAGGAGGACTACGAGGCCGACGACATCCTCGCGACCCTTGCCCGCCGCGGTGTGGAGGAGGGCTACAAAGTGCTTCTCGTCTCCGGTGACCGCGACACCATCCAGCTGGTCAACGACGACGTCACCCTGCTGTACCCGAACGTGCGCGGAGTCTCTGAGCTGAAGGTCTACGACCCGGCGGCCGTCCGCGAGAAGTACGGAATCGAGCCGCACCAGTACCCGGAGATCGCCGCCCTGGTCGGTGAGACGAGCGACAACCTGATCGGCATCGACAAGGTCGGCGAGAAGACCGCCGTCAAGTGGGTGCAGCAGTACGGCACGGTCGAGAACATCGTCGCGCACGCCGACGAGATCAAGGGCGTCGTGGGGCAGAACCTGCGCGACCAGAAGGAGAACGCACTCCGCAACCGGAGGCTGAACCAGCTGCTCGACGACGTCGAACTGCCGATCGCGCTCGACGACCTGGAGCGCAAGCCCCTCAACGAGAACGCCGTGCGCGACATCTTCGCGCGCCTCCAGTTCAAGACCCTCCTCGACCGCCTCATGAAGACCGCGGCGGAGGACGGGATGCTCGACGGCGCCATGTCCGTCGCCGAGGTGGGCGACGCCGGCGCGGTCAGCGCCCCGGCCGTGCGCACCCTGGTCGACGAGGAGCTCGCGAACTGGCTGTCGAAGGCTTCGGCGGACGACACCGCGGTCGCCGTCCAGCTCGAGGTCGGCCCTGCCGGCATCACGGGCTTCGGCCTCGCCGCAGCGGACGACACCGTGTACGTGCCCTGGGTGGCCGGCCGGAAGGACTACGAAGCCCTCGAGCAGTGGCTGGCGAGCAGCGCGCCCAAGTACTTCTTTCACGCGAAGCCGCAGTTCAAGGCGCTCAGCCGTGCCGGGTTCGTGGTCGACGGTCTGGCGTTCGACACGCGGATCGCGTCCTGGCTCGTGAAGCCGGGCGCCGCGCCGCAGTCACTGGCGGAGCAGGTGTACGAGGTGCTCGGCGAGACGCTGCCGGTCTCGGACCCGAACCAGCTCGTCCCGATCAACGACGCCGTGAGCCCCGCGACCGAGGCGTGGTACATCCGCCGGGTCGCCGAGGGGCAGATGATCGCGCTCGACGAGGGCACCCGCGCAGTTCTCGACGACATCGAGCTGCCGCTCGTCGCCGTGCTCGCCGAGATGGAGCTCAACGGCGTTTCCATGGACTCCGAGGTGCTCGCGCGCCTCCGCGGGCAGCTGACCGACAAGGCCAACGACTACGCAGCGCAGGCGTACGCGCAGATCGGCCACGAGATCAACCTCGGCTCGCCGAAGCAGCTCCAGCAGGTGCTCTTCGAGGAGCTCGGGATGCCGAAGACGCGCGCAACGAAGACCGGCTACTCGACCGACGCCGGCTCGCTCGCCGACCTGCAGGAGAAGAACCCGCATCCGTTCCTCGGGCTCCTGCTGCAGCACCGCGACGCCACGAAGCTCAAGCAGATCGTGGAGACGCTGGAGCGCTCGGTCGAGGTGGACGGCCGCATCCACACCACCTACGACCAGACCGGTACGAGCACCGGCCGCATCTCGTCGAACGACCCCAACCTGCAGAACATCCCGATCCGCACGGAGGAGGGGCGCGAGATCCGCTCGGCGTTCCGCCATGGCGAGGGCTTCGAGACGCTGCTCACCGCCGACTACTCGCAGATCGAGATGCGGATCATGGCACACCTGTCGGAGGACCCGGGCCTCATCGAGGCCTTCAACGCGGGGGAGGACCTGCACCGCTTCGTCGGCGCGCGCGTCTTCGGCGTCGACCCGTCCGAGGTGACGTCCGCGATGCGCACGAAGGTCAAGGCGATGTCGTACGGCCTCGCCTACGGCCTCAGCGCATTCGGCCTCTCCAAGCAGCTGCGCATCGAGACCTCTGAAGCACGCCAGTTGATGACCGACTACTTCGAGCGATTCGGCGCGGTGCGCGACTACCTGCGCAACGTCGTCGAGCAGGCGCGCGTCGACGGCTTCACCGAGACGATCTTCGGCCGCCGCCGGCCGTTCGCCGACCTGACCTCGACCAACCGGGTGCTTCGCGAGAACGCGGAGAGGCAGGCGCTCAACGCGCCCATCCAGGGCTCCGCGGCCGACATCATGAAGGTCGCGATGCTCGGGATCGCCGGCGACATCATCGACCAGAGCCTCGAGTCGCGCATGCTGCTGCAGGTGCACGACGAGCTCATCTTCGAGGTGGCCCCCGGCGAATGGGATGCGCTGGAGGCGATCGTGCGCGCCCGCATGGCCGGCGCGGCCGGCCTCCGCGTGCCGCTCGACGTGCAGGTGGGCCGCGGCTCCAACTGGGACGCCGCCGCGCACTGATCCGCAGGCGCACTGATCGCCGCAGGCGTAGTCTCCCCGATGTGAGCGAGCTGGAGCCGCGGAAGCGGCGGAAGAAGGCGGTCGTTCCGCGACGTATCCCGAGCGAGGTCGTTCCGGTGCCGCCGGAGGAGGCGCGGGACTTCGTGCGCGACGCGTTGAAGGGCACGAGTCTGCGGGACCCGTTCGCGCAGCTGCTCTCGCTCGAGCTCGTCTTCGAGCAGCGTGTCCGCTTCGTGCCGGTGGGCGAGACGCACACGCGGATCGAGTTCGACGCGGTGGGTCAGCTTCCCGGGGCCGACGTGCTGATGTACACGCGTCGTCTGGGCGAGATCGACCGCTTCTTCGTCGCGCTGCACGATGAGCTCGACCGTCGGGCGCGTCATCGTCGCCCGCACGGCGGCGACAGGGCCATCGACGAAGGCCGCTGAGCGCGACGGCGGGATGTGCCCACAGCTCCCGCCGATGGGGAGTTGTCCACATTCCCGACGACGCCGTGCCCCGGCTGCCGTCTCCTCGATAGGGTCGGATCATGACCAACGATCAGAAGCGCGAACCCACTCCGGTCGACACGATCGCCGAGGAGTGGGTCGACACCCAGCTCGAGTTGTACCCGGAGTTCCACGTCTGGCTCGGCCGCCCCGGCCGCGAGGGCGAGTACGCCGATTACTCGCCGGCCGGCGCCGAGCACGCCATCGGCAAAGTCAGAGAGACCCTCGCCCGCATCGAAGCGGCCGAGCCGGTCGACGACATCGACCGGGTCACGAAGATGGATCTCACGCGTGAGCTGCAGCTCACCGTCGAGAAGCACGAGGCGGGCTTCGCCCAGCGCGACCTCAACGTCATCGCATCGCCGCCGCAGGAGCTGCGCGACATCTTCGACCTGGTGCCGACGGACACGGAGGACGACTGGGCCAACGTCGCCAAGCGCCTCCACAATCTGCCCGCCGCGATGAACGGCTACATCGAGACCCTGCGCAGCGGCATCGCAGCGGGCAACGTCCCGGCCATCCGCCAGGTGCGCGAGGTGCTCGCGCAGGCGCGGAAGCAGGTGGCCGACACCGGCTTCTTCTACGAGTTCACCGCCGACGCGAAGCCGCTGAACGGGGTGCTTCCCGAGTCGCTGAAGGGCGATCTGGCGGATGGCGCGAAGGAGGCCGCACAGGCGTACGCCACGCTGGCCGACTTCTTCGAGAACGAGCTGGCCCAGCACGCCCCCGAGAAGGACGCCGTAGGCCGAGAGCTCTACGCGCTCGCCTCGCGGAGCTTCCTCGGCGCCACCGTCGACCTCGACGAGACGTACGAGTGGGGCATCGAAGAGCTCGCGCGCATGCGCGCCGAGCAGGAGTCGATCGCGCGCGAGATCAAGCCGGGAGCGACCGTCCTCGAGGCGATCGAGTTCCTCGACGGCGACGCGAGCCGCAAGCTGCACGGCACCGATGCGCTGCAGCGCTGGATGCAGGAGACGAGCGACCGGGCCATCGAAGAGCTCGGCAAGTCGCACTTCGACATCCCTGCCGAGATCCGCCGTCTCGAGTGCATGATCGCGCCGACGCAGGAAGGCGGCATCTACTACACCGGTCCGAGCGACGACTTCTCGCGCGCGGGGCGGATGTGGTGGAGCGTGCCCGAGGGCGTGACCGAGTTCGACACCTGGCGCGAGCTGACGACCGTCTATCACGAGGGCGTTCCCGGCCACCACCTGCAGATCGCGCAGGCGACCTACAACAAGGCGCAGCTCAACTCATGGCGTCGCATCGCCGGCACCTCGGGGCACGCGGAGGGCTGGGCGCTCTACGCCGAGCGGCTGATGGAGCAGCTGGGCTACCTCGACGACCCGGCGGACCGGCTCGGGATGCTCGACGGGCAGCGCATGCGCGCGGCGCGCGTCGTGCTCGACATCGGCGTGCACCTCGAGAAGCCGCTTCCGGACGGCTCGCGTCCGTGGACCGGAGAGGACGCCTTCCCGTTCCTCCGCGAGAACGTCAACATGAACGACGGGTTCGTCCGCTTCGAGGTCAACCGCTACCTGGGCTGGCCCGGGCAGGCTCCGTCGTACAAGATCGGTCAGCGCATCTGGGAGCAGCTGCGCGACGAGTACGCCCGCCGCGAGGGCGCCTCGTTCGACATCAAGGCGTTCCACAAGAAGGCCCTCGACATCGGCGGCGTCGGCCTCGACACGCTGAAGGCCGCGCTGCTCGACTGAGCGGCACGTCCTTCCACCGGTGACCTCCCCGTACCGTGCCGCGCTGGGCGCGGCGTTCGATGAGCTGCATCCGCGACTGCGGGCGTACTTCGACGCCATCCCGGCCGGCGCGGTCGGGCGGGGGAGCGGCGTGTTCGAGACAGTGGGCACGCCACGCCGGTGGCTGTGGCCGGTACTGGCGGTGTTCGCCCGGTCGCACGTCATGTTCCCCGTGTGGGAGCGCGAGGTGCCGTTCACCGTCGAGAACCGCGGGGTCACCGCGCCCGACGGTTCGCCCGCCGTCGCGGCCACGCGATGGTTCGCATTCCGGTCCGGTGCGGCGACCATGGTGGATGAGATCGGCGTCCGTCGGGGAGCGGTCATCGATCGTCTCGGCGATCCGGTGCGGGCGGAGGCGCGGTTCGCCGCAACCGTCCGGGATGGCGGCCTCCGGCTGCGCTCCACCGCCGTCTGGCTGGTGGTCGGAGGGCGGCGGGTGCGTGTCCCGAGTCCACTCGCTCCGGTCGTCGTCCTGACCGAACGCTGGGACGACCAGCACGAGCACCAGCGGGTGTCCATCACCGTGCATGTGCCGCTGATCGGGCGGATCTACCAGTACCGCGGCCGGTTCCGCTATGCGATCGAGCCGGGCGGTCCGGCGGCGCAGACGCAGGCATCGCGGAACACAGAAGCACCAGAGAAGAGAGAAACGGGGGAGCGGTCGGAGTGAACGAGCGCATCGTCATCGCCGGGGCGTCCGGATTCGTCGGGCAGTACCTGGAGGAGCACTACCGCGCCGCGGGTGCGGAGGTCATCCTGGTCGGCCGCAGCGGGCCCGACGTGCGCTGGGACGACGCCGACGGCCTGCGCAGAGCGGTCACCGGTGCCGACGCGGTGATCAACCTCGCGGGCAAGAGCGTGAACTGCCGCTACGGCGATGCCAACCGGGCCGAGATCTTCCGCTCCCGGCTCGCCACCACGCGGGCGGTTCGAGAGGCGATCGCCGCGAGCGACGCGCCGCCGCCGGTCTGGTTCAACGCCTCCACGGCGACCATCTACCGCCATGCCGAGGACCGCCCCATGACCGAGTCCACCGGCGAGCTGGGCTCCGGCTTCTCGGTCGAGGTCGCGAAGGCATGGGAGCACGAACTGTTCGAGGGCGACCTCCCGGGCACGCGTCGCGTCGCCCTGCGCATGGCCATCGTCCTCGGCGACGGCAGCGCGCTCACACCGCTCGTCAACCTCACCCGTTTCGGACTGGGCGGCCCCCAGGTGGACGGCCGCTGGTTCGCCACGACCGCGCGCCGGAACGCCGGAACGTTCCATGAATTCCGGGCACGCGGCGGACGGCAGCGCTTCAGCTGGGTGCACATCGCCGACGTGCTCGGCGCGATCGAGTTCCTGCGCGGCCGGCCCGACCTGGACGGACCGGTCAACATCGCGGCGCCGCACCCCACCGACAACCGAACGCTGATGGCGCAGCTGCGCCGTCTGCTCGGCCGTCCCATCGGTCTCCCGGCCCACCGGTGGATGCTCGAGCTCGGTTCGATCGCGATCCGCACGGAGACCGAACTGGTGCTGAAGAGCCGCTGGGTCGTGCCCGAACGGCTGCTCGACGCCGGCTACGACTTCGCCTACCCCGACCTCGGGCCGGCGCTGCGCGACATCCTCTCCGACCGCGGCTTGCTGCACGCCTCCGCGGCCGGGTAGACTAGAACGTCACTTGTGTGACATCCCTATCCGCCTGCCGTTCGCGGAAATACATCAGAAGAACAACGCGACCGGCCTGATTCCTGTCCATTACGGAGCACCCACTACATGACAACCGCAACGACCGACAAGGCACCCAAGCAGGTCGCCGTCAACGACATCGGATCTGCTGAGGACTTTCTTGCCGCGGTCGAAAAGACGCTGAAGTTCTTCAACGACGGAGACCTCATCGAAGGCACCGTCGTCAAGATCGACCGCGACGAGGTCCTCCTCGACGTCGGTTACAAGACGGAGGGCGTCATCCCCTCCCGTGAGCTTTCCATCAAGCACGACGTCGACCCCAGCGAGGTCGTCGAGGTCGGCGACACCGTCGAGGCCCTCGTTCTCCAGAAGGAGGACAAGGAGGGTCGCCTCATCCTGTCCAAGAAGCGTGCGCAGTACGAGCGCGCCTGGGGCGATGTGGAGAAGATCAAGGAGGCCGACGGTGTCGTCACCGGTACGGTCATCGAGGTCGTCAAGGGCGGCCTGATCGTCGACATCGGTCTGCGTGGCTTCCTGCCCGCGTCGCTCATCGAGCTGCGCCGCGTCCGCGACCTCACCCCGTACCTGGGTCAGGAGATCGAGGCCAAGATCCTCGAGCTCGACAAGAACCGCAACAACGTGGTGCTGTCGCGCCGCGCGCTGCTGGAGCAGACCCAGTCGGAGTCCCGCACCACGTTCCTCAACAACCTGCACAAGGGCCAGGTCCGCAAGGGCGTCGTCTCGTCGATCGTCAACTTCGGTGCGTTCGTCGACCTCGGCGGCGTCGACGGTCTCGTCCACGTGTCGGAGCTCTCCTGGAAGCACATCGAGCACGCCTCCGAGGTCGTCGAGGTTGGCCAGGAGGTCACCGTCGAGATCCTCGAGGTCGACCTCGACCGCGAGCGCGTCTCGCTGTCGCTCAAGGCGACGCAGGAGGACCCGTGGCAGGTCTTCGCCCGCACCCACGCGATCGGTCAGGTCGCACCGGGTAAGGTCACCAAGCTGGTTCCGTTCGGTGCGTTCGTCCGCGTCGCCGATGGCATCGAGGGCCTCGTGCACATCTCGGAGCTGTCCGGCAAGCACGTCGAGCTGGCCGAGCAGGTCGTCTCGGTGGGCGACGAGGTGTTCGTCAAGGTCATCGACATCGACCTGGAGCGCCGCCGCATCTCGCTGTCGCTCAAGCAGGCGAACGAGGGCGTCGACCCCGAGGGCACCGAGTTCGACCCGGCGCTCTACGGCATGGTCACCGAGTACGACGACCAGGGCAACTACAAGTACCCGGAGGGCTTCGACCCGGAGACCAACGAGTGGAAGGAAGGCTTCGAGTCGCAGCGCGACGAGTGGGAGCAGCAGTACGCTGCCGCCCAGGCTCGTTGGGAGGCGCACAAGCGCCAGGTTGCGAAGGGCCTCGAGGAGGCTGCCGCCGACAGCGGTACGTCGACCTACTCCTCCGACTCCGGCGCCGGCGGAACGCTCGCCGACGACGAGTCGCTCGCGGCACTCCGCGAGAAGCTCAGCTCCAACTCCTGAGTATCTGAGTACGAGCGGCCGGTCCTTCGGGGCCGGCCGCTTCGTCGTTCCCAGCGGCCGACCGCGCCGCGGCTCCGCGCCGGCCTGGCTAGGCTGGGCACGTGCAGCTGATCGGACTCACGGGCGGGATCGCGTCCGGAAAATCGACCATCGCCTCCCGCCTCGCGTCGCACGGCGCCGTCGTGGTGGACGCCGACCGCATCGCCCGCGAGGTGGTGGAGCCGGGAACCCCGGCGCTGGCGGAGATCGCCCGCCGCTTCGGCAACGGCGTCATCGCGCCGGACGGCAGCCTCGACCGCCCAGCCCTCGGTGCGATCGTCTTCGGCGACCCGGAGGCACTGCAAGCTCTCAACGGAATCACCCACCCGGCCGTCCTCCGGGAGTCGACGGCACGGTTCCGGGCGGCCGCCGAGCGCGACCCCGACGCCATCGTCGTCTACGACGTCCCGCTTCTGGTCGAGTCCGCCAACGAGTATCCGTTCGACCGCGTGGTCGTCGCCCACGCCGACGAGCAGACCCGCGTCTCCCGGCTAGTGGAGCTGCGCCGGATGGATCGGGCCGAGGCCGAGCGCCGCATCCGCTCCCAGGCGTCCGACGCCGAGCGGCTGGCCGTCGCCGACGTCGTGATCGAGACCGGCGGCACCCTGGAGCACACCCTCGAGCAGGTCGACGCCCTCTGGGAGGAGCTGCGCGCGCGGCCGTGACCCGCTCCGTTCCGCTGTGAGCGAGAGCCGATCGCACTGTCGGTGGTCCTTCCTAGACTGGAGGCATGCTTCCCACGCGCTCCGTCCGTCCCTTCGAGGTCGTCAGCGAATACAGTCCGAGCGGCGACCAGCCGCAGGCGATCGCCGAACTGTCCGCCCGCATCAACGCGGGTGAGACCGACGTGGTGCTGCTGGGTGCGACCGGCACGGGAAAGTCGGCGACGACCGCGTGGCTGATCGAGCAGGTGCAGCGGCCGACGCTGGTGCTCGCGCACAACAAGACGCTCGCCGCTCAGCTGGCGAACGAGTTCCGCGAACTCCTGCCCAACAACGCGGTCGAGTACTTCGTGTCGTACTACGACTACTACCAGCCGGAGGCCTACGTTCCGCAGACGGACACCTTCATCGAGAAGGACTCGTCGATCAACGCCGAGGTCGAGCGGCTGCGTCACTCCACCACCAACTCGCTGCTCAGCCGGCGCGACGTCGTCGTCGTCTCGACCGTCTCGTGCATCTACGGCCTCGGTGCCGCCGAGGAGTACCTGGAGGCCATGGTCGCTCTCCAGGTCGGCCAGAACGTCGGCCGCGACGCGCTGATCCGCCGCTTCGTCAACATGCAGTACGAGCGCAACGACGTCGACTTCTCGCGCGGCAAGTTCCGCGTGCGCGGCGACACGATCGAGATCATCCCCGTCTACGAAGAGAACGCGATCCGCATCGAGCTGTTCGGCGACGAGATCGAGGCGTTGTACTCGCTGCACCCGTTGACCGGCAACGTGATCAAGAAGATGGATGCGGTGTCCGTGTTCCCGGCGACGCACTATGCCGCGAGCCCCGCGACGATGCAGCGTGCGATCGGCACCATCCAGGAGGAGCTGCAGGAGCGCCTGCAGGAGCTGGAGCGCGAGGGCAAGCTGCTCGAGGCCCAGCGGCTGCGGATGCGCACCCAGTTCGACCTCGAGATGATGGAGCAGATCGGTTTCTGCTCGGGCATCGAGAACTACTCCCGCCACATCGACGGTCGCGCGCCGGGGGAGGCCCCGAACTGCCTGCTCGACTACTTCCCCGACGACTTCCTGGTGGTGATCGACGAGTCGCACGTGACCGTGCCGCAGATCGGCGCCATGTACGAGGGCGACGCGTCGCGGAAGCGGACGCTGGTCGAGCACGGGTTCCGGTTGCCGAGCGCGCTGGACAACCGTCCGCTCAAGTGGAACGAGTTCAAGGACCGCGTCGGCCAGACCGTGTACCTCTCCGCCACCCCGGGCAAGTACGAGATGGGCATCGCGGACGGCGTGGTCGAGCAGATCATCCGCCCGACCGGCCTGATCGACCCCGAGATCGTGGTCAAGCCCACCAAGGGGCAGATCGACGACCTGCTGGAGGAGATCCGCCTGCGGGTGGAGCGCGACGAGCGCGTGCTCGTCACCACGCTCACCAAGAAGATGGCGGAGGAGCTCACCGACTTCCTCGCGGAGGCGGGGGTGAAGGTGCGATACCTCCACTCGGACGTCGACACGCTGCGCCGGGTGGAGCTGCTCAGCGAGCTCCGCGCGGGCGTCTACGACGTGCTGGTCGGCATCAACCTGCTGCGTGAGGGACTCGACCTTCCGGAGGTGTCGCTGGTCGCCATCCTCGACGCCGACAAGGAGGGCTTCCTGCGCTCCTCGACCTCGCTGGTGCAGACGATCGGACGAGCGGCTCGAAACGTGTCCGGGCAGGTCCACATGTACGCGGACGTGCTCACCGACTCCATGAAGAGCGCGATCGAGGAGACCGACCGACGGCGCGAGAAGCAGATCGAGTACAACCGCGTCAACGGCATCGATCCGACTCCGCTCCGCAAGCGCATCGCCGACATCACCGACGTGCTGGCGCGCGAGGAGGCGGACACCGCGCGGATGCTCGCCGGGCGCGAGCAGAAGCGCAAGAGCCCGACGCCCAACCTGCGCAACGGCGGCATCGCGGCGCAGGGCGCGGCGGAACTCGAAGGACTCATCGCCGATCTCAACCAGCAGATGCTGGCGGCAGCAGGGGAGTTGAAGTTCGAGCTGGCGGCCCGCCTGCGCGACGAGCTCTCCGACCTGAAGCGCGATCTGCGGCAGATGGAGAAGGCCGGGCACCTGGGCTGACCGGTCGGCACCGCTGGGCGCTCGCGCGGGTTACGGTGGCAGGGTGACCACGAAGGCGGGCGGACGGCGGCGATGGACCCTCGCCGTGTGCGTCGTGCTCGCGGCGGTCGCCCTCGTCGCCGTGGCGTTCCAGGGAGCGCCGCAGTTCAGCGGGCCGCGGATGTTCCTGCCGCCCGGCCCCGTCCGGACGCAGGCGCCGGCTCCGCAGGAGTCGGGCACCCCGGCGCCGCGCGGGACGGCGCACGAGGTCCGCATCGACATGTCGTGGCTGCTGGTCGCCCTCGTCGTGCTCGCCGTCATCATCGGGTTGGCGCTGCTCTGGCGCCTTCGTCGCCGTCCGTCGCGGCCGCTCGAACTGCCTCCGCTCGACACGGTCGGTGTGGCGGAGACCTCCGAGGTGCACGCTGACCAGGGGCCCGAGCCCGAGCCGGAGCAGGTGCGCCGCGGCCTCGACCGCGCCGCTGAGGTTCTCGCCGAACCGCGCGAGCCGCGTGACGCGATCGAGGCCGCCTGGGTGGGCCTGGAGGAGGGCGCCGCCGATTCCGGCGTCCGTCGCCTCCCGGCCGAGACGCCCGCCGAGTTCGCAGCGCGCGTTGTCGCCCGCGTGGCGGCCGACCGCGACGCCGCAGCCCGGCTCCTCGCCCTCTACCTGCGCGCCCGATTCAGCAGCGCGCCCGTGACCGCAGCCGACGTCGCAGCCGCCCGGGACGCGGTCGAGGCGCTGCGCGCATCCTGGAGCGTCGCGTCCGGCGGCCGGTCGAGCACCCGGGAAGGCGGCCGCCGATGAGCGAACGAGACACCCGCCGAACGCCCCGCTCCGAGCGGCCAGCCCGGCGCGACGACCGGCAGCGTGTCGCGCCGCGCCCGAAGCGTCTCCCGCCACGCCTGCTGCGCCGTCTCATCCTGAGCGCCTTGCTGGGGGTCGCGGTCGGTCTGGCGGCCTGGTGGCTCGGGATGGACGAAGCCCACGCAACCGGCCTCGGTGCTGCGGCCCTGGCGTTCACGGCCTGTCTCTCGGCCCTCGGCGAAGCGGCCGATCTGACCTGGCCGCCGGCCGCGCCGCCACTCCGCCCCGGGTCGCGACGGGATGTCGTCGCCCTCGGCTGGTCGCTCAGCTCGCGCGGCGGACGCGCGTCGCCGGAGGGGCTGCGCGCCCTCCGTTCGGTCGCGGAGCGCGCGCTCCGCCTGCGCGGACTCGACCTGGAGGACCGCGCGGCGGATGCGCAGCTGGAGGAACTCCTCGGCCCCGACATCCTCGCGCTCCTCCGTCGCGGGTCCGTCGTCACGTCGCCGCGGACCTCGCAGATCGGCGCCGTGCTCGACCGCCTCGAACAGCTCGTGCCTCAACACACTCTGTCCGTCACTCGCATGCCCACCACCCACTCGCCCGAGGAGCCGACCCGTGCCCGCTGACCACCGCACCGCATCCACCACCGCATCCACGTCAGCCGCATCCCAGTCAATGCCGGTCGACGAGGTCGCCCGTCTCGGCGCGGCCGTGCTCGACCGGGTCGGGAGCGTCGTGGTCGGGATGCGCGAACCGCTGCGGATCGCCTTCGCCACGATCCTGGCGGGCGGCCACGTGCTGTTCGAAGACGTCCCCGGCCTCGGCAAGACCCTCGCCGCCCGGAGCATCGCGGCCGCCGTCGGGCTGGACTTCCGTCGCCTCCAGTGCACGCCCGACCTGCTGCCGTCCGACATCACCGGGTCGTTCGTGTATGTGCCGAGCAGCGGCGACTTCGAGTTCCGTCCCGGTCCGGTGTTCACCGGGCTGTTCCTCGCCGACGAGATCAACCGCACGTCGCCCAAGACGCAGTCCGCGCTGCTGGAGGCCATGGCGGAGGGGCAGGTGTCGGTCGAGGGCCGCAGCTTCCCGCTCCCGTCACCCTTCCACGTCGTCGCGACGGCCAACCCGATCGAGTCGGAGGGCACGTACGCGCTTCCCGAGGCGCAGCTCGACCGGTTCATGGTGCGGCTCGGCGTCGGCTACCCGGACGAGGCGGGGGAGTCGCGCGTCCTGCTCTCCCGTGTGGCACGACGGCATGAGGTCGCCACGGTCGAGGCGGTCATCGACGCGGCGACGCTCGCGGCCATGCAGGCGGGGGTCGAGGCGGTGGATGTGGATGCGGACATCGCCGCGTACTGCGTCCGCCTCGCCGCGGCCACCCGCCGGCACCGCTCCGTCGAGGTCGGGGCGTCCCCACGCGGGTCGCAGGGCCTCCTGCTCGTCGCGCGAGCCCTCGCCGTGCTCGACGGGCGCGACTTCGTCATCCCCGACGATGTGAAGGCCGTGGCCGTCCCGGTGCTCGCCCACAGGCTTACGCTCACGGTGCAGGCGTGGACGGGCGGCGTTCGTGCGGAGCAGGTCGTCCTGGAGGTGGTCAACACCGTGCCCGGACCGCCGGCCGTCGGGACGGCCCAGCGCGCGGGGGCGGAGGCCTCCGCGTGACGGGCCGCACCCGGAGCGCGAGTTTCCGATGACCGAGCGAGCCGTCACCGTCACACGGACCGGGTGGATGCCCAGCCCGGCGCTGGCGGGCGCGATCGTGGTCGGAGTGATCGGCGTGGTCGCCGCCTTCGTCATGTCCCGGCTCGAACCGGCGCTGATCGGCATCCCGCTGCTGCTCTCCGCCGCGTTGGGCTGGGACCGCAGGCCGGCCGCGTCCGTCGACCCGGTCGAGATCAGCACGGCTGTGACTGTTGAGGAGGCCGCCCACAACGGCGACGGCGACGCGACCCTCGGCATCCACGTCGCGGCGTCTGCCACCCAAGGGCGCGGAACCCAGCGCCCCGACGCCCTGCACCTCCGCCTGGGCTTGGGCGCCGCCGCGCCCGTCGAGGCCGTCGTCACCCCGCGAACGGCCGCGGACCTCCGCAGCGAGGTGCCCATCGTGCACTCCGGTCCGCAGCGCGTCGCCGCGGTCGAGGCTCGTGCTCTGGGCGCGGACGCGGCCTGGGCGAGCACGCCCACGGACGAGGCCGCTGTCGAGCGGGTCGTCCGGCCGCGGCGCGCGCCCCTCCGCAGTCTTCCGCTGCCCGCGCGGCTGCTCGGGCTGACCGGGCAGCACATCTCCACGCGCCCGGGAGACGGCGGCGAGTTCCGCGACATCGACCTGTTCCATCCCGGCGACCGGCTGCGCCGCATCGACTGGAAGGCCACGGCGCGCGCCGGTCGCGGAGTCGACCTGTACGTCCGGCGCACCACGGCGACCTCCGACGCGGCCGTGCACCTCGTGCTCGACGCGCGAGACGACGTCAGCGCGGTCGTCGCCGACTGGCCGCGCGCCTACCCGCGTCCCGCAGTGTCGTCCCTCGACCTCGCGCGGGAGGCCGCCTCCTCGCTCGCGGCCGCCTACGCCGGGGCGGCCGACCGGGTCGGGTTCGACGACCTGGGGGAGTCGCGCCGCGTGCTTCCTCCGCGGGCGGGCGCGCGGCACCGGGAGCGGGTGCTGCGGGCGATCGAGGCGACCGCCGCGAACGGGGCGCCGTTCACGCGGGTCCGTTCTCCGCGGCTCGCTCCGGGGTCGATCGTCTTCGTCATGTCGACCTTCCTCGACGATCAGCCCGTCACGCTCGCTCTCACCTGGCGCGCCGCCGGCCACAGGGTGGTCGCCGTCGACGTGCTGCCTGCTCGGGATGCGCGGGAGCTGCCCGCCCGTGATCGCCTGGCCCTGCGCACCATCGAGCTCGAGCGCTCCCTCCGCCTCGAGCAGCTGCAGTCGGGCGGTGTCGAGCTGCTCGTCTGGCAGGATGCTGCCCAGCGCGAGGCGGCGCTGCGTGTGCTGGCGTCCGGACGGGCCCGACGGTGAGCCGCGACGACGCGCGGCCGGCGAACGGGCCCGCACCCGGTGCCGCGACGCCGGTCGGGACACCATCCGGGTCGGCGACGCCGGCACCGGTGCTCGGCGTACGGACCGTTCCTGCCTGGTCTGTCCGCGTGCTCTTCGCCGCGATCGCGCTGCTGCTCGTGCTGGTCGGCGTGCCCGAGGGTCCGTGGACGGGCATCGCAGCCCTCCTGATCGGCGTCTCGGTGTGGCGGCCGCGCTGGCTGACCGCGTGGGTGCTCATCGGGGTGCTGCTGCTGTCCTCCCTGGTCGAGCCCGGCACGCTCACTCCGCGCCTGCTCGGCCTGATCGCCGGTGCGCACGCCCTCCACCTGCTGGCCGGATGGATGCTGGCTCTACCCGCCGCCGCACGCCTGCAGCCCGCGGTGCTGCTCCCTTCTCTTCGTCGGTTCGCGATCATCCAGGTGCCGGTGCAGCTCGCCGCCGTCGCCCTGCTGCTGCTCCGGGGCGGCGGGGGCATCGGGCCGAGCGTCCCCGTGCTCGCCGCCGTCTCCGGACTCGCCCTCGCCGCGCTGGTCGGCCTGCTGCTTCCCGCCCTGCTCCGCCGCGCGCCGCGCTGAGCGCTCGGCTCGGCCTCCGCATCCACTCCAGCCTCCGCATCCAGTCGCCGAGGGTTGGAATGTCGGTGGTCGCGCCTAGACTCGCGGCTGCACGGGATCACCGTGCCGTCCAGGGTAGAATCGAACACACGTTCGACCTGGCGAACGGGTGCGCGGTGGGCGAACAGCCCCGATTTCCCAGTACGGATGGCGGAGAATAGAGCGAGTGAGCAGCGGGCGAGTGAACAGCGATCGGGTCGGGGAATCCGGCAACATCAGCAGGGTGACGGGGTCGCACCTCAGTGTGCGCGGCGCACGCGTTCACAACCTGCACAACGTCGACCTCGAGATCCCACGCGACTCGATGGTGGTCTTCACGGGCCTGTCCGGATCCGGCAAGTCGTCGCTCGCGTTCGACACGATCTTCGCGGAGGGGCAGCGCCGCTACGTCGAGTCGCTGTCCGCGTACGCGCGGCAGTTCCTGGGCCAGGTGGACCGGCCGGACGTCGACTTCATCGAGGGCCTCAGCCCCGCGGTGTCGATCGACCAGAAGTCGACCAACCGCAACCCGCGGTCCACGGTGGGCACCATCACCGAGATCTACGACTACATGCGTCTGCTGTGGGCGCGTATCGGCGTTCCGCACTGTCCGATCTGCGGTGAGCGCATCCAGCGTCAGACCGTCCAGCAGATCGCCGACCAGCTCATGGAGCTCGAGCCCGGCACCCGCTACATGGTCGTCAGCCCGGTGGTCTCGCAGAAGAAGGGCGAGTTCGTCGACCTCTTCAAGGAGCTCGCGGCGAGCGGTTACTCGCGCGCGCTCGTCGACGGCGAGCAGATCCAGCTCTCCGAGCCGCCGACGCTGAAGAAGCAGTACAAGCACGACATCTCGGTCGTCGTCGACCGCCTTGTCGCCGGCCCGGACATCCTCGGCCGGCTGACCGACTCCCTGGAGACGGCGCTGCGCCTCACCGACGGTCTCGTCCAGGTCAACTACGTCGACCGCGAAGGGCCCGCCGCCTGGCAGAACTTCAGCGAGAAGCTGTCGTGCCCCAACGGCCACCCGATCCAGCTGACCGAGATCGAGCCGCGCACCTTCTCGTTCAACGCCCCGTTCGGCGCCTGCCCCGAGTGCTCCGGCCTCGGCACGCGCATGTCGGTGGATGACGAGCTCCTGCTCGGCGACGACGAGCTCAGCATCGCCGAAGGCGTCATCGTGCCGTGGACCACTCAGGGCAAGGGACTCTTCAACTACTACGAGAAGCTGCTCGACGGCCTCGCCCGCGACCTCAAGTTCTCGCTCAAGACGCCGTGGAAGAAGTTGCCGGAGAACGTGCGCGACGCGGTGCTGCACGGCGACAACTTCGAGGTCAAGGTGCGGTGGAAGAACCGCTACGGCCGCGAGATGTCGTACACCTCCGGCTTCGAGGGCGTGGTGCCCTACATCGAGCGGCAGTATCTGCAGGCCGAGACCGACACGCAGCGCGCCCGCTGGGCCGAGTACCTGCGCGAGGTCCCGTGCCCGGTCTGCGGCGGCAAGCGGCTGAAGCCCGAGGTGCTCGCGGTGCTCGTGCACGGCAAGAGCATCGCCGACGCGTCGCTGCTCAGCCTGAGCGACGCCCGCAACTTCATGGAGAAGCTGCACCTGACGGAGCGCGAGCAGAAGATCGGTGCGCAGGTGCTGCGCGAGATCAAGGTCCGGCTCGACTTCCTCATCCAGGTCGGCCTCAGCTACCTCGACCTGGCCCGCGCGGCCGGCACGCTGTCCGGCGGCGAGGCGCAGCGCATCCGCCTGGCGACCCAGATCGGCTCCGGCCTGACCGGCGTGCTCTACGTGCTCGACGAGCCGAGCATCGGCCTGCACCAGCGCGACAACCGCCGGCTCATCGACACGCTCGTCGCCCTGCGCGACCTCGGCAACACGCTGATCGTGGTCGAGCACGACGAGGACACCATCCGCACCGCCGACTGGATCGTCGACATCGGCCCCGGCGCGGGCGTCAACGGCGGTCACGTCGTCCACTCCGGTTCGTACGACGACTTGCTCGCCAACACAGAGTCGCTGACCGGCGACTACCTGGCGGGCCGTCGTGAGATCGCCATCCCGTCCAAGCGCCGCAAGGTCGACAAGAAGCGGATGATCCGCGTCGTGGATGCGGAGGCCAACAACCTCAAGAAGGTCACAGTCGACTTCCCGCTCGGCACGTTCGTGGCGGTGACCGGTGTCTCCGGTTCGGGCAAGTCGTCGCTGGTCAACGACATCCTGTACCGGGTGATGGCCAACAAGCTCAACGGCGCCCGCAAGGTGCCGGGAAAGCACCGGACCGTCACCGGTCTCGAGAACCTCGACAAGGTCGTCCACGTCGACCAGGCGCCCATCGGCCGCACCCCGCGGTCGAACCCGGCGACCTACACCGGCGTCTTCGATCGCATCCGCAACCTGTTCGCCGAGACGCCGGAGGCGAAGACCCGCGGCTATCTGCCCGGCCGGTTCAGCTTCAACGTCAAGGGAGGACGCTGCGAGGCGTGCTCGGGTGACGGCACGATCAAGATCGAGATGAACTTCCTGCCCGACGTCTACGTGGCGTGCGAGGTGTGCGGGGGAGCGCGGTACAACCGCGACACCCTGTCCGTGCACTACAAGGGCAAGAACATCGCCGAGGTGCTCGACATGCCGATCAGCGAGGCGGCGGAGTTCTTCCGGCCGATCTCGGCCATCCACCGCTACCTGCAGACACTCGTCGACGTCGGCCTCGGCTACGTCCGGCTCGGGCAGAGCGCGACGACCCTCTCCGGCGGCGAGGCGCAGCGCGTGAAGCTCGCGACCGAGCTGCAGCGCCGGTCCAACGGCCGCAGCGTGTACGTTCTCGACGAGCCGACCACGGGTCTGCACTTCGAGGATGTCCGCAAGCTGTTGCTGGTGCTGAACGGTCTGCTCGACAAGGGCAACACGGTGATCGTCATCGAGCACAACCTCGACGTCATCAAGTCGGCCGACTGGATCATCGACATGGGTCCGGAGGGCGGCGCCGGCGGCGGAGAGGTCATCGCGACGGGCACACCCGAGAAGGTCGCGGAGACCCCGGGCAGCCACACCGGCTTCTTCCTCAAGGAGATCCTGCAGGGCGAGTCCGCCCGGGGCGCCGCGTAAGAGGCGCCATGGCAGACACTGTCAGCTACCGGCCGAAGGCCGGCGAGATCCCGACGCAACCCGGGGTGTACCGGTTCCGTGACAAGAACCGGCGCGTGCTCTATGTCGGCAAGGCGAAGAACCTGCGCGCGCGGCTGAGCAACTACTTCCAGCCGCTGCGCAGCCTCCACGAGCGCACCCGCCGCATGGTCACCACCGCGGCGAGCGTCGAGTGGACGGTCGTCGGCACGGAGTACGAGGCGCTCCAGCTGGAGTACACCTGGATCAAGGAGTTCAACCCGCCTTTCAACGTCAAGTTCCGCGACGACAAGACGTACCCGTACCTGGCGGTGACGCTCGGCGACCGCATCCCGCGCGTCATGATCACGCGCAACCGCAACATCAAGGACGCGCGCTACTTCGGCCCGTACACGAAGGTCTGGGCGATCCGCGAGACGGTCGACCTGATGTTGAAGGCCTTCCCGATGCGGAGCTGCTCCGACGGCGTGTACCGCCGCGCCGAGCTCACCGGGCGGCCCTGCCTCCTGGGCGACATCGGCAAGTGCGCGGCGCCCTGCGTCGGGCGCATCTCGCCCGGCGACCACAAGTCCCTCGCCATCGATTTCGCCTCCTTCATGGCGGGCAACGACAGCGGCTATCTGCGCGACCTGAACGAGAAGATGAAGCAGGCGGCCAGCACGATGGACTACGAGTCCGCCGCGCGCCACCGCGACGCCATCCAGGCGCTCGAGGGAGTGCTCGGCAAGAGCGCGGTCGTGCTTCCGGAGAACATCGACGCCGACGTCTTCGGCATCGCCCACGACGAGCTGGCCGCGGCCGTGCAGCAGTTCATCGTGCGCGGCGGCCGCGTCCGCGGTGTGCGCAGCTGGGTGGTCGACAAGGAGCTCGACATGGAGCTCGCGGAACTCGTCGAGACCGTCGTGCAGAACGCCTACGACGGACCGGACGCCCCGCCGCGCGAGATCATCGTGCCCGAGCTGCCGGAAGACACCGCGGAGCTCGAGCAGTGGCTGACCCAGCGCCGCCGTGAGACGCCGGACCCGTCCGCCGCCCGCGGCCGTCTCACCGGCCGCGTCGAGCTGCGCACAGCGCAGCGCGGCGACAAGGCCGCGATCGCGCAGACCGTCGAGATGAACGCGAAGAACGCGCTCGTCCTGTACAAGACCCGGCGGAGCTCGGACTTCGTGGCGCGGTCGAAGGCGCTGAACGACATCCAGGACGCCCTCGGCATGGACGAGGCGCCGCTCCGGATGGAGTGCTACGACGTCTCGCACCTCAGCGGCACGAACATCGTGGCGTCGATGGTGGTCTTCGAGGACGGTCTGCCGCGCAAGGACCAGTACCGCCGGTTCAGCATCCCCGAGTCGACCGACGACACGGAGTCGATCTACCAGGTCATCTCCCGCCGCCTGGCGTACCTGAAGGACGCGCCTGCAGCGGCAGCCGACACCGCCCCCACCGTTGATGAGGAGACGGCGCTCGACGCCGAGGGCGCGGCCGGTGCCGACGAGATCGTGGATGCCGCCGAGGGCCGTCGCCGCAAGTTCTCCTACCCGCCTAACCTGCTGATCGTCGACGGAGGCCAGCCTCAGGTCGCCGCCGCGAAGCGCGCGCTCGACGAGTCCGGGGTCACCGGCATCCAGCTCGCGGGAATCGCCAAGCGCCTGGAGGAGATCTGGCTGCCGGACTCCGGCTTCCCGGTGATCCTGCCGCGGAACAGCGACGCCCTGTTCCTCATCCAGCGCCTCCGCGATGAGGCCCACCGCTTCGCGATCACCTACCAGCGGGCACGCCGCAAGCGCGACATCGGGACGGTGCTGGGCGAGATCCCGGGCCTCGGTCCGTCGCGTGTGAAGGAGCTACTGAAGCACTTCGGCTCGGTGGCCCAGCTGCGCAAGGCGACGCCTGAGCAGATCGCCGAGGTGCGCGGGGTCGGTCCGACCCTCGCGACCGCGATCTTCGAGCGGCTCGCAGAGGGCGGCAGTCGCTAGGCTGGGGGAACACCACAACGGAGGAGACCGGACGATGGCCACCGACGGCGACACAGTCGCGACGAACGCCGAGCAGCAGGAAGTCCTCATCGTCACCGGGATGTCGGGCGCCGGCCGCTCGACGGTCGCCAATGCGCTGGAGGACCTCGACTGGTACGTCGTGGACAACCTCCCGCCGCAGATGCTGCGCCCGCTGATCGAGCTCGCCAACCGCGCCGAGTCGGGTCTGCCCCGCATCGCCGCGGTCGTCGACGTGCGCGGGCGCAACTTCTTCGTCGATCTGCGCGACATGATCCAGAGCCTCCGCGAGGGCACCAAGGTGCGCGTGCTGTTCCTGGAGGCGTCCGACGCGGTGCTCGTCCGCCGGTTCGAGCAGGTGCGCAGGCCGCACCCGCTGCAGGGCGACGGCACCATCCTCGACGGCATCTCGGCGGAACGGACGCGGTTGCGCGAGATCCGCGAAGCGAGCGACATCATCGTCGACACCACCGACCTCAACATCCACCAGCTGGCGACCAACATCACCGACACCTTCGCGGCGGAGGATGCCGCCGACGTGCAGGTGACGGTGATGAGCTTCGGCTTCAAGTACGGGCTGCCCGCCGACGCCGACATGGTCGCCGACGCGCGCTTCCTGCCCAACCCGTTCTGGAACCCCGAGCTGCGACCGCACACGGGTCTGGAGGAGATCGTCAGCGACTACGTCCTGGCGCAGGACGGCGCCGACGAGTTCATCCAGGGATACGTCTCGGCGCTCCGGCCGATCATGTCCGGCTACCAGCGTGAGAACAAACGGCACGCTCTGATCGCGATAGGCTGCACTGGCGGAAAGCACCGGTCCGTCGCGATTGCGGAAGAGCTCGCGGCGCGGTTGCGGAGTTTCCCCGGTCTGTCGGTCAACACCAAGCACCGCGACCTCGGCCGTGAATGATCACGGCTTTTCCCTCCACGGCACCACCCCCGCCTTGAGACAGTAAGGAATCCGATTGGCTCTCACCGCCGACGTCAAGGACGAGCTCACGAAGGTCGAGGTCAGCAAGACCACGGTCCGAGCAGCAGAACTGGCCACCATCCTCCGGTTCTCGGGCGGTCTGCACCTCATCGGCGGCCGGATCGCGGTCGAGAGCGAACTCGACACCCCGGAACTCGCCCGGCGGGTGCGGAAGGATCTCGCGGAGCTGTACGGCGTCCGCAGCGAGGTGTCTGTCATCTCGGCGTCCGGACTGCGTCGCAGCAGCCAGTACCTCGTCCGCGTGCTCGAGGGCGGCGAGACGCTCGCCCGGCAGACCGGACTCCTGGATGCGCGTCGCCGGCCGATCCGCGGCCTCCCGAACCGCCTGACCACCGGATCCCGCGACGAGCTCGCCGCCGTCTGGCGCGGAGCCTTCCTCGCCCACGGCTCGCTCACCGACCCGGGCCGCTCCGCCGCCCTCGAGGTGACCTGCCCCGGTAACGAGGCCGCCATGGCGCTCGTCGGCGCGGCAGGCCGTCTCGGCATCGCGGCCAAGGCCCGTGAGGTGCGCGGCGTGCATCGCGTCGTCATCCGCGACGGCGAGGCGATCAGCGCCATGCTCGTCGCGATGGGTGCCCTCCAGACCGTCACCAACTGGGAGGAGCTTCGGCAGCGCCGCGAGGTGCGCGCCAACGCCAACCGCCTGGTCAACTTCGACGACGCCAACCTGCGACGCTCGGCCCAGGCCGCCGTCGCCGCGTGCGCGCGCGTGGAGCGCGCGCTCGAGATCCTCGGCCCCGACGTCCCGCAGCACCTGCGCTACGCGGGTGAGCTGCGTCTCGCGCACCGCGACTCCAGCCTGGACGAGCTGGGTCACCACGCCGACCCGCCCATGACGAAGGACGCGGTCGCGGGCCGCATCCGCCGCCTGCTCGCGATGGCGGACAAGCGCGCGAGCGACCTCGGCATCCCCGGCACGGAGGCGAGCCTCCCCGCCGATCTGGACGAGGTGTAAGTTTCGACGGGGAACGTGCGGCCGGAAGGAAGCATCCGACGGCCGCCCGGGTTGCCCTTACTAGACTCGACGAGTCGCTCGAATCACAACAACAGTGGAGATGAGTAATGGCTGACTACACGCTGCCGGACCTTCCGTACGACTACTCGGCTCTTGAGCCGAACATCAGCGGCCGGATCATGGAGCTGCACCACGACAAGCACCACAAGACGTACGTCGACGGCGCGAACACCGCCATCGCCAAGCTGGCCGAGGCGCGCGACGCCGACGACCTGACCTACGTCAACAAGCTCGAGAAGGACCTCGCGTTCAACCTCGCCGGCCACGTCAACCACACCGTGTTCTGGAACAACCTCTCTCCGGACGGCGGCGACAAGCCGGTCGGCGAGCTGGCCGCCGCGATCGACGAGTTCTTCGGGTCGTTCGACAAGTTCCGCGCCCACTTCACGGCGTCGGCGCTCGGCATCCAGGGCTCCGGCTGGTCGATCCTGGCCTGGGACTCGCTCGGGCAGAAGCTCATCATCGAGCAGCTGTACGACCACCAGGGCAACCTCGCCGCGGCGACCGTCCCGCTCCTCATGCTCGACATGTGGGAGCACGCCTTCTACCTCGACTACGTCAACGTGAAGGCCGACTACGTGAAGGCGTTCTGGAACATCACCAACTGGGGCGATGTCAATGACCGCTTCGTCCGTGCGCGCGAGAAGACCGCGGGTCTGCTGCTACTGTCGTAGGCGGGTGGGCGTCCCGGGAGGGACCCTCCCGGGACGCCGCCGTCCGCAATCAACACCTGACAAAGCGCGCCGTCCGGCGCCCATCGAGTAACTGGAGACATCTGTGTCCGTAAAGATCGGAATCAACGGGTTCGGTCGCATTGGTCGTAACTACCTGCGCGCCGCCCTGGCGAAGGGCAGCGACCTCGAGGTCGTCGCGGTGAACGACCTCACCGACAACAAGACGCTCGCACACCTGCTCAAGTACGACTCCATCACGGGCCGTCTCGACGCGACGGTGGAGCTCGACGGCGACAACATCGTCGTCAACGGCAACCCGATCAAGGTCCTCGCGGAGCGCGACCCCGCCAACCTCGGCTGGGGCGACCTGGGCGTCGACATCGTCATCGAGTCGACCGGCCGCTTCACCAAGGCCGACGACGCGCGCAAGCACATCGAGGCGGGCGCCAAGAAGGTCATCATCTCGGCTCCGGCGACCGGCGAGGACGCCACGTTCGTCATGGGCGTGAACGAGCACCTCTACGACCCGGCGTCGCACAACATCATCTCCAACGCGTCCTGCACCACGAACTGCCTCGCGCCGCTCGCCAAGGTGTTCAACGACGAGTTCGGCATCGAGCGCGGTCTGATGACCACGGTCCACGCCTACACCGCTGACCAGAACCTCCAGGACGGCCCGCACTCCGACCTGCGTCGCGCCCGCGCCGCCGCGATCAACATCGTCCCGACCTCCACCGGTGCGGCGAAGGCCATCGGCCTCGTCCTCCCGGAGCTCAAGGGCAAGCTCGACGGCTTCGCGCTGCGCGTCCCGGTCCCCACCGGCTCCATCACCGACCTCACGGTCACCGCCTCGCGCCCGGTCACGGTCGACGAGGTCAAGGCGGCCTACAAGAAGGCGGCGGAGGGCCCGCTGAAGGGCATCCTCAAGTACACGGAGGACGAGATCGTCTCCTCCGACATCGTCTCCGACCCGCACTCCTCGATCTTCGACTCGGGTCTGCTGCGTGTCCTCGGCGACCAGGTGAAGCTCTCGAGCTGGTACGACAACGAGTGGGGCTACTCCAACCGTCTCGTCGACCTGACCGAGTACGTCGCCGAGCGCCTCTAAGCGCAGGGAACCGACGTGACGCTCCGCACTCTCGACTCACTCGGTTCGCTCGCCGGCAAGCGGGTCGTCGTCCGCTGTGATCTCAACGTGCCCCTGGACGGCGCAAAGATCACGGACGACGGTCGCGTGCGAGCGTCTATTCCCACGCTGAACGCCCTGATCAACCAGGGCGCGAAGGTGGTCGTGATCTCGCACCTGGGACGCCCCGAGGGCGCCCCGGATGCGAAGTACAGCCTGGCGCCGGTCGCCCAGCGGCTCTCCGAGCTGCTGGGCGCGCCGGTGACCTTCGCCAAGGACACCGTCGGCGGCGGCGCCGAGGAGGCCGTCAACGGCCTCAACGACGGCGACGTCGCCCTGCTGGAGAACCTCCGGTTCAACCCGGGGGAGACCTCGAAGGACGAGAGCGAGCGTCGTGCCTTCGCCGAGAAGCTGGCCGCCTTCGGCGACGCCTTCGTCTCGGACGGCTTCGGCGTCGTGCATCGGAAGCAGGCGAGCGTCTACGAGCTCGCCCAACTGCTGCCGAGCGCGGCCGGCACGCTGATCCAGGCCGAGCTCGACGTGCTCGACCGTCTGACCGAGAACCCGGAGCGGCCGTACGCGGTCGTCCTCGGCGGCTCGAAGGTCTCGGACAAGCTCGGTGTCATCGGTCACCTGCTGCCGAAGGTCAACTCGCTGCTGATCGGCGGCGGGATGCTGTTCACCTTCCTCGCGGCCAAGGGCATGAAGGTCGGGTCGAGCCTGCTCGAAGCCGACCAGATCGACACCGTCAAGGGCTACCTGGCGAAGGCCGAGGAGCTCGGCGTCGAGCTGGTGCTCCCGCGCGACGTCGTGGTGGCCTCGAAGTTCGGCGCCGACGCGGAGCACGTGGTGCGCCCGGTCGACGCGATCGAGGACACCGACTGGGGTGACAAGGGCCTGGGGCTCGACATCGGCCCGGAGACCGCCGAGCTGTTCTCGGAGTACGTCCGCGGAGCGCGCACGGTGTTCTGGAACGGCCCGATGGGCGTGTTCGAGCTGGCGCCGTTCGCGGCGGGCACGAAGGCGGTCGCGCAGGCGCTCACCGAGGTCGACGGCCTCAGCGTCGTCGGAGGTGGCGACTCCGCCGCGGCCGTCCGTGCGCTCGGGTTCCGTGACGACCAGTTCGGTCACATCTCGACGGGCGGAGGCGCGAGCCTCGAGTTCCTCGAAGGCAAGCGACTCCCCGGACTGGAGGTCCTCGGATGGCAGCAGTGAGCCCCACGGTGCGGCGTGTCCCGCTCATCGCCGGCAACTGGAAGATGAACCTGGACCACCTCCAGGCGATCGCGTTCGTGCAGAAGCTCGCGTGGACGCTGAAGGACGCCAACCACGACTTCTCGGCGGTGGAGGTGGCGGTCTTCCCGCCCTTCACCGACCTGCGGAGCGTGCAGACGCTGGTGGCGGCCGACAAGCTGCCGCTCG
Source organism: Leifsonia sp. 466MF (assembly GCF_900100265.1). Classification (NCBI taxonomy): domain Bacteria; kingdom Bacillati; phylum Actinomycetota; class Actinomycetes; order Micrococcales; family Microbacteriaceae; genus Leifsonia; species Leifsonia sp. 466MF. The sequence continues at coordinate 1,578,040 of NZ_LT629696.1, forward strand.
CCTTCGGCGGACAGGACGTCTCGGAGCACGAGTCGGGTGCGTACACGGGCGAGATCTCGGCCGCGTTCCTCGCGGCCCTGGAGTCGCGGTACGTCATCATCGGTCACTCGGAGCGGCGCACGCTGCACGCCGAGACCGACGAGCAGGTCGCCGGAAAGGTGGCCGCCGCGCTGAAGCACAACATCGCCCCGATCATCTGCGTCGGCGAGACGGCGGAGGACCTCGAGACCCACGGCGCGAGCGCTGTGCCGGTTGCGCAGCTCCGTGCCGCGCTGTCCCGCGTCGACTCGGCCGCCGACTTCGTCGTGGCGTACGAGCCCGTCTGGGCCATCGGCTCCGGCCAGGCGGCGACGCCCGAGCAGGCGGAGCAGGTGGCGGCGGCACTGCGTGCGGTCATCGCCGAGGTGCTGGGCGACGACGTCGCGGCCAAGACGCGCATCCTTTACGGCGGTTCGGTGAAGTCGGGCAACATCGCCGGCTTCATGCGCGAGCCCAATGTGGACGGCGCGCTGGTCGGCGGTGCGAGCCTCGACGTGAACGAGTTCGCCGCGATCGTCCGGTATCAGAAGCACGTCGGTCTCTGACGGCTCCCGCCGGTTATACTGGTCGTTGGTCTTCCCGGGCACGGCCCGGACGCTTCCCGAAAGGTTCCACGTGCTGATTCTCCAGGTCGTCCTGCAGGTGCTGCTCGGCATCACCAGCCTCCTGCTGACGCTGCTCATCCTGCTGCACAAGGGTCGCGGCGGCGGTCTGTCCGACATGTTCGGAGGCGGCGTCACGTCTAACCTGGGTGCGTCGGGTGTCGCCGAGCGCAACCTGAACCGCATCACCGTGATCCTGGGCCTGATCTGGATCACCTGCATCGTCGTGCTCGGTCTGATCACGAAGTTCAGCGCGTAAGCGCACACTGAAGAAGGAGAGACTGCATGGCATCCGGAGGCAGTGCAATCCGCGGCTCGCGCGTCGGCGCGGGCCCGATGGGCGAGCAGGACCGTGGTTTCCACGCGGACCGCGTCGCGATCTCGTACTGGGACGCTCTCGGCAACGAGACGGTCCGCTACTTCGCGGCGAACCTCCCCGAGGAGGAGATTCCCGACATCATCGACTCGCCGTCGACCGGTCTTCCGGCCGGCCGCGACAAGGAGAACCCGCCGTCGGTCGCGAAGACGGAGCCCTACAAGACGCACCTCGCGTATGTGAAGGAGCGCCGCAGCGAAGAGGAGGCGGAGCAGCTGCTCGAGGACGCCCTCAACCAGCTGCGCGCCCGTCGGGGTCGTCCGACCACCAACTGAGCGTTCACGTCACGAAGGCCGCCCCCCTCTCGGTGGGCGGCCTTCGTGCGTTTGTGCCCGCCCTATCCCATCCCATCCCCACGATTTGCGCCAAATCTCGGTTATCGCTCTCCCATAACCACGATTTGGCGCAAATCTCGGTCATCGCGGCTCTATAGCGACGATGTGGCGCAAGTCTCGGGGCTACACTGCGGGCATGCGGGGAGCACGGGACGATCGGGCGGACACTCCGCGTGCGCTCGGCGACGAGGTCAGCCGGCTCAGTCTGCTCGCCCTGCTGGAGGAGGCGGTCGACGCGGCCGAGAAGGCCGACATCCTGCTCGCGCGCTGCGACGACATCGACGTGACGACAGCGGCGGATGCGCGACAGGCGCTCCGGCTACGGGTCACCTTCGCCGAGCTGCACCGCTGGGTGGACGAACTCGACCTCGACGGCCGGGAGGCGGAGGTGCGCGACGAGACGGCTCGCCTGCTCGCGTTCTACCTGCACCTGCTGACGCACGCGTTCGACCGCCGCATCGCCGCCGCAGGGCACGACCGGCGTGCGATCCGACAACGCGGACCGTTGACCGGTGCGCCCTGCGCGCGGTTGACGACGCTGCGGGAGCGGGTCAGTAGCTGGGTGCGATGAGGTTCTCGGGCACGTCGACGGCGGCATCCTTGTCCACGAAGAACACGGTCCGCTTGCGGCCCTTGGCACCCGCGACGGGGACCTCGGTGTAGCTGGCGCCGGCGAGGGCGAGACCGAGGGCACTGGCCTTGTCGGTGCCGGACAGCACGAGCCAGATGCGGTCGGAGGAGTTGATCACCGGGCGGGTGAGGCTCAGCCGCTGCGGCGGCGGCTTCGGCGAGTCGCGCTCGGCGATCACCGACGCCTTCTCCTCGCGGATCCCCGGACGGTCCGGGAACAGCGACGCGATGTGGCCGTCCGGCCCGACGCCGAGGAAGGTGATGTCGAACTTCGGCACCGGCCAGCCCTCGTGGGCGAACGCCTCGAGCTCGGCCGCGTAGAGGCGGGCCGCCTCGTCGATGTCCGGGACCTCGTCCGACGACGGGAAGGGGTGCACGTTCTCCGGCGGGACCGCGATGTGGTCGAGCAGGGCCTCGCGGGCCTGGCGCTCGTTGCGGTCGGGGCTGTCACGCGGCACGAACCGCTCGTCTCCCCACCAGAAGTGCACCTTCGACCAGTCGATGGTGTCGCGGGCGGGGGAGGCGTTGACCGCCTCCAGCACCGCGATGCCCATCGTGCCGCCGGTGAGCGCGATGTTCGCCACCCCCAGATCGTCGAGGATGTCGATCGTCTTGGTGAGGAAGCGCGCGGCCACAGACGCGGTCAGAGCCTCCTTGTCGGGGTGAACGAGCACCCGCCGTTCGTTCGTCATACCCTGGCGCCTGCTCCTTCGTCGGAGGTCTCCAGCAGTGCGAGACCCTTGGTGATGACCTCGCCGTAGAGGTCGTCCGGGTCCAGCCTACGCAGTTCTTCCGCCAGGCAGTCCCGCAGGCTGCGGCGTGGCAGGGAGAGGTCGTGTGTGGGCTGGCCGGGCTGCGACAGGCGAGCGACGTTCGGGACCTCGCGCCGCAGCTCGATCACGCCGGACGCGCGCTCCATCTTCACGCCGTGGATGCCGCCCGAGCCGATCGCGCGCGAGGCGAGGTCGTACTGCACGGGCACCTGCAGCTGGAGCCGCAGCCAGGCGGCGAGGAGCAGCGTGGACGGCGAGTCGGCCGCACCGGCCACGTCGACGGCCGTGATCGGCTCGTACGGCGGTTGGTCCAGCACCGCGGCGAGCTGCGCGCGCCACAGTGTCAGGCGCGTCCACGCGAAGTCCGTGTCACCGGGGGCGTAGGTCTTGCCCAGGTGGAACAGGAACTCCTGCGGGTTCGGCTGCGCGGAGGCGTCGGTGATCCGCCGGGTCGCGATGCGGCCCAGGGGAGAGGTGGACGCCTTCTCGGGCGCGATGCCCGGCCACCAGACCACCACGGGGGCGTCGGGGAGGAGCAGGCCGGTGACCAGTCCCTCCTCGTCGCTCGCCGTGTCGCCGTAAGCGCGGAGCACGATGACCTCGCTGGCCCCGGCGTCGCCGCCGACGCGGATCTGCGCGTCGAGTCGGCCGTCGCCGTTGTGGGTCCGCTCCTCCTCGGTCGACACCACGATCACGCGCATCGGGTGCTCGCGGGAGGCGTCGTTGGCGGCCTCGATGGCCTCCTCCTCCTGACCCAGGTGCGTCGCGATGATGAGCGTCAGGACGCGGCCGAGGGCGACGGCGCCGCCCTCCTCGCGGATCTTGACGAGCGCCTTCGAGATGTTGCTGACGGTCGTCGCGGGAAGGTCGACGATCATGGACGCCTCCAAACGCGGCCGTCACGGGCGAGGAGCTCGTCGGCCGACTTCGGGCCCCAGGTTCCGGGGCGGTACTGCTCGGGCTGGCCCTGCGTGGCCCAGAAGTCCTCGATCGGGTCGAGGATCTTCCAGGAGAGCTCGACCTCCTCGTGGCGGGGGAACAGCGGCGGGTCGCCGAGCAGCACATCCAGGATGAGCCGCTCGTACGCCTCGGGGCTGGCCTCCGTGAAGGCGTGGCCGTAGCCGAAGTCCATGCTGACGTCGCGCACCTGCATGCCGGCGCCCGGGACCTTCGAGCCGAAGCGGATGGTCACACCCTCGTCGGGCTGGACGCGGATGACGAGCGCGTTCTGGCCGAGCGCGCTGGTCTGCGACTCCGCGAAGAGCTGCTGCGGAGCGCGCTTGAAGACGACCGCGATCTCGGTGACGCGGCGGCCGAGGCGCTTGCCGGCGCGCAGGTAGAACGGGACGCCCGCCCACCGGCGGGTGCCGATCTCCAGCTTGATGGCCGCGTAGGTCTCCGTGGTGGAGTGCGGGTTCATCCCGTCCTCCTCCAGGAAGCCCGGGACCTTCTCGCCGCCCTGCCAGCCGGGGCCGTACTGTCCGCGGGCCGTCGACTTCGCGAGGTCCTTGGGCAGCCGGACGGCGGCGAGCACCTTCTCCTTCTCGGCGCGCAGGTCTGCGGCGTTGAACGAGATGGGCTCCTCCATCGCCGTGAGGGCGAGGAGCTGCAGCAGGTGGTTCTGGATGACGTCGCGCGCAGCGCCGATGCCGTCGTAGTAGCCGGCCCGGCCGCCTACGCCGATGTCCTCGGCCATGGTGATCTGCACGTGGTCGACGTAGTTGGCGTTCCAGATCGGCTCGTACAGCTCGTTGGCGAAGCGCAGCGCCAGGATGTTCTGGACCGTCTCCTTGCCGAGGTAGTGGTCGATGCGGAACACCGAGTCCGGCGGGAACACCGTCTCCACGACCGCGTTCAGCTCGCGAGCCGACTGCAGGTCGTGGCCGAACGGCTTCTCGATGACGACGCGCCGCCAGCCGTCGCCGGACTGGTCGGCGAGACCGGACCGCTTCAGCTGCTCGGTGACGATCGGGAACGCCTTCGGCGGGATGGACAGGTAGAACGCATGGTTGCCCATGGTCCCGCGCTCCTTGTCCAGGTCTTCGACGGTCTGCTTGAGGCGCTGGAACGCCTCGTCATCGTCGAACTCTCCCGGGACGAAGCGGATGCCCTGTGCGAGCTGCTGCCACACGTCGTCGTCGAACGGCGTGCGGGCGTACTGCTTGACCGCGTCGTACACGACCTTCTCGAAGTCCTGGTCCTCCCAGTCACGCCGGGCGAAGCCGACGAGAGAGAACCCGGGCGGCAGGAGGCCGCGGTTCGCGAGGTCGTACACCGCGGGCATCAGCTTCTTGCGCGACAGGTCGCCTGTCACACCGAAGATGATGAGGCTGCTGGGCCCCGCGATGCGATTCAGACGGCGGTCGGAGGGCAACCGCAGCGGGTTGAACTCCGGGGTGATTTCCACCGGTGACACGTGGGTGATCTCCTTTATCGACGGCTCAGTTGACGGCCTCGAACAGCGAGACGACATCCGCCTCGGGGTTCGTGAGGGTCAACGTCAGCACCGGGCGGCCGTGCTCGCCGAGGACGCTGGCGTCGCCGGCGGCCTGGGCCTGGATGAGCTGCCCGAAGGTGAAGGGACGGCCGGGGATCTCGAGATCCTCGGAGGGCGTCGCCGTGATCTGCAGGAACACGCCGACCGCCGGACCGCCCTTGTGGAACTGACCCGTCGAGTGCAGGAAGCGCGGTCCCCAGCCGAAGGTGACCGGGCGGTTCGCCTTCGCCGCCAGCAGGTCGCGGATGCCCGCGAGCTGGGGGAGCGCGAGGCGGTCCACGTAGGCCTGGACCGCGACGTAGCCGTCGGGTCCGAGCTGGGCGAGCAGGGCGTCCACGGCGGCGTCGAGGGTGCTCGCGTCGCCGAGGAAGGACCCGGTGGTGCGCACCTCGATGCCGCCCGCGGTGAACGCGGGGGTGACGGGCTCCGGCCGGTTGTCGAGCAGCGAGCGGGCGGCGACCTTGGCGGCCTCCACATCCGGCTGGTCGAACGGGTTGATCCCGAGCAGGCGTCCGGCGACCGCGACCGCGTACTCCCAGACGATGAGCTGGGCGCCGAGGCTGCCGGAGACGAGGATCTCGCCCTCGTGACGGTCGGCCGGGAACAGGTGGTGCGCCTCGGCGTTCGCGACGAGGCGGACGACCTGGAGGTCGGCCGGCTTCGACTCGAGCTCGGGGGCGAGCTTGTCGAGCACGACCGGCAGCAGGCCGGTGCCCTCCTTGCCGGTGGACTCGGCGATCAGCTGCTCGGCCCAGTCGGCGAAGCCCACGATGTGGGTCCCGTCGGAGACGATGCCCAGCTTGTCCTTCAGCGGGCTGGTTCCGGCGATCGCGGCGCCGAGCACGAGGCCCGGGTTCTGCTCGTTGTCGACCGCGAGCTCGATGGATGTGGCATCCGCCTCGTCGAGGAGCTCGGAGATGTCGACGCCGGCGAGGCCGGAGGGGACGAGCCCGAACGCGGTGAGGGCCGAGTAGCGGCCGCCGACGTTCGGGTCGGCGTTGAACACGCGGTAGCCGGCCTCACGGGCGGACTGGTCGAGCGGCGAGCCCGGGTCGGTGACGACGACGATCCGCTCGCGCGGGTCGATGCCGGCGTCCTGGAACCACTTCTCGTAGACGCGCTTCTGGCTGTCCGTCTCGAGCGTCGAGCCCGACTTGGACGAGATGACCACCGCCGTGGCTTCCAGCCGGTCGCGGAGAGCCGAGAGCACCTGACCCGGGTCGGTGGAGTCGAGCACGGTGAGCTCGGCCTCCGCCGTCCGGGCGATGACCTCCGGCGCGAGGGACGAGCCGCCCATGCCGCCGAGGACGATGTGGTTCACGCCCTTGGCGTGCAGCTCGTCGCGCAGCGCGACGATCTCGGGCACGAGCGGGCGCGAGATGGCGACCGCTTCGGTCCAGCCGAGGCGCTTGCTCGCCTCGGCCTCGGCGGCCGGGCCCCAGAGGGCCGGGTCTTGGGCGGTGATGCCGGATGCCACCTTGTCGGCGACGAGCTGCGGCACCACGGTGCGGACGGCGTCGGCCGCCGCACCGGTGACGTGGATGCGGAACGTCACTTGGCGGCTCCCTCGAGGGCGTTCTTCACGGTCTCGACGAGCTCGCCCCACGAGACGTTGAACTTCTCGACGCCTTCGCGCTCGAGGGTCTCGGTCACGTCGTCGTAGCTGATGCCGAGGTCGGCCAGCTTGTTGAGCACGTCGTTCGACTCGGCGTAGGTGCCGGTGACGGTGTCGCCGGTGATGTGGCCGTGGTCGAAGGTCGCGTCCAGCGTCTTCTCGGGCATCGTGTTGACGACGTTCGGGGCGACGAGCGCCTCGACGTACAGCGTGTCGGGCAGGCTCGGGTCCTTCACACCGGTGGAGGCCCACAGCGGGCGCTGCTCGTTGGCGCCGGCCTCGACGAGGAGCTTCGCGCGCTCGGTGGCGAACTGCTGCTCGTACACCTCGTAGGCGAGGCGTGCGTTGGCGATGCCGGCCTTGCTCTTGAGGCCCTCGGCCTCGTCCGTGCCGATCGCGCTGAGGCGCTTGTCCACCTCGGTGTCGACGCGCGAGACGAAGAACGAGGCGACCGAGTGGATGCCGGAGAGGTCGATGCCCGCCGCCTTGGCCTTCTCGAGGCCGGTGAGGTAGGCGTTGATGACCTCGCGGTAGCGCTCGAGGCTGAAGATCAGCGTCACGTTGACGCTGATGCCGGCCGCGATGGTCTCCGTGATGGCCTCGAGGCCCTCGACCGTCGCCGGGATCTTGATCATGACGTTCGGCTTCTGGATCTTGTCCGCGAGCTTCTTCGCGGCCTCGATGGTGGCCTTCGTGTCGCGGGCGAGCCCCGGGGCGACCTCGATGGACACGCGGCCGCCGACGCCGTTCGAGCGCTCGTAGACGCTGTGGAAGATGTCGCTCGCCTTGGCGACGTCGTCGGTGGTGATCTCGAAGATCGCGTCGTCGACGTCCACACCGGCGGCGGCGAGCTGGCGGACCTGCTCGTCGTAGGCCTCGCCCTTGGCGAGGGCGGCGGCGAAGATCGTCGGGTTCGTGGTCACGCCGACCACGTTCTTCTCGGCGATCAGCTTCTCGAGGTTGCCCGTGTTGATGCGCTCACGCGACAGGTCGTCCAGCCAGATGCTGACGCCCGCTGCGGACAGTGCGGCCGTGGGGGTCGCGGCGGTGGCGGTTGTGTCGGTCATTTTCTCTTATCTCCTCTTGTGCCCGCGCTCAGAGCGACGCGAGCGATTCCTTCGCTGCGGACACGGCGTGCTCGGTGGTCATACCGAACTCGCGGAACAGCGTCTTGTAGTCGGCCGAGGCACCGAAGTGCTCGATCGAGACGCTCCGGCCGTGGTCGCCGACGATCTTGTCCCAGGCGAGCGCCGCGCCGGCCTCGATCGAGACGCGGGCCTTGACGGCCGCGGGGAGCACCTTCTCGCGGTACTCGGCGGGCTGCTCGGCGAACCACTCGAGGCTCGGGGCGGAGACGACGCGGGCGTTGATGCCCTCGCCGCGCAGCTCCTCGCGGGCCTCCAGCGCGATCTGCACCTCGGAGCCGGTCGCGATGAAGATCACGTCCGGCGTGCCGCCCGGCGCCTCGGCCAGGATGTACGCGCCCTTCGCGACGTTCTTGGCCGACGCGAGGGTGTCGCCCTCGGCGTCGCCGTCTCCGCGCTCGAACACCGGGATGTTCTGGCGGGTCAGCGCGATGCCGGCCGGGCCGTTGCGGCGCTCCAGCATGGTCTTCCAGGCCCAGGCGACCTCGTTGGCGTCGCCGGGGCGGACGACCGTGAAGTTGGGGATGGCGCGCAGCGTCGAGAGCTGCTCGATCGGCTGGTGGGTGGGGCCGTCCTCGCCCAGCGCGACGGAGTCGTGCGTCCAGACGAAGATCGACGGGATGTTCATGAGGGCGGACAGTCGGAGCGACGGGCGCTGGTAGTCGCTGAAGATTAGGAACGTGCCGCCGAACGGACGGGTCGGTCCGTGCAGGACGATGCCGTTCAGGATGGCCGCCATGGCGTGCTCGCGGATGCCGAAGTGCAGCACGCGTCCGTACGGGTTGCCGGTCCACTCGTGCGTCGAGCGCTCGGTGGGCACGAACGATGCTGCGCTCTCGATGGTCGTGTTGTTCGACTCCGCCAGGTCGGCCGAGCCGCCCCACAGCTCCGGCATGACCGGCGCGATGGCGTTGAGCACCTTGCCGCTCGCGGCGCGGGTGGAGACGTCCTTGCCCGGCTCGAACACGGGAAGCGCGCTCTCCAGCTCCTCCGGCGCGGCGCCGCTCAGCAGGCGGTCGAGCAGCTGTTTGCGCTCGGGGTTCGCCTCGGCCCAGGCGTCGAAGCCCTTCTGCCACTCGGCGCGCTCCTCGGCACCGCGCTGGATGGCCTTGCGCGTGTGCTCGATGACCTCGTCGGCGACCTCGAAGGTCTGCTCGGGGTCGAAACCGAGCACCCCCTTGACGGCGCGGAGCTCGTCGGCGCCCAGGGCGGAGCCGTGGATCTTGCCGGTGTTCTGCTTCTTCGGGGCCGGCCAGCCGATGATGGTCTTGAGGATGATCAGCGACGGCTTGTCCGTGACGGCCTTCGCGTTCTCGATCGCCTGGTAGAGCTCCTCGACGTCCTCCTGGTAGACGCCGGTCTTCTTCCAGTCGACGACCTGCACGTCCCAGTGGTACGCCTCGTAGCGCGCCTTCACGTCCTCGGTGAAGGCGATGTCGGTGTCGTCCTCGATCGAGATCTGGTTGCTGTCGTAGATCGCGATCAGGTTGCCGAGCTCCTGGTGGCCGGCGAGCGACGAGGCCTCGGAGCTGACGCCCTCCTCGAGGTCGCCGTCGGAGGCGATCACGTAGATGTGGTGGTCGAACGGGCTGGTGCCGGGGGCCGCGTCCGGATCGAACAGGCCGCGTTCGAAACGCTGCGCATAAGCGAAACCGACGGCGGAGGAGATGCCCTGGCCCAGGGGGCCGGTGGTGATCTCCACGCCGTCGGTGTGTCCGTACTCGGGGTGGCCGGGGGTGAGGGAGCCCCACGTGCGCAGCTTCTTGAGGTCGTCGAGCTCGAGACCGTAGCCGCCCAGATAGAGCTGGACGTACTGGGTCAGGGACGAGTGGCCCGCCGAGAGGATGAAGCGGTCGCGACCGAGCCAGTGCTGGTCGCGCGGGTCGCGGCGCATCACCTTCTGGAACAGCAGGTAGGCCGCGGGGGCGAGGCTCATGGCGGTGCCGGGATGCCCGTTGCCCACCTTCTCCACCGCGTCGGCCGCGAGAACGCGAGCCGTGTCTACTGCCTTGTTGTCAATGGGATCCCACTGCAGTGCTGCCACGTGAAAACTGACCCTTCGTAGATGTGGTGAGGGTCGTCGTGGAACCCGCACCGGTTGAGGTAGTGCGCGCCGTGGACGTCATCGGCGCCGAGCCATTCCTCCGTCACCGTCCTACAAAGAGTGCGGCCGGAACAGGGCTTCGGCTGGCGAGCATCTCCAAGTATAGGTAACGCGCAAGAAACATGGGGTGTTCCCTCAGACGGTTGTGTCACAGGCGGACACGGGGTAGTCGGGTGGCCCGGTCCTCGACGTGACGTAGAATCGGATACCGTCTGAGTACATCGCCGACACATCACGAGGAGCAATGGACGTCGCTGTAGAGAGCCGTGTCGAACCGGGCCGCATCGGCGTCGCTCGCAAGGTGAAGGCGTACGTCGCCCTCACCAAACCGCGGGTGGTCGAGCTCCTGCTGGTCACCACGGTCCCGACGATGATCCTCGCGGCGAACGGCATCCCGAACCTGTGGCTGGTGCTCGCCACGGTCGTCGGCGGCTACATGAGCGCTGGCTCCGCCGGCGCGTTCAACTGCTACATCGACCGCGACATCGACCGCGTGATGCGCCGGACGAAGAACCGCCCGCTCGTCACCGGCGAGCTGTCCGACCGCGAGGCGCTGGTCTTCGCCTGGGCTCTGGGCATCGCCTCCGTGGTGGTGCTGGGCTTCTTCACCAACTGGCTCGCCGCCGGGCTGTCCGTCGCGGCCATCCTGCTCTACGTCGTCTTCTACACGCTGATCCTGAAGCGCCGGACCCCGCAGAACATCGTCTGGGGCGGCGTCGCCGGCTGCATGCCCGTGCTGATCGGCTGGGCGGCCGTGACCGGCTCCCTCGACTGGGCGCCGTTCATCCTGTTCGGCATCATCTTCCTGTGGACGCCGCCGCACTACTGGCCGCTGTCGATGAAGTACCGCTCGGACTACCAGGAGGCCGGTGTCCCGATGCTCGCGGTCGTCCGCGGTCGTGCCGTCGTCGGCCTGCAGGTCATCCTGTACGCCTGGGCGATGGTCGCGTGCTCGCTGCTGCTGATCCCGGTCGCGCACATGGGGCTCCTGTACACGGCCGTCTCCCTGGTGGCCGGCGGCTGGTTCATCTACGAGTCGCACCGCCTGTACAACCTGGCGATCCGTCACGAGACGGTGTCGCCGATGCGCGTGTTCCACGGTTCGATCGCGTACCTGACGCTGATCTTCCTCGCCGTCGCGATCGACCCGCTGCTGCCGTTCTGATCGTCGGCCGGACACGCGTTCGGCCCGAAAAGTCGTGCCATGAGGCCCTCTCCGGCTCTACCATGTGCGCATGACGGCACCGGTGCTGACCCTGCGTCTGACGACGCCCCGCCTCGTGCTGGACGTGCCGACGGACGACGACATCCCGGACGTGCTGGAAGCCTGCCAGGACGTCGAGACGCAGCGGTGGGTGCCCCTCCCGTCGCCGTACACGCGTGAGAGCGCGGAGTTCTTCGTGCGCAGCTACTGCCCGCACGGCCTGGCGAGCCGCCGGTACACGGTCTGGGCGCTGCACGCGCGCGGCGGCGGCCGCCTCCTCGGAGCGCTGGAGGTCCGCAAGGACGAGCGCGCCGGGTCGGCCTCCCTCGGCTGCTGGTCCGGCCCCTGGGCGCGCGGGCAGGGCTACATGCGGGAGGCGCTCGGAGCCGTCGCCCGCTACGCGCTCGACCCCGATGGGCTGGGATTCGACCGGCTGAACTGGGAATACGTGCCCGGCAACGAGTCCAGCAGGCGTCTGGCGGAGGCTGCGGGCTTCGGCTTCGGCGACGGGATGCGCACGGTCGTCAGCCTGCACGGAGAGACGCGCGAGGCGCGCGTCGGCCGGCTAGGCCGCGACGACGTCCGCCGTTCGCACCCCTAGCGCAGGAGAGCCCAGAACAACCGCGCGCCACTGGCCAGCGGTCGCGCCAGCCACGCGACCGTCACGATGATCAGGGCGAAGAACAGGTTCGCCGGACCCATCCAGTACGGAAGGATCGCCGTCGCGGTCGTGCCGAGGATGACGACTCCGAGGGCGACGAGCGTCGCCGTCCACGCTCTATCCGATCTTCTCAGGGCGCGAATGAAGGGCGCAGCGCGTCCTCTGAGCTGTCTCGCCACATGCCACCAGAACCCTGTCGCAAGCGCCGCGAGCGCAATCGGCAAGACCACGAAGGACGGGTTCATGACAAAGGAAGGCGTCTCGATCCAGGTGGTGTCGAACTCCGGCGGAATCGTCTTCGTGATGATCACCATGATGACGAGAAGGATGGCGCCGGAGCCGACGAGAAGGCGGTTGGTCCAGTAGCGGCCGACAAGGCCGAGTGTGCGGAGCGCTTGAGGACTGCCCGGATCGGCGGCGAGGACATCCATGCAGGCGACGGCCGCAGCAGCCGCGCGCCCGTTGCGCAGTTTCGTGGCCGCCAGATCGGTCCGGTATTCCGGGTTCTCCGGATCGAGAGCCAACGCTCGGCGGTACGCGCGCTCCGCATCCTCTACGAAACCCTGCGCCAGCGCGAGATCTCCCTGGAGATCGTGGACGGCCGCTTCGTCAGGAGCGAGGCGGAGCGCTTCGCGAGCGCTGTCCTTGGCCTCTGCGCTCACCCGCCCGGAGCGGAGGTGCACGGTTGCGACCACGAAATGCGATTGCCAGTCCCCGGGAGCGGTCTCGCGGGCAGCGGCCGCCGCCGAGCGGGCTGCCGAGTGCCGACCCTGACCGGATCGGGCGATCGCCAGCAACCGGTACGGCCAGGGGTTCCCGGGCGCGAGGGCGCAGGCGCGCGCGCTGGCGTCGACGGCGCCCGTCCAGTCGCTCTCCGCGATCGTGATCCGTGCCTGTGTGCAGAGAGCGTCGACATCGTCCGGATCGCGCGCCAGCAAGCGCGCAAGGGACATTCGCGCCGAGGGGAGGTTGTCGACCGCGAGGTAGCGATCGGCGAGGAAGAGCAGACGCGCGCGGCCGTCGTCGTCTGCGCGGTTCGCCGCGATCACAGGCGCTTTGACGTCTTGAGGAAGGCCCGAAGCTCTGCGAAGGTACCGTCGTCCTCTCCGAACTCGACCATGTTCCTCGCGCTGTTGAGCCACGAGCCCGTCGAGGGGCGGATATCCGCGCGTGCGCGCTGGAGGTCCGCCATGGTGATACGACGGGCCACACCGGCCCTGGCGCTCTCCAGGAGGGCGAATTCCGCGGCGGACGCACACACGTGGGCGATATCCGCCCCCGAGTAGCCGGCCGTGGCGCGGGCGAGCGCCGCGATATCGATTCCGTCGGCCGGCCGATTCTTGAGGTGCGTCGTGAAGATGGCTGCGCGGGCTTCCTCGTCCGGTGGCAGGACGAGGACAGTGCGATCAAGCCGTCCGGGTCGCCGCAGCGCAGGATCTACGTCCCACAACTGATTCGTCGCGGCGAGCACGTACACACCGTCGTTGTTCGCATCCACGCCGTCCAGTTCGGTCAGCAACTGGTTGCTCACCCCACGAAGCGCTGCCTGGCGTGTCTGACTGCGCCGTTGTCCGAGGGCGTCGAACTCGTCGAAGAAGAGGACGCATGGCGCCTCCCGCCGCGCCTGTTGGAAGAGCTGGTGGATGTTCGCCTCGGATTCGCCGACGAAGGGCGAGAGGATGTCCGAGACCGACGCGGAAAGGAAGGCGGCGCCGAGCTCGCCCGCCAGGGCACGGGCGATGAACGTCTTACCGCATCCTGGCGGCCCGTGCAGCAGGAGCCCGCCGCCCAGCGTCATACCGTAGAGCTCGCGGAGCTCGGGGTTCCGAAGCGGGGCGAGGAAGGCGGCATCCAGTCGCGCCTTGACGCTCGGCATCCCGCCGACATCCGCGAGTGTGACCACAGGTCGTTCGACGCCGGTCGGATCGGGATCGCGGGGTCGGGTGACGGTCGTGTTCACGACCTCACCGAGTTGACGCTCCGCTTCCGACCAGTCGAACTGCTCGGGCGAGTGGGCGGGAGCAGGATGCATCGGCCGCTCCGCCGCCGGATCGGCTGCGGAGAGCGCGGTACTCATCATCCGCCGGGCATCGGGGTTACCGGGATCACGGCGGAGTGCTTCCCCCGCCTGCGCGATAGCCTCCGCCGTCTCGCCGAAATCGAGCAGCAGCGCGGCCAGGTGCAGCCGGAGCGTGATGTCGTCGGGTGTCGCATCGAGCGCCCGGCGAACGGCGGCGATGACAGAATCCTGATCCACCTCTGCAGGATACTGAGTGCGCGAATGTCCCGGGGGCGCGCGTCGGCCGGCTAGGCCGCGACGACGTCCGCGGCTGAATCCTCTCGCGCGTCCAGCGCAGCCGCAGGGGCCTTGAGCGAGAGGATGACCGCGGTCATCGCGGAGGCCAGGAGCGCCGCGAGGGTCATGTGAATGCCCACGAGGATGCCCGGGAGGCCGGTGTTCGCCTGGATCAGACCGACGACGATCTGCAGCAGCTCGACCGCCAGCAGGTACTGCGTGAAACGGCGCACCGCCGTCGTGCGGTAGCGCAGGGATCCGACGACGAGGACGAGGGTCAGCGCGAACGTGACGTACGCGGGGATCGCGTGGACGTGCTGCAGGATCTCGGGATTCAGGCCGTTGCGCGGCGCGTTCGCGTCACCCGCGTGCGGTCCGCTGCCCGTGGTGAGGATGCCGACCAGGATCGTGATGGCGACGACGGCGCTGGTGACGTGGGCGACACCCGCGAACCAGCCGGGGACGGCGCGGACGCGCGGGCCAGGGACGGCGTAGACGCGGAAGACGAACGCCGTGCAGGTGGCGACGAGGGCGATCGATACGACGAAGTGCAGACCGACCACGTACGGGTTCAGCCCGCTCAGGACGCTGAGGCCGCCGATCACGGCCTGCGCCGGGATGGCGAGGCCGGCGATCAGGGTCAGCCAGAACAGATCCGGGCGCTGCTTGCGCATCCGGAGGATGGCGAGGAACGCCACGATGGCCACGACCGCGAGAAGGGCGCTGAGCACGCGGTTGCCGAACTCGATGAAGCCGTGGACGCCCATCTCGGGCGTGTTGACCAGTGAGTCGGCCGTGCACTTCGGCCAGGTCGGGCAGCCGAGGCCGCTGGCGGTGAGCCGCACCAGGCCACCCGTCCCGACCAGGACGACCTGCCCCACCAGGTAGACCCACGCGATCACCTTCAGCCGAGTGTCCACGCGGTCCGGCAGCCAGGCGATGATGCGCTTCATGGTTCGGGGGCTTTCTCGGTCGGATCGGCGGGGCCGGATGCGGATACTCGGGCAATGCGCAGGCGCGCCTCTACTAATACCGCGCCGCACCTGTAGAATTGATGGGTTCGAGGAACGCGCAATCCAGCGCGTGCGCGCGGCCGGTTTCTCCGTCCGTGGCCGGGGCATCGTGGCCCGTCTCCACGAACAGTCTAGGTACGCACGTGTTGGTACGCAGTCACCGCCACCCGCACAATCAGGACGCTCAGCAGCGACCGGCGAAAGCCGTGCTTGCCGAGGGGAATGAGCCGGACTGATATCCGGTTACGAGTGGAAGGAAACGAGGTAGATATGTCAGACATCCTGATCGATCGGCCTGAGCTCGCCTCTTTGGGGCAGTACGAGTTCGGCTGGGCGGATTCCGACGCCGCGGGTTCCATCGCCCGTCGCGGTCTCTCACCCGAGGTGGTGAAAGACATCTCGGCCCTGAAGAAGGAGCCCGAGTGGATGCTGCAGCGCCGCCTCAAGGCCCTTCAGCTCTTCGAGCGCAAGCCCATGCCGACCTGGGGCGCCGACCTGTCGGAGATCGACTTCGACAACATCAAGTACTTCGTCCGCTCCACCGAGAAGCAGGCGCAGAGTTGGGAAGACCTGCCGGAGGACATCCGGAACACGTACGAGAAGCTCGGCATCCCGGAGGCGGAGCGTCAGCGTCTCGTCGCCGGCGTCGCCGCGCAGTACGAGTCCGAGGTCGTCTACCACCAGATCCGTGAAGACCTGGAGCAGCAGGGCGTCATCTTCCTCGACACCGACACCGCGCTCCGCGAGCACCCGGAGATCTTCGAGGAGTACTTCGGAACGGTGATCCCGGCCGGCGACAACAAGTTCGCCGCGCTGAACACCGCCGTGTGGTCGGGCGGATCGTTCGTCTACGTCCCCAAGGGCGTCCACGTCGAGATCCCGCTGCAGGCCTACTTCCGCATCAACACCGAGAACATGGGTCAGTTCGAGCGGACGCTGATCATCGCCGACGAGGGCAGCTACGTCCACTACATCGAGGGCTGCACCGCTCCGATCTACAAGTCGGACTCGCTGCACTCCGCGGTCGTCGAGATCATCGTCAAGAAGAACGCCCGCGTGCGCTACACGACCATCCAGAACTGGTCCAACAACGTCTACAACCTCGTCACCAAGCGGGCCACCGCGGCCGAGGGCGCGACGATGGAGTGGATCGACGGCAACATCGGCTCCAAGGTCACGATGAAGTACCCGTCGATCTACCTGATGGGGGAGCACGCCAAGGGCGAGACCCTGTCCGTCGCCTTCGCCGGCCCCGGCCAGCACCAGGACGCCGGCGCCAAGATGATCCACATGGCGCCGTACACGCAGTCGTCGATCGTCTCCAAGTCGATCGCGCGCGGCGGCGGCCGTGCCGGCTACCGCGGCGAGGTGCGGATGGATGCGAACGCGCACCACTCCGCCAACACCGTCCGCTGCGACGCGCTGCTCGTCGACACGATCTCTCGGTCCGACACGTATCCGGCGATCGACATCCGTGTCGACGACGTGCAGCTCGGCCACGAGGCGACCGTGTCGCGCGTGAGCGAGGAGCAGCTGTTCTACCTCATGTCGCGCGGGCTCCCGGAGGACGAGGCCATGGCGATGATCGTCCGCGGCTTCATCGAGCCGATCGCCCGCGAGCTCCCCATGGAGTACGCACTGGAACTCAACAAGCTCATCGAGATGGGCATGGAAGGCTCTGTCGGATGACGCAGATCGAGACGACGCAGACCACCGCGCCCGCCCCGACCCACATGCGAGCACCTGTCCCGGTGCAGAGCCGCGCCGAGCGGTTCACCTCGACCGAGGTGTCGGACTTCCCTGCGGTCACCGGCCGTGAGGCGATGTGGAAGTACACGCCGGTGGCGCGCATCCAGGAGCTCATCACGGGCGACCTGGACGGCTCGCCCTACGTGTACGACGCCACGACCGCCCCCGGTGTGACCACCGCGTGGATCGGCCGTGACGACGCCCGCATCGGTGCTGCAGGGAAGCCCGAGGACCGCGCCTCCGCCAATGCCTGGACGGCCTTCGAGCAGGCGCTGCTCGTGACCATCGGCGCCGACCTCAGCGGAGACCGTCGCGAGGTCACGCTGACCCGCTCCGCCCTCGGCGGACCGGCGCGCGCCGCGCACACGGTCGTCGAGGTCGCCCCGGGAGCCGTGGCGACCCTCATCCTGCAGAACACCGGATCGGCGCACCTGACCGAGAACATCGAGTTCCTCCTGGGTAAGGACGCCGACCTCACGGTCGTGTCGCTCCAGGAGTGGGACGACGAGGCGCTCCACGTCGCCGCCCACTTCGCCGAGCTCGGCGAGGGCGCGCGCATCAAGCACGTCGCCGTCACGCTCGGCGGCGGAGTCGTCCGGCTCAACCCGTCGGCCCACCTGGCCGGCGCGCGAGCGGACGCCGAGCTGCTCGGCGCCTACTTCGCCGACGCCAGCCAGCACCTCGAGCAGCAGGTGTACGTCCACCACGACGGCCCCGAGACCCGCAGCCGCGTGACCTACAAGGGCGCCCTGCAGGGCCAGGGCGCGCGCACGGTGTGGATCGGCGACGTGCTCATCGGCCCGAAGGCCGTCGGCACCGACACCTACGAGCAGAACCGCAACCTCGTCCTCACCGACGGCGCCCGCGCCGACTCCGTGCCGAACCTCGAGATCGAGACCGGCGACATCGTCGGCGCCGGTCACGCGAGCGCCACCGGCCGTTTCGACGACGAGCAGCTCTTCTACCTCCAGTCCCGCGGGATCCCGGAGGAGGAGGCGCGCCGCCTGGTCGTGCGCGGCTTCCTCGCCGAGATCGTCCAGCAGATCGGCTCGCCGGCGCTCCAGGAGCGCCTGCAGGCCAAGATCGAGGACGAGCTGGAATCGGCGTCGGTCACAGCGTCGGCGCCCTCCGCGCCGGCCGCCGGGGCCGAGAACTGATGGTGGGCCAGCGCGTCGCAGCCGTCGCGGAGCTGGTCGAGAACCAGGCCACCCGCGTCGTGCTCGACGGCGTCCCCATCGCCGTCGTCAAGGACTCGTCCGGTGCGGTGCACGCCATCGGCGACACCTGCACCCACGGCGAGATCTCGCTGTCCGAGGGTTTCGTCGAGGACGAGACCCTGGAGTGCTGGGCGCACGGCTCCCAGTTCTCCCTCGTGACCGGCAAGCCCCTCAACCTCCCGGCTTACGAGCCGGTCCCCGTGTTTCCCGTCGAGATCATCGACGGAGACGTCTTCATCGACCCCAGCGCCCCGAAAGTGAACAACTAACCATGTCAGTCCTCGAGATCCGCGACCTCCACGTCACCGTCGAGACGGACCAGGGCACCAAGCCCATCCTGAACGGCGTCGACCTCACCATCAACGAGGGTGAGATCCACGCGATCATGGGCCCGAACGGCTCCGGCAAGTCCACCCTCGCCTACACGATCGCCGGACACCCCAAATACACCGTGACCCAGGGCTCGATCACGCTCGACGGCGAGGACGTCCTCGCGATGACCGTCGACGAGCGTGCGCGCGCCGGCATCTTCCTCGCGATGCAGTACCCGGTCGAGATCCCCGGTGTCACCAACACCAACTTCCTCCGCACCGCCAAGACCGCGATCGACGGCCAGGCGCCGTCCATCCGCACCTGGGTGAAAGACGTCCGCGAGTCGATGGGCGCCCTGCGCATGGACTCGTCGTTCGCCGAGCGCAACGTCAACGAGGGCTTCTCGGGCGGCGAGAAGAAGCGCAACGAGATCCTCCAGCTGGAGCTGCTGAAGCCGAAGTTCGCCGTGCTCGACGAGACCGACTCCGGCCTCGACGTGGATGCGCTCAAGATCGTCTCCGAGGGCGTCAACCGGGCGAAGGCCAACACCGGCCTCGGCATCCTGCTGATCACGCACTACACGCGCATCCTCCGCTACATCAAGCCGGATTTCGTGCACGTGTTCGTCGCCGGCCGCGTGGCCGAGCAGGGCGGACCGGAGCTCGCCGACCGCCTGGAGGAGGAGGGCTACGACCGCTACGTCGACGCCCCCGAGCCCGCAGCCGCCTCGGCGGCCGAAGTCGCCGGATCCTGAGAGAGGTAGAATCCTCACATGCCCGCCACTTTGAGCCCAGCGCTCTTCGACCAGGTCGAGGAGGCGCTGAAGGACGTCATGGATCCCGAACTCGGGATCAACGTCGTCGACCTGGGCCTCATCTACGACCTGGCCTGGGATGACGAGAACAACGCGCTCATCATCTCGATGACGCTCACCAGTGCCGGCTGCCCGCTGACCGACGTGCTCGAAGAGCAGACCGCCGAGGCGCTCGACGGCATCGTCGAGGCATTCCGCATCAACTGGGTGTGGATGCCGCCGTGGGGTCCCGAGCGGATCACCGACGACGGCCGCGACATGATGCGCGCCCTCGGCTTCGCAATCTAAGACATCCCCTCCAACAGTTCCGGACTTTTTCGACCGCGCCGTGGCGTGCCGGGCCGAAAAAGTCCGGAACTGTTTGCTGAGAACCGAGTAGAGAAGAGATCGACGTGCTTGCCGTGCAGGGGCTGGAGCTGCGCGTTGGCGCACGCCTTCTGATGGAGGACGTGAGCTTCCGCGTCGCCGACGGGGACAAGATCGGACTCGTCGGCCGCAACGGCGCCGGCAAGACGACACTCACCAAGGTCCTCGCCGGCGACCTGCTCCCGACGGCCGGCAAGGTCGACCGCTCCGGCGACCTCGGGTACCTTCCGCAGGACCCGCGCTCCGGCAACCTGGACGACCTGGCGCGCACGCGCATCCTCGACGCCCGGGGCCTCGGCTCGATCGTCCTCGGGATGCAGCAGGCCACCGTCGACATGGCGAGCACCGACTCGGCCGTGTCCGAGGCCGCGATGAAGAAGTACGGCCGGCTGGAGGAGCGCTTCCACCTGCTCGGCGGGTACGCGGCCGAGGCCGAGGCTGCATCCATCGCGTCCAACCTGAACCTGCCGGATCGCATCCTCGACCAGCCGCTGAAGACCCTCTCGGGCGGTCAGCGCCGCCGGATCGAGCTGGCGCGCATCCTCTTCTCCGACGCCCGCACGATGATCCTCGACGAGCCGACGAACCACCTGGATGCGGACTCGGTCATCTGGCTGCGCGAGTTCCTGAAGAACTACACCGGCGGCTTCATCGTCATCTCGCACGACGTGGAACTGGTCGGCGAGACGGTCAACCGCGTCTTCTACCTGGACGCGAACCGCCAGGTCATCGACATCTACAACATGGGCTGGAAGAACTACCAGCGCCAGCGCGCCGCCGACGAGGAGCGCCGCAAGAAGGAGCGCGCCAACGCCGAGAAGAAGGCGGGCGCCCTGCAGCTGCAGGCCGCGAAGTTCGGCGCGAAGGCGACCAAGGCGGCCGCGGCGCACCAGATGGTCGCGCGCGCCGAGAAGCTTCTCGCCGGGCTCGAGGAGGTGCGCCAGGTCGACCGGGTCGCGAAGCTGCGGTTCCCGACACCGGCGCCGTGCGGACGCACGCCGCTGCAGGCGAGCGACCTCTCCAAGAGCTACGGCTCGCTCGAGATCTTCACCGCCGTCGACCTCGCGATCGACCGCGGCTCGAAGGTCGTCGTGCTCGGGCTGAACGGTGCGGGCAAGACCACGCTGCTGCGGATGCTCGCGGGCGTCGACAAGCCGGACACCGGCCAGGTCGAGCCCGGCCACGGCCTGCGGATCGGGTACTACGCGCAGGAGCACGAGACGATCGACGTCGAGCGCAGCGTGCTCCAGAACATGGTGTCGTCGTCGCCCTCGCTGACCGAGACCGAGGCCCGCAGGGTGCTCGGTTCGTTCCTGTTCACGGGCGACGACGCGCACAAGCCGGCCGGCGTGCTCTCCGGCGGCGAGAAGACCCGGCTCGCGCTGGCGATGATCGTCGTGTCGGGGGCGAACGTCCTGCTGCTCGACGAGCCCACCAACAACCTCGACCCGGCCAGCCGCGAGGAGATCCTGGATGCGCTGGCGCACTACGAGGGCGCGGTCGTACTGGTGAGTCACGACGAGGGCGCGGTCGAGGCGCTGAACCCGGAGCGCGTCCTCATCCTCCCCGACGGCGTCGAGGACCACTGGTCGCGCGACTACCTCGACCTCATCTCCCTCGCCTAGCCCTCCGCCCCGGGCACGATTTGCGCCAAATCTCGGTTATGGGGCGCTCAAAACCGCGATTTGGCGCAAATCTCGCCACGGACTGGGGTGCGGCGAGGAGGGTCAGTGGGCGGCGTCGAGGAGTTCGTCCTCGACGTCGGCGTCTGTGCGCTTGGCGCGGCGGCGACGCTCGCGCGCGGCGGCGCGCTCACGCTCCGCGGGGTCGTCCGAGTTGCGCTTGCGGTATTCCGTCACGAGCGCGTAGCCGAGGCCGAAGAAGCCGATCAGGGCGAAGATGATCCACTGGATCATGTACGACCAGTGCAGCCCCTCATCCTGCGTCGGCGGGCTGGTCACGGTCGGCGTCGGCGCGCTCGCTGGCGCCGGGTCCTCGCTGGCGAGCAGCCCGTACGCGCCCGTGTAGACGTCGGCGCCGCCGAGCTTCTCCTTCACCACCGAAAGCTGGATGGTGCCCACCTGATCACCCGTCGCCGTGCGTCCGGCGATGGCCGGCTCACTCGCCTTCAGCCGCGCGACGACCGTCACTGTTCCGGCGGGCGCGGCCGGCACGTGGTCGGGGGAGTCGGTGGTGTTGCCGGTCGGGACCCAGCCGCGATCCACGATGAACAGCGAGCCGTCGGCCGTCCGCAGCGGGGTGAGCACCTCGAACCCGGGGCTGCCGTTGAACGGGCGGTTGCGGACGAGCAGCTGCTTGTCGCGCTCGTACGTCCCGGTCACGGTGACGCGCTTCCACTCCTGCTTCGGCGAGTACGCGCCGAGCGTCGGCAGCTCAGCGGCGAGCGGGACGGGGGACTGGTCGAAGTTCGCCGTCACCAGGGCGTTCGCCGCCGCGGCCTCCTTGCTGCGGGCGAGCTGCCAGTTGGAGAGGAAGCCGCACGCGATCGCGAACACGATCGCGAAGGCGAGGTACCCCAGCCAGCGGCGGGAGAACGCGAAACGCCACCCGTCGGTCGTCGATCCGGTCACGCGATCGGCCCCCCGGCGGCGACCTCGGCCGCCGGCACGACGCGCAGCGGGAAGTCGCGGGCGGCCAGGAACTCGCGCAGGAAGTCGACGTGCTCGTCGCACGCCAGCCAGACCTTCACCCGGTCGGCCGAGTGGATGCGTGGGTTGCGCCACTCGATGCGCCAGGATGCGGTGTCCCGGCAGCCGGCGCGCGAACACGTCAGCGGCTCCGGCTCGCC
Source organism: Leifsonia sp. 466MF (assembly GCF_900100265.1). Lineage (NCBI taxonomy): Bacteria > Bacillati > Actinomycetota > Actinomycetes > Micrococcales > Microbacteriaceae > Leifsonia > Leifsonia sp. 466MF. The sequence goes on from NZ_LT629696.1 coordinate 1,600,597, forward strand.
CATCCCGATCACTGGCCCTCCCGAGGCTCGTCCTTCGGCGCCTGCGGAGGCGGCGCAACTGGAACGATACTGCCTGGACGCTGAACATCCACTCGACCCTGCTCCACCGAGACGTTGGCGATGACCACCGCGAAGTAGGGGAGGAAGATCGCTCCGACGAGCGGGATGGCGGCCCACCAGCCGGGGACGATCACCGCGGCGATGAGGCAGAGCACACGTACGCCCATGGCGACCGAATACTTGATCATCCGGTGCCGTCGCTCCTCATCGGGGGAGAGGGGGAGACTCGTGATCGACGGTGCTGAGGGCTTCTTCATATGCGTTGAGTCCAGCGTACGTCCATAAACTTGGGTTCGGCCCTGCTGGGGTCGAATCTGCAGAAAGCCGTCTTCCTGAAGGGAATCGCATGACCACGCCACGCACCGTCCTCGTCACCGGAGGCAACCGGGGGATCGGCTTCGCCATCGCCGAGGAGTTCGTCGCCCAGGGGCACCGCGTCGCGGTCACCGCGCGGTCGGGCGAGGGCCCGGAGGGTGCGCTGACGGTGCGGGCGGATGTCACGGACGCCGCCTCGGTCGACGCCGCGTTCACCGAGGTCGAGGAGAAGCTCGGGCCGATGGAGGTCGTCGTCGCCAATGCGGGCATCACCAAGGACACCCTCCTGATGCGCATGACCGACGAGGAGTTCGACTCGGTCATCGAGACGAACCTGGGCGGCGCCTTCCGCGTCGTGAAGCGCGCGAACAAGGGGATGCTCAAGGCGCGGTTCGGCCGTATCGTCCTGATCTCGAGCGTGGTCGGCCTGTTCGGCGGCGCCGGACAGGTCAACTACGCGTCGTCGAAGGCCGGACTCGTCGGCATGGCGCGGTCCATCACCCGCGAGCTGGGCGCGCGCGGCATCACGGCGAACGTCGTCGCTCCCGGCTTCATCGAGACCGATATGACGGCGGCGCTGCCGGAGGCGCAGCAGGCCGAGTACAAGAAGAGCATCCCGGCCGGGCGGTTCGCGTCGGCGTCCGAGGTCGCGAAGGTCGTGACCTGGATCGCCGGGGACGACGCCGGCTACATCTCCGGTGCGGTCATCCCGGTCGACGGCGGCCTCGGGATGGGGCACTGACCCACGCACACAGCTCCTGAGTTTTTCGGCCCCACACCGGCGTGTCCGGCCGAAAAACTCAGGAGCTGTCGGCTGAGGGGCTCAGCCGCGGAGGCCGAGGAGCGGGAGCACCTGCGAGAGGTCCGGCCGGTCGATGACCAGATCGGCCTCGGCGCGCACGCGCGGCTTCGCGTTGAAGGCGACGGACAGTCCGGCCTCCGCCATCATCCGCAGGTCGTTCGCTCCGTCGCCGATGGCCACCGTCTGGCGCAGGTGGACTCCGGCGTCGGCGGCCCAGAACAGCAGCGCCTGAGCCTTGGCGGCCGCATCCACGACCGGTCCGTCGACCTCGCCGGTCAGCCGGCCGCCGTCAACGACCAGCCGGTTGGCGCGCCAGTGATCGAGGCCGAGGCGTTCGCCGATCGGGTCGAGCAGCTCGTGGAAGCCGCCGGAGACCACACCGACGACCCCACCGGCCGCCTGGACTCCGGCGATGAGCTCGGGGACGCCTTCGGTCACCCGGATGCGCTCGCCCACGTGCTGGAACACCGATGCGGGGAGCCCGGCGAGGGTTCGGACGCGTTCGCGGAGGCTCTCCTCGAAGTCGAGCTCGCCGCGCATGGCGCGCTCGGTGATCTCGGCGACTTCCGGACGCGACCCCGCCTCGTCGGCGAGCAGTTCGATGACCTCGTCCTGGAGCAGCGTGGAGTCGGCGTCGAGGACGACGAGGACAGAGGCGGACCCGGTGTGCTGTGCGGTGGTCGTCATGGAACGACGTGCACACCCTTGCCGACCACGGTGATGCCCGAGTCGGTCACGGTGAAGCCCCGTGCACGGTCCCGGTCCGGGTCGACGCCGATCTGGGCACCCTCGGCGACAACGACATCCTTGTCCAGGATGGCGCGGCCGACGAACGCGTTCGGCTCGATGATCGCGCGCTCGAAGACGACGGAGTCGACGACCTTCGCACCGGAGTCGACCTTGGCCCACGGCCCGAGGACGCTGCGCTCGAGGTGGGCGCCCGAGATCACCGAGCCGAGGGAGACGATGGAGTCGATGGTCGTGCCGAGCGCGCCGCGGCCGTCGCGCACGATCTTCGCGGGCGGCGAGTTGAGCACCTGGCTGAAAATCGGCCACGAGCGGTTGTAGAGGTTGAAAACCGGCAGGGTGGAGATGAGGTCCTGGTGCGCCTCGAAGAACGAGTCGATCGTTCCGACGTCGCGCCAGTAGTAGCGGTCGCGGTCGGTCGAGCCGGGGACGTCGTTGTTGTTGAAGTCGTACACGGCCGCCTCGCCGCGGGCCACGAAGTCCGGGATGATGTCGCCGCCCATGTCGTGGTTGGAGTCGGGACGGTCGCCGTCCCGCACCACGGCGTCGATGAGCGCGTCGGCGTCGAAGACGTAGTTGCCCATAGAGGCGAGGACCTCGTTCGGGGAGTCGGGCAGACCGATGGGGTCGCGCGGCTTCTCGCGGAACGCGCCGATGCGGTCCGGGCGCTCGGGCTCGACTTCGATGACGCCGAACTGGTCCGCGAGCCCGATGGGCTGGCGGATTGCGGCCACCGTGGCGGGAGCCCCCGAGGCGATATGCGCCTCGATCATCTGGCCGAAGTCCATCCGGTACACGTGGTCGGCGCCCACGACGACGACGATGTCCGGCTTCTCATCCCGGAGCAGGTTGAGGCTCTGCAGGATGGCGTCCGCCGACCCGGAGAACCAGCGCTTGCCGAGGCGCTGCTGGGCGGGGACGGAGGCGACGTAGGAGCTCGTGATGCCGTCCAACCGCCAGGTCTGGGACACGTGACGGTCGAGGCTGTGCGACTTGTACTGGGTGAGGACGACGATCTGGCGCAGTTGCGAGTTGATCAGGTTCGACAGGGCGAAGTCGATGAGACGGTACTGACCGCCGAACGGGACGGCGGGCTTCGCCCGGTCCGCCGTCAACGGCATCAGCCGCTTTCCCTCTCCGCCCGCGAGGACGATGCCGAAGATCTTCTTGCCTGATGCCATGACCACAACAGTAGAGGCGAACTGATCGCTGTACTAGCGTTTCGGTCATGCGCGTCGATCTGCTCACCCGGGAGTATCCGCCGGACATCTACGGCGGGGCCGGGGTCCATGTGACCGAGCTCGTGAAGGCTCTGCGGACCGACACCGAGGTGATCGTCCGGGCCTTCGGCGAGCCCCGGGACGAGCCGGATACCGCGTCGTACCGCGTTCCCGCGGAGCTCGCGGACGCCAACGGGGCGATCGCCACGCTGGGCGTCGACCTGCAGATGGCGCAGGACTGCGGGGGAGCGGATGTCGTCCACTCGCACACCTGGTATGCGAACGGCGCCGGCCACCTGGCCAAGCTGCTGCACGGCGTTCCGCACGTCGTCACGGCGCACAGCCTGGAGCCTCTCCGCCCCTGGAAGGCCGAGCAGCTGGGCGGCGGCTATCGCGTGTCCAGCTGGATCGAGAAGACCGCGTTCGAGGCCGCCGACACCGTGATCGCGGTGAGCGACGGGATGCGTCGCGACATCCTCGCGTCGTATCCGGAGCTCGACCCGACGAAGGTCGTCACGATATACAACGGCATCGACTTGGAGCGCTGGCAGCCGCTGCGCGACGACGATCGCGCCCGCGCCCTGGGGATCGACCCCGGGCGTCCGGCGGTCATCTTCGTCGGCCGCATCACTCGCCAGAAGGGGCTGCCGTACCTGCTGCGCGCGGCCAGGATGCTGCCGCCCGAGGTGCAGGTCATCCTCTGTGCCGGGGCACCGGACACGCCGGAGATCCTGGCCGAGGTGAGCGGACTCGTCGAGGAGCTGCAGGCGGAGCGGGACGGCGTGGTCTGGATCGACCGCCTGCTCCCGAACGACGAGCTGCGCATCGCGCTGACCGCATCCACCGTCTTCGTCTGCCCCTCGATCTACGAGCCGCTCGGGATCGTCAACCTCGAGGCGATGGCGTGCGGGCTTCCCGTGGTCGGGACGGCGACCGGCGGCATCCCCGAGGTGATCGTGGACGGGGTCACCGGACGGCTCGTCCCGATCCAGCAGCTGCAGGACGGCACGGGCACCCCGATCGACCCGGAGAAGTTCGTCGCAGACCTCGCCGCGGCCCTCACCGAGGTGGCCGGCGACCCCGAGCGGGCGGCCGAGATGGGCCGCGCCGGGCGTGAGCGTGCGGAGACCTCGTTCAGCTGGACGGCCATCGCGGAGCAGACGCGGGACGTGTACCGCTCGCTCGCCGGTCGTCACTGACCTGTGTCCGGCGACGGTAGGCTGGAACGCATGGCCGACAGCGTTCTCCGACTTTCCGACGTGTCCGTTGTGCGGGACGGCAACCCCGTCCTGAAGGGTATCGACTGGGCGGTCGAACCGGACGAGCGGTGGGTCATCCTGGGCCGGAACGGCGCCGGGAAGACGACCCTGCTGCAGATCGCCGCTGCGGCCCTGCACCCGAGTTCGGGCGAGGCCGTCGTGCTGGGCGAGTCGGTCGGCCACACCGATCTCGCCGAGCTGCGTCCGCTGCTCGGCTTCGCGTCGAGCGCGCTCGCCCGCCGCATCCCGCGCAATGAGCGCGTGCTGGATGTGGTGATGACGGCCGCCTACGCCGTGACGGGTCGCTGGAACGAGCTCTACGAGGACATCGACGAGCGTCGCGCGCACCGCGTGCTCTCCGAGTGGCACCTCGACCACCTCGCCGACCGCACGTTCGGGAGCCTGTCCGACGGCGAGCAGAAGCGCGTTCAGATCGCCCGCTCGGTGATGACCGATCCCGAGATCCTGCTGCTCGACGAGCCGGCGGCCAGCCTCGACCTCGGCGGCCGCGAGGAGCTGCTGCAGCTGCTCGGCGGGTACGCCAGCGACCCGAAGTCGCCCGCGATCGTCATGGTCACCCACCACGTCGAGGAGATCCCGCAGGCGTTCAACCGTGCGCTGCTGCTGAAGGACGGCGAGATCACCGCCCAGGGCGCCATCGAAGAGGTCCTGACGAGCGAGAACCTCAGTGCCACCTTCGACATCGACGTCGAGATCACCGAGTCCGACGGCCGGTACACCGCCCGGGCGCGCCAGGGCGTCGAGGGCTGATCGGCCGCTGTCGATCTGCTAGACTCGATAGCTGGCCCCCGAACCGATCCTGCCTTTCCGGCTACGATCCACGGCTCTCGGGTCTGAAGCTTCCCGTCCACGCGGTCTGCGCGGACACGACCGAACCGACTACTAGCTGCAACAAGGAAGTCCTGATGAAGACTGGCATCCACCCCGACTACGCCCCGGTGGTTTTCCGCGACCTGGCCTCGGGTGCGACGTTCCTCACCCGCTCCACCGTCTCGAGCGACAAGACCATCGAGTGGGAGGACGGCAACACCTACCCGGTGATCGACGTCGAGATCTCGTCCGAGTCGCACCCGTTCTACACCGGCAAGCAGCGCATCATGGACTCGGCCGGCCGCGTCGAGAAGTTCAACTCGCGCTACAAGAGCTTCGGCAAGTAAGCCGCTCCGCGAAGGCCCCCGTCGATTCGACGGGGGCCTTCGTCATGCCGGCCGAAACACGAAGGCCCCCGTCCGGTGGACGGGGGCCTTCGGCGTTCGTGGGCGGACTCAGTTGTAGTTGTAGTTGCTCATCGCGGCGCCGAGCGACGCGAAGAAGATGATGCTGAAGATGATGCTGAAGGCGACAGACACGAAGCCGATGATGATGGCTGCGATCGCGAGTCCGCGGCCCTGCTCACCGGTGCGCTTGATCTGGTTGAGGGCGATGAAGCCGAGGATGATGCCCACGATGTTGACGATGAAGGACAGGATGAAGGCCACGATCGACATGGTGTTCCAGCCGGGCTGCGCGCCCTGGTACTGCTGCTGGTAGCCGGCGGGCTGCTGCTGCGGCGGGAGGGGCTGCGGGTTCAGGTTGGAGTCGCTCATGCGCCACAATCTAGCGGGCCAGCGCCCGGAGCAGTAGCCCCCGCATGCGGGGGCGGGGTGCGAGACCCGGTCAGCGGATGGGCCAGGCGCCCGACGTCGTGAACTCCGGGTCGCGCTCGCGCCGCATGTACTCCTGGAAGTCGGCGGCCTGCTCGCGGCACCAGTCGACCTGGCGGCGGTGCAGTTCGGCGGCCTCCAACGCCAGGGCCTCGGCGTGGATGCGCGCGAGCGCCTGCGCGACGCGACCGGCGGCGATGGCGTCGGCTCCCGCGTCATGTGCGGCGAGGAGGTCGACGCCGTAGTGGGTCGCGGTGACCGTGAGCGTGCGCTTGCCACGGCGGTACTTGTCCACCGCCTTGTCGATCACGAGCGGGTCGATGATCGGGCCGGGGGAGACGAGCGGCGCGACGCCGTGGCGGCGGGCCTCGCGGTCGAGGAGCGTGAAGTCGTACGGCGCGTTGTAGGCCACGACGGGGATGCCGCGATCGAACAGGCTGCGCAGCTGGGCGACGATCGCGGCGACCGCTCTGGCCGCATCCATCCCGTGCTCGCGGGCGCGCTCGGTGGTGATGCCGTGCACCGCGGTCGCCTCGGAGGGGATCTCGACCTGCGGGTCGATCAGCCAGTCGCGGCGGTGCAGCACCTCACCGGTCTCGTCGAGGAGGCCGACGTGGGCGGTGACGATCCGGGCCGATTCGACGTCGATTCCGGTGGTCTCGAGGTCGAACACCCCGAGTCGCTGGTGCCACGTGCTCATGTCCTCACGCTAAGCCGACCCACCGTCATCCCCCGGGAACGGCACGCCGAGGTGCACTTAGTTGCGTTCGACACGCCGGGGGAGGGCACAACAAGGTGCACCTCGGCGAACCGGGGAACCGCGGATCAGTCGCGGCGCGGCTCCATGTGCAGCCAGTAGAAGTTCTGCGTGCCGAGGGTGAGCGTGAAGCGGCCGTCGTCGGCGACGGTCGGGAACTCCGCGCCGCCGAACAGGTCGTACAGGGTGCGTCCGGCGAACTCCGGCGCCTCCAGCGTGACCGACACGGGATTGTGTGCGAACGAGAACACGCACAGCACGTCCTCGGGCTGGTCGCCGAAATGCGTGCCGCTGCCCGCATACGAGCGCACGAAAGCCAGAACGGACTCGTGGTCGGTGGGCAGCACGCGGATGTCGCCCAGCCCGAACACGGGATGCGCCTTCCGCACGTGGATGACGTTGCGGATCCAGTGCAGCAGCGACCGCGACTGCGCGAGCTGCGCCTCCACGTTCACCTGGTTGTAGTGGAACACCAGCGACTGCACGACGGGCAGGTAGAGCTTGCCGGGGTCGGCGCTGGAGAAGCCGGCGTTGCGGTCCGGCGTCCACTGCATCGGGGTGCGGGAGCTGTCGCGGTCGGGCAGCCAGATGTTGTCGCCCATCCCGATCTCGTCGCCGTAGTACAGGAACGGGCTGCCGGGAAGCGAGAAGAGCAGGGCGTGGGCGAGCTCCAGCTCGGCACGGGAGTTGTCGAGCAGCGGGGCGAGGCGGCGCCGGATACCGATGTTGGCGCGCATCCGCGGGTCGTAGGCGTACCAGCCGTACATCGCCTGCCGGTACTCCTCGCTCACCATCTCGAGCGTCAGCTCGTCGTGGTTGCGGAGGAACACGCCCCAGGCGGCGCCGTCCGGCACGTCCGTGGTCTCGGAGAGCACCCGCACGAGCTCGCTCGCCTGCTGCGACCGGAGCGCGTAGAAGATGCGCGGCATCACCGGGAAGTCGAAGGCCATGTGGCACTCCGGCTCCTCCTCGCTGCCGAAGAACGCCGCAACCTCGCGCGGCCACTGGTTGGCCTCGGCGATCATGATGCGGCCGGGGTACTCGCGGTCCACCCACTCGCGCAGCTTGATGATGAACTCGTGGGTCTTCGGCTCGCCTTCGCCGTTGCCCTCGTCGGACTCGTACAGGTACGGGATGGCGTCGAGCCGGAAGCCGTCGACGCCCAGGTCGAGCCAGAACCGGACGACGTCGTACATGGCCTCATGCACGGCCGGGTTCTCGAAGTTGAGGTCCGGCTGGTGCGAGAAGAAGCGGTGGAAGTAGAACTGGCGCCGTGCCTCGTCGAAGGCCCAATTGGAGTCCTCGGTGTCGACGAAGATGATGCGGATGTCCGGCCACTTGTCGTCCGTGTCGTTCCAGACGTAGAAGTCGCCGTACGGCCCCTCCGGCTCGGAACGCGACTGCTGGAACCATTCGTGCTGATCGGAGGTGTGGTTGATCGGCAGGTCGATGATGATGCGCATGTTGCGCTCGTGCGCCTTCGTGACGAGCTCGCGGAACTCGTCGATCGTCCCGAACTCCGGGAGGATCGACGTGAAGTCGGAGACGTCGTAGCCGCCGTCGCGCAGGGGCGACCGGAAGAACGGCGGGAGCCAGAGCGCGTCGATGCCGAGCCACTGCAGATAGTCGAGCTTGGAGGTGAGGCCGGCGATGTCGCCGGAACCGTCGCCGTTACTGTCGACGAACGAGCGGACCATGACCTCGTAGAAGACCGACCGGCGGTACCACTGGGGATCGAGGGCGAGCCCGGGCAGCGTGATGGGCGCGGTGAAACTCACGGTTCTCCTTCAGCGGGGTGGATCGGGGGTGGTGCCGGGAGCGGGATGAAGCGGGGTGGTGCGCGGCGGCCGCCGGGGGAGCGGCATCCGGTGCAAGCGATTACATCCAGAGAAGTCTAGGGTGTGCGGGCGGTGCCCTGTCCAGTCCTGCCTAGACTGGGGAGCGATGACTGTCTCCTCACCCTACGCCGCCGCCCTGGGGCGGGTGCCCGTGCGCGAAGAGGCGGTCGCTGTCCTCGGCTCGACCACCCGGTATTGGGACTACGGCGAGCGGGATGCGACGACCACCCTGGTGCTCGTGCACGGCTTCCGCGGCGATCACCACGGCCTGGAGCCGGTGGTCGCCCAGCTGGACGGCATCCGCATGATCTCGCCTGACCTCCCGGGCTTCGGCGCATCGACGCCGATGACCGAAGCGGCGCACGACATCGCCGGGTACGGCCGCTGGCTGCGCGCGTTCGTCGACGGGCTCGGGCTGACCGGCCGGGTGGTGCTGCTCGGTCACTCGTTCGGGTCGATCGTGGTGTCCGGTGCGCTGGCGGGTGCGGACGGCGGGGGCGGCGCCGACAGCGCGGCCGAGCGGCCGGCCGGCGTCGTTCTCGTCAACCCGATCGGCCAACCCGCGCTGGAGGGTCCGCGCGGCCTGTTCACCCGGCTCGCGATCTTCTACTATTGGCTCGCAGCGGTGCTCCCGGAGCGGCTCGGCTTCGCGCTGCTCCGCAATCGGGTGATCGTGCGCGTGATGAGCATGGCCATGGCGAAGACGAAGGAGCCGGCGCTGCGCCGCTGGATCCACGACCAGCACGACCGCTACTTCTCGGCGTTCAGCGACCGGCAGGTGGTGCTGGAGGCGTTCCGCGCCTCGGTGTCGCACGACGTCAGCGAGTACGCGGGACGCATCCCGGAGCGCACGCTGCTCGTCGCCGCCGAGAAGGACGACATCACGCCCATCGCGGCCGAGTACCGCCTGCAGACGCTGTTCCCGGATGCGGAGCTCGTCGTCATCCCGGATGTCGGCCACCTCATCCACTACGAGACGCCGGCGGCGGCGGCCCGTGCCATCCAGCGCTTCGTCGCGGAGCTGCCGGGGGAGCGCGCGTGAGGATCCTGTTCGACTGCCGCTACACACGGATCGGCCGGCACGACGGCATCAGCCGCTACACAGCCGGCCTCGTCACCGCCCTCGCGAAGCGGCACCCGGTGACGATGCTGATCAGCGACCACCGCCAGCTCGAACTGCTGCCCGACCTGCCGTGGGAGCTCATTCCGTCGCCCACGTCGATGGGAGAGCCGTGGGTGGCGCGGACGGTCAACCGCCTCAAGCCGGACGTCGTGTTCACCCCCATGCAGACGATGGGCGGCTTCGGGCGGAAGTACCGGCTCGTGCTGACGGTCCACGACCTCATCTACTACCGCCACCCGACTCCGCCGCGCGACCTGCCGGCGTTCGTGCGGGGGCTGTGGCGGCTGTACCACCTGGCGTGGTGGCCGCAGCGCCTGCTGCTCAACCGCTCCGACGCGGTCGTGACCGTCTCGGAGACGACGAAGGGGCTCATCGCCGAGCACCGCCTGACCAAGCGGCCGGTGCACGTCGTGCCCAATGCGGCCGACATGCCCGAGCTCGCACCCGGCCGGGCTGAGCGCACCGCGGCGGAGAGCAAGAGCCTCGTCTACATGGGCTCATTCATGCCGTACAAGAACGTGGACACGCTGGTGCGTGCAGCCGCGCTGCTGCCGGAGTACACGCTCCACCTGATGAGCCGGGTATCGGATGCGGAGCGGCAGCGCCTGACGGAACTCGCGCCGGGTGCGCGCATCGTCTTCCACGACGGCGCCAGCGACGAGGAGTACGCGGAGACGCTTGCCGCGGCGACCGCCCTGGTGACGGCGTCGCACGACGAAGGGTTCGGCATCCCGCTGGTGGAGTCGATGACGCTCGGCACGCCGGTGGTCGTCAGCGACATCCCGATCTTCCGGGAGATCGGCGGGGAGGCCGCACTGTACTTCGACGCGGATGCGCCGGAGCAGGTGGCGGCGCGGGTCCGGCACCTGGAGGAGGACGGCGTCTGGGCTGCCCGGTCGGCAGCCGCGCGCGCTCAGGCGGCGCGGTACACCTGGGACGGCTCGGCGGAGCGGCTGCTCACGGTGCTCGAGGGCGTCGCGTCGCGCTGACGACGCCAGCTCACATCACGGAGGCGGTGAACAGGTCGCGGTCCTCCGGGCCGAGGTTGAAGCGGTCGAGCGTCAGGTCGCCGTCGTCGTAGCGGAAGCGATGGACGGACCCGTTCGGGATCAGCTCGCCCGGCCCCGGCAGCGCGTGATCGGTGACGTGGCGCACCAGCGACGAGATGACGCCGCCGTGGCTGACGACGATGACGTTCTCACCGGGATGCCGCTCGCCGAGGTCACGGAGCGCGGGAAGGGCGCGCGCGACGACCTCGTCGCGGGTCTCGCGACCGGGCACGGGCATCCCGTCGGGCCAGCGGGCCAGGATCTGCTCGCCGGTCAGCCCCTCGGCCTCGCCGTACTGCCGCTCGGCGACCGCCGGAAGGCGCTCCGGCTCGCCCAGCCCGACATGACCGGCGATGATCCGCGCGGTGTCGAGAGCGCGTGACAGCGGGCTGGCGTAGATCGCGTCGAACCGTCCGCCCGCGAGCGCACGTCCCGTCGCCTCCGCCTGGTCGCGGCCGGTCGCATTGAGCGGGATGTCGCTGGAGCCCTGGATGCGTTTCGCGAGGTTCCAGTCGGTCTGGCCGTGCCGCACCAGCGAGATGAAGGTCACACGCGTCCTTTCGTCACCGGGACGCGTGGGCGGTCGGGTCAGGCCAACCGTTCGGCCAACTCGACCAGTGTTTCCGTCGTCCCACCGTCCAGCTTAATGGTCGCGCGACCGTCGCCCTTGGTCGCGCCCCGGTTGACGATGACGATGGGGAGCCGGCGGCGCCGGGCCTCCTCGAGGAGCCGGATGCCGGAGTTGACCACCAGCGACGAACCGGCGATCACGAGGGCGTCGGCCGAACGGACCAGCGCGCTGGCCTCGCGGTACTTCTCGGCGGGCACGAACTCGCCGAAGAAGACCACATCCGGCTTCAGATGGCCGCCGCAGACGGTGCAGTCCGGGACGACGAAGGCGTCGATGTCGGTGACGATGGCGTCGCCGTCCGGTGCGATCTCGACGGCGCCCTCGGTGTCGAGCCACGGGTTCGCGGCGTCGATCCGCGCGGTGATCGCCTCGCGGGCGAAGATCTGGCCGCAGACGAGGCAGAGGACGCGGTCCATGGCGCCGTGGAGGTCGACGACCTTGCGCGACCCGGCCTGCTTGTGCAGCCCGTCCACGTTCTGGGTGATGACGCCGTTGGCGGCGCCCGCGGCCTCCAGCGCCGCCAGAGCACGGTGGCCGTCGTTGGGATGCGCTGCCGCGAACCGGCGGTAGCCCAGGTGGCTGCCGGCCCAGTAGCGCTTGCGGAAGCGGTCGTCGGAGAGGAACTGCTGGAACGTCATCGGGGTGCGCTTCGGAGCGCCCTCGCCGCGGTAGTCCGGGATGCCGGAGTCGGTGGACACGCCAGCGCCGGTCAGAACGGCGAAGCGGCGGCCGGAGAGCAGCTCGACGGTCTGGTCGATCCCGCGGGCGAGTTCCGGCGGGAGCTCGGTCGTCAGCGTGGTCACAGGCACCTCCAGATCCTCTCTGAGTCTAAACACCCCAGTTTTCCGATTTGTTTCGTGCGGCTGGCAGTGTTGACGTCATGCTCCTGTACCGCATCGACGACCTGGAGGCCGAAGGCCTCGCCGACTACTCGCGCCTGACCGACGTGGCGCTGCGGCGGGTGACCGAACCGGCGGGCGGGCTGTACATCGCCGAGTCGACGAAGGTGATCACGCGCGCCCTGGCCGCCGGTCACCGGCCGCGCTCCGTGCTGCTGCAGGAGCAGTGGCTCCCGGATATCGAGCCGCTGCTGGAGCCGTATCCCGACGTCCCCGTCTTCGTCGGCGACGCGGCAGTGCTCGAGCGGCTCACCGGGTACCACCTGCACCGGGGCGCGCTGGCGGCGATGCACCGCCCCGAGCTGCCCGATCCGGCCGAGCTGCTGCGGGATGCGCGGCGCGTGGTCGTGCTGGAGGACATCGTCGACCACACCAACGTCGGGGCGATCTTCCGCGCGGTCGCGGGCCTCGGCGCGGACGCCGTGCTCGTCACGCCGCGGTGCGCCGACCCGCTCTACCGGCGCAGCGTCCGCGTCTCCATGGGCACGGTGCTCCAGGTGCCGTGGACACGACTGCCGGAGTGGGATGAGGCCGTGCCGTTGCTCCACGGCGCCGGGTTCGACATCGCCGCGCTCGCGCTCTCCGACGAGGCCGTGACGCTCGACGCGTACGCAGCCGACCCGCCGGAGCGCGTGGCCATGGTGTTCGGAGCGGAGGGAGACGGGCTCAGCAGGCGCGCGCTGACTGCGGCGGACACGGTGGTCACCATCCCGATGCTGCACGGCGTCGACTCGCTCAACGTGGCCTCCGCGTCCGCTGTCGCGTTGTGGGCGCTCCGCGCGCGTTCTCAGCCGTCGCAGGGATAGCCGTCGCTAAAATCCGAGGGTGCCCCAGCAAGTTCTCGTCGATCCGCCGCGCCGTGTCTCCCGGAAGGTGTACCGCCGGCGCCGCATCGTGGTCTTCGGGACGCTGATCGCCATCCTCGTCGCTTTCGTCTATGTGGTGGGGTCGCTCGTCGCGCCGGTCCCGGCGACCGCGGCGGTCACGGCGCACGGCAAGCAGCTCGTGCAGCCCGCCGTGCAGCTGGCCTGGCCCGGATACGGCTCAGCCGCGATCGTCGCGCCCGACTATCCGGGAGCATCGGCGTCGCACGGGAGCGACGCCAGTGTGCCGATCGCGAGCATCACGAAGACGATCACAGCGCTCGTCGTGCTGGAGAAGAAGCCGCTGAACGGCAACGATCAGGGGCCGGACATCTCGTTCACGCAGCGGGATGTGGACATCTGGAACGACGTCGTCGCGGCGGGCGGATCGTGGGCGCCGGTGGTCGCGGGCACGTCCATGACCGAGAAGCAGGCGCTGGAGGCGATGCTGCTGCCGTCGGCGAACAACTACGCGATCTCGCTGGCGAACTGGGCGTACGGGTCGACGAGCGCCTACGTGTCGGCCGCCAACGACTGGCTGGCGAAGAACGGCTTCACCGGCACGAAGGTCACAACGCCCGACGGCCTCGACCCGGGGAACGTGAGCACGACGAAGGACCTGATTGGCATCGGAAAGCTGGTGCTCGCGTCGCCCGCGCTGTCGTCGATCGTGTCGCAGAAGAACGCCACCCTCCCCGGCGCCGGGTCGCAGGACAACACCAACACGCTCCTCGGGTTCGAGGGCATGGACGGGATCAAGACCGGGAACACCGACGAGGCCGGCAACTGCCTGCTGTTCTCGGCGGAGCTGCCGGTCGGGTCGACGAAGGTGCGGGTGCTCGGCGTGGTGCTGGGTGCGCCGACCCACGACGATCTGTGGGCGGGGGTTCAAGCGCTGATGACCAGCATGAAGAGCGGGTTCCACCAGGTGACGCCGGTCGAGAAGGGCCAGGTGTTCGGCACCTACACGACCGCGTGGGGAGCGTCGTCGAAGCTGATCGCGACCGAGACGAAGTCGTTCCTGGTGTGGTCGGATACGCCGATCACCGTGGATCTGCAGACGCGACCGCTGTCGTCCGGGTTCAAGGGCGACATCCTCGGTCAGGGGACGTTCACGCTCAACGGGACGACCGCGACGGTGCCGTTGGCACTCGCGCGGGACGTGCCCGACCCTGGGTTCGGGTGGCGGCTGGCGCATCCGGGCGGGCTCGGGACGTAGCGTCGCGCGTCTGTGGGACGCACTCGCCGTTATGGGGTGGCCGTAACGGCGTGTTGCGACCCACGGAGGTGGCGCGGCGGGTGCTGGTGCGGGCGCGTTAGTCGCGGCTGAGGAGGAACGGGCCGGCCTGCGGTCGCTTCGGGGTGACGTGGTCTCCGGAGGACTGGTGGCGGATGCGGCGGATCACCCAGGGCACGAGGTACTCGCGAGCCCAGGAGAGGTCCTCGGCGCGGGCGCGACGCCAGGTGCGCGGAGGGAGCGGCTCGGGCTGGAGCGGCTGCAGGTCGTTCTCGACGTTGAGCGCGGCGAGGACCATCCGCGCGACGGTGTGGTGGCCGAGGGGCGCGAGGTGCAGCCGGTCGGGAGCCCACATCCGCTGGTCCTGGATCTCGGCCAGCGACCACTGGTCGGCGACGATGCAGTCGTGGCGCGCGGCGATCGCGCGCACGTTCTCGTTGTAGATCGCGACCTTGCCGCGGATACCGCGGAAGACCGGCGAGAAGCCGACGTCGACGCCGGTGAACACGACGATCGTCGCGCCGTCGACGCTGAGTCGCGAGACGGCCTCGTCGAACAGCAGCGCGATCTGATCGGGATCGGTGCCGGGGCGGATCACGTCGTTGCCGCCCGCCGAGATGGTGATGAGGTCGGGGCGGAGGGCGACCGCCGCATCCACCTGCTCGTCCAGGATCTGGCGGATCAGCTTGCCGCGCACAGCGAGGTTCGCGTACGCGAAGTCGTCGGTCTGCTGGCTGAGGACTTCGGCGACACGGTCGGCCCAGCCGCGGTGGCCTCCGGGGCTGCCGGGCTCCGGATCGCCGATGCCTTCGGTGAACGAGTCTCCGAGGGCGACGTAGCGGGACCAGGGATGCCGTGCTTCTGCCATTGCTCCATTCTGCATCGGACTCCGCTGTCGGCGGGCTCCGGTAGATTTGATCCAAGTGGAGACGTCAGCAACACCCGAGCCGGAAGAGGCCCCCGGTGACCCCGAACTCAGTGGTCTCGAGCGTCCCGGCGTGCACGCGGGAAGCTTCGCGGCCGAGCATCTCTCGCCGTCCTTCCCGGAGCGCGCGGCCTGGGGGACCGCGGGCAAACTGCGTGCCTGGCAGGCGGAGGCGCTCGACGCGTACTTCGTCCACGAACCCCGCGACTTCCTCGCGGCGGCGACGCCGGGCGCCGGTAAGACGACGTTCGCGCTGAGGCTCGCGACCGAGCTGCTGTCTCGGCGCGTCGTCGAACGCGTGACCGTCGTTGCGCCGACCGAGCACCTCAAGCGCCAGTGGGCGGAGGCCGCCGCTCGGGTCGGTCTGCACCTCGATCCGGACTTCAAGAACTCCGACGGGCGCTACGCGCGGCACTATCGCGGTGCGGCGGTCACCTACGCACAGGTGGCCATGCGCCCGAGCCTGCACAAGGACATCACGGAGGCATACAAGACGCTGGTGATCCTGGACGAGGTGCATCACGGCGGCGACGCGCTCAGTTGGGGTGACGGCATCCGGGACGCGTTCGAGCGCGCGACCCGACGGCTGTCGTTGACGGGTACGCCGTTCCGCTCCGACACGGCGCCGATCCCGTTCGTGACCTACCTGCCGGACAGGCAGGGCATCCGCACCTCGGTCACGGACTACAACTACGGCTACGGCCGGGCGCTCGAGGACGGCGTCGTCCGTCCCGTGATCTTCATGGTCTACGCAGGCCACATGCGGTGGCGGACCAAGACCGGCGACGAGATGGAGGCACGTCTCGGCGAGGGCAACACGAAGGACATCACGTCGCAGGCGTGGCGGACGGCCCTCGATCCTCGCGGCGAGTGGATTCCCGCTGTGCTGGCCGCCGCCGACCGCCGCCTCACCGAGGTGCGCAACTCGATCCCCGACGCCGGCGGCCTGGTGATCGCGACGGACCACTACGCCGCCCGCGCCTACGCGGACCTGCTGCACCAGATCAGTGGGGAGCCGGCCACGGTCGTGCTGTCGGACGAGAAGGAGGCGAGCGACCGGATCGCGGAGTTCTCGCAAGGCGACTCGCGGTGGATGGTCGCGGTGCGGATGGTGTCGGAGGGCGTGGACGTGCCGCGGCTGTCCGTCGGCGTGTACGCGACCAGCGCATCCACACCGCTGTTCTTTGCCCAGGCGATCGGCCGTTTCGTCCGTGCGCGTCGCCGCGGCGAAACGGCGTCGGTTTTCCTGCCGAACGTGCCGACGCTGATGGCGCTGGCGAACGCGATGGAGCTGGAGCGCGATCACGCGCTCGACCGCGTCGAGGAGAACGTCGAGGGCGACCTGTGGAACCCCGAGGACGCGATGATGGCCGAGGCGAACCGCGAGGAGCGCGCGTCCGAGGCGCTGACGGAGGAGTTCGCGTTCGAGGCGCTGGGGTCGGAGGCCAACTTCGACCGTGTGCTGTACGACGGGAAGGAGTTCGGCAGCTTCGCGGTGCCCGGAACGGACGAGGAGCTGGACTTCATCGGCCTGCCGGGGATCTTGGAGCCGGAGCAGGTGCACGAGCTGTTGCTGCAGCGGCAGCAGCGGCAGGCGCGCCGGCACTCCTCGCGGCCGACGACGGCGGAGGGGCATCCCCCTGCTCCGCTGCACCGCACGCTGAAGGAGCAGCGCCAGTTGCTGAACAGCCTGGTGGGGTTGTATTCGAAGAACTCGGGGGAGCCGCACGGCCTCATCCACGCCGAGCTTCGCCGGGTGTGCGGGGGCCCGGCGGTGGCGCAGGCCAGCGTGACGCAGCTGCAGGCGCGCATCGACTTCCTGCGCAAGCGGCTCGGCAGTCATTAGGGTCGCCGAACCTTGCTGGCGGGCGATCGGCGTGGTTCTTAGGCTGGGCGCATGGGCGACACTGGATCGGATGACCTGACGGCGAGCGGGGCGGCGGCGGATCGCGCGGCGGCGGATCGTGCGGCACCGGACCGCGCGGCGGCCGACGAGGCGGCGAGCGGGCCGCACCCGGACGAACCGCACCGCGGTGGCTTGGCGCAGCGCCTGAACTGGCTGCGCGCCGGCGTCCTCGGGGCGAACGACGGCATCGTCTCGGTCGCCGCCGTCGTGGTCGGCGTGGCGGGGGCGACGGCCTCTGTTGCGGCGATCGTGACGGCAGGGCTGGCGGCACTCGTGGGTGGGGCGATCTCGATGGCTCTGGGCGAGTACGTCTCGGTGAGCAGCCAGCGTGACAGCGAACGATCGCTGATCGCGAAGGAGCGCCGCGAACTTGCGGAGATGCCGGAGGAGGAACTGGACGAGCTGACGGGTCTGTACGAGCAGCGGGGGCTGACGCCGGCCACGGCGCGACAGGTCGCCGTGGAGCTCACCGCGCATGACGCCCTCGCCGCGCACCTGTCGGCGGAGCTCGGAATCGACCAGGACGACGTCGTCAGCCCGTGGCATGCCGCGCTCGCATCGGCCGTCGCGTTCACGTGCGGCGCCGTGCTCCCGATGCTGACCATCCTGCTTCCCGCTGCGTTCCGCATCCCGGTCACGTTCGTCGCGGTGCTCGTCGCCCTGGCCGTCACCGGCTATGTCGCGGCGTGGATCGGGGGCAGTTCCCGCGGTCGTGCCATGGTACGAGTGGTGGTGGGAGGCGCGTTGGCGCTGGCTGCGACGTTCATCGTCGGGTCTCTGCTCGGCACCACCGTCGCCGGCTGACCGGCGGCGGACGAGAAAGGGAGACGCAGGATGGTGGATGCGCAGGACCGCGAGGCCGCGGTGAATGTGATGCCCAGCGAGGGCGGCATGAAGGACAAGGAGGCCATCGTCCGCGACTGGCTCCCGCGCTACACCGGCACTCCGTTGGAGGAGTTCGGCGAGTACATTCTGCTGACCAACTTCGGCGACTACGTGCAGCGCTTCGCCGACTGGTACGGCGCCGAGGTGCGCGGGCTGGATCGCTCGATGCCGAATGCGACGGCGGACGGGATCACGATGGTCGACTTCGGGATGGGCAGCCCGAATGCGGCGACGATCATGGACCTGCTGACCGCTGTGTGTCCGAAAGCCGCCCTGTTTCTGGGCAAGTGCGGCGGGGTGAAGCGTAAGAACAAGCTCGGCGACCTCGTGCTGCCGATCGCGGCGATCCGCGGCGAGGGCACGTCGAACGACTACCTGCCTCCCGAGGTGCCAGCGCTCCCGGCGTTCCAGTTGCAGCGCGCCGTGTCGTCCACCATCCGCGACTTCCAGCAGGACTACTGGACGGGCACCGTCTTCACGACGAACCGCCGAGTCTGGGAGCACGACGAAACCTTCAAGGAGTACCTGAAGCGGACGCGGTGCATGGCCGTCGACATGGAGACGGCGACGGTGTTCGCAGCGGGTTTCGCCAACCGCATCCCGAGCGGGGCGCTGCTGCTCATCTCGGATCAGCCGATGACGCCGGAGGGCGTGAAGACGGCGGAGAGCGATCTCGGGGTGACGCGCGATTTCGTCGAGCGTCACATCCGGATCGGCGTGGAGGCGCTCCGTCTGGTCCGCCGCAACGGTCGCAGTGTGCGGCACCTGCGGTTCGAGGAGTGACGGTACGCGCTGCGGCCTGAGGCGGCTCATCGGAAGTCCCTCGAGACGGTTCGGATGCCGGTGTCGAGTGCTTCGAGCCGGTCGGCGAGCACATTGACGACGCCTTCCTCGCTGCGCTCCAGAATGCCGCGGACGATCATCGCCGGTGCCTGGCGGGCGACCCGGCGATAGCGATTCCAGACCCCGACCGGGCAGATGACGTTCACCATCCCGGTCTCGTCCTCGATGTTGAGGAACGTGACTCCTGCCGCCGTCGCCGGACGCTGTCGATGCGTCACCACGCCGCCCACCTCGATGCGCCGGCCGGATTCGCCCGCGGCGAGCGTGTCGGCCGGGCGGACGCCGCGGGCGGCGAGCGCCGGGCGCAGGAAGCGGATGGGATGGTCGTCGGTCGAGATACCGGTCGCCCACAGGTCGCTGGCGAGCTGTTCGGCGGGGGAGAGCATCGGCAGCAGGGGCGGCTGCACGGTGATCGCCGTGCCGGCGAGGTACTCCGGTCGCTCCTGGGCGGCGTTGCCGGCCTCCCAGATCGCCTGCCGCCTGCTCAGGTCGAAGCCGTCGAACGCGCCGGCGGCGGCGAGCGCCTCCAGCTGACCGGTGTTGAGTCCGGTGCGCCGGGCGAGGTCGCCGAGGTCGCGGTAGGGGCCGTACGCTTCGCGCTCGGCGACGATGCGCTCCGCGACCTTCTCGCCGATCGAGGTGACCGCCGCGAGGCCGAGGCGTACCGCGTGACCGGCGTCGCGACGGTGCGCGGCGAAGTCGAGCGGGACCGCGGGATCGAAGGGGTCGATCGGCGGCTGATCGGTCTGCAGGCACGGATCGGATCCGGTCGGCCCGCGCTGGGCGTCCGGATCGTCGAGCGGCTCGAGGAGCGGGAAGACGCCGGAGCGCTGGATGTCGGGGCGGTGCACGGTCACGCCGTGCCGGCGTGCGTCGGCGGTGAGGGTGCGCGGTGAGTAGAAACCCATGGGCTGGGCGCGCAGCAGCCCGGCGAGGAACGCGCCCGGGTAGTGCAGCTTCATCCACGAACTGACGTAGACGAGTAGCGCGAAGCTGATCGCGTGGCTCTCCGCGAAGCCGAAGTTGGCGAACGCCTCGATCTTCTCGTAGATGGCGTCGGCGTCGGCTCCGGTGATGCCGTTGTTCGCCATCCCGTCGTACAGCTTCGCTTTGAGCGCTTCGATCTTCTCCACCCCGCGTTTGGACCCCATTGCGCGGCGCAGCAGGTCGGCGTCTTCCGCCGTGCAGTCGCCGACCGCGACCGCCATCTGCATCAGCTGCTCCTGGAACAGAGGGACGCCCATCGTGCGCTCCAGCACCGGCACGAGTGAGGGGTGCAGGTAGGTGACCGGTTCCTTGCCGAGCTTCCGGCGGATGTACGGATGCACCGCCCCACCTTGGATGGGACCGGGGCGGATGAGCGCGATCTCGATCACGAGGTCGTAGAAGCTGCGGGGCTGAAGTCGCGGCAGGGTGCCGATCTGGGCGCGGCTCTCCACCTGGAAGACGCCGATCGAGTCGGCTCGGCAGAGCATGTCGTAGACGCCCTGCTCCTCCTTCGGGATGCTGTCGAGCGTCCACTTCTCGCCGAGCGACGCCTCGATGGTGCGCATCGAGTAGTCGAGCGCCGACAGCATCCCGAGGCCGAGGAGGTCGAACTTGACCAGCCCCATCCACGCGCAGTCGTCTTTGTCCCACTGCAGCACGGTGCGGCCCTCCATGCGGGCGTGCTCGATCGGGCACACCTCGCCGACGGGCCGGTCGGTGAGGACCATCCCGCCCGAGTGGATGCCGAGGTGCCGTGGGAACTTGAGCACCTGTTGCGCGAGACCCACCACGTCGTCCGGGATGTCGTGGTCGTCGCTGGTCTGGACGGTGCCCCACGAGTCGATCTGCTTGCTCCAGGCGTCCTGCTGGCCGGTGGAGTAGCCGAGTGCCTTCGCCATGTCGCGCACGGCGTTCTTGGGGCGGTAGGTGATCACGTTGGCGACCTGCGCCGCGTTGTGCCTGCCGTACTTGGCGTAGACGTACTGGATGACCTCCTCCCGGCGATCGGAGTCGAAGTCGACGTCGATGTCGGGCTCCTCCTCGCGCATGCTGGAGAGGAACCGCTCGAACGGCAGGTCGTACTTGATCGAGTCGACGGCGGTGATCCCGAGCAGGTAGACGACCGCCGAGTTCGCCGCGGATCCGCGACCCTGGCAGAGGATGCCGCGGCTGCGGGCGAACCGGACGATGTCGTGGACGATGAGGAAGTAGCCGGGGAAGTCCTTCGCCTCGATCACATCCAGCTCGCGTTCGATGCGCTCGCGTTTCGCCGGGTTGCTGTCGAGGTCGGGATACCGTTCGGCGGCGCCCTGCCAGGTGAGCTCGCGCAGCCAGCTCATCGGCGTGTGGCCCTCAGGGACGTCCTGTTTCGGCAGCCGGGGGCGTGCGCTGCGGAGACGGAAGGAGAGGTCGTCGGCGATCTCGACGGTCCGTTCGACGGCGCCGGGGTAGCGCGCGAACCGGCGGGCCATCTCGGCACCGCTGCGCAGGTGGGCCGCTCCGGCGGCGGGCAGCCAGCCGTCGAGTTCGTCGAGGCTGCGGCGGGCGCGCACGGCGGCGACGGCGGTCGCCAGGGGGTATTGCGCCGGGCTCGCATAGTGGACGTTGTTGGTCGCAACGGTCGGCAGCCCGAGCCGGCCGGCGATACGGGTGAGGATGTCGTTGTCGGTCGAGTCGCGCGGGGCGCCCTGATCGATCAGCTCGACGAGCACGTTGTCGTGCCCGAACAGGTCGGCGAGCCGCGCGACCTCCCGCTCCGCTGCACGTTCGCCGTGCTCGGCGAGGGCCAGCCGGACGTCGCCCTTCCGGCATCCGGTCAGCACCATCCATTCGCCGCCCGACTGCTCGGCGAGCTCGTCGAGCCGGTACACCGGCCGCCCCTTCTCCTCGCCGGCGAGTTGCCCCGCGGTGATCGCGGCGGCGAGCCGATGGTAGCCGCCCTGCCGGCGGCCGAGCACGACCAGGTGGCTGCCCTCTGGATCGGGCTCGCCGTTCTGCGGCTTGGTGAGCGACAGCGACAGCTCGGCGCCGAAGACGGTCTTCACCCGGTCGTACGCCTCTGCCGCTTCGGCCAGGTGCACGACCCCGTACATGCCGTCATGGTCGGTGAGGGCGAGCGCGTGCAGGTTCAGCCGGGTGGCCTCTTCGAGCAGTTCCTCCGGGGAGGACGCGCCGTCGAGGAAGCTGAAGTTGCTGTGCGCGTGGAGCTCGGCGTACGGGACCGCGTCCTCGGGCGTCTCCGGGATCGCCTGCGGCACGTATTTCTGCCGCTTGCGCGACGACGGGCGTTCGTCTGCCTGCTGTCCGGTGCGTCGTCCGGAGAGCCGCCGCTCGAACTCGGCCCACGGGATCGGCGGATTGTTCCACCCCATCAGGCATCACCTCGCTCAGTCATAGCGCGCCTCCGCGAACCAGCCGGAGCCCGCCAGTGCGAGCAGCCAGGCGGTGCCGTCGGCGTCGACCAGCTGGAAGCGGTGCATCGCCCGGGAGAGGGTGGCGTCCCACCACCGCTCCCGCACGGGCCAGGGCCCGGCCCAGGAGTCGACCGGCCGGGCGTCCCGTGCCTGGCCGGTGGCGGAGAAGCGGGCGATCGGCGCGGTCACGTCTCCGCGATCGGTCACCTCGACCGGCGCGCCCTCTTCGGTGAGCACCGCGACGGGACGCGGGACCTCGAACACGGTCGACGGCGCAGGTGCCGGCAGCGATCCGGGCCACGGCTGGTCGGCGCGGGCCACCCCCACAGGCCGGTCGCCCCACGGCACCAGCACCTGCCGTTCACCGGGCGCGCGGCCACCGCCGATCGTGGCCGTGACCACCGCTTCGTGCCCGAGCATGCTCTGCACCCGGGTGAGGCCGTGGTGGATGCGCTCGTCGGCGCCGCCGCCCCACAGTCCGTCTTCGTGATGGCCGATGTCGTCGACCGCCTCCGGCTCCAGCACCACCCGGGAGATCGGGGACGCCAGCCCGGAGTCGATCGCGCCGGAGCCCTGCAGCTGCCAGCGGACGCGGTCGACCACGTCGGGCGGAGAGAACAACCGGGGGTGGAGCCAGGTGCGCTCGCTGACCCGCCCGGACTCGTCGGTGACCTCCACCCGCAGTGACGTGCACACGAGCCCGGCCTTGGTGAGCCCGCCGATGAACTGCTCGGCCGTGCCGCGCACGGCGAAGGTCACCTGGTCGACACGGTCGAGGGGAGGTTCGAACTCGATGGAGCGGTCGAGCTGCTTCGGCGGAGTCCGCGGCACCACCGCCGTGCCGTCGAGTCCGCTGGCGAGGGTGTGCGCGAGCTCGCCCCGCTCGCCGAACCGCTCCCGCATGTCCACGCGCGAGAGCGCGGCGATGTCGCCGAGGGTATGCAGCCCCAACCGGCGCAGCAGCGGCGTGAGCTCGGCGAAGCCCAGGTGGGCGACCGGGAGCGGTGCCAGGAACCGTGGGGAGCCGCCGGACGGGATGATGCGCACACGACTGCGGGCCCAGAAGTGCGGGGCGGGGGGATCAGCGGCGCGACCGGTGGTGGCATCGGTCGACGCGGCGGCATCGGTCGACGTCGTCCCGGTGGAGGTGGCGCTGACGAGCGGCCGGGCGGCTCCCGTCGAGCGCGCGGCCTGCTCGGCGGCGAAGGGACCGTCGGCGATCCCGACCCGGGCATCCGGCAGGCCCAGCCCTTCCAGGCAGCGCAGCAGCTCGGCGGTCGCCTGCTCCTCGCCGCCGTAGTAGCGCGCCGGTCCGCGCGCCCGGAGCACGCAGGTGCCGGGGCGGACCGGCTGTACGCCGGGGGTGATCTCCTCGATCGCGGCGAGCACCGGCTCGAACGCCCGGGCATCGAGCACCGGATCGTACGGCAGCACGTTCAGCTGGGGGCAGCGCGCCTGCGCCTCGCGCATCCGCAGCCCGCGCTTCACCCCGTCGGCTCGAGCGGCCGGGGAGCAGGCGAACACGACGCCCTTCTCGACCAGGGCGAGTGGCTCGTCGGGTGGCAGGTCGAGCGCCTGCTGCGCAGCGATGACCGGCCAGTCGGGGCACCAGAGCACGATCGCCCGGGTGACGACGGCTTCGCGTGTTCCGTTCGTCATCTAGCTCACCGCCTCGAGCCGCGTGGGCCCGGAAGCGCGGAAGCTCTCGTCGACGGCCGGCAGCCACAGCTCGGCGGTGCGGCGTGGCCCCGTCCCGCCGCGTGGCGCCGACTCCACGGTGACGCGCCGGGACGACAGGTAGCCGTTCCCGGTGCCGAGGCCGTCCCACCCGCTGCGCGCGACGGTGAGCGTCGCTTCCACCTGTGGCCAGTCGCCGGCGACGATGAGAGTCGCTTCGCGCTGCCGCAGCCGGGCGGTGAGCCGGGCGACGTCGCCGTCTTTCGCACGGGCGGGCGGCGCGACGACCACCACGCTGAGCACATCGACGACCGCCGCGGTCACGGTGAGCCAATGGTCGCCGGGGTGGGGCACCAGCACGAGCCGTTCGAGGTCGATGCCGAACCGCCCGGCGGCCTCTGCCCCGAAGTCGGGCATCCCGATCACACCGCACCATGCCCCGGCCGCGCTCGGACCGGCCAGCATGGCCATCAGCAGTGTCGTGGAACCGCGGACCGAGTACGCCGCCCCTGCCTTGAGCGAACCTCCTGGCAGGAGGGGCGAGAGCGCTGGATGCGTCTGCAGGGTCCGGCTCTCGAGCTTGGTTGCCTGCATCTGCCGGATGCGGGTCTGCAGCTCGTGCACCTGCGCCCGGTCGGCGACCGGTTCATCGAGGTGCGGAGCTGCGAGGGACATGAGTCCATTTTCGAACGTATGTTCGAACAACGCAAATGGAATTTCGACGCTGTGGACAACCGCCCCGTGTGGAGAAGAACAGTACGCCACCCGACCGACAGTCGTCGGCGCACAATGGACGCGTGCGCCCGACCTATCCCGCCGCCGTGTACCTGTGCCTGTTCGACGGCGACCGCATCCTGCTGCAACGCCGCGCGGGGACGGGGTATCGGGACGGCGAGCTGTCGCTCCCCGCCGGACACATCGAGCCGGGGGAGTCGGCCACGGCCGCGCTGCTCCGTGAGGCGCGGGAGGAGATCGGCCTCGCGCTCGGTCCCGATCAGGTGCGGCTCGCCCTGGTCCAGCATGGTCGCGCGGACGGTGACGCCTACATCGACTTCTTCTTCGCTGCCGCACTCCCCGCGGGTGCGGTTCCCGTGATCGGGAGCCGGAGAAGGCTTCCGAGCTGGTCTGGGCGCCGCTGCGCGTGCTCCCGGGCGATGTCATCCCGGTGATCCGGCATGGCATCGAGGCGCTCGAACGGGGCGAGTCGTACACCGAATACGGCTGGTGAGCGTCGCCAGCCAGGCCGCGTCTACCGCGCTTGGGGTTCGGTGACGAAGTCGATCAGCTGCTCGACCCGGCCGAGCAGCTCGGGCTCGAGATCGGTGTAGGAGCGGACCTGGCCGAGGATGCGCTTCCAGGCGCGTGCGATGTCGGCCTGCGTCTCGTGGGGGAGGCCGAGGGCGGCGCAGATGCCGTGCTTCCAGGAGATCGAGCGGGGGATGCTCGGCCAGGCGTCGAGGCCGACCCGCTGCGGCTTCACCGCCTGCCAGATATCGATGTAGGGGTGGCCGACGACGAGGACGTGCGCGCCGTACGGCCCGCGTGCCACCTGCTCGGCGATCCGGCTCTCTTTGGACCCGGGGACGAGGTGGTCGACGAGGACGCCGATGCGCCGTCCGCGGTCCGGCTGGAACTCGCGGACGATCGCGTCGAGGTCGTCGACGCCTTCGAGGTATTCGACGACGACGCCTTCGACGCGCAGGTCGTCGCCCCAGACTCGCTCGACCAGTTCGGCGTCGTGGCGACCCTCCACGAAGATGCGGCTGGCGCGGGCGACGCGTGCCTTCTGGTCGCCGACGGCGAACGATCCGGATGCGGTCCGCGTGGGGCCGGCCGGGGTGCGGGATGGGACGACCAGGCGTACCGGCTCTCCGTCGATGAGGAACGAGCCTGTCAGTGGGAAGACGCGCTTCTTGCCGAAGTAGTCCTCGAGTTCGACCGTCTGCGCCTCGAGTCGCGTGATCGCGCCGCAGAAGCCGGATGCTGCGTCCTCGAGGACGAGGTCTCGTACGGCTTCGACGGTGGGGACGGGCTTCTTGCCGGCGCTTCTCCAGTCGCCGGCGAGCACATCGGTTCCGTAGCGGTCGTCCATCACCCGATGGAGGCTATGCGACGGGATGCGCGGCGCGGGTGAGCCACGCTGCGGTCAGTCGAAAACGCGGACCAGCCGCCACGATCGGGCGCTCGCGTCGTGCCGGACGTCGAAGACGTGGGCCTCGCCGTCTTCGCTGGTCCCCTGGAATCGCCAACCGCCGATCGACCGGGGGACGCTGCCGATGGGGTAGCGATGCTCGCCGAAGGGGCGCCACCAGGCACAGGCCTCCGCCCAGACGGTCGGGGTGTCGGACACCCGGTATCGAGTGGATCTCCACACGAGCCGGATGGGGACGCCCTCGTCGGTCGTCCAGACGGTGACGGTCTCGTCGATCTCGGTCATGCTGCTCACCTCGTCTGTCGAACATATGTTCGAACGAGAGTGTACCTCTACCTCGCGACATCGCACCTCCTGTCATCGTTCGTCGTCGACTCCGCATGCTCATCCGGACACCGCGGGGAGTGACTGTCGCGAGAGTGGAGTGTCGACCGAAGCGGGCGGAGTGGTGGTCCTCTCACCGGACGGAGGAGTACCCACCGCGACGGCGGTGTTCTGGACATGGCCCGCAGCGAGGTCGGCGTTCGTGAGTCGATAGTCGGCCGTCGCCGTCACCGATTGCCCCGGTTCCAGCCGCCCGGCAACGCCGGGCCACGCGTATGTCAGCGACGACAGCCCGGCGAGAGGATCTGCGACCGACACTCCGTCGATCGTCACGTTCCCCGTATTGCTCACGACGAAGCGATACGTGACGGTGTCGCCGACCATCGCGGGGGACTGCACCCGGCCGGCATCGGCCGTCTTGATCAGCGTGAGCCGAGGATCGGCCGCCAGCGGCACTTCTGCCGACGCTTCGTCCGTGACGGCGACGCCCGAAGGCGGCGTTCCCGCGGTCGACGCCGTGTTCGCGATGTGGCCGGAATCGATGTCCGCCTGGGTGAGCAGGTAGGTCGCGGTCGCGGTGACGCTCTCGTCGGGGGCGAGGACTCCCGGCGCTCCTGGCCATGAGTACGCGAGCTCGGACAGCCCGGCGAGCGGATCCGTGATGGTCACTCCGGTCAGGGTGACGTTCCCGTCGTTCTTCGATCGGAATGTGTAGGTGATCACATCACCGGGGCGAGCAGGCGAGTGCACGGCCACCGTGTCGGCGGTCTTGACCAGCTCGATCGAGGGGGACGGAGCCAGAGGCGTGTCGGTGCTCGCGGGGGGCGGCGTGACGACGACTCCGGACGGCGGCGTTCCGGTTGCCCGTGCCGTGTTCGCCACGTGCCCCGCGTCGATGTCGGCCTGGGTCAGCACGTAGGTGGCCGTGGCGATCACGGTCTCCCGTGGCGCCAGCGTTCCCGGCGCGCCGGGCCAGGCATAGGTGAGCGGTGAGAGGCCGACCATCGGGTCGGCGACGCTCACTCGGGTCATCGTCACGTTCCCCGTGTTGGTCACCGTGAACGTGTACGTGATCGTGGTGCCGGCGCCGGCCGGAGTCTGTATCCCAATGGTGCCCGCGGACTTCGCCACGGTCAGGGCGGGATCGGCGGGGAGAGGGATCGTGACGGTGGCTACGTCTGTCACGTCGTCTCCGGACGGCGGGGTCCCGGTCGTGGTCGCGGTGTTGACCAGCTCTTCGGCGTCGAGGTCCGCCTGCGTCAGACGATAGGTCGCCGTGGCCGTGACGGTCTCACCCGGCGCGAGCACTCCCGGTGAACCCGGCCACGTGTACGTGAGTGACGACAAGCCCGGCAGGGGGTCCTGGATGACCACGTTCGTCAGGGTGACGTTTCCGATGTTCTGAGACGCGAACGTGAAGGTGACCGTGTCGCCGCTCTCGGCCGGTGATTGGACGAGTGCGGTATCCGCCTTCTTCACGAGCCGGATGCCGGGCTTCGTGGTGAGCGGGATGTCGACGGAGGCTTGGTCGGTGACCTTGGTTCCGGTGGGTGGGGTGCCCTCGGTGCCTGCGGTGTTGGCCAGGTGTCCGGAGTCGATGTCCGCCTGGGTCAGCTGGTATGTCGCGGTGGCGGTGACCTTCTGTTTCGGTGCCAGTGTGCCCGGGGTGCCCGGCCAGGTGTAGGTCAGGGCGGACAGGCCCGGCTTCGGGTCGCTGATCGTGACACCGGTGAGGGTGACGTTGCCGGTGTTCTCCGCCTCGAAGGTGTACGTGACGGTGTCGCCCGCCCGGGGCGGCGATTGGACGGCGGCGAGGTCGGCCGCCTTGACCAGGTCGATGCTCGGGACCGTCACCAGCGGCAGGTCCGCCGATGCCCCGTCGGTGACCTTCGTGCCGGTGGGCGGGGTGCCCTCGGTGCCGGCGGTGTTGGCCACATGCCCGGCGTCGATGTCCGCCTGCGTCAGCTGGTACGTGGCCGTCGCGGTGACCTTCTCCTTCGGGGCCAGCGTGCCCGGGGTACCCGGCCAGGTGTAGGTCAGAGCGGACAGGCCCGGCAACGGGTCGGTGATGCTGACGCCGGTCAGCGTCACGTTGCCGGTGTTCTCCGCCACGAAGGCGTACGTGACGGTGTCGCCCGCCTGCGGCGGGGTCTGCACCGTTGACGGATCGGCCAGCTTCGTGAGATCGATGCTCGGCGCCGGCGGAAGGTCCACTGTGGCTGTTCCCTCATCGGTCACCGGGGTGCCCACGGGCGGCCTCCCGATCGTGGTGGCCGTGTTGACGACCGTCCCGGCGTCGATGTCGGCCTGGGTGAGCTGGTATGTCGCTGTCGCGGTGACCTTCTGGCCCGGGGTCAGCGTGCCCGGGCTGCCCGGCCAGGAGTAGGTCAGTGCCGACAGACCGGGGAGGGGGTCGTCGATGGTGACATCTGTCAGCGTGACGTTGCCGATGTTCTGCGCAGCGAAGTGGAAGGTGACGAGGTCGCCGACCTTGGCGGGACGGGACAGGCCGTCGGTGAGAGTGACCTTCGTGAGGTCGAGTCCCGGGCCGGTTGTGAGCGGGACGTCGTTGAGCGCAGGTGGCGGAACCACCGCTGGACCCGTGGGCGGCGTTCCGGCGGTTGTCGCAGCATTGGCGACGTGACCGGTGTTGAGGTCTGCCTGGGTGAGCGTGTAGACGGCGGTGGCCGTGACCTTCTGGTCCGGAAGGAGCGTGCCGGGAGTTCCGGGCCAGGAATAGGTCAGTGGCGAAAGCCCGGGCAGCGGGTCGACGATGTCGACGTTCGTGAGCGTCACGTTGCCGGAGTTGTGCGCCGTGAAGCGGTACGTGATCTGGTCGCCGACACGGGAAGGGCTGTTGAGCCGATCACGATCGGCCGTCTTGACCAGGGTCATGTCGGGGTTGGCGACGAGTGGTGTGTCGGTCACGGAGGGAGGCGGCGTCACATCGGGCCCGGCCGGGGGAGTGCCGCGCGTGGTGGCCGTATTGACGACGTGGCCGGTATCGATGTCAGCTTGCGTCAGCGTGTAGGTCGCCATCGCCGTGACCGTCTCTCCGGGCAGCAGCGTGCCCGGAGTTCCCGGCCAGGTGTACGTCAGCGCGGACAGTCCCGGGAGGGTGTCGGTGATCGTCACACCGGTGAGAGTGACGTTGCCCTCGTTCTTCGCCGTGAACCGGTAGGTGACGGTGTCTCCCACGGTGGAGGCGGTGCCGACCGGCAGGGGATCGGCCGTCTTCGTAGAGGTGAGTTTCGGGCCGGCGGTCAGCGGGACGGGCACGGTGGCGGGGGGTGTGGTGACGTTCTGGCCGGTGGGTGGTGTGCCGGTGGCGGTGGCCTGGTTGATGACCTGGCCGGTGTTGATGTCGGCCTGGGTGAGCTGGTAGGTCGCGGTCGCGGTGACGGTCTGGCCGGGGGTGAGGGTGCCGGGGGTGCCGGGCCAGGTGTACCTGATCGCGGACAGGCCCGGGAGCTGGTCGGTGATGCTGACCCCGGTGAGGGTGACGTTGCCGGTGTTCTCGGTGACGAACGTGTAGGTGATCACATCCCCGACCGCGGCCGGGATCTTCACCTGGGAGTTGTTGACGCCCTTGGTCAGCGACAGGCCCGGACCCTGGGTCAGCGGGGTGTCCGTGGTCGACGGCGGCGGCGTCACCGGAGGACCGGTGGGCGGGTTCCCGGAACTGGTGGCCGTGTTGGACACTATGCCCACATTCAGGTCCGCCTGCGTCAGCACATACTGCGCCTGCGCGACGACCTCCTGCGACGGCTGCAACACCCCCGCCACCCCTGGCCAGGTGTACACCAGGTTCGACAGACCCGGCTTCGGATCCGTGATCGTCACCCCGGTCAACGTCGTGTTCCCGGTGTTCTTCGCCTTCAGCACGTAGGTGATCACATCACCCACCTTCGCCGGCGAGGACACCCCCGAACTCACCGCATCCTTCGTGAACGTCAGATCCGGACCCTGCGTCAATGGGACATCGGCAGCGGCCGGAGGAGTACTCACCGACGGGCCTGTGGGCGGGTTGCCGGATGCGGTCGCGGTGTTCGGCACGAGTCCGTTGTCGATGTCGGCCTGCGTCAGCTGGTACGTGGCCGTCGCGGTGACCGTCTCATCCACCTGCAGAGCTCCAGCGGTACCTGGCCAGCTGTATGTCAACGGGGACAGTCCGACATGGGGGTCGCTGATGGTGACGCCCGTCAACGTGGTCTGGCCGGTGTTCTTCGCCGAGAAGCGGTACGTGATCGTGTCGCCGACCTTCGCCGGCTTCGTCACGGCTGAGTCGTCCGCCACCTTGGTGACCGTCAGATCGGATACCGGCACCGTCGACGTGCACTTCGCGTCGGCCGAACCGGCTGCACAGTTGCTCCCGACGGTGGGAGACACGACGGTGTTGCGGAGGGAGTGGTCCCCGGGAGTCGGATTCTTCACCGTCACCGAGTAGGTGATCGTCGCGGTGTCACCAGGCGCGAGAGGGCCCGACCACGCCAGGGTGGGGGCGGTGTACGCCACGGCACCCTGCGATGCCCTCGCCTCGCCCGTGTAGCTGGCGTCCTTCAGGACATCGGTCAGGTCATCCGTGAGCGAGGCGGTGTCGTACGCCTGCGTGCCCGTGTTCTTGACGGTGACCGTGTAGGTCACCGTGTCTCCTGGTCGGGCCGATTGCACCGACGAGTCCTTGGTGATCGCGAGGGAACAGGATGCGGGATTAGCCTCCACGGTGAAGCGCGCGCCGCCGGACGTGTTGCCGTTCGGTGCGTCGGTCCCGGCGGGGGAGGTCGTGACGGCGTTCGCCGTATTGGTCAGGATCAGGGGCGTCGGAGCGTCGCAGGACACCGGGGGAGCCGTGGTCTGGAAGCAGAGTTGGGGGGCGTCGCCGGACCAGGTGATGCCCACCTGCGCGCTTTCGACACCGGCGGGGTCGGTGACGGCGTTGACCGTGACGGTCGCGGTGATGGAGGTCACCGTCGTCGGGATCCCCGACAGGTCGACGGACGCCCCGGGATTGACCGTGACCGCTTCGAACCCGGAGATGACCGCGTCGTTCTGGTCGCGCAGCGACACCGTGGCGTTCGCATACGAGCCGTCCGTGAGCCCCGGAAGCGTCAGCGCACGCCAGCCGCGGAAGGACGTCGCTCCCGTGCCGCAGTAGTACCCGCTCGGCGTGACGGTGACCTCTCGCGGCTCCGTCGGTCCGGCGCATTCCTTGCCCGTCGTCGCGTCGAAGAGCACGAACTGGGCGGCGTCTCCCGTGGCCACCAGGCAGTTCGTCGCGACATCCGTCGCGGGCCGGATGGTGTAGTTGAGGCCGTTGTTGACGTTGCTGAATCCGGCGCACGGCGGGACCGTGCCGGTTCCGGACCACTGTCCGAAGTCGCGACACATCACCTGGTTGCCGTTCGACAGGTACACGCGGGTGCCGATGACGTAGGCCTCGCCGGCGCCGTTGCCGCCGGCGGCGTAGTTCGCGCCAGTTCCTGCGTAGGGGTTGGCGGCAGCGGCGCCCGCGACGGTGACGCAGTTGGAGGCCGTTCCGGGGCCGTTCGTGATGGTGCAGACACCGGAGACCGCGCCCGTGCGGGACAGGATGGGCGCCATCGGCGATCCGGCCTTGGTGTTCGCCGCCGATCCGTTCACAGGCCAGCTGCCGGTGCAGAGCGCCTTGGTGTTGGTGTTGTAGCAGTAGTTCTTCCATGCGCTGGTCGACGTCTGCTGGATGCTCGCGAAGACGTAGGGGCCGTAACTCGACGAGGTGTAGATCGACGTGGTCGTGACGCCGCTCGCGATCAGGGTGACGCCCGGGCACGAGCCCATGTCGGGCGTCGTGCAGACGAGGGCGGCCTGATTGCGGCTGACGACGACGCTATAGGTGTTGCCGTCATCGGAAGGAAGCCCGGTCCCGTTCATCTGGGCGGCGAACGCGGTGTTGCTGACGGCCGCTCCCGATCGGGCGGTGTAGCCGCAGCTGCTCGGCGTCTTGGTCGACAGGTCGAGGCACGCGATGCCGTTGCTGCTGCCGTCGGTGAGTCCGGCGTACCAGTACAGCCTGTCGCCCGCGAGCCACGTGCCGCCCTGCTGCGGGGTGATCCCCGCGAAGGACGTGCCCGTTCCGATCGGTGTGCCCGGTACCGACGACCACGTCTGGACGTTGCTGCCGGTCGGCCAGCCCGGGCAGGTCGTCCCGTCGTGCTGTGCGCAGAAGACGACCGCCCCCTTGGCGTGGTGGTAGATCGCGTAGAGGAGGTCTTTCCGCGCGACCACGTTGTACGCGTCTCCGCCTCCCATGGCGATGACCTTCGACGGGGGCACGACGAACGGCGGCGAGAGCTGCTGTGTGCCCTGCGGGACGGGTGTCGCCACGAACCCGATTCCCGTGGCGTCGGCGGGGGGCGTGCCGGTGACCCAGCCCGGTCCGCCCGCGCGGTACTGGGGAGTCACCGAGCCGGCCGGGTTCTGGTTCGGGGGCAACCGGAGCGAGCCGGGGACGTACGTGCCCGCCGTGCTGATGTCGTCTTTGAGATCCACGACCGCGTTGGCGCTGGTGTTGTTCTGCGACTCGACGACCCAGTCGATCACGTCGCCCGGTCGGGCAGTGCCGGTGGAGGGGCCGCCCGGAGCATCGTCCGAGGCCGCAGTGGACCCGTTGGCCGCGTTCTTCCCGGTGGTGAACACCGTCGACACGGCGGTCGTCGCGGCGTCCGAGTAGTGCTGCGGCAGCAGGAGCACGCCGACGAGCGCGCCGACGGTCACGCACGCCCCGAATGACAGCGCGACTCGCCAGCGGCGGGCTCGGCGAGCAGCGGATCCGGAACGACGCGCCATGTGCAGCACTTCCTCTCAGGACATGCCGGGAGGAGTCAGCCCCGGTCACGTGGTCGAGAGCACGGTTGCCCTCATTTATGAGGACACGGTGAGGTGACGTTCGTTACGGGATGCGCGATCCAATGCAAGCAAGGTGGTCTTTCCATGCGAGGCGTGCGCTCCAGGCGCATCCGAACCAGTGCGATCACGCGCGGGCCGCTGCCATACTGGCGTCTATGTCGGACATCACAGACCCTTCCGGCGCCTCCCTGCGCCTCAGCAACGACGAGCGCGAACGCGCGGTCGCGGCTCTGCAGTCGCACGCCGCACAGGGGCGGCTCACCGACGTCGAGCTGCAGACGCGGTCGGCTGCGGCCCGATCCGCCGTGACACGCGGAGATCTCGCACCGCTCTTCACGGACCTCCCCGGCGGACTGCAGCTCGCGGGTCATCCCCAGGCGGCGCCCTCCGTTCCCGCCGGCGCGGGCGCGACAGGTCGCGAGCCGTCGTCCCGTTGGGGCCTCCTGGCGGTCTCGATCATCCCGTTCGTCTCGGTCATCCTGTTCTTCCTGACCGGGATGGCGTGGGGATACCAGTATTCGTGGCTGTGGTTCCTGCTGATCCCGCTGGTCGGCGCGATCGCATACGGCACCGAGGGCGGCCGCCGGCGCTAGCCGCGGAGCCGCGGAACCGAGCCTCAGCCGACGGTGGCGCCGAACAGCAGACCGAGGAGGTACGTGGCGGCCGCCGCTCCGTATCCGATGAGCAGCTGACGGATGGCGCGCTTCAGCGGTGACGCACCGGAGAGCAGCCCGACGATGGCTCCCGTGCCGAGCAGGACGATCCCGACCAGCAGGGCGGAGACGATGATCGCGGCCGTCCCGGTCAGCCCGAAGAGGAAGGGCAGGATCGGGATGAGCGCACCGGAGGCGAAGAAGCAGAAGCTGGAGATCGCGGCGTTCCATCCGGTCCCGATCGCCTCGTGCTCGTCCTCCGCGACCGCGGGAGTGATCGGGATGGGCGAAGTCACCGCCTGCAGGCCGGAGAGCACCTCGCGTGCGTGCTCGGCCGCCTCCTCCGCCGTCATTCCGCGTGCGCGGTAGACCAGGGTGAGCTCGTTCGCGTCGACGTCGAGATGCGGCAGCGCCGATCCGGTGGCGGGGTTGGGGGTGGATGCCTCCAGCAGTTCGCGCTGTGACCGCACCGACACGTACTCTCCCGCGCCCATGCTCAGCGCTCCGGCGAGGAGTCCGGAGATGCCGGTGAGCAGCACCACGTGGGTCGGGACGCCGCTGGCGCTGACGCCGAGGACGAGCGCCAGGTTGCTGACGAGGCCGTCGTTCGCCCCGAAGACCGCGGCACGGAACGTGCCGGAGAGCCGCTGTCTGCCGCGTGCGGCGAGGGCCCGGACGACCTCTTCGTGCACCTGTTCGTCCGCCGCCATCTGCGGCGTCGCGTCGGAGTCGGACGCGTAAGGGGACCGGGCCTCGGCCCGCTGTGCGAGAGCGAGCACGAACACCGAGCCGAACCGCCGTGCGAGCCAGCCGAGCAAGCGCGTACGGACGTCGCCCTTCAGCGGGCGGCCCGCCTGGTCGCCGAGCAGGTCGACCCAGTGCTGTTCGTGGCGTCGTTCTGCTTCGGCCAGTGCGAGCAGGATCTCGCGTTCCTCGCCCTCACGCCGGCCGGCGAGGTCGCGGTACACGGAGGCTTCCGCGCGCTCGTCGGCGAGGTAGCGACGCCACCGCCTGATGTCGGCGGGGCTCGGGGTTCGGGCTGTTGTCGTCATCCCCTCAAGTCTACGAGGTCGCCGCCGGCTCTCTCGGGGCGGTGGCCTCAAGGCTGAGCGCCAGCGTCGACCGGGTGAACCGCTCGCCCCACTCGGTGGCGGCGACGATGGCCTCGTCCGGACCGAGGATGCGGAAGGGCGCGTCGACAGCGGCGAGCCCGAAGAGCGCCCACTCGGCGCTGTCGGCGGTGATCCGGACCGCGCACGTGCCGTCGCCGCGGTCGTCGACCGTCGCCCAGCGTCCGAGCACCTCGACGACGCGGTCGTTGGGCGCCTCGATGACGGCCTCGACGACCATCGGCTCGACCGCGCTGTGCAGCGACGCGCGCACGTACTCCGCCGCGTCCTCCGCGGGCAGCGCTCGCGGCCGGAACCGCACGCCGGTGGGGTGCGGCTCGGCGATGCGGTCGAGGCGGAAGCTGCGCCAGTCGAACCGGGTGAGGTCGTAGGCGACGAG
Source organism: Leifsonia sp. 466MF (assembly GCF_900100265.1). Lineage (NCBI taxonomy): Bacteria > Bacillati > Actinomycetota > Actinomycetes > Micrococcales > Microbacteriaceae > Leifsonia > Leifsonia sp. 466MF. Next base: position 1,636,221 of record NZ_LT629696.1, read on the forward strand.
GTACCAGCGGCGTTCGATGGAGACCAGCCGGTGCGGCTCGACCGTCCGGTTGGAAGCCTGGCCGTCGCGGGCCACGTAGGCGAACTCGATCCGCTCCTCGTCGCGGCACGCCTGGGCGAAGGCGGTGAGGATGCCGGGATCGGTCATCGGGGTCGGCCCGAGCGTGGTGGACAGCGTCGTCATCCGCAGTGCGTCGACCCGGCGCCGGAGCCGGGGCGGCATCACCTGGACGACCTTGGCGAGCGCCCGGACGGACGCCTCGTCGACGCCCGCAATGCCGCTCTGCGCCGCGGTCCGGAGGCCGACGGCGAGCGCGACGGCCTCGTCGTCGTCGACGACCAGGGGAGGGAGGGAGGCGCCGGCAGCGAGCTGGTAGCCGCCCGAGACCCCGCGGGTGGCGTCGACCGGGTACCCGAGGTCGCGCAGTCGTTCGACGTCACGGCGGAGGGTGCGCGGCGAGACTCCGAGGCGGTCGGCGAGTTCCTGTCCTGGCCAGTAGCGGTGCGTCTGGAGGAGGGAGAGGAGCTGGAGCGAGCGGGAGCCGGTACTTGCCATGCATCCATTGTGCACATCCTTGCGGTCGGAAACTGACCGCTAGCTGCGTACGGCAGCCTCCGGACCCGAGCCGCTCGCGGCGGGAGGCAGGGGCGCGGCGCCGGGCCGCGAGAGCGTGATCACGGCCTCCGTGATCCACTCCGACTCCTCGAGCGAGGCCTCGACCGCCTGCAGGTCGGCGGCGACGTCCGACTCCCGGTCGTTGCCGACGAGGTCGACCGCCGCCACGAGGTAGAACCGCTCGGGGCCGACGTACTCGAGGTGCAGATAGGTGACCGTCTCGACCTCGGGATGTGCGAGCAGTGCGCCGAGGGCGGCCTCCGAGGCGCGGTCCGAGCCGGGCTGTCCGACCAGGAACCGCCGGTTGCGCTCGATGAGCACGACCGCGACGATCGCCAGGAGCACCCCGACCAGGATGGAGCCGAGCGCATCCCAGAACGGGTTGCCGGTGAGTTCGTGCAGCAGCAGGCCGAGGAAGGCGATCACCAGGCCGACGAGGGCCGCGGAGTCCTCGGCGAACACGGCCCGCAGCGTCGGATTCGAGGTGCTGAACACGTGCTCGAACGTGCCGGTGCCCGAGGACTCGGCCTTCGCGTGCGCCTGCCGGTACGACTGGATGAACGAGATGCCCTCGAAGACGAAGGCCGCCGCCAGGACGAGGTAGCCGACGAGGTAGTCCGAGTCCGCCTCTTCCGAGCCGAGCGCCTGGACGCCGTGCATGATCGACACCACCGCCCCAGCGGTGAAGAGCCCGACGGCCGCGAAGAGACTCCAGACGTAGGCGTCGCGGCCGTACCCGCCGGGATGCGACGCGTCGCGCGGCCGCACGGCGGAACGCTCGGCCTGGATGAGGAAGATCTCGTTGCCGGCGTCCGCCCACGAGTGCGCGGCCTCGGCGACCAGGGAGGCGGATCCGGTGAGGATGGCGGCGAAGGTCTTGGCGATCGCCACGAGGATGTTCGCTGCGAAGGCGAGCAGCACGGTGAACAGACTCGAGGATCGTTTGCTGCGGGGCATGGCGACACCATAGTCCTGCGGCAGAGCGGGAATGCAGAAGGCCCCGGTCGTTGTGACCGGGGCCTTCCGTCCGCTTTCGCGGTTCTGTGTCCGAGGGGGGACTTGAACCCCCACGCCCTATACGGGCACTAGCACCTCAAGCTAGCGCGTCTGCCATTTCCGCCACCCGGACGAGGTGAGATGACCGCCGAACTGCTCCGGCTGCCGAAGAAAGACGATAGCACGGATTCTCCACAGAGGATCACTCGTCCACACACCTCGGGCGTGGCGGGGCGGTCGTCGTATGCGGCAGGTAGCGTGGAGGGATGACCGACGAACTCCGCGCGACCGAGCCCGACCTCGACGAGACCGCGATCATCGCCCGGGACCTCATCCGGTTCGACACGACGAACTACGGCGAGGGCCGCTCGAACGGCGAGGCGGAGGCCGCCGCCTATGTCGAGGCGAAGCTGTCCGAGCTGGGCCTCCGGCCGCAGGTGTTCGAGTCCGATCCGGGCCGCGCGAGCGTGGTGGCCCGTGTCGAGGGCGCCGACCCGGGCAAGCCGGCCCTCGTCGTCCACGGTCACCTCGATGTCGTTCCGGCCGACCCGCGCAACTGGTCCGTCGACCCGTTCGGCGGCGAGATCAAAGACGGCCTGCTCTGGGGCCGCGGCGCCGTCGACATGAAGAACATGGATGCGATGATCCTGACCGCGGTCGGCGACATCCTGCGCGCGGGGCAGCGTCCGGCACGTGACCTCGTCGTGGCGTTCTTCGCCGACGAGGAGGACGGCGGCCGTCGCGGATCCCACCACCTGGTCGACACGCATCCGGAGCTGTTCGCGGGCGCGACGGAGGCGATCAGCGAGGTCGGCGGCTACTCGATCGACCTCGCGGGCCGCCGTGCGTACCTTCTGCAGACGGGGGAGAAGTCTCTTGTCTGGATCAAGCTCATCGCACGCGGCCGGGCCGCGCACGGTTCGCGGCTCATCCGCGAGAACGCGATCACGCGGCTGGCGGAGGCCGTCGTCGCCCTGGGTCGCGAGGACTGGCCGATCCAGCTGACCGCCACGACGACCCGGCTGATCGGCGAGCTCGGCAGGCTGCTCGACGTCGACCCGCAGCGGATCGGGCCGGACGAGGTGGTGATCCGCACCGGCACGGCCGCCGGCTTCATCCTGGCGACCCTGCGGACGACGACGAACCCGACGCTGCTCGAGGCCGGCTACAAGCACAACGTCATCCCGGACACCGCGGAGGCTCTGATCGACATCCGCACGCTGCCGGGCGAGGAGGACGCCGTGCTCGCACGCGTCCGCGAGCTGATCGGCGACGACGTCGAGATCGAGGTCATGCACCGCGACATCGGCCTCGAGGCCGAGTTCGGCGGCGGCCTGGTGGAGGCGATCACCGACACGCTGCAGCAGCACGACCCGGGCGCGCCCGTCCTGCCGTACCTCCTCTCGGGTGGCACCGACAACAAGGCGCTCAGCAAGCTCGGCATCACGGGATACGGCTTCGCGCCGCTCCGGCTGCCCGCCGATCTCGACTTCCCCGGCATGTTCCACGGGGTGGACGAGCGGGTCCCGCTCGACGCGCTAGTGTTCGGTAGGACCGTGCTCCGCGACCTCCTCCGCGCCTACTGACCCCGGGATTCGACGCTTCGTATGGACTTCATCAACGCCCTGATCCTCGGCCTCGTTCAGGGGCTCACCGAGTTCCTCCCCATCTCGTCGTCTGCGCACATCCGCATCGTCGGCGAACTGCTGGGCACCGGTGCCGACCCGGGGGCGCGCTTCACCGCGATCATCCAGCTGGGCACCGAAGCAGCGGTGCTGCTCTACTTCTGGCGCGACATCACACGGATCATCGCGCAGTGGTTCCGCGCGCTGTTCGGGCGTATCCCGCGCAACGACCCCGACGCACGGATGGGGTGGCTCGTCATCCTGGGCAGCATCCCGATCGTGGTCCTCGGGCTGTTCTTCCAGGACCAGATCGAGACGACGTTCCGCTCGCTGTGGATCGTCGCGACGACGCTCATCGTGTTCGGCATCCTGCTGGGGATCGCCGACTGGGTGGGGTCGAAGCGCAAGCGGCTGCGCGAGCTGACCTGGGGCGACGGCATCATCTTCGGGCTCGCGCAGGCGCTCGCGCTCATCCCCGGCGTCTCCCGCTCCGGCGGCACGATCACCGCCGGGCTGTTCATGGGCTACCAGCGCCGCGCGGCCGCCCGCTACTCGTTCCTGCTCGCGCTGCCCGCTGTCTTCGGCAGCGGTTTCTACCAGCTGTACAAAGCGGTCAAGGAGCCGTGCACCGAGGCGCTCGCGAAGGCAGGAACGTGCACGCCCGAGGTGTTCGGACCGGTGGAGACAGCGGCTGCGACCGTCGTCGCGTTCGTGGTGGGCCTGCTGGTGATCGCGTTCTTCATGGGCTACATCTCGCGCCGCAGCTTCCTGCCGTTCGTGATCTACCGGATCGCGCTCGGCGTGCTGCTGATGATCCTGCTCGCCGCCGGCGTCCTCCAGGCGTGACCCGCATGCCCGCGACGACGAACCGCTGACCGTGCGCGCCTGGAACGCCCCGGAGGTCCCGGCGGTGCCGCGACCGGATGGCACGGCAGTCGACGTCCCGTTGCTGTACGACACCGCCTCCGGTCAGCTCGTGGAGGCCCGTCCCGACGACGTCGCCCGCCTGTACGTCTGCGGCATCACGCCCTACGACGCCACCCACCTCGGCCACGCAGCCACCTACCTGGCGTTCGACACGCTCCAGCGGGTGTGGCGCGACGCCGGTTATCGCGTGCACTACGCCCAGAACATCACCGACGTCGACGATCCGTTGCTGGAGCGTGCCGCCCAGACCGGCGTCGGCTGGCGCGCGCTGGCGGACGAGCAGATCGACCTGTTCCGCCGCGACATGGAGGCTCTCCGCATCCTTCCGCCGGACGACTACGTCGCTGTCACCGAGGTGATCGAGCAGATCGGACGAGCAACGAGCATCCTGCTCGATCGCAGGATGGCGTACCGGCTCGACGATGACGTCTACTTCGACATCCAGGCCGCCCAGGACGCGGCGCCGTGGGTGCTCGGCGAGGAGAGCGGGCTCGACCGCGCCACCATGCTCGCCCTCTCCGCCGAGCGCGGCGGTGACCCCGACCGCGCCGGGAAACGCGACCCGCTCGACCCGCTGCTCTGGCGCGGTCCGCGACCGGGGGAGCCGAGCTGGCCGTCGGAAGCGGGGGAGGGCCGACCCGGCTGGCACATCGAGTGCTCGGTCATCGCGCTCATGCACCTCGGCCGCGACTTCACCGTGCAGGGCGGCGGCTCCGATCTCGTCTTCCCGCACCACGAGCTGAGCGCGGGCCACGCCGCCGCGCTGAGCGGCCATCCGCTGGCCCGGGTCTACAGTCACGCTGGGATGGTGGCCTACGACGGCGAGAAGATGAGCAAGTCCCTGGGCAACCTGGTGCTCGTATCCGGCCTCCGGGAGCAGGGCGCGGACCCGCGCACGATCCGCTTGGCGCTCCTTGCGCACCATTACCGCAGCGACTGGGAGTGGTTCGACTCCGCGCTCGACGAAGCCCGACTCCGGCTGACGGCCTGGCAGTCGGCGATCAGCCGGCGCGCAGACGAGGTGGATGCCGAGGCAACGCTCGAGGAGGCGGCCCTCGTCGCCCGCATCCGGGCGGCATTGCGGAGCGACCTCGACACGCCGTCTGCCCTGCGAGCCGTCGACCAGTGGGCGGCCACCCGCCCCGCCGAGACCACCGACCTGGTGCCGCGCGCGATCGACGCGCTGCTCGGCATCCCGCTCGCGACCGCCCCGGAGTGAGCCGCGGTCAGCCGCGGCGCGGGTCGTCCGGCGCGCGCCCGGCGGTTCCGCCGTCGCGGCCGTCACCGCGGCGGCGCAGGTAGCGCTCGAACTCCTGCGCGATCGCCTCGCCGCTCGCCTCGGGCGAGTCGACCGTGTCGCGCGCCTGCTCGAGCTGCTGGATGTAGGAGGCCATCTCCTCGTCGTCGGCCGCGAGAGCGTCGATCCCGGACTCCCAGGCGGCCGCCTCGTCGACGAGGGTGCCGCGGGGGATCGTCACGTCGACGAGCTCTTCGAGCTTGTCGATGAGTGCGAGAACGGCCTTCGGGCTGGGCGCGTTGTGCACGTAGTGCGGTACCGACGCCCAGATCATCAGGGTCGGGATGCCGACGTCCTCTGCGCCTTCGGCGAGCGCGCTGAGGATGCCGACCGGCCCCTCGTACGTGGAGCGCTCGAGGCCGAGCTCGGCCCGGACGGCCGCGTTGTCACTGGAGGCGAACACCGAGATCGGCCGCGTGTGCGGAACGTCCGCGAGCATCGCGCCGAGGAAGACGACGGCTCCGATGTCGGCGGCGAGCGCCACATCCATGATCTCGGCGGTGAAGCTGCGCCAGCTGCGCGACGGCTCGGTGCCGAGCAGCAGGAAGATGTTGCCGGCGTTGTCGCCGGTGACCGTGAGCTCGGCGTCGCCGGCCAGGTCCTCCCCGACGCGCCCGGGAAGCGACGGTCCGTACATGACGGCGGAGGGCCAGATCAGCCGTCTGCGGCCGTCGTCGTCCGTCACCACCGGCCGGTTGAACTGGAAATCGAAATAGAGCTCGGGGTCGACCTCGGCGATGGGAACCACGTCGAGCTGCTCCTTGAGCGTCTTGACCGCGCCGCTGGCCGCCTCGCCCGCGTCGTTCCATCCCTCGAAGGCCACCACGAGGATGCGCCCGCCGAGGATGTTCTGTCCGTCTGTCACGAAGCTGTCCCTCGTCCCTTCCTGGCGTCCGGTCGGGACGCCATCCATCCAGGATAGGCCCGCGGCTCTCCCGATAGACTTGCCCGTTGTGACCGCGTCTTCCCCCCGCAGCGAACATACCCGTAGCGACACCGGCTCTGCCGACCTGCCCGCCGCCGTGCTGTGGGACATGGACGGCACCCTCGTCGATACCGAGCCGTACTGGATGGCGTCGGAGGTGGAGCTCGTCCACTCGTTCGGCGGTACCTGGACGCACGACGACGGTCTTCTGCTCGTCGGCCTCGGCCTCTGGAACTCGGCGGAGATCCTCCGCTCGCGCGGTGTGGCGATGGAGCCGGACGAGATCGTGCACTGGCTGACCGACCGGGTGCAGCAGAAGCTGGATGCGGACGGCGTGCCGTGGCGCCCGGGCGCCCGCGAGCTGCTCGAGTCGCTGCGCGAGCGCGGCATCCCGACGGCACTGGTGACCATGTCGGTGCGGAGGATGGCGGAGCAGATCGTCGCACACATCCCGTTCGACGCGTTCGATGTGATCGTGAGCGGTGACGAGGTCGACGAGCCGAAGCCCGCGCCGGAGCCGTACCTGCGCGCCGCCGAGCTGCTCGGCGTGGAGATCCGCGACACCGTCGCCCTGGAGGACTCCCTGGTGGGCCTCGCGTCCGCCGTGGCGTCCGGCGCGACGACGATCGGAGTGCCGCACATCGTGCCGCTGCCGGAGTCGGAGGAGCACACGCTGTGGTCGTCGCTGGACGGCCGCACCGCGGAGGACGTCTTCGCCGTCGCCCGCGCACACCGTGAGGCGGCGAACCGGTGAACGAGACTCCGCGCAGCTCCGGCCCGTTCCGCGCGGGCGACCGCGTGCAGCTCACCGGTCCGAAGGGCCGGATGAACACCATCACGCTGCAGCCGGGAAAAGAGTTCCACAGCCACCGCGGTGTCCTGCAGCACGACGCCATCATCGGCCTGCCGGATGGTTCGGTCGTCACCAACAACGCGGGCGTCGAGCACCTCGCGCTGCGTCCGCTGCTCACCGACTTCGTCATGTCGATGCCGCGAGGCGCGGCCATCGTCTACCCGAAGGACGCTGCGCAGATCCTCGCGCTCGCGGACATCTTCCCCGGCGCGACCGTCGTCGAGGCGGGTGTCGGCTCCGGTGCGCTCTCGCTCTGGCTGCTGCGTGCGATCGGTCCGGAGGGCCGGCTGCTGTCGTTCGAGCGCCGCGAGGAGTTCGCCGACGTCGCGCGCGACAACGCTGCGACGTTCCTCGGCAGCGAGCCCGCCAACTGGACGCTGACCGTCGGCGATCTGCAGGATGCGCTGCCCGCCGCTGTCGAACCGGGAACCGTCGACCGCGTGGTGCTGGACATGCTGGCGCCGTGGGAGACGCTCGATGCGGTCACCAGCGCGCTCAAGCCCGGCGGCGTCGTGATCTGCTACGTCGCCACCGTGACCCAGCTGTCCCGCGTCGCCGAGGCCATCCGCGCCTCCGGCGACTACACGCACCCGCAGTCGAACGAGACGATGGTCCGCGGCTGGCACGTGGAGGGGCTGGCCGTCCGTCCCGACCACCGGATGATCGCCCACACCGGCTTCCTGATCACCGCCCGCCGGCTCGCCCCGGGGACCGTCCTGCCCGAGCTGAAGCGCCGTCCGTCGAAGTCCGACTACTCCGACGAGGATGTCGAGGCCTGGACGCCCGGCGCTCTCGGCGAGCGGCAGTCCAGCCCGAAGAGCCTCCGCAAGCGGATGCGCGAGGCGGCCGCCAGCGCAGAGCTCGCGAAGGGCCGTGAGGCGGACGAGGACGCTCCGGGCGTCGGCTAGCATGAATGCGGGAACGCCGGGCTCGCCCGCTGCTGTCCCGAACCCCACTGATCGGATCGAAAGAGGACCCGTGCCCAACGCAACTGCTCGCCGCGTGTCTGCACTCGGACGAACCGCCGCCGTCATCGGAGCCGCCGGCCTCGTGGCAGTGGCTCTGTCGGCATGCTCGACGAACCCGAACAACGACTGCAGCTCGGCATTGTCTTCGGGCAAGGCGTCGCAGCTGGTCGAGGCGACGGGGAAGATCGGGTCTCGACCGAAGGTGACGGTGCCGACGCCCGTCGATGCGACGAAGTCGCAGCGTTCTGTGCTCAGCGAGGGTAGTGACAGCACTGTCGTGCACAAGGGGCAACAGGTCGAGGTCGGTTTCACGGTCATCGACGCGGCGACCGGAAGCGTCCTCGGCAGCGGTTACGGCGATCAGGGTGCGGTCGTCCCGGTCGGATCGGATGTGATCAGCCGCGGATTGATCTGCGCACCCGTCGGGTCGCGGGTCGCGATCGTGGTGGCGCCCAAGGATGCGCCCCAGCAGGCGGATTCCGCCCCCGGCACGCAGATCTATGTCCTCGACGTGCTCAAGACCTCCTTGAACGCCGCCAACGGTGCGGTCCGTCCTGCGGCCGCGGGGTTCCCGACTGTCGTGCTCGCGCCCACGGGCCAGCCGGGCATCACCATCCCGTCGTCGGGCTCGGCACCGACGAAGGTCCGCAGCGAGGTCCTCAAGCAGGGTGACGGCCCGGTCGTGAAGAAGGACAGCACCGCGGTTCTGCAGTACACCGCGGTCGGATGGGACAGCAAGCAGGTCGTGACCAGCAGCTGGACCAGCGGAGGGCCCGATCGGGTCGACATGGCCAGCGGCCAGAGCCAGATCCAGAATCAGAACGGCTCCGTCCTTCCGCAGGCGATGCTCAAGGAGCTCGTGGGGCAGAAGATCGGCTCGCAGCTGGTGATCGAGACGCCGTCCCAGGGGCAGTTCCCGGCCTCCGCCTGGGTGGTTGACATCCTCGGCATCCACTAGCGCGCGGACTAGGATGGACGGGTGTCCCGTTCCCCCTCTTCGCCCGCGCGCGTCCCGGTCGAGGAGCGCCTGTTCAGCCTCGTGCTGGCACTGCTCGCGACCGAGAACGGCCTGACCAAGAGCGAGATCCTCTCGACCGTCCAGGGGTACCGCCAGCGGTATGAGCCGCACGGCGACAACAGCAGCCTGGAGCGGCAGTTCGAGCGCGACAAGGACGACATCCGCGAGCTCGGCGTCCCGCTGGAGACGGTGGAGGCGCCCGAGGCGTCCGGCAACAATCAGCTGCTGCGCTACCGCATTCCCAAAGGGGCATACGACCTTCCGGCCGATGTCAGCTTCTCGCCCGAGGAGCTGACCCTGCTCGGGCTCGCGGCCGCCGTCTGGCGCGAGGGGTCGCTGTCGGGGGAGTCGCGGCGTGCGCTGATGAAGCTGCGATCGCTCGGCGTCGAGGCGGATGATCCGGTCGTCGGCTATGCACCGCGGCTCCGCGTCCGCGAGAGCGCCTTCGAGCCGCTCAGTCAGGCGCTGGAGCGTCACGTCATGGTGCAGTTCCCGTACCTCAAGCCCGGCGAGAGCGCGTCGCGTCAGCGCACCGTCGCACCCCTCTCGCTCGTGCAGCACCAGGGTCGGTGGCACCTGCAGGGGATCGACCAGGACGCCCGCGGCTCGCGGACCTTCCTTCTCTCCCGCATCGTCGGGCCCGTCAAGCTGACGTCCCGCGTCTTCGACCCGGAGCAGTACCGCGTCGACGGCGAGGCCTTCGCCGAAAGGGCACTGCTCGAACTCGAGCACATCTGGGAGTCGAACGTCGCCGAGATCGAGGTGACCGCCGGCACGGATGCGGCGACGCGCCTGGGCAAGCGGTACGGCGATGCTGTGCCGGTCGGCGCCGAGGGCGAGCCCGTCCGGCTCACCGTCAACTTCTCGGACATCAACATCCTCGCCGACCAGCTGGCCTCCTTCGGGCCCGAGGTCCTGGTCCTCGCGCCGCCGGAACTGCGCGACCAGGTGCTCCAGCGACTCCAGGCGACGGTCGCCGCGCACACCGCGCCCGGCGGCTCGGCAGGCGCGGAGACGGGGGAGGCCAGCGATGGCTGAGCGCCGCAAGCCGATGCAGGCGCAGGACAAGCTCGCCTTCCTGCTCGCCCTCGTGCCCTACCTCATGGATCGCGACCGCGTGAGCGTCGCGGAAGCCGCCGAGCATTTCGGCGTCGACCAGGACCAGTTGCGTGACGCCGTGCGGCTGATCGCCGTCTCCGGCATCCCCGGCGAGACCAACGCGTACCAGCCGGGCGACCTGTTCGACATCGCCTGGGACGACTTCGAGGAGAACGACCAGATCGTCCTCACCCACCAGGTCGCCATCGACGACTCGCCGAGGTTCTCGGCACGCGAGGCGGCAGCCCTCATCGCCGGGCTGCAGTACCTCACCGCTCTGCCGGAGAACGCCGACCGGGATGCGATCGGCTCGCTCATGGCCAAGCTCGCCCGCGGCGCATCGGCGGCGCCGAGCCAGCTCGCGGTCGCGCGGTCCGAGACCGACGAGGCCCTGGCGACGATCCGGGATGCGGTCATCGCGGGAGTGCAGGTCGAGTTCGACTACCTCAGCTCACGTGGGGAGCGCGAACGGCGCCGCGTCGACCCGCTGCGCATCGAATCCGTCGACCAGGACTGGTATCTGCGCGGCTGGGATCACCTCCGCACGGCCATCCGCACCTTCCGTCTCGACCGGATCGACGACCTGGTCGCAACGCAGGAGGCGATCACCTACCGGCCGGGCGACGTGAAGCTGCCGGAGACGCTGTTCACCGGCACGCCGGAGGACCAGCTGGTGACGGTGGAGGTGTCGGCGTCGGCGATCACGCTGATCGAGGACTACATCCCTGAGGGGGCAGAGCGCGAGGAGCGGGACGGCGTCATCCGCACGAGCGTCCGCGTCGCGCACTTCCACGGTCTCAAGCGCCTGGTCGCCGGGCTGTCGGGCGTGCTCACGGTGCTCGACCCGCCCGAGGCGCGCCAGGTGGTCGCCGGCTGGGCCCGCGCGGGCGTCGAACGCTACCTCTGACCCGGCGGCGGGCCGGGTAGGCTGAGCCCATGCCCTGGTGGTCGTGGCTGGTGATCTGGATCGTGCTCGTGCTCGGTCTCCTCGGCATGCTCGCGTTCTTCGCCTGGTGGCTGTTCCGCAAGGTGGTCGCCGCCGGTCGCGAGGCCGCGGCGCTGATGGAGAAGGCCGAGGTGCTGTCGCGCCGAGCCGAGGAGCTCCACGACACCTTCGAGCCGGCCGTGCTGGCGGATGCCGACGAGCTCCGTGCGCAGCGGCAGGATCACCTCACCGAGCGGGCGTTCGCCCGGCAAGCTCGCAGGGACGCCCGCGTCCGGCGCGGTAGACTACTGGTCGATGTGGACCCCGCAACGGTGCCCGCTCGCTTCGCCCACCTTTTGAGAAGGACCTGATCTCATGTTCGCAGGACTGACCGGATGGCATCTGCTCATCATCCTCGCCGTGATCCTGCTGCTCTTCGGTGCGCCCAAGCTCCCGGCGCTCGCCAAGAGCATCGGCCAGTCGATGCGGATCTTCAAGGGTGAGGTCGACGAGCTGAAGAAGGACGGCAAGGACGGCAAGTCCGACCAGGCTTCCGACGGCACCGCCACCACCCCCGCCGCGCAGAGCACCGCAGCGCCGACGGTGACGCCCGCCCCGGCTCCCGTCGACCCCTCGACCGAGTCGAACCCGAAGCCGTAGTCCGGTGGCCTCCACGAAGCGAGGCAAGAGCCGCGAAGGACGGATGACGCTCGCCGAGCACTTCATCGAGCTTCGCAAACGCCTCTTCCGTTCCGCCCTCGCTCTGGTGGGTGGCGCGGTCATCGGCTGGTTTCTCAGCGGCTATGTGATGGATGCGCTGCGCGGTCCGATCACCGACATCGCGAAGCAGCAGGGCCGCGAGGCGATGCTCAACTACGACAGCATCACGGGCGCGTTCGACCTGAAGATGCAGGTCGCGATCACCATCGGCGCGATCATCTCCAGCCCGGTCTGGCTCTACCAGATCTGGGCGTTCTTCGTCCCGGCGATGACGCGCAAGGAGCTCCGCTACGGCTTCGGCTTCTTCTTCACCGCCGTCCCGTTGTTCATCGCGGGCGGTGTGACCGGGTGGCTGCTCGTCCCGCACATCGTGAGCCTGCTGACGAGCTTCGCGCCGGAGCCGGACTCGGCGATCATCCAGGCGAAGACCTACTTCGATTTCATCCTCAAACTGGTCATCGCCGTCGGCATCGCGTTCGTCCTCCCGGTCTTCCTGGTGCTGCTGAACTTCGTCGGCGTGCTGAGCGCGAAGTCGATCATCGCGTCGTGGCGCTGGGCGCTCATCCTGATCGCCCTGTTCACCGCCATCGCCACGCCGGCCGCCGACGTGCTCTCGATGTTCCTCCTGGCCATTCCGATGGTCGCCCTGTACTTCGCCGCGTACGGCGTCGCCTGGCTGCACGACCGCCGGGCTGCCAAGCGCGAGCTGCGACTCGAGGCCGAGCTCGCCGCCTGACCGCGCGGGCATAGGCTGGTGGGGTGACCGACCAGACGCTCTCACCGGCGGAGCGGTTCGCCGCCTCGCGCGACCGGGCCCGCCAGCCGCTGCTCGAGACCTTCCGCGCGAGTCTCCGGTTCGACCTCGACCCGTTCCAGCGGGAGGCATGCGGGGCTTTGGAGCGCGGGCGCAGCGTCCTCGTCGCCGCCCCCACCGGCGCCGGCAAGACGATCGTGGCCGAGTTCGCCGTCTTCCTCGCGATGCGCGAGGCCAACGCGAAGGTCTTCTACACGACGCCGATGAAGGCGCTCAGTAACCAGAAGTTCCAGGAGTTCGTCGAGGCGTACGGCCCCGAATCCGTCGGGCTCCTCACCGGCGACACGAACATCAACTCGCACGCCCGCATCGTCGTCATGACGACCGAGGTGCTCCGCAACATGCTCTACGCGGACTCCGACCTGCTCACCGACCTCGCCTACGTGGTCATGGACGAGGTGCACTACCTGGCCGACCGGTTCCGGGGCGCCGTGTGGGAGGAGGTCATCATCCACCTGCCGTCGGAAGTGCGGATGGTGTCGCTGAGCGCCACCGTGTCGAACGCCGAGGAGTTCGGCGACTGGCTGCAGGCCGTCCGCGGCGACACCGATGTCGTTGTGTCGGAGGAGCGCCCGGTGCCGCTGGAGCAGCACATCCTGATGCGCTCCAAGCTCATCGACCTGTTCGACTCGTCGGGGCTCGCCGCCACCAACCGGGTCAACCCGGAGCTCGTGCAGATGGCACGCTACGGCGGCCGGGTGCTGAGCAGCCGGCAGATGCGGGATGTGGGCCGCTACCACTCCAAGGGCGGTCGTCCGGACACGTTCCGGATGAGCCGGTCGGATCTTGTCGCGCTGCTCGACGACCGCAACCTGCTGCCTGCGATCTTCTTCATCTTCAGCCGCAATGGCTGCGACCAGGCGGTGCGGCAGGTGCTCCGGGCCGGCGTGCGCCTGACCGAGAAGCACGAGCGGGACGAGATCCGCGCGATCGTGGAGGAGCGGTGCCGCACGCTGCTCGACGAGGATCTGGCGGTGCTCGGCTACTGGGAGTGGCTGGAGGGGTTGGAGCGCGGTGTCGCCGCCCACCACGCCGGCCTGCTGCCGGCCTTCAAGGAGGTCGTCGAGGAGCTGTTCCGCCGGAAGCTCGTCAAGGTCGTCTTCGCGACAGAGACGCTGGCGCTCGGGATCAACATGCCCGCCCGGACGGTGGTGCTGGAGAAGCTGGAGAAGTTCAACGGCGAGGCCCGCGTCCCGATCACACCGGGGGAGTACACCCAGCTGACCGGTCGAGCCGGTCGCCGCGGCATCGATGTGGAGGGCCACTCCGTCATCCAATGGGAGGACGGGCTGGACCCGCAGTCGGTCGCCTCTCTCGCCTCCCGCCGCAGCTACCCGCTGAACTCCAGCTTCCGGCCGACGTACAACATGGCGGTGAACCTGATCGACCAGTTCGGCCGACCGCGCACGCGCGAGATCCTCGAGTCGTCGTTCGCCCAGTTCCAGGCCGACCGGGCCGTGGTCGACCTCGCCCGCAAGGCCATGCAGCAGGAGCAGTCGCTCGCCGGCTACGAGGAGGCGATGACGTGCCACCTCGGCGACTTCCGGGAGTACTTCGCCATTCGCCGAGAGCTGACGGACCTGGAGCGGTCCGGTTCCCGCATCGAGTCGGCATCCAACAGCGACCGTGAGAAGCGGCAGCGCCAGCTGGCCGCGCTGCGCAAGCGGATGAAGGACCACCCCTGCCACCGCTGCCCCGAGCGTGAGCAGCACGCCCGGTGGGCGGAGCGCTGGTGGAAGCTGAAGCGCGACACCGACCGGCTGCGGTCGCAGATCCAGTCGCGGACGGGCGCGGTCGCGAAGGTCTTCGACCGCGTGTCCGACGTGCTCCTGGAGCTCGGCTACCTGGCGAAGGAGGAGGGCGACACCGTGCTGACCGTCCACGGCCGCACCCTCAAGCGCATCTACGGCGAGCGGGACCTCCTGGTCGCCGAGTGCCTGCGTCGCAACGCCTGGAAGGATCTGGATGCGCCGGGCCTCGCCGCCATGGCGTGCGCCCTCGTCTTCGAGCCGCGACGCGACGACGGCCTGGCCAACGACCGCACATTACCGCGCGGTGCGTTCCGCCCGGCGCTCGAGAAGACGACGACGTTGTGGAGCACCCTCGACGACCTCGAGCAGGACAATCGGCTCCCGGGTAGCGAGCCGCCGTCCACGGCGTTGTCCCTCGCGATGTGGATGTGGTCACGCGGCTCCGGGCTCGATGCGGTGCTGAGGGAGGCCGACATGGCGGCGGGCGACTTCGTCCGCTGGGCCAAGCAGACGATCGACCTCCTCGATCAGCTGTCGCTCGTCGCCCAGGGCAACGTCGGCCGGGTCGCCCGGCAGGCGCTGGAGTCCATCCGGCGCGGGATCGTCGCCTACTCCTCGGTCGCTTGACGCGGCTCGAGAGCGGCCCGCGCGACCGTGTCGCGCATCCTGAACGGCCCCCACACGCGGATGCTTTAGGCTCTCCCTTCGTGCAGACCGTCCCGCGAGCCCCCCTTCCGCTCTGGCTCGCGGTGCTGGTCGCTGCGGCCGCCGGCCCGGTGCTCGATGCGGGGTTCCCGGACAAGGACTGGTGGCCGCTGACGTTCGTCGGCATCGCGATGGTGCTGCTCGCGCAGCGCGGCCGCCGCGCAGGCTCGGCATTCCTGGTCGGGTGGGTCGCGGGGGAGGCGTTCTACCTCGTCCACGTGTCGTGGACGGCGTTGTACTTGGGCCCGGTGCCCTGGGTGGCCCTCTCGACACTGGAGGCCCTGTTCTGGGGTGTCGGCGGCATCCTGATCACGCTTGCGTACCGGTGGGTGCCGCGGGCTTTCCCGACCCTGCTCGGGCGGCTCGGACTGCTGCCGGTGATCGTGAGCGGCCTCTGGGTGCTGCGGGAGTTCGTGACCGGCACCTGGCCGTACGGCGGCTTCTCCTGGGGGCGCGTCGCCGAGTCGCAGTCCCTCAGCCCGCTCGCCCCGATGGTCGCGTGGATCGGTATCTCGGGTGTGAGCTTCGTGATGGTGTGGCTGGTGGCGTTCCTGCTTGAGCTTCCCGGCGCGCTGGATGTGCGAACGGTGCAGCGCTGGCTCCTGGCGGGAGCGGCAGTCGCCCTCGTGTTCGCGATTCCCGCCTGGCCCGCGACGACCAGCGGATCGACGCGGATCGCCGCCGTGCAGGGCAACGGACCGGCCGGGTACTTCGACAACGCGCCCGTCGGCGCGGTGTTCAACTCGCAGGTCGCGGAGACACTGCGCATCCCGTCGTCGCAGGTGTCCGGCGCGAAGAAGGTCGACATGGTGGTCTGGCCGGAGGGGTCCGCCCTGCCGGACCCGACGCGGGACCCCGACAATGCGGCGATCCTGGATGCGCTGAGCCGCAAGTTCGGAGCCCCGTTCGTCGTCGGAACGATCACCTCGCGTGACGACCGTCTCTACAACACCTCGCTCCAGTGGGAGGCCGGGAAAGGCGCCGTCGATTACTACGACAAGAAGCACCCCGTGCCGTTCGGGGAATACGTTCCCGACCGCGCGTTCTGGCGTCCCTTCGCTCCGCAGCTCATCGACCTAATCGGTCGCGACTACACGCCGGGGACGCGGGACAACGTCTTCGACGTCGGCGGCGTCCGCGCCGGCATCTCCATCTGCTTCGACATCGTCGACGACCAGCTGCTGACGGACATGATGCGCGGGGGAGCGCAGGTGATCCTCGCTCAGACCAACAACGCGGACTTCGGCGAAACGGACGAGAACCAGCAGCAGCTCGCGATCGCCCGACTGCGCGCGATCGAGGCGGGTCGGTCGCTGGTGAACATCTCGACGGTGGGAAGCAGCCAGATCATCGGGCCCGACGGTCGCACGATCAGCTCCATCCCGCCGTTCAAGCCAGGGCACATGGTCGCGGACGTCCCGCTCGGGACCACGACGACGCCTGCGACGCTGCTCAGCCGCGGGATCGAATTCCTGGTCGCCGGCCTCGGGCTGTTCGGCTTGATCGTCGCGTTCACCGCCCGGCGCGGGCCCCTGCCGACGACGAAAAGGCCGCTCCCACCGCAAGGGTGAGAACGGCCCGGTGGCCTGACGTGGTCAGGCGGTGTGCTTGTGCTCGCTGGTTCCGCGACGCGACCGCAGGTACTGCAGGCGCTCCTCGAGGAGTTCCTCGAGCTCGGCGCGGGTGCGGCGCTCCAGCAGCATGTCCCAGTGGCTGCGGGGGGTCTTGACGTCGGAGTGGTCGACCTCGACGGGGGTGTCGCCGATCAGCAGGCGCGCCTCCTGGCCGCAGTGCTTGCACTCCCAGGTCTCGGGGGCCTCGGCCTCGGCCGAGAACACGACGTCGGTCTCCTTGCCGCAGGTGAGGCAAAGATAGTTGTAACGGGAACGCGGAGAGTAGACGACGCCTTCTTCACTCTGTAGGCTTTGGGCGCCGATTCTCATGCCGCGCAAGCTTCGATCTGCCATTGTGTGGTCTCCTCTAGTGCGCGCGAATCCTCACAGTTATAAACGGTCAAGCTGGGGATTCTCTTTCCAGGAGAGCGTTTCTCCCAGTGCCCTCTCAGAGTCGGCAGCGCGAGGTCGCCGGTCGTCAGGTTCTTGACGCCACCACGGACTTCAGGATGTCGCAGCGGTCCGTGACGATGCCGTCGACCCCGAGGTCGAGCAGCCGGACCATGTCGGCGGGATCATTGACCGTCCACACGTGCACTTCGGCCCCGGCCGCGTGGATGCGCTCGACGGCCCGCCGTGTGACGATCCGCAGCGGACCACGTCGCTCGGGGACCTGGACGGCGACGAAACCGCGCAGAGCCCGTCGGACCAGAGGCACGATCCCGAACCGGGCGCCGATCAGGGCGGGGAAGAACTCAGACACGGCGGGGGAGGAGGCGACACCGGGGAGCGCGTCGGCGACGGCGCGTCTCCGCTCGCTCGAGAAGCTGGTGATGAGCACCCGCCCGGTCGCCCGGGCATCGCGGATGGCCGCCACCGCCGGTGCAGCTGCGCGCGCATCCTTCACGTCGATGTTGAAGCGCGCCTGCGGGGACGCATCAAGGGCCTCCGCGAGAGAGCAGAAGCCCTGCCCGTGACCCAGTTCGATGCGGCGCAGCTCGGTCATCGTCAGCTGGCCGACCTTCACGTTGCGCCCGGCGACCCGGGCGAGGTCCGGGTCGTGGGCGATGACGGCGACGCCGTCCGCCGAGGCGTGGATGTCGGTCTCGAGGTGCGTCGCACCCGCTGAGAGGGCGCGGAGGAACGCGAGGAGCGTGTTCTCCGGCGCGTCGAGGGCGAGGCCGCGATGCGCGATGACGCGCGTCGCGGCTCCGTCGAGGAACGTCACGGCGCGGTCGGCGCCGCCGGCCCGGTCTCGGCTGCCGGAGCGACCGGCGGCACCGACCCGGCCGCGGCTCCCGTCGCCGGTGGCCGTGGCGCGCCGGTGGTCGGGCCGAAGGCCTGACCGATGCCCTTCAGCGCCTCGGTCAGCTCGCTCGGGATGATCCACAGCTTGTTCGCGGGACCCTCGGCGAGCTTCGGCAGCGTCTGGAGGTACTGGTAGGCGAGCAGGAGGTTGTCCGGGTTGCCCTGGTGGATCGCACCGAAGACCGTCGTGATCGCCTGCGCCTCGCCCTCGGCGCGGAGGACCGCCGCCTTCGCGTCGCCCTCCGCCTTGAGGATCGCGGCCTGTCGCAATCCCTCGGCGTTGAGGATCTCGGACTGCTTGGTGCCCTCGGCCGTCAGGATGACAGCGCGCCGGTCACGTTCCGCGCGCATCTGCTTCTCCATCGAGTCCTGAATGGAGAGGGGCGGCTCGATCGCCTTGAGCTCCACGCGCGCCACACGGATGCCCCACTTCCCGGTGGCCTCGTCGAGCACGACGCGCAACTGTCCGTTGATGTTGTCGCGGCTGGTCAGCGCCTCTTCGAGGTTGAGGCCGCCGACGACGTTACGCAGCGTCGTGGTGGTGAGCTGCTCCACCGCGCCCAGGTAGTTGGCGATCTCGTAGGTCGCGGCGCGCGCATCGTTCACCTGGAAGTAGACGACCGTGTCGATCGACACGACCAGGTTGTCTTCGGTGATGACCGGCTGCGGCGGGAAGGAGACCACCTGCTCGCGCATGTCGATCAGCGGTCGCACCTTGTCGATGAACGGGACGACGACGTTGAGCCCCGGCATCAGTGTCTTGTGGTACCGGCCGAGCCTCTCGACGACGCCCGCCCGCGCCTGCGGGATGATGCGGATCGCGCGGAACAGCGTGACCAGCACGAAGATCGCGATGATCAGGACGATGACGCTGACCACGATGGTCAGGACCAGCTGGCTCGGATCGTTCACGGAGTGATCCTCTCGGTGAGGCCGTCGCTGCCTGCGGAGACCGGTGCGGGCGCGACGACGGCGGTCGCACCCTCGATCGAGACCACGATCACGTGCTCCCCGGGCACGAGCTCCCCGCGACCGCCGCCGGTGAAACCGCTGTCGGCGAGGCGCGAGGTCCAAGTCTCGCCGACCTGCAGCTTCACCAGGCCCGTCGTGGGCGTGACGGTCGAGACGACGACGCCGCCCATCCCGATCAGGCGGTCGATGTTGCTCTTCGCGGGGTCTCCGCCGCGCTTCAGTGCGCGGAGGAGCGGCGGCCGGATGAAGAAGATGAGGACGACGGAGAGGATCGCCGCGATGATCAGCTGGAGCCACCAGGGCGCTCCGAACAGGCCGGAGACGAGGCCGCCGAGGCTGCCGATGGCGATCATCAGGAAGACGAAGTCGAGCGTCAGCATCTCGATGATCACGAAGATCAGGATGAGGACGAGCCAGACGATCCAGGCGAAGGACGTGATGTCCATGACGTCCCCCTTTCACTGCTTTCTCCGACCGTATCAGGTGCGGCCCACGCCGATTCCACCCCTCTTGGTAGTCTCAGGATGCAGACATCGACGCCGAGGAGTTTTCGTGGCAAACCCCCTTTCACCTGGTTCGCTGACGGGCAAGCGTGCCCTCGTCACCGGCTCGTCGCGCGGGATCGGCGCCGACACCGCGCAGTACCTCGCCGAGGCGGGCGCGAGTGTCGTCATCAACTACCGCAATAAGGAGGCGCGGGCCCAGAAGCTCGTCGACTCCATCGTCGAGCAGGGCGGGACGGCCATCGCGGTCGGTGCCGACCTGACCGACCCGGACTCCGTCGAGGCCATGTTCCGGACAGTCGCCGACGCGTGGGGCGGCCTCGACATCCTGGTGCTCAACGCCTCCGGCGGCATGGAGTCCGGCATGGCCGTGGATTACGCCATGCAGCTCAACCGCGACGCGCAGGTGAACACGCTCACCGCGGCCCTCCCGCTGCTCGGCGAGAGTGCGCGCGTCGTCTTCGTCACCAGCCACCAGGCGCACTTCATCCGGACGACGCCGACCATGCCGGAGTACGAGGCCGTGGCACTGAGCAAGCGGGCGGGGGAGGATGCGCTGCGCGCGCTGCTCCCGTCGCTCACCGAGAAGGGCGTCGAGTTCGTCGTCGTCTCCGGCGACATGATCGAGGGCACCATCACGGCGACCCTGCTCAACCGTCTCAACCCGGGCGCCATCGACGCGCGCAAGGAGGCGGCCGGCCGCCTCTACAACGTCAGCGAGTTCGCGGCCGAGGTCGCCGCGGCCGTCGTCGACCCCATCCCCGCCGACCACACGCGCCTCGTCGGCGACGTGTCCAGCTTCACGCCGGTCGTCGAGTGAAGCCCGCCGACCTCGGTCTGCTGACCGGCGTCTCGACGCCCACCGTCCACCCCGGCGGCGCGAAGGCCGTCGTGTCGGTGACCCGCCCATCCCTGGAGGCGGACGCCACGGTCGGGCAACTGTGGAGCATCCCACTCACCGGTCACGCCGCTCCGCGCCTGCTGACCCGCGGGTTCCGCGACACGGCGCCGCGATTCTCGCCCGACGGACGCCTGCTCGCCTTCCTCCGCGCCGAGCCGAAGAAGGCGCCGCAGCTGTTCGTCGTCGACGCCGCCGGCGGCGAGCCGGTCGCCGTCACCGACCGCACCCTCGGCGTGTCCGAGTTCGCCTGGTCGCCCGACGCGCGGACGCTCGCCTTCGTCAGCCGTGTGCCCGAACAGGGCCGCTACGGCACGGTCGAGGGCATCGACCCGAACGGGGAGCCCGCCCGTCGGATCGACACCCTGAAATATCAGGCGAACGGCCTCGGCTACGTCACCGATCGGCGTGCCCACGTCTTCACCGTGCCGGTGCCGGACGTGTGGGCTGCGCCCATCCCGGACCCCGCGCCGAAACCGGACGGGTCGACCGACCTGGCGCCGTCAGTCACCGAACCGCGTCAGCTGACCGACGGGCCGTGGGACGACGGCGCGATCTCGTTCTCGCCGGACGGCCGGAGCATCGCCTTCATCTCCGAACGGCATGCCAGCCGCGACCTCGACCTCCGGTCGAACGTTTTTGTCGTCCCGGTCGACGGGGGAGAGGCGCGCGATCTGACCGGCTCGCACGGGTCGTACAGCGTGATCGCCGCGCACTACGCCGGCGGTGGCGCCCTGTTCTTCACCGCACAGGACGTCGGCCAGACCGGGCGCGACTTCGTCGCCAAGAACGCCGCGCTCTACGTGATCGACGCCGCGGGCTCCGCGCCGCGCCGGCTGACCGACCCGGAGTCGGTCGACTTCACCGAGTCCGACATCGCGCCGCGAGCCGACGACTCGGTGCTCCTCGTCGACCGCAGCCGCGGAGCGCTCGTCCTGACCGAGGTGAACGCGGGCGGGGGGAGCCGGCGCCTCACCGACGACCACACGGTCGTGGGCGGTGCGGATGCGGCGGGCGAGACGATCGTCGTCTCCTTCGCCGACGCGCGGACGACCGGAGACGCTGCCGTCGTCGAGGGTGCCGGTCTGCGCCGCCTGACCGACTTCTCGGCTCCGCTGCGCTCGACAGGCATCATCGAGCCGCGCGAGCTCACTCTCACCGGCCGCGACGGCTATCCCGTGCACGGCTGGGTGCTGGTCCCCGAGGGCGAAGGGCCGCATCCCGTGCTGCTCAACATCCACGGCGGGCCGTTCGCCTCGTACACGCACGCGCTCTTCGACGAGGCTCAGGTGTATGCCGCCGCGGGCTACGCGGTCGTCATGTCGAACCCGCGCGGTTCGGCGGGGTACGGCCAGGAGCACGGCCGGGTCATCCGTCAGCGGATGGGCACGGTAGACCTCACGGACGTGCTCGACTTCCTCGACGGCGCGATCGCCGAGGTCCCGGGCCTCGACGCCGAGCGCGTCGGGATCATGGGCGGCTCGTACGGCGGCTACCTCACGGCCTGGACGATCGCGCACGATCACCGTTTCGCTGCGTCGATCGTGGAGCGCGGATTCCTCGACCCGGACGCGTTCGTCGGGACCAGCGACATCGGCAGCTTCTTCGGCGACGAGTACACCGGCACGGACCCGGAGCTGATGCGGTCGCAGAGCCCGCAGGCCGTGGTCGACCAGGTGCGCACGCCGACGCTCGTGCTGCACTCATCCCACGACCTGCGCTGCCCGCTCGGGCAGGCCGAGCGCTACTACGCGGCGCTCAAGCGCAGGGGAGTGGAGACGGAACTCGTCATCTTCCCGGGCGAAGACCATGAGCTGAGCCGGAGCGGGCGTCCGCGCCACCGCCAGGAACGCTTCGACATCATCCTCGACTGGTGGGCGCAGCACCTCCCGAGCCGCAGCAACCACCGCTGAGCCCGGGGCGCGATTCGTGCCGAATGTGCGTTTTGGGCCTGCCTTTCCGCACATTCGGCACGAATCTACCGCGCTAGATCGTATACGATCAGGCGACGCGCGGCGTAGCGGCAGGGGAGTCGGTCGCCTTCAGCACCTCGCGTCCGAAGGTGAATGCCCGCACGATCCCGATCACGCCCAGGACGATCAGCGAGAACGCCGCGAAGAACAGCAGGAACACCGCGGACGACGCCGGCAGCACCAGCACGACGATGCCGGCGATGATGCTCAGGATGCCGAACGCGATGGCCCAGCCGGACGATGCGGCGCGTCCGGCTTCGGCCAGCGCCATGACGCCGTCGATGATCCAGCCGACGCCGATGAAGGCGATGGCGAAGATCACCAGCGTGACCGCTGCGGCCGAAACGTTCTTCAGTGCGACGATGCCGGCGAAAATGAGCAGGACTCCGAGAACGATGTTGAGCGCTCGGGAGCCGCCGCGCATACCGCGGCTGAAGATGCCGATCCCGAGGCGCATGATCCCGGCGACCAGGAAGTAGATCCCCAAGAAGATCGCCAGCACCGACAGCGTCTTCTCGGGCCAGAACAGCAGGACGATGCCGAGGATCAGTGCGACGGCGCCGCTGACGCCCAGCGCCGTGCGGATGGCGTTGATGGCCCCACGGGTCATGTTCCGGGCATCCAGCGAGAACTCGTGCAGCATCGGGTCGGTCGGATCTGTAGCGCTCATGACGTCATCCCTTCGAGAGCGGCGGCCGCTTCACAGGCGGTTCGTTGCTGACACTAGCGCGCCGCATGCGTGCTGTCAGGAGTCGGGATGTGCCGTGTCGTCGCGGGATATCGTTACGCTGATAATGCACATTATGTCAGATAGAGAACCGCGCGGCGCCTGGTCAGCCCTGCGCGCCGCCACTGCCGGCCACGGCGCGTTCGATGACGTCCACGACGTCCTGCGGGTTGGTCTGCATCACCAGGTGCGGCGCCTTCAGCTCGGTGACGTCGGCGATGCCGGCCCGGGTGTAGCCGAACCGTTCGACGTCGGGGTTGATGGTGTGGTCATCAGCCGAGACGATCCCCCACGCCGGCTTGGTCTTCCATGCTGCCGCGGACGCCTCTTCGGCGAACACGGATGCAGCCAGCGGTCGCTGGGAGACAGCGAGGACCTCGCTGACCCGCGGGTCGAGGCCCGCGGCGAAGATGTGCGGGAAAGCGTCGATCTTCACGGAGACGTCGGAGCCGTCCTCTTGGCCCGGAATGGGGAACGGCGTGAAGACGAGGTTTGCGATGAGCTCTGAATCGGGGAATCCTCCCTGCAGCTTCGAGATCGTCTCTCCGGTATCGAGGGCGTAGCCGGAGACGTAGACGAGCCCGACGACGTTGGCCGCCTCACCCGCGATCGTGATGACCGCTCCCCCGTACGAATGCCCCGCGAGCAGGACGGGTCCGTCGATGTGCTCGACGAGAGCCCGCAGGGATGCGGCGTCGGCAGCGAGGCTCCGCATGTACAAAGGTGGCGCGATCACGGTGTGGCCTCGATCGAGCAGGAGGCGGGTGACGGGCGCCCAGCTGGCGGCGTCGGCGAACGCTCCGTGGACGAGGACGATCGTTGGTGACGGCATGACATTCTCCTATCGCTCTGTAATTGGTCAGCAGGTTGGCCTGCGATTGGTCGGCAGGGTAGCCTCGGCCAATCCTGGGCGGCAAGCGAATTCCTGCTGAACCACGGCGTTGAGGACAGTCGTGTCGTGGACCTCGGAGAGCAACTCCTCAGTTGATGGTGTGAATCCGCGTGGCCGCAAGCGCGACGAACTCCGAGCCCCAGCCGGGGTTCTGTGACCAGATGGTCTCCTCCGTGTCCGCGATGTAATCGGCCGGAGTTCCCCGTGTGGCGGGGCTCGTACCAAGCCGGACCTCCACGTCGGACGCCGTGAAGCGAAGCTCACCCTGCTGCCTGAACAGCGGATGAAGCGTGACGGTGGTCTTGTCACCGAAGGTGGACGCCGTGGCTCCCCCGAGCGTCCAGTTGTACCAAGCCCCCTTCGGAGTGGTCGCGCCCAGATCAACACTCGATACGTCCGACGCCACAATGAGTGCAGCATCGTACGAAGGAATGCTCCCCTGGCCCAGAATGACGCCTAGTCGACCGCGGTGCACGACGAGGCGAACATCGAACAGAAGGAACTCCTCGAGGCTCGATGCGTCAGCCATGTCTACAGACGGAACCGGGAGCTCGCTTCTGGACCTGACCTGAAGCTCGTCACCGAATGTCGCCATGGCAGACATCTCCCCCTCTTGCTGCGTGCACTGAGAGCCCGGGTCGACCGGGCACGTTCTCCGCGGAGGGATGTGCCGCATCCGTCCGCTCAGAAGCTATCACCCTCCATAAACTCCCCTGGCGATCCTCGCTCACGTCGAACAGGGCGGAATGCGCCGCTCGGCATGACGCACGCTCACGGCTCGATCCGGCTCAGTCGCCTCTCTCGTGCTTGACGGCGAGCAGGTCGACGGTGTTCAGCTCAGGGTCCTTCGCGAGCAGATTCGGACCCACCTCGCCGAGTGCCTGTGGGATCGCGCCGTTCAGGTGCGCTTGCCGCGCATCCTCATCGCCGAAGGTGTCGAAGATGCCGAAATGGGTGTCGTCGATCTGGAAGGCGTACCAGGTGCGGGTTCCCGGCTCCTGGTCCACCACGGCTTTGCCCCCGATCAGGAATTCCTTCACCTCTGCCGCCTTGTCGGGCTTCGCTTCGAGCAGCGCCAGTACACCGAGCCTGAGTTCCATGAGATTCTCCTATCGGGTCGGGACGTCCCGACATCCGACATCGGAGGCGTCACGCCGGACGGTACCCCTCGGCGGGTGCGGCGGCCATTGCCCACTCGTCGCGACGCACCACTCGCCCGCTATTCCTGGTGGTGGTGCTGCTCACACTGGTATCAGCGGCACTGGACTCTGATCTTCCCTGCGGGTGGGGCCCCTCTTAGCCTCGTTGCCATGACCGCAATCATCGACACCGTGATGTCCCGCATCGAGGTCACCGACCTCGATGCGGCGCTGCCCGCCTACGAGACGCTCGCCGGCCCCGGTGACGTTCGCCGACTGGAGTTTCCTCAGTTCCGCATGGCGATCGTCGGCCCCTTCATGCTCATCGAGGGGACGCCGGAGCAACTCGCTCCCTACCGCCGAGCTGCGACGATCATGGCCGCCGACCACGAGGCGGCCGTCGCCGCATTCACGGGCGCAGGCGGTCGCGTTCTGGATGGTCCGACGCCGTCTGCCGGCGGAACGCGCACCATCGTTGCAGACCGGGATGGGAACCCGTTCGAGGTGTTCACGCCCGCGTCGTCCTGAGCACGCGCCAGTAGCAACGGCATCAGGTTCAGCCGGCGTCGAGCTCGTGGACGCCACCATACGGAACGAAGCGGCTCCCGAGCTTCTCCGCCGTCTCCTCGTCGGCCGGGAGGAACACCAGCATGGCGAGATCGTTCTGCTCGGCGACGTCGAGCTTGACGTAGTCGAGGTGCAGGACTCCGAGGCGATCGTGGCGCAGCTGTTTGCGGGCGGGCTCGAACCGCCGCGCCTGCTGTTCGCGCCAGAGTTCTGCGAACCGGGGGCTCGCCCCGATCAGGACATCACGCAGTTCTCCCCCGCGTGGGTCCTGGGGGTGCTGGGCGAGGTTGATCCGGAACTGACCCACCAGTTGGCGCGCCTCGGCCTCCCAGTCCACGAACAAGTTCCACGACCGCTTCTGGGTGAAGGTGAGCCAGAGGATGTTGCGCTCAGCGACGGGACGTTCGTCGTACCCGCCGAGGAGCTCCGCGTACATGTCGTTGCAGGCCAGGACGTCCCACCACACGTTCGTGACGTAGGCCGGATTCGGTTGCATGGTCTGCACAAGCCGTCGCAGTGCGTCATTCACCTGGGGAGGCTCCGGCGCCGCCGTCGGCAATGCCAGGCCGGCGAGAGTGAACAGCATGTCCCGGTCGTCTCGGCCGAGGCGGAGCGCGCGGGCGAGCGCTTCGATGACCTGCCGGCTCACCCCGATCTCCCGCGCCTGCTCCAACCAGGTGTACCAGGTCACGCTCACGCCGGAGAGCTGCGCGAGCTCCTCCCGCCGCAATCCGGGCGTCCGCCGTCGAGGGCCTCGAGGAAGGCCCACCGAGACGGGGTCGGTGGCTTCCCTGCGGGCGCGGAGAAAGGATGCGAGTTCATGGCGTTGGATCACATCGGACAATGTCATCACTCCTGACGGCGGGAAGCCTGGTGGCATTCATACCAGCATAATCACCATCTGTACCAGGATAAATAGCCGCAGCACCATGATGGCATGACCATTCACACCACCTCTCAGATCCGCTCCCCCGAGCAGAGCCTGCGGCCGGATCACTGGGTCTTTCCCGTCGTCCTGTTGGCCGTCGGCACCTTCGCTATCGGAACCGACTCCTTCGTCTTGGCCGGGATCCTGCCCCAGCTGGCCAGCGGGCTTCACATCTCCGAAGGCGCGGCCGGCCAGGTCGTCACCGCTTTCGCGATCACCTACGCCATCGCCGCGCCGTTCCTTTCGGTGCTCACTCACCGGGTGCCACGGAAAGCCTTGATAGCGATCGGCCTCGCCGTGTTCGTCGTGATGAACGCCGCCGGCGCGTTCGCCCCCACCTTCGCGGTTCTTCTCGTCACGCGCGTTCTGTGCGCACTGGGGGCTGCCAGCTTCACGCCCACTGCGAACGCGGTCTCGACGGTTTTCGCCGGACCGGCGGCCCGCGGTCGCGCCCTCTCGATCACTCTCGGCGGCATCGCCCTGGGCACGGTGTTCGGTGTGCCTGTCGGAACAGCCATCGGGCAGCACTTCGGCTGGCAGGCCAGCCTGCTGTTCGTCGCCGCAGTCGGCCTGGTAGCGCTCATCGCCCTGTCCGTCGTCCTCCCCCACCTCGCCGGCGAGGCGGTCGTTCCCCTCCGCCGGCGTTTCGGCGTGATGGGAGACCCGCGGGTCATCCTGGTCGTCCTGGTGACGGCGGTCGCCACCGGATCCGGCATCCTCGTGTACACCTACATCGCTCCGATCGTGCACACCATCGCCGGGATCTCCGGTGGAACACTCGCGATCGCCTTGCTGATCTGGGGCGTCGGAGGCGCCGTCGGCGCCTTCGGATGCGGATGGTTCACCGACCGGATCGGCGCGGGGCCGACCTCCGCGCTCGGCATCGCCGTGCTCGCGGCGGCGCTGGCCGTCATCGCGTTCGCCGGCTCACCTGTCGTAGTGCTGATCGCGATGTTCTTCGGTGGAGTGGGCAGCTGGGCGTTCGTGGCCCCGAACAACCACATGCTCACCGGCCTCCACCCGACCATGGCGAGCGTCGTGATCTCCTTCAACTCGACGGGCACGTACGTCGGTCAAGCTGCTGGTGCTGCGGTGGGCGGCGTTCTGCTCGTGAGCGGCCTCGGCGCCACGCCCACCGTGCTCATCGCGGTCGCCGGACTGGTCGTCGCCGCCATCCTCGCGCTTGCAGCGTGGCGCGCTACCCGGGTACGCGGCTGAGGGGGTGGACGATATGGCACGCATCACGGACGCGGCAGACCCCGCCGCCCTTCAATACGTCCTCGACCGTCTCGCGATTCAGGATCTGATCGTCCAATACGCCTTCGGCCAGGACCTTCACGAAAACGGGGATAACGAGGTCCAGCAGCAGTGGGATGTCGTCTTCTCCCCCGACGCTGTCCTCGACTACCGCGCGGGCGGCGCAGCCGCAGACATCGACTACCGCACACTGATCGCCACGATGCGCGGGCCGGGAGGCACGATGTCGGGGCTCGAGAACTGGCAGCACTTCCAGGGCTTCGCCGCCGTCGACATCGACGGCGACACCGCCACGGCTCGCACGCAGCACCTGCACACCCACTCCGGAATGACGGACGGCGCGGGATGGAACCTCATGCAGACGGGATTCTTCGTCGACCGCCTCGAGCGCCGCCCTGAAGGATGGCGCATCGTCCACCGGACCCTCGAGATCCTGTGGATGCAGACCTTTCCCGCTCTCTAGCCGACCGACGCCGGCTCGCACGCCCGTCCTCAGCGCGTTGATCGCGCCGAGGCGGGCGTGCGGGTCCCGTCGATCAGCACACCCAGCCACGGATGCGCGTCCGCCCCGCGGCGCAGCCCTTCGGGAAGGCCGGCGACGACGGCCAGGAGATCGTTCGCCGTGATGTCCTCGCGAACCATGCCGGCCACTTGGGCATCCTCGAGGATCCTGGCCGTCTCTTCCTTCATGGGGCCGCATGCGGTGGCGATCACCGACGCGTCGTCGCCGAGGGCCTCGACGAGCACGCTCCTCAGGCCGCGGTAGCCCGCGGGCATGCGATCGAACTCGGCCAACCATGCTTCGTAGGCCTGCATCGGTTCCAGCTCGGCACGGAGCTGCGCAGCTCGGTCGGCCAGGTCTGCGAATGTCGAGGCGAGCAGCGCAGCGAGCAGATGCTCCCGCGTGGGAAAGTGCCGGTACAACGTGCCCTTCCCGACTCCGGCGACGCGGGCCACCTCTTCGAGAGGCAGCGCCGTGCCGGTCGACGCGAACACCTGCGCACCAGCCTCCAGAAGGCGTTTGACGTTCCGTTCGGCGTCGGCTCGTCGCGGTCTCTCCGTCGTCGTCATGACCCTCCTTGCAAAACGGACGCGCCGTCCATATCGTTAATCGGACGTAGCGTCCATTTTACGCATAGGAGAGAACATGGCAGACCGCCTCACGGGAAAGACCGCCCTCGTCACGGGTGCGACGAGCAACATCGGCGCCGCGATCGCCGAACGATTCGCCGCGGAGGGAGCCACGGTCGTCGTTTCGGGGCGTTCCGCCGAGCGTGGCCAAGCGGTGGTCGACCGCATCATCGCAGCGGGCGGGCGCGGCAGCTTCGTCGCCGCCGACCTCGACGGGACCAAGCATGCATCGGAGCTCCTCGCCGACCAGGCGCGGGAAGCGCTCGGCGGCCGCGTCGACATCCTCGTGAACAACGCGGGCGTCTTCCCCGGCGGCCCGACTCCCGCCATCACCGAAGAGATGGCCGACCTGGTCTACGCCGTCAACGTCAAAGCACCGTTCTTCCTCGTTGCCGCCTTGGCCCCGGCGATGGTCGAACGCGGAACGGGGAAGATCATCAACATGGGTTCCTGGGGCGCGCGGCTGGGTATCGCCGGCTCGGCGCTCTACACCTCCTCGAAGGGGGCGATCGAGTCGCTGACCCGCGCGTGGGCCGCGGAGTTCGGGCCGGCGGGTGTCAACGTGAACGCCATCTCCCCCGGGGTGATCCGCGAGACGGAACCCGGGCCGGGAGAGCGCGGTGAGACGCTCATGTGGGGCACGCCTGTCGGTGCGAGCGGCCGTCCGGACGTGATCGCGGCTGCTGCCGTGTACCTGGCAAGCGACGAGTCGGATTTCGTCCACGGCTCGGTCCTGGACATCGACGGTGGACGGACCGGCGTCGCCGTCCGCGGAGCCGCCCCCGCGGCGTGACGGGTTGGGCGGCCTGCCCGGCAGCGTTGCCGGCAGGCCGCCCTGTCACCGATGGGTCGGTGTCATGACGGCGTCACGGTGCGTTCCACCCGGACCGAGTGGATCCCTACCGTGGTCGGGCGCATGAAGTTCTCCCGCGCCCGATGCGCGCGTCGATACGCCTCGGTGTCGAGGGCCTGTGCCATCGCCTCGGCGGAATCGAAGGTGATCTCGACGACCGCATCGATCGGGTCCTCGGATCCGTCGTTGAACTGATCGACGACGTAATGCTGGCGATACGACTGCACCTGCGGCATCCGCGTGTACGTGGGTCCGTACTCGAGCTCCATGAAGTGACGGAACTCCCCGGTGCTGACAGTAGGCAGCTTTCGGATCAGGGTGATCAAGCGCAGCGGCTCAGACATGAGCGTCCGCCTTCCGGGAGGTGAGGTCGTCGGCGATGGATGAGTTGTCATGGGGTGCTGTGGTCACCTGACTGATGTTCGCAGCGTTCCGACACGTCATCCTGGTGCCGGTTGCACCACGCTGACGGCGTATCGCACGTTGACCGGGTCGGGTCCACGAGTTAGGTTAACGACGTTTACCTGATCAACTGCGTTTACCAAGGAGTCTCATGACCCACCACGACCACGTCGGTCTTTCCGTAGCGGACCTCGATGCGCAGAGAGCCTTCTACGCGGCGGCCCTCGGCCTCAGCGAGGTCGAGGAAGAATTCTCCATGCCCGAGGCCGGAGTACGGTCGACGATCATCCGCTCCCCGCAAGGGCTCAAGCTCGAGCTCATCGAGCGAGTCGGCTCAATCCCCCAGCGATTCGCCGACCCGTACGACGGAGCCGGAACTCAGGGATACTTCCACTGGGCCATCGCTGTGGACGATCTCCAGACCACATTCGACGCGATGCTCTCTGCCGGCGCTGGCATCGTCAGCCCTCCGGCCGACGCTGTCCGACCGGGCCAGCGCTTCGCATACGTGCGCGACCCCGAGGGCAACCTGCTCGAACTCATTCAACCCGCTCGGCCGTAAGCGATACGGTCACTCACATGACCGCCACGCCTCGCCCCGTCGGGCACCACCACGGAGACCTCCGCAATGCGCTTGAGGAAGCCGCCCTCGAACTGGTTGCCGAGCGCGGAGCGAACGGTTTCAGCCTCAGCGAGGCCAGTCGTCGCGCCGGTGTCACGAAGGCCGCGCCCTACCGTCATTACGCCGATCGAGAGGATCTGCTGGCATCGCTCGTTCTGCGCTGCTATCGAATGCAGGAACAACGGTTCGGCGCCGCGATGGAGTCCGCCTCCGATCCCGCAGACGCCCTCGCAGCCTTCGCCAGGGCGTACGTCCAATTCGCTGCGGACGAGAGCGCACTGTTTCAGCTCACCTTCGGCGGATCGATCCGAAAACACGACCACCCGGACGTCCAAGAGGCAGGCGACAGACTGCTCCACACACTCACGGAAAAGCCCCGGGCGCTCGGCCTTGAAGACGAACGCTCACTGGACCTCGTCCGTAACGTCGCGGCCAGCTCCCACGGGTTCGCCGTGTTCCACCTCGAGGGCGTGATCCCGGACCTTTCCTCCGCCCTCGATGTGGCGGAGGTCGCTGCTCGGCATTTAGCCGGCGACGTGTCCTGACGCCGCTGTCGTCGGGCACTCGTAAAGTGGTGGCGGTGATCACGATCGTCTCTGCTCCCACCAACCTGGGACTCCGACCGCCACAGCCCGGAAGCGTCCCCGGAGCGGCGAAGGCCTCGGAAGCCTTGCGCGAGGCCGGGATGTACGACCGGCTCTCCTCGACGGGTGCGCGGGACGGCGGTGTGGTGCTGCCCGGCCGTTACGTGGACGACGACGCGACGCGCGCACCGGGCCGCATCCGGAATCACGATCAGCTCGTCGATCACACCGGGCGTCTGGCGGAGCGGATCGAGGACGTCTGGGATGCCGGGCGCACTCCCCTCGTGCTCGGCGGCGACTGCAGTGTGCTCCTGGCTGGCGGGGTGGCGACCGCTCGGCGCGGACGCGCGGGACTGATCCACATCGATGGTCACACTGACTTCCGCCACCCGGGCAACAGCGACGCGTGCGCCAGCTTGGCGGGAGAAGACCTCGCAGCCGTCGTCGGCCTGCACTACAGCGAGCTCGCCGACCTCGGGGGCCTCTCCCCCTACGTCGAACCCCGCCGCGCCGCTCACTTCGGTCACCGTGCGAACGATGAGCACGCTGCGGAGGCGCGCGAGCGGCTGGGCGAGGTCGTGCCAGCGGCAGCACTCACCGATTCAGGGGTCGAGGCGGTGAGCGAGCGGTTGCGGCGCGCGGCGGGCCCGGCCTATTGGTTGCAGGTCGACGTGGATGTGCTCGATCCGTCGATCATGCCGGCGGTGGACAGCCCGGACGACGGCGGGATCACCGCATCCCAGCTCACCGAGCTTCTCCGAGCTCTGGCGCCGGATGCCGTCGGCGCCTCTGTGACCGTGTTCGACCCGGATCTCGACCCGCACGGAGACTATGCCCGCCTCCTCGTCGATGTCCTGGTGTCCGGCCTCTCATCGCTCGGTGCTCGCAGCAGGCGCCCCGGGAACGGGGATCGGTAAGCCGCTGGCGAACGCTCCCCCGGCGTCGGTTTCTGGCGCGCACACTCGTTGCATGTCGAATGCCGATGCCGATGCCGATGCGCTGGACGCGTACTCCACTGTGGTCGTGCGCGTCGCCGCCGCCGTGAGCCCGGCGGTCGCCGCCGTGACCGCGCGCACCGCTCGAGGGGTGGGTCTCGGCAGTGCCACGGTCGTCTCTGCCGATGGGCACCTCCTGACCAGCGCGCACGTCGTGGAGAGCGCGACGAGCGTCGATCTGGCGTTCGGAGATGGAACCCGCGTGCACGCGCGGGTCGTCGGCAGGGACCCGCTGTCCGACCTCGCCATTCTGAAAGCCGACGAACCCACGCCGCCACCGGTGGCGTTGGGCGACGCCGCCGCGCTTCAGGTGGGCCAGCTCGTCGTCGCTGTCGGCAATCCGTTCGGTCTGGCGGGAAGCGTGACAGCCGGGATCGTATCGGCGCTCGGCCGTTCACTGCCGACCCGGGCGGGTCGGGTGGTCGACGAGGTCATTCAGACCGATGCAGCCCTCAACCCCGGGAACAGCGGCGGAGCGCTCGCCGACAGTTCGGCCCGCATGATCGGTGTGAACACCGCCGTCGCGGGCACAGGCCTGGGGCTCGCCGTGCCCGTGAATGCCACGAGCAGGCGGATCATGGAGACCCTCATGCGCGAGGGGCGCGTGCGCCGCGGCTGGCTGGGCATCGCCGGTGCGGAGATCGCGCTCCAGGATGCGATCGCGCGGAAGGCCGGCGCGCGGACCGGCATCCAGGTCATGACCGTCGTGCCGAGCAGCCCGGCGGACCTCGCGGGTATCCGACCCGGCGACGTTCTGATCTCCCTCGACCGGACGCCGATCCACTCCGTGGCAGACCTGCAGCGCCTGATGATCGCGAGCACCATCGGCCGCCGCCTCGAGCTGACCGTCTGGCGCAACGGCGCCCTCGTCGACGCGGTCGTCGAGCCCACTGAGCTCGCCGACGCGTGATCGGACGCCAACGCCTCCGTCATGATGCAGGTGAACACCATCGGGGCGTTCGTGCGCGCCCTGCTGCCCATCCACCTGACCGCCGGCCACACGATCACCTACGGCGTCTGGGTCGCCATCAACCCCGACGACCTCGGGCGAGTGTTCGATACGTGGTGGTCGGCGGAATACCCGGACCTCGTCGTCGATGGTCTCCTGGCCAACACCATCGAGCCGTGGGGGCTTCTGGGCGCGCCGGTGAAACTGAGGGTGATCGATCCGGACCACACGCCGTACTGTGTCGACAGCGTCGACGGCCGGATGCGCTCAGTCCTCACGGACGAGTGGGATCACGACCTCGTCCTCTCCATGCTCAGCTGATCGCAGGCGCCGACGCGTCGTGGTCAGAGCCCGTCAGGCTTCCGCCACTCGATGACCTCCAGGTCGGGCTGAGCCTCCAGACTGAGCATCAACCCTTCTGATCCGCTCACCTTCGTGCCCAGCAGATCCCAATCCGTCCAGACGAACCAGCTGTGATCCGTCGGCCAGAGGTTGCTGGGTGTCGCCCGGAACTTCCCGCCGTTGTCGGACAACAGCTCCGGGACCCGGCGCAGCGGGAGCTGGTACATGTTCACAGTGTCGAAATCCATCGTGGACAACCCGCCGAAATAAGCGATGCACTCCTGCTCGGGGCCGTCCGCCGAGTGGGTGGCGAGCACATCCAGCAGTGCGTCGAGGTCTTCGGCTTCGAGAGATCCTTCTTCGGGCGGCAAGATATTCGTGGGCCACGGTTGCCAGGGAAACCACGCCAGGCTCGGCGGTAGGTCCTGTGCGCTCGGATTCACCCCGAGGTCGGCCAGGAGCGGGACCCATCGCAGGCGATCCGCGTCGTCAGGCGCCGTGAGGGAGCCGAGCCCTGCTGTCCGATACATCCTGTGCAGTACCCAGCGAGACGCCGGCCAGCCGACCTGATCGAAACCTGTGGTGACCTGCCATTTCGGCAGAGCAGCAAACCACTTCAGCTCGCGGCGCGCTTGCCCACGACGCAACTCACGCATGATCTGAAACTAACAGTCGACGCGATACCTTCCGCCGTGCCTGCCCTGGCCACCCCGTTAGGCGGACCACGGCTCCGCAGCGTGCGCGAGCCACACCTGCTGCGGGTCGAGGGAGCGGATGAGGCGCTGGCCCTCGGTCTCCGGCGCGTCGAGTTCTCCGAACCACACGGCGGTGTCGCCGGCGATGACGATGGGCCGCTCCCCCGTCTCCACCACGACGATCTGCGAGCCGCGGGTGTGCCCGGGCGCCGGGACCAACCGGATGCCGGGCAGCAGCTCGAGTTCTCCGTCGACCGGCGTGTACTCGACGCCGGGCGCATCCACCCACTCCCGGATCGTGTAGTCGTCCCGGGTGCGCGCATCCTCGAGTTCCGCCCTCTGCACATAGATCGGGCGTCCGGCGAAGAGATGGTTTCCGCCGCAGTGGTCGAAGTGCAGGTGCGTGTTGACGACCGCGGTGATGCTGTCGAGGTCGACGTCCGCGTGCTCGCTCAGAGGCTCCAGCTGCGGGTCCATGTCGGCGACAGCAGGATGCAGCGCGGTGAGCCCGGTGTCGACCAGGATGCGACCGTCGGGGTGATCGATGAGGTGGACGAACACCGGAAGCCGCCGGTCCTCCCCCACGAGAAGGCTCGCGACGCGGACAGGAGTGACGGTGACGGACGTTGTCATGCGGTCACAGTACCGGCAATGGGCACAAAAAATGCGAGGAATATCACCTCGCATTTCCAGAATATATCAGGCCAGGGGGCTTGCCACAAGAGTCCCCTCCCCCGGCAGACTGCACTCTCGGCCGATTCCAGCAGGAGGGCACAGCACCGTGAGCATCGTCGTCGCCAGTCAGACCATCACCGCCGACGGGTACGCCGCCGGCATCAACCAGACCGAGGAGCGCCCCTTCGGCGAGGACGGCGGAGACGGATGGGGTGACCGGCTCCACGCGTGGATGTTCGACCAGGGCGACGAGAACCGGGCGGAGGTCGAGCAGATGGCCGGCGCCCGCGCGCACATCATGGGCCGGAACATGTTCGGGCCGGTTCGCGGCGAGTGGGATCGCGACTGGAACGGGTGGTGGGGCGACGATCCGCCCTTCCACGGTCCCGTCTTCGTGCTCACCCACCACGCGCGCGAGCCGCAGCGGATGGAGGGTGGCACCACTTATCACTTCGTCACCGACGGCATCGAGTCGGCATTGGCGCAGGCGCGGGAGGCCGCGGGTGACGGCGAGATCTCCATCCAGGGCGGCGCGGACACGATCAACCAGTACCTCGCGGCTGGGCTGGTCGACGAGCTGCGGCTGCACATCGTCCCGTTCACTCTCGGTGCCGGCGCCCGCCTGTTCGACGGGGTGCCTCCGCTGAACCTGGAACAGGTCTCCGCCCGAGCGGCGAGCACGGTCGTCCACGTCACCTACCGGGTACTGCGGGATGCAACGAGAAGGAGCAAGTGATGGCGACAGTCCTCTACATGTCGGTTTCGCTCGACGGATACGTGTCGACGCCCGACGACTTCCTCGGCGGCACCGACGGCAACCGCCTGCACGACTGGTACGAACCCGGTGGAGACCCGGACGCGCTGACCGGGGAGGCGAAAAACCTCGCGGGAGAGCTCGACCAGATCGGCGCCGTGGTCACCGGCCGGCGCACCGCCGAGCTGATGGACCACTGGGGCGGGGACGTGCACAACGGCGTTCCCATCTTCGTCCCGAGCCACCGGCCGCCCGGGCCGGCAGCCCGCTGGGGCTACCCGAACGTCACGTACGTGCTCGACGGCATCGCGAGCGCGATGAAACAGGCGGTCGCCGCGGCCGGTGAACGCAACGTCTACGTCCAGGGCGGCTACACCGCGCAGAAGGCGCTCGAAGAAGGGGTGCTGGATGAGATCCAGATCCATCTGATCCCGGTGCTGCTGGGCGGCGGGCATCGCCTGTTCGACGTGCTCCCCGCCGAGATCGAGCTCGAGATCGTGAAGGTCATCGACACGCCGCACGCCACCCACATCCGCTACCGGGTGCTGCGCTGATCCCCTGACGCTTCCCTTCCCCGTTTCTCCACTGATTGGACCGCGATGACCCTTGCCCTCCTGACCCCGTTCGCTCTCGACGCACATCCCGCCAAGGCCGCACCCGAGCTGATCGACGACGACGTTCGCCACTTCGCCCGGATCGAGGCGCGCCTGGCAGCCGAGCGCACGGAGGTCGATAGTCGCCTCGCGGTGCTGCTGGCGACACCCGGCGGGAACGGGCAGGAGGCGTACGAGCGGGAGGTGGAGATCGTCCGGCTGAACCGGCGCGCGCGGTTGCTGCGCCGGTTCGGGGCCGACCTCTGCATCGGGCGGGTGGTGGCCGACGCGGGAACGATTTACATCGGTCGCGCCGGCTTGGCGGACGCCCACGGCGACCGGCTGCTGGTCGACTGGCGCACCCCCGCGGCCGAGCCGTTCTTCGGTGCCACGCTCGCGCACCCGATGGGACTGACATCCCGGCGCCGCTATCGATGGACCGACCGCCGCGTGACGGACTACTGGGACGAGGCCTTCACCGAGGCGGCCGCCTCCTCCCCCGCCGCGCTCGACGACCAGTCTGCGTTCATCGCCAGCCTCGGTGCGAGCCGGACTCCGCGGATGCGGGATGTGCTGGGCACCATCCAAGCGGACCAGGATGCGATCATCCGCGCCGACGGCCAGGGCACCCTGGTGGTCGACGGCGGACCGGGCACGGGGAAGACGGTGGTCGCGCTGCACCGCGCCGCCTACCTCCTGTACTCCGACCCGCGGCTGCAGAGCGGGCATGGCGGCGTACTGTTCGTCGGACCGTCCCACGCCTACACCGACTACGTCGCCGACATCCTGCCGGGCCTCGGCGAGGAGGGCGTGCGCACCTGCACCCTCACCGACCTCGTGCCGCAGGGTGGAGAAGCCGTGCCCGAGCCGGACCGCCGTGTCGCGCTGCTCAAGGGCGACGGCCGGATGCCCGGGGTCGTCGAAGCCGCGATCCGGCTCTCTGAGCGCCCGCCGTCGCGTCCGACCGTGCTCGACACCCCCTGGGGCGAGCTCCGCATCGGCCAGAGGGAGTGGGCCGAGGCGCTCGCCGCGGCAGACCCGGCCACACCGCACAACGACGCTCGGGCGGAGATCCGGGAGGCGCTGCTCGACATCCTGGTCGATATCGTCTCCACCCGGAACGGCGAGAGCGACGCAGTGGGTCACGGCCGGTGGAGCGGCGAAGGGTGGGGCGACGCGGGATGGGACGACGGGGACTGGGATGACGCAGCGTCCTCTCGTGACGACGACGCCCCGCGCTGGGGGTTCGATGACGAGGAGGAGTTCGACGCCTATGGGCTGGCCGGCGGAAGGACGGACGCCGACGCGATCCGGCGCACGCTGACCGACGACACCGACCTGCTTGCGGTGTTCGACACGGTGTGGCCGCTCCTCGACCCGGCCGCGATCGTCCGCAGGCTGTGGAGCTCCCCCGCTTTGCTGCTTCGCTGCGCGCCGTGGCTGACCACCGATCAGGCCGCGATGCTCCAGAGATCGCCGTCCGACCCGTGGACGGTGGGCGACCTCCCGTTGCTCGATGCGGCCCTGCAGCGCGCGGGAGACCCCGAGCGGGATCGCCGCCGCCGCGCGGAAGCAGCGCGTGCCGCCGCGGACCGGGCCGTGATGGATGACGTCATCCACGACCTCATCGCGACCGACGACTCCGACCTCAAGACGATGTCGATGCTGCGAGGCCAAGACCTCCGTGCTGCGCTTGACACGTACACCGGCCAGCCCGCCTCCTCCACCGAGCTGCTCGCCGGGCCGTTCGCCCACATCATCGTGGACGAGGCGCAGGAGCTGACGCCGGCCGAGTGGACGATGGTCACCCGCCGCGTTCCGTCGCACAGCCTGACGGTCGTCGGCGATCGCGCGCAGGCCCGGCACGGTTTCCCGGAGAGTTGGATCGAGCGGCTCGCCGACGTCGGGCTGCCGGGCGCGACGGTGGCGACACTGTCCGTCAACTACCGGACGCCGGTAGCCGTCATGGAGCAGGCCGCGCCCGTGATCCGCGCCGTCCTGCCCGACGCCAACGTGCCGACGTCGATCCGGGACAACGGCATCCCGGTGCGGCATGCGCAGGCGTCCGACCGCGACCGCATCCTCCGCGACTGGCTCGACGCCCATGCCGAGGGCACCGCCTGCGTCATCGGCGACGACGCCTTCGCGGGGATGCCGCGCGTCCGCTCGCTCAGCGCCGTCGAGGCCAAGGGACTCGAGTTCGACCTCGTGCTCCTCGCGGCGCCCGGCACACGTCAGGACGGTGCCGCGCTCGATCGCGCGTGCGACATCGAGTCGGCGGTCGATCGCTACGTGGCCATGACCCGGACGACCGGCGAACTCGTCATCCTCGATGAGTCGGACTACTGACTTCCCGCCCCGCTCCCCCGCTGCGATACTTCGGACGACCATCCGCCCGGCCGCTGCGCCGGCACGGATCAGGAAGGCGGCCGCATGAACGGTGATCAGCTCTCGTTGCTCGGCGGCATCCTGATCCTCGCCGACCTCGCCATCCGTATCGCGGCCCTCATCATCGTGCCGCGCGACCGCAAGCCGACCGCTGCCATGGCGTGGCTTCTGGCGATCTTCCTCATCCCGTTCATCGGCATCCTGCTGTTCCTGCTCATCGGCAATCCGCGTCTGCCGAAGAAGCGACGGGAGAAGCAGGATGAGCTGAACCGCATCATCACGGACCGAGCCCAGGGCATCGAACTCGTCGACGGGCGCGGGTCCTGGCCGGACTGGTTCGCCTCGCTCGTGCGGCAGAACCACGAGCTCGGCGCCCTCCCCGCGGTGGGCGGCAACGCGGCCACGCTGATCGGGGACTACCGCGCGTCGATCGACGCGATGACAGCGGACATCGAGACCGCAACCCGTTTCGTCCACGTCGAGTTCTTCATCGTGTCGTGGGATGCGACCACGAAGCCGTTCTTCGCGGCGATGGAGCGCGCGGTGCAGCGCGGAGTGACCGTGCGTCTCCTCGCCGACTACGTCGCCTCCCGTCGGGCGGTCGACAGCGACAAGACGTTCGCGGAACTCGACCGGATCGGCGTGAAGTGGAGCTGGATGCTCCCGGTCCGCCCGTTCTCCGGCGAGTACCAGCGGCCGGATCTGCGCAACCATCGCAAGCTCGTCGTCGTCGACGGCCTCGTCGCCCACATGGGGTCGCAGAACCTCATCGACCGCAGCTACAACACGCCAAAGAACCTGAAGCGCGGCCTGCAATGGCAGGAGCTGATGACACGGATCACCGGCCCGGTCGTCGCCGAGACGAACGCCGTCTTCCTCTCCGACTGGTACCTCGAGACCGGCGAACTGCTGGGCGCCGACGCACAGGTGAGGGCCGTGGATGTGCCCGCCGACCCTTCCCCTGACGCCCTCGTCTGCCAGGTGGTCCCGAGCGGCCCCGGATACGGCGAGGAGAACAACCTCCGCCAATTCCTGACGCTGGTCACGTCGGCGCAGCGGAAGGTCATCATCACGAGCCCGTACTTCGTGCCGGACGAGGCGATGATGTACGCCATCACAACGGCCTGTCAGCGGGGTCTGGAGGTGCAGCTCTTCGTCTCCGAGGTCGGCGACCAGGGCGCTGTCTGGCATGCACAGCGGTCGTACTACGACCCGCTGCTGCGCGCGGGCGTGCAGATCTGGCTGTACCCGGCGCCCTACATCCTGCACTCGAAACACCTCTCGATCGACGACGACGTCGCCGTGATCGGGTCGAGCAACATGGACATCCGTTCGTTCGCGCTGAACTCCGAGGTGACGCTGCTCGTGCACGGCCGCTCGTTCGTCGAGCAGATGCGCGCGGTCGAGCAGGGCTATCGCGACGCGGGCAGGCAGCTGACGCTCGAGGAGTGGAAGCGGGAGCCGAAGTCGGCCACCTTCCTCGACGGGGTCGCCCGGCTCACCTCCGCGCTGCAGTAGGCGCACTAGCTGCTAGTCCAGCCGACTCCCCTCAGCGCACGCACGGGCGGGCTCCACATCAGATGTCCCTCCCCAGTGCCTGGGCCAGCCGCTGTGCCAGTGCCCGCACCTCGTCGTCGTGCCACGTCAGCGAGCGCGTGCCGTCGTCCGAGACCGGCACGATCGGGAGGTCCGTGGTGCCGGCGCCGGTGTGCACCCGCAGCACGATGGCCAGGGCCACCTGCGGGAACGGCGGCGACGAACGGGTCTCGCCGACGGACACGGCGTTGACGGCCGACGCAGGCAAGTCCCAGAGCACCTCTCCCCCGCGCCCGACGAAACCGACGTGTTCCGCATCCACCACCACGGCGTATTCGCGGGGCAGGCGAACCCCGCCCAGTGACCTGATCGCCCGCGTGGTGGTGGGGAATCGCACAGCGCGCACCGCCGAGCCGGCCGGGCGGCGGGCCAGCGGATCGGACGCCATCGGATCGGACACCCTCGGATCATAGAGGATGCGCCCGCCTGCGTTCCCGCTATGAGCCGCTTGCGGCGCTCTCAGACTGCGGCCGGGGTCTTGCAGCCGCGTCATCGACTCGCGCCGTAGCGTCGCATCCGAGAGGAGGCGGCCGATGATCGCCCTGTCGCACGATCCGTCCGGTGGAC
This sequence comes from Leifsonia sp. 466MF, assembly GCF_900100265.1. Classification (NCBI taxonomy): domain Bacteria; kingdom Bacillati; phylum Actinomycetota; class Actinomycetes; order Micrococcales; family Microbacteriaceae; genus Leifsonia; species Leifsonia sp. 466MF. The sequence goes on from NZ_LT629696.1 coordinate 1,677,381, forward strand.
GACTGCTGGCGTCACTCCGCGCACTGCGCGAGCCTCCCGCCCTCCGCACGCCGGTCGTCGCGCGCGAGCTGCGCACCCCGCGCCTCCTGCTCCGCCCGTATCGGCTGACGGACGAGGCCGACTGGATGCGCATCGAAGGGGACGAGAGGATCCGGTGCGGGCTCGGCTGGCCGATCCGCACCGAGAGGGAGGCGCTCCGGCACCTCCGGGATCGCACGCGCCACAGGGTGCACTCCGTTCCCGGCGACCTCCTCGTGCTCGCCGTCGAACGGGACGGCCACGTGATCGGCGACGTCTCCCTGCACCTGCGCACGACCGCGGCGGAGACCCGGACGGCAGAGATCGGCTGGCTGCAGCTGACCAGCGCCTGCGGGCACGGGTATGCGACGGAGGCGGCGAGGGCGATGCTGGAGTTCGCCTTCCGCGACCTGGAGGCGGCGATCGTGACGGCCGTGATCGACAGCGCGAATGCGACGTCCGCAGCGCTCGCCACGCGACTCGGGTTCCTCGCCGCGCAGGACACCGGGCGGCGGAGGACGTTCGTGCTCACGGCGGTCAGCGCCGGGTTGACCCTGGTGCAGAACGCTCAGCGCTGCGAAGAACGGTAGGGCGGATCAGGCGCTCAGTACCCCTCCCGGGAGCTCAGACCGCCTCCGGGTTCCACTGGTCGCGCAGGTCGCTCCGGCTGCCGAGGCCCAGCTTTCGCAGTGCCCGGTACACGTGGTTCTCGACCGTCCGCACGCTCAGGTAGAGGCGCGTGGAGATCTCCCGGTTCGTCAGTCCCGATCGCGCGAGCAGGGCGACTTCGCGCTCCCGGTCGCTCAGCCCGCCCTCGCCGTCGCGGCGTCCACTCGGGTTGGCGGACAGCGACGCGGCGACCCGTTCCCCCACCAGCATGCTCCGGTCCGAGGGGCTCAGCGGCGCCTTGCCGACCGCATCCCGCCGCCGGTCGATGAGGTGCAGCGCGGTGGCGGTCAGCCGGAGGTCGTTCCCAGGCTGCGCGGTCCGCAGCGCGGCGGCGACCGCGTCCGGGTCGCCCGCGGCGAGGGCGGTGTGGAGGCGCGCCCTGCTGTCGAAGAGCGCGGCCTCGCTGGAGCTCGCGACGTGGGCGAACCGCTGTGCGCGCTGGTCGCTGAGCGGCGCACTGATCGCGTTGAACCGGCGGAGTGCGGCGGCCACGTAGCCCTTCTCGAGGTCGGCCTCCCCCGCCCGCCACAGCAGTTCATCCGCCTCGTCGGGGTCGCCCTCCGCCGACGCGAGGTGCGCCCGGCCCCACTCGGCCTGGGCGCCGAACAGCGGGCGGTGGCCGTCGTCGAGCGCATCCAGCTCCCGCTGGAGCACCTCCGCCAACTCGGTGTTGCCGCTCTGCGCCTGCACGACCGCGCCCAGCGCGACCAGCCGCGGGTACGTCCGGTTGTCCGGCCCCGGCGTCCCCTGGCGGAGCACCAAAGAGATGGTCCGCCACGTGGCCGCGAGGTCGCCTTTCAGGTACAGCGCTTCGGCGAGGCCGACCGAGTGGATGCGGATGCCCACCGCATCCAATTCGGCGTACGCCTGCTCCAGCCGCTGCCGCGACAGCTGCTCGGCCTCGTCGACGCGGTTCAGCATGAGCAGCGCGTCCGCCCGCTGGGCGTCGAGGTAGCGGTTCGCGTGCCGGAGGTGGCGCGAATCGGGCAGGCCGTCGAGGAGTTCGAGCACGCGGGCGGGGCGCCCGAGCTCGAGAAGCAGCCAGCAGTGCAGGTTCGCCGCCCAAGCCCTGGCGAATCCACTCGGCTGGTCGGCCAGGCAGGCGTCGAGCAGGTCGGCGGAGAGCGTCGCGCCCTCCGCCGGCGCGCGCACGACCGACCAATACGTGCACAGCAGGATGTGGTGTGCGCCCACCAGCGCCTCGCACCGCGCGAGGAAAACGGCGATATCGCGGTCCGTCGCACCCGACCAGATCAGCCACTGGAGCTGGAGCAGGCAGAACTCGGCGCGTGCCGCCTCCGCGTCGTCGTCGCGCAGCACCGTGTCCGCGAACACCTCCGCGAAGGCGTCCGTGTCCGGCCGGCTGAGCAGGGTGTGCAGGTAGACGATCGCGTTCCCGATGCCGGGGTCGGCCATCCACCGCGTCCGTGCCTCCGCCTGCTCGCCTGCGACCCGCTGCTCGACGTGCGAGGCGAGGTCGGTCGCCCAGCGCCAGTAGTCGTCGACCTGTGCCCGGTCGTTCACGTACAGGCGGTCGGTCGCGCTGTCGGGAGCCGGCAACGGCGGTGTGGATGCGGCGCCCAGCACCGAACGCAGCCGGTCGGTGAGCTCGGCGCGGCGGAAGTCGGATGTCCGTGCCCGGAGCGCGCGGCCGAGGGCTGGGGGCGAAACGCTCACCAGCTGTCCGTCCGTTCCGCGGTGGAGGGCGATCCGTCCGCGTTCGGCGAGACGGTGGAGCGGCGCGGTGCCGACCATTCGCTCGGCGTCGTCCGACGCGATCGATCCGGCCCAGGCGAGCGCTTCGAGCGCATCCACCTCGTCGGATCCGAGCCGGGAGGTCAACGCGTTGGCGACCGCGTCGAGCGGGATGCCGTCCAGCGGACCGGTCTGGGTCCATACGCCGTCGACCAGGTCGATCGCGCCCGCCCAGCGCCCACCGTCGACGAGCGCGGTCGCGACGCGCGGGTTGCCTCCCGAGTGGGTCGTGATCGCGGTGATCAGCGCAGAGTCCGGCGTGCCGGACAGGCGCCAGGTGAGCAGCGACGAGATCCCCCAGTATCCGAGCGGGGCGATGCGGACCTGCGCGGGAGACCGCTGGCCGATCAGGTGGCGCACGGGTCGAGTGGCGTCGTCGTCTGCGCTCCCTCGACCGCCCCGGTCGAGCGGCAGGTCGAGCCCGGCGGTGCCGACCAGGCGGCTGCTCGTGGTCTCCAGCAGGCGCTCGACGACGAGCACCGACTCCTGGTCGAGGAGGTCGACGCCGTCGATGAGGATGACGTTGCTGCGGCCCCGCAGTTCGGGCGTCAGGATGCGCACGATTTCCGCGGGCACCCAGCGATGCTTCGGCTGGTCGAGCGCGACGAGGTCGTGGAACAGGAACGGCGCGAGAGCGGTGTCGCGGCTCGAACGCGAACCCGACAGCATGAGGACGTTGGTCCCACGGTCGAGGAAGAGCTCGCGCAGCTGCTGCGCGAGGTGCGTCTTGCCCGCTCCGTCGTCGCCGAGGATGAGCACGTCCTGACCGTGCGAGACCCAATCCCGCGTCGCGATGATCGCGGGGTTGCTCGAGGCGCTCTGCCCCGCGCCCACCACGTCGGCCCACTCACGTTCCTGCTGCGTCGCCACCCGCATCTGTCGCTCCCCTGATCTCCCCGGACGGCGGAGCTGGGATCAGTCCGCCTACTCAGGAGGACGAGGTCAAAATGCTGGCATTACGGCGACTCAGCGAACGCTCAGAGTTTGTTCAGCCTGACGGGCGAGCAGCGAGTGGATGGCCGTGGCGATCCGTTCCGATGCTGATCCGTCGCCGTACGGGCTCGGCGTGCGGGCCAGTTCGGCGTGCTTCGCGGCCAGGCCGTCCAGCCATTCGTTGACGATAAGGGAGATCTCCGGTCCGGGGTTGGTCCGCTCGGCGAACGTGCCGATGACCTCGGGGCGCTCGGTGGAGGCCCGCACGACGAGGAGCGGCCGCTTCAGTACACTGCACTCCTCCTGGACACCGCCGGAGTCGGACACCAGCACCGCCGCGTTGCCCGCGAGCGCCAGGAACTCCGCGGGCGGAACCGGGTCGATCACCGTCAGCGGTGCGAGCAGGTGCGACAGCCCCGCCTTCTCGATCCGGGAGCGGGTTCGGGGATGCAGCGGCGCGACGACCTCGGCGTCGATCTTCGCGAGTTCCTCCAGGACTGTGGTGAGCACGTCCAGCGGGTCGGTGTTCTCGGGCCGGTGGAAGGTGGCGAGCACATAGCGGTTCGGCGTCAGCCCGTGGGCGTCGAGCACAGCGGCGGCGGCGCGGTCATCGAGGCGCTGCGCGTCCACCGCCTCGACCACGGTGTTGCCGGTGAGGAGCACGCGGCCGGCCGCGACGTTCTCGGCGCGGAGGTTGGCCACGTTGGTGGAGGTGGGAGCGCAGAGCAGGTCGGAGAGGTGGTCGACCATCACGCGGTTGTGCTCCTCGGGCATGGCGCGGTCGAAGCTGCGGAGGCCGGCCTCCACGTGGATGAGCGGGATGTCGTGCGCGTTCGCCGCGAGGGCACCGGCGAGGGTCGCATTGGTGTCGCCCTGGACGACGACCGCGCGCGGCGGCCGCTCGGCGAAGTGCACATCCAGCTGGTGGAGGGCCGACGCGACCTGGACGGCACGGGTGGCGCCCCCGACATCCAACACGGCCTCGGGCTCGGGCAGGCCGAGCGAGGTCCAGACGTCGCCGGAGAGCGCCGGGTCGTAGTGCTGTCCGGTGTGGAAGACGCGGGCCTGCTCCCCCAGCTCGGCGATGATGCCGGCCAGCTTCACCATCTCCGGTCGCGTGCCGAGCACGACCGCGATTCCGGTCCGGGCGGGTGTTCTCATGGGAGGGTTCCTTTCAACAGGGGCGAGTTCAGCGTTGTCTGCGCTCCGGGCGCTGAGCGCGGGATCGGCGGGCATTGGGTAGTGGATGCGCGGCCCAGGCGGCGCGGCTGAGTAGTCGGCCGGGGTGGTGAGTGGGGCGATGGGTGAGTGGGGCGGCGGCGAGTGGTGGATGCGGTGAGCGGTCGTGAGTGGTGGTGGCCGCCGGTTGATGCCGGTCAGCGGCGGTCGGCGTACGCCACCGCCGAGCCGAGCCACGGCGCGATGTCCCGCAGGCCCGCCTCGCTGAAGTGGACGCCGTCCACATACAGCGGGTCGCCGTCGGACGTGGAGGTGGTGCAGCGTCCGTTCGGGCAGACCTTGCCCTTGAGGTCGAGCAGGGTGACCTCGGGGGTGGCGGCGACGAACTCGGCGATCAGGGCGTCGTGTGCGGCAGCCGCGTCCGGCTCGGTGACGGGCGAGTCGGGCCGGGAGTTGGTGAGCAGCACGGGAACGCCCGCTGCGGCGATGATCGTGCGCAGGGTCTCGAGCTGGTCGCGGTAGTGGGAGCGCGCCGCCGGGTGGGCCAGGTCGGTCCACTTTCCGTCGAGCTTCTGGCCGACCGCATCCCAGCCGAGGGTGATCAGCACGACATCAGGATGGGCCTCCGCGAGCGCGTCGCGGTAGCGCTGCTCCCAGGGCAGGCAGTCGCGCGGAACCGCGAGCTCCGGCTCCTCCGGGGTGCGGGTCTGCTCGGGCGAGAAGATCCCGCATCCGCCGACACTCCGGTCGACGATCGAGGTGCGGACGCCCGCCTCCTCCAGCGCGAGCGCGGAGGCGAAGTCGGCGCCGAGCGAGTCGCCGAGGGTGAGCACGCGCACTCCCCCGCCCGCTGTCGTCTGTGCGGGCGGCGTCCCCGCGACCGCGATCAGGGTGGCGCACAGCGTCACCGCCGTCGCGGCGAGCAGGCTGCCGGGCTTGCGCCACCGAGAGCGGCGCAGCGGCTCGGCGACCGCGAAGTGGAGCGCCAGTCCGCACAGCACGCTGAGCGGCAGCACGCTGGTGAGCAGCCCGAGCGGCGGGGTGCCCGGGCTCAGCGTGCTGACCAGCCAGATCAGCGGCAGGTGGACGAGGAAGATCGAGTAGGACGCACGCCCGAGCGTGACGAGGACGGTCCAGCTGAGGAACGCGGTAAGGACGCTCGGGCCGGTCAGGCTCCACACCAGCACCCCGGCGAGCACCGCGACGGCCGCGAGGCCGCCGTAGTACAGCCACGACGCGTGGTAGGTCTCGGCCGCGATGCTCAGCTGGACGATAAGGAAGGCCGCGACGACACCGACGATCGAGCGCACCAGGACGCGGCGCCCGCGCTCGGTCCGGGCGAACGGCCGCCGCTCGCGGACCGCGATGATCAGGCCAGTGGTCACCCCGGCGGCCAGGCTGAGGGCGTGCGTGTCCGTGCCGAGGTACGCGCGATCCGCACCGGAGGTGGAGAAGACGTACGCGGTCCAGATCGACAGCTGCAGGAACAGCCCCGTGCTCACCCAGGCCGCGATGGCGACCCGCGTGGGCCGGGTGGCGACCGTCAGCGGACGGCCGCGCCGGTGGACGAACAGGATGAGCAGCAGGATCGGCGGCCAGATCAGGTAGAACTGCTCTGTGACCGAGAGCGACCACATGTGGCTGAGCGGCCCGGCCTCGACCGCTTCCCAGTAGGCGTCGCCGTTGAGGATCTGCTCCCAGTTGGCGATGTTCGCCAGGGACGCGAGCGCGTGCGGGAGGAAGTCGGCACGCTCGGCGGGTGAGCCGAGCATCCACACCAGGACGGCCGTGATGGCGAGCGTGACGACGAGCCCCGGCAGCAGCCGCTTCACCCGCCGGGCGTAGAAGCGGCCGACGCGCACCTCGCCGCGGAAGTACTCCCGCGTCAGCATCAGGGTGACGAAGACGCCCGAGAGGACGAAGAACACGTCGACGCCGAACAGCCCGTTCGTGTAGAAGCCGGTGTGGTAGACGACGATCGACAGGACAGCGACCGCGCGCAGCCCGTCGATCGCCGCGTAGTGGCGGAATCCGGATCGCCCCGCGTCGCCCCCTCGGGGAGCGAGGAGGGCGGACGCGAGGGTGCTGCGGCCCCTCACCGGCTCAGGACGCGGTCGGCGGAGGCCTCGGCGCCCTTCGGGTCGCGGGTCGGCGCGGCGGTGCCGGCCGCGGTCTTCCCTTCTGCCTTCTCCGCGGCTTCGCGACGACGCTTGCGCGCTCGCGCGACGGTCAGGCTGATGCCGCTGACGATGACGAGGAGCACGCTGGCGGCCCCGAGGATCATCCAGTTCTCGAACAGCGGCTTCTCCTGGTGGGCGACCTCGAACGTGGCGACGTCCCTGGTGATCTCGCCCCACGCGTTCTGGGTCGCGGTGACGGAGGTGGAGCCGTCGCCCATGTCGACGACCGAGGTGCACGACCAGCCGGAGGCGGTGACCTTGGCCGCGCACAGTACGGTCCCCTGCGGGTCTCCCACGACGACGGATGCGCCCGGCGCGCCCGTTCCGCGGAACTCGGGATTCTTCGAGTCTGCGCGGGTGAAGTCGACGGGGGCGGTGATCGCGACGACCGCGTGCTCGCTCTTCGGGGCGGCTTCCTCGGCGGAGGCGAGGCCGGCGCCGGAGGTTGCGAGGACGACCCCGATCCCGGCGGCGGCGAGTCCGATGCGGATGCTCTTCATTGTTCGTTGATTCCTTAGTGTGACGCGGGCGCGGAGGCGGCCGCGGAGGTGGTGGACGGGGATGCGGTCGCTCCCCCGGGTTCGGCCGACCGGGCGGTCTTGTCCCACCCGGTGCGGCCTTGGATCATCCGCAGCAGCGCTCCCCAGGCGCAGGCGAACGAGAGGTAGTTCATGACGAGGAAGGCGTGACCCATGAGGATCGCCCAGCCGAGTCCGACCCGCCGGTCTCGTCGCAGGTACACGACGGTGGTGAGGATCGACGGCGCGAACGTGAGCACGTACCAGGCGACCAGGCCGACGACGAGCGACAGCGGGCCGTCGACGTACGAGAACACGGAGTCGGCACGGACGATGAACGTGAACAGCAGCCAGTGCCATAGGATCGACCAGGGCAGGTCGAACAGCCACGGCACGGAGAGGTAGGCGGACATCTCGAACATGCGCGCGTTCGAGAGGTCGGGGTTCTTCCAGATGTCGACGATGCGCTCGCCCGCCGTCATGTGGCCCTGGTACCAGCGGCGGCGCTGGACGATGAGCCGGCGGAGGGATTCGACCCCCTGCTGGTCGACGGAGGCCGCAGGGGTCGTCTCCAGCGTCCACCCGTTGATGAGCAGCGAGATGGCCAGGTCGAGGTCTTCGGTGAGGGAGGCCGACCACGGCATCCCGTCAAGTCCTTCCAGCGCCGACATCCGTGTGAACTGGCCGTTGCCGCCGAGGCTGACCGTGCCGGTCTTCCGGCGGCCGAACTGCGTGATGGCCGACATCGACCAGAACTGGAAGTCCTGGAAGCGGGTGAGGAAGTTCGTGTTGCGGTTGCGGATGCGCACGGCGAGCTGCAGGCCGCCGACCTTCGGATCCTCGAAGATCGGGAGGACGTGCGACAGTGCGCCGTCGGAGAGGCGGCCGTCGGCATCCATGACGCAGATGAGCACGCGGGCCGGATCCTGGCCCCGCTCTTCGACGAGCCGACGGACGAGCAGGTAGGCGTCGTTGAGCGCCTCCCCCTTGCCGGTGCGTGCGTTCGGGAGCTGCCGGCTGAGCACGATCGTGTTCGGTCCGCCCTGCTCGCGGGTGACCTCGGCCGTGCGGTCGTCGGAGGCGTCGTCGATGACGATGGTCGTGCTGCGACGGCCCGGCGCAAGGGCCGCGACGGTTGCGCCGATGACGGCCTCCTCGTTCAGGCACGGCACCAGGAAGTAGACGTCGAACGTCTCCGGCTCGTCGAGGAACGGCTGCTCGTAACGGGCGTCGCCCTGCACGCCGAGCTTGGTCTTGTTCTTGCGGAGCTCGTGCATCCCGGCGCCCATCGCGGCGAGGAAGTACACCAGCGAGAGCGAGATGACCACGCCGGCGATGGTGTTCAGGATGGGGAAGAGCAGGTCCATCAGCGCACCGTCTTTCTGGTCGCGCGGAGGCGGCGGCGCGGGCGACGTCGCGGGACGATTCCGAGGAAGACGCCCAGGCTGACGACGAGCCCGGCGGTCATCAGGAAGCTGCCGCCGAGGCTGTGCGCCCACTCGAAGCCGTCACGTCCGTACTCGGAGAGCACCCACGCGAGGCCGACGATCCGCACCTGGTTGAGCAGGATCATCAGACCCGCACCGAGGGCGGTGGCGACGACGACACGGACGGTCCGCAGGCGCGGGAGCATCATGAGCAGTCCGCCGAAGATGACGATGCTGCCGGCGTAGAGGGCGATCGAGCACTCGATGGTGATGCGCAGCGCGAGGAACGTGTCGTGGACGCCGAAGACGACGGCCGGGGTTCCGGCGCTGAGCGACGGGAGGGCGTTGGTCGCGAAGAGCGTGTCGACCAGCCAGGCGCCGACCTGCGCCTCGAGGAGGCGCGCGGAGTACTCCACGACCAGGAAGAGGATGCCGAGCGCGACGACGGCGAGGCCGAGGAGGATGCGGGCCGCGGTCAGCAGCCGTCGGGCGGCGCGCCGGGAGGGCGCGGGGGTAGCGGGAGCGATGGTGGACATCGTCGGGTTCCTTCGTGGGCTCGGGAAAAGCAGCCCACGGCGGTGGGCGGGTGAACGGGTGCAGGGCGCGGAGAGGCTGGCGGAGCCCCGGGGTCACGCTAGGGACGCGACCCCGGAGGTTCTGCTGCTCGGCCGGTCAGGCCGAGGCGGCCGTCGCCGCGCGGGTGGCGCGACGCCGACGGATGTAGTTGGCGCGCACGAGCGCCAGCCCGACCAGGACGAACGCGGCCGCTATGAACGTGTAGGCGAAGGCGTCGAATCCGGTCGTGGCGAGGGCTGTGGCGCCGGCGATCCCGCCGACGATCGGGGTTGCGGTTCCGTACATGACGTCACCTGTCCAATCTGGTCGGAGGGGTCATGCCTGCTCGGCGTTGCGGCGGCGGAGGAGCACGATGCCGGAGGCGCCGAGGGCCGCGACGGTCGCGGCGCCTCCGATCGCGGTGGAGAGCACAGGGGTGTCGACCTGGGTGTCGGTCCATGTGAATGTCGCCGATACCGTGGGAGCACCCGTGATGGTTTCGGCCACTCGAGTCGCCTCCGGGGTAAGCCTCACGATCTCGTACGTCACGGCGCCTTGTAAGGCGGCCGGCGTGGTCTGCGAAATGGGGATTGTCAGGATGCTGATGCTGGATGCGTTCAAGGTGAGCGCGGGATTCGCCGCACGCATGGACAAGCGCCAGGTAGTCGCCGGACTTCCAGACAGCGGACTCAGGTCGTAACGGACGTCATCAACGTACGTTGTTCCCGGGGTCATGGTCGTCCCCGCCGGGACGGTGATGTTGACGAAGATGGTGGAAACGGGCTCGCTGAAGTTCCAAACCGGCCCGGTCATAGCCATGTCCAGGGTCTCACCCGCGGTTCCAGTCGCACTGGTGAGGGTACCCCCGGCGAGCGTTACCACCGGTGTCGCGTACGCGGGTGTAGCGGCGAGGACGCCGCCACCTCCGAGCCCCGCGACGAGCACGCCGGCTAGGACGGCGTTGCGAATTCTGCTCATTGTGTTCCTTTCGGGTGTCTTGCTCCACAGGGAAGCTCACCCAGGATCACCGGCTCCTTACTACTACTCAGCCGGATTCGGGCGGCAGAGTAGGCCGTTGCGTAGAGAAGCGAGGCTCAATGAGTAGTTCGCGCTCCGCTCAGTCGCTTGCGGGCGTCAGCTTCTGCGCCAGCATCAGCAGGATCCCGCTCGGCCCGCGCAGGTAGGTCAGCTTGTAGATGTCCTCGTAGGTCGCGACGCCCCGCAGCGGGTGGTAACCGTGCCGGGCCGCGATCGCCAGCGACGCATCGATGTCATCGACGGAGAACGCGACGCGGTGCATGCCGATCTCGTTCGGCAGCGTCGGCTGCGTCGGGATCGCGTCCGGGTGCAGGTACTCGAAGAACTCCAGGCGGCCGTGGCCGTCCGGCGTCTGCAGCACCGCGATCTTCGCGTGGTTGCCGTCCAGCCCGACCGCGGTGTCCGCCCACTCTCCGCTGACCGTGTCGCGCCCGAGCACGGTGAGGCCCAGGTCGGTGAAGAACGCGATCGCGGCTTCGATGTCGTCGACGGCGATGCCGACATTGTCCAGGGCGATGGGCATGGGACGTCTCCTTGAGAGGTCGGACGGCGGTGGCGCCATGCTATCGGGCCCCTCAGCGCGCGGCGAGGCGCGCCAGCCGCCGGGTCAGGTAGGCGATCTCGGCCGCATTGTCCGTCAGCGCGAGCGCGGACTCGTAGGCGGCGCGCGCATCCACCTCCCGTCCCAGCCGCACCAGCAGCAGCGCGCGCGCCGCGTGGAAGGGGTGGTAGCCGGACAGCTGCGGGGCGAGCGCGTCCAGCAGCGCGAGGCCGGCCTCCGGGCCATCCCGCTCCCCCACCGCGACCGCCCGATTCAGCCGGACGATGGGCGACGGATCGAGCACCGCGAGCTGGTCGTACAGTGCGACGATCTGCGCCCAGTCCGGCGCGTCTCCGTCCGTGTGCACGGCGTTGATCGCCGCCAGCAGCTGGTACCGGCCGGGCGGCTGACCCGACGCCAGCCGTTCGCGTACCAGAGCGTGGCCCTCGGCGATGAGGGACGCATCCCACATCCCGCGGTCCTGCTCCCCCAGCGGCACCAGCTCGCCGGTGGATGAGACGCGGGCGTCGCTCCGCGCTTCGCTGAGCAGCATGAGCGCGAGCAGCCCGGTGATCTCGCCATCGCCCGGCAGGAGTTCGTGGAGGAGCCGCGTGAGACGGATCGCCTCCCGGGTGAGATCTCGCCGCACCGGCGCAGTGTCGGGGCCGGAGGCGAGGTATCCCTCGTTGAAGATCAGGAACAGGACGGTCAGAACACCGGAGACCCGCTGCGGCAGGTCGTCAGCGGTCGGCAGCCGGTACGGGATGTTCGCCGCAGCGATCTTCGCCTTCGCCCGGGTGATGCGTGCGCCCATCGTGGTGTCCTGGACGAGGAACGCGCGGGCGATCTCGGGCACGCTGAGGCCGCCCACCATCCGCAGGGTCAGCGCGATCCGCGCCTCCATCGCCAGAGCGGGATGACAGCACGTGAAGATGAGCCGCAGCCGGTCGTCGTCGACCGCGCCGACCGGCTCGGGCTGCGTGTCGTACACGAGGTGCGCCTCCCTGTGCCGGGCGTCGCGGGTGCTCTCGCGGCGGATGCGGTCGATCGCCTTGCGGGTGGCGGTGGTGGTGAGCCACGCGCCGGGATTCGGCGGGATGCCGTCGACGGGCCAGCGCTCGGCGGCGGTCGCGAAGGCCTCGGCGGCGGACTCCTCCGCCAGGTCGAGGCTGCCGAACCGCTTGGCGAGCGTGGCGACGACCCGCGCCCACTCCTCGCGGTGGGCCCGGGTGAGGGCGTCGTGCGCGGCGGTGACCCGTCGAGGAGTGGTCACACGACGAGGAGGGGTCGCACCTCGAGCCGGCGGTTGCAGGCCTTTGAGCCCTCGGCCATCAGCGCCAGGGCGACGTCGAGGTCGGGTGCTTCGATCAGCCAGAACCCGGCCGCCCACTCCTTCGCCTCGACGAACGGGCCGTCGGTGAAGTCAGGCTCGTCGCCGCGCCCGTCGATGACGGTGGACACGGACGGGTCGGCCAGTCCGCCGGCGAACACCCAGTGGCCGCCGGCCCGCAGCTTGTCATTGAAGGCGTCGATGGCGACGGCCTCCTCCTCGGTGCCCGAGTTGCTGCGACTGTCGATGACGTTCACGAGATACTGCATGCGCTCATCCTCTCCCTCCGGGCCGCCTCCTCGCGGCAGCCTCCACCCCTGCTACGAACGCGGGCGTCGCGTTTCGACAGTTCAGGGGAAACCACCTCAGACCGGGACGATGTCCCCCAGCTTCCAGCTGCGGTCGAAGTACGGCTCGAGCGGGCCGTAGAGGCGGAAGTACGAGAACCAGTGCTTGCCAGGGATGGTCTGCACCCAGTTCGTGTCGCCCGTCGCGGGCGGTGTCGGGCCGAAGAACAGGTCGACGGAGCCGTCGGCGTTGGTGACCAGCTCGGGGTCGCGCGAGCCGCGGTCGCCGCGCTGCTGCTCGGTGTCGATCAGGCAGCGTGTGGCCACGTCGTAGACGGTGGCCGACCAGAACAGCTTCGCCGGGACCTCCGCGGGCACGTGAAGGGTGTAGCTGCGGCCGCCGTCGAGCCACGCGCCGTCGCCGTCGGTGTACGCGCCGAGATACGCCTGGCCGACGCCGGGCGTCTGGCTCTTCATCGCCTCCGAGTAGCTGACCGCCTCGTAGAACCAGGAGGCGCGTTCGAGCAGCTCGTCATATCCATCGCCGCGCTGTGCGGAGTCGTCGAGGACGATCGCCTGCTCCCAGCGCCGGTCCGGCCAGTAGGCGCCCTGCGCGAACCGCTTGGCGAACGTGTTCGCCTGCGCCATCAGCTCCCCCGCCGCCGCTCCCTGCTCCAGGATGCGGACCAGGCGCTCGGACGGCTCGAACGGCTTTCCCTTCTCGATGCCGAGCTGCTTGAGCATGGCGAGGTAGAAGCGGTCGCGCTCGTCGACCACCTCGCTCTGGTAAATGTCGTGCAGCCGCCTCCAATAGTCGAGCCCGCGCGGCTGATCGCCGGTCCAGGGCCGGCCGTCGGGCGACACGATGCGCGTCGGGGCCGGGTTCTCGCGATCGGCGTACGGATAGATCCGCACGGCACGCACCAGGGCGTCGGCGCGCTCCGGGTCGGGGTCGAGCGTGCGGAACCCGAACATGATGTTGACGCCGGAGGACCGCAGGGTGCGATAGTCGTCGCCGAGACCATCCGGCTCGTCCATGCCGGGTCCGAGGATGACGTACTTGCCGCCTTGACCGCGGTCCGGGCCCATCTCGCCCATCGCACCCACCTCGCGCTGCCAGAAGTCGGAGACCCCTCCCGCCGTCGGTCCGGCGGGCAGTTCGATCACGAGAGGCCCGCTGGCGGACAGGTCGAAGAAGTTCAGGATGTACGGGGTCGTCGCGTTCGCCGTGATCAGTCCCAGCCGATCCCGGTAGCTGAGGTACCGCACCAGGTCGCTTCCGGTGGCGCCGAACACGTCGTAGTGCTGCGTCTTCCATTGCGCGTAGGAGACGAGCGGCAGGGCCCAGAGGTACGCCTGGCAGGCGAGCTGGTAGTCCAGTTCGTCGAAGATCGTCGGGATCGCCTCGCTCGACGGCAGGTCGCCGTCGCTGGGGAGGTCGGCCAGTCGTCCGGGCAACTCGACGGTCATGGTTTCGTCCCTCCGACGAGGTCGAGTCGACGTCCCCCGACCGTACGATGCGCTCGCGTCGTCGCGGCACGTGGCGCCAGGATATTGACCGAGCGGGCCGGCGTCTAGGGGCGGTGTCCGGCGAGAATCCGGCTCTAGCGCGGCCCATCCGTCTCCCCCCAGACTGAGCGCATGCAGCGACCGCTCACGGGTCTCACCTGGCGCAATGCCGGCGGCGAGGCGGTCGCGGGCGTCACGCTGCTGGCCATCGCCGTGCCGCTCAACATCGGCTACGCGCAGATCGCCGGGCTGCCGCCCACGGCCGGGCTGTACGCGCTTGTGCTCCCCGCGATCGTGTACGCCCTGATCGTGTCGTCCCGGCAGCTGGTGGCGTCGCCGGATGCGGCGGCGGCCGCGCTCGTCGCCTCCTCCATCGGCGGACTGGCCGTCGCGGGGTCCGCCGACTACCTCACCCTGGCGTTCGCGCAGGCGATCATCTGCGGAGTGCTGTTCGCGTTCGCGGCGGTGCTCAAGCTCGGGTTCCTGGCGAACTTCCTCTCCAAGCCCATCCTGGTCGGGTTCGTCGGCGGGCTGGCGCTCGACATCCTGGTCAGCCAGATCGCCAAGATGCTCGGGGTCAAGATCGACTCCGGCGCCGAGTTCACCGACAAAGTCGGCGCGCTCGTCACCGGGCTACCCACCCTGAACGGCTGGTCGGTGCTGATCGCCGCCCTCTCTGTGGTCGTGCTCGTGGTCGGCAAGCGCGTCGCCCGGGCGGTCCCGTGGGCGCTGATCGTGCTCGTGGTCGCGACCGTGGCCGTCGTCGCCAGCGGGCTGGAGGCGCAGGGCGTCTCCGTGCTCGGCCCGGTGGATGCGGGTCCGCCGACCCTCACCTGGCCGGTGCTCGACTGGGGTCGCTGGCTCGCCCTCATCCCCTCGGCCATCGCGCTGACGCTGGTGACCATGGCCGAAGGGCTGCTCGTCGCGCGCAGTTACGGCGAGAAGCACCGCTACGGCACGAGCCCCAACCGCGACCTGCTCGCGTTCGGGGCGGCGAACGTCGCCGCCGGCGCGACGGGCGGCTTCGCGGTCGGGTCGTCGACCTCGCGCACCGCGGCGATGGACCAGGCGGGATCTCGCACCCAGCTGCCGTCGCTGGTCGCGGCCGTCGGCACCCTGCTGCTGCTCGTGTTCGGCACGGGACTGCTGGAGCACATCCCCTCGCCTGCCATCGGCGCGATCGTGGGCGTCGCGATCATCCCGCTGCTCGGCATCCGCGAATTCGGGGAGCTGTGGCGGCAGGACCGGTTCGAGTTCGCGATCGGCGCCGTCTGCTTCGTCGTGACCGTGCTGATCGGCGCGATCCCGGGCATCTTCGTTGCCTTCGTCCTCGCGCTGATCAACCTCGCCCAGCGGGCCTCCTCCCCCGCCATCGACGTCCTCGAGGCGGACGGCGACCCGCACTCGTCGCTGCTCGACCCGGCGCCGCGCGGAGCGACGACGGCCCCGGGCATCGTGATCATCCGCCTCGCGGCTCCCCTGTTCTTCGCGAACGGGTCGGTCTTCGCCGACGCCGTCAAGCGCGCGGTCACCTCGGCGAGCGGCGTCCGGAACGTCGTCCTCGACCTCGAGGCGGTGACCGACATCGACGTGACCGGCGCCGAGGCCTTCGCCGGCCTGAAGGCCTGGCTGCACGACAACGGCGTCGGCCTGTCGTTCAGCCGCCCGCGCACCGAACTCGTCGACCGGATGCGCGACCTCGGCGTGCTCGACGACGAGCGCCTCTACCCGACCAACCGGGCCGCGCTCGCGGACCTCGGCGCCCCCTCCGTCGGCTGACGGCCACGAGAAAGCAGGACACCCATGGGACCGGTCATCGGAGACGTCATCCCGCTCGCGCTCGGCGTGGCGATCAGCCCCATCCCGATCATCGCGGCGATCCTCATGCTGCTGTCGCCGAAAGCGCGCGGGACCAGCCTGGGCTTCCTCCTCGGCTGGCTGCTCGGCATCGTCGTCGCCGTCGTGGTGTTCACCCTCCTCTCGTCGGTCCTGCCGCAGGGCGACCCGGACGAGTCCAAGCCGATCCTGGGCACCGTCGAGATCGTGCTGGGCCTGCTGCTGCTCGTGCTCGCGGTGCAGCAGTGGCGCGGGCGCCCGAAGGTCGGTACCGAACCGGCGCTGCCGAAGTGGATGTCGGCGATCGACACGATGACGGGCGCCCGAGCGCTCGTGCTCGGCTTCCTCCTCTCCGCCCTCAACCCGAAGAACCTGCTCATGGGTGTCGCCGCCGGCGTCGCGATCGGCTCCGACGCGCAGACGACGGCGGAGACGGTCGTCGCGGTGATCGTCTACACGGTGATCGCCGCATCCACCGTCGCCATCCCCGTCATCGCCTACCTGGCCGCCTCCGCCCGGATGGCCCGCCCCCTCGAATCCCTGCGCACCTGGCTGGTCTACAACAACGCCACCATCATGGCCGTGCTGCTCCTGGTGATCGGCGTCGTGCTGATCGGCAAGGGGCTCGGGGAGTTCTGACGGCCCTCGAGAGTCTCGGCGTGGTGGAGAAGGCCACGGCTGCTGCTCCGCGCCCCTCTCAGGACGGGTGGCGCTCTGCCAAGGCGGCGAGCACCTGGGCGACGGAGGCGTCGATGGGTGTGCGCGCATCCACTGGTATCGCGTGCTCGTCCGTCTCCGGAGCCTCGAAGGCGCCCAGGTGCGCATCCATCACGTCGTCGGTGACGTCGTGGCGGGCGAGGTCGCTGCGGTTCGCCGCGAGACGCGCGCGGATCAGCTCCTCCGGGGCGTCGACGAAGACGAGGGCCGTCTCGGCGTGAGCGCGGGCGGCGAGTTCACGCCAGCGGTCGCGGAGGAAGCGCGGCGAACTCGTATCGTCGACGACGACGGCGCGTCCCGCGCTGAGCGCTTCTTCGACACGAGCCGACGCTTCGTCGTTGGTGCGCATCCACTCGGACACGGCGATGCCGTCGCCGCCGCGCAGTCCGCGCTCTTCGTTGATGGCGTCGAGGCTCACCCGTTGCGCCCCGAGCCGGTCTGCCAGCGCGAGCGCGAGCGTCGACTTTCCGGAGAACGAGCGCCCGCACATGACAACCAGCAGAGGTGCGTTGCGGGTGGTCACCGAGTCGCCTCGGCTGGCCGGTCTACCGCCCTCCACAGCCACCGGAGCGCATCGGGCAGCAGCACGCCGCCGTGATTCGCACTGTGGCCGCCGTCGCCGAGAACGAGTCGCATGTCGTATCCGGCTTCCGCGAGCGCAGCCGCCGTGCGGAGGTTTTCCGCGAACCAATTGCCGGTCCGCTGATTCCAGCCGAGGTCGCGGTGGGCGGCATGCAGGAGGATGCGCGTCGCCCGCGTCGGCTCGGTTCCGAGCAGTGCGGGATATGGGTTCCCGCCGGGCATCTGGGCGAAGCTGGCATTGAACGCGATCACGCGGCCGAACTGATCCGGTCGCATCCACGCGGCCGTGAAGGCAGCGTTGCCACCCGAGCTGCCGCCGCAGATGCCGCGGTCGGCCGCCCTCTGAGAGAGGACGTGACGCTCCCCCACCGCGGCGAGCACATCATCCACGAGGAAGTCGGCATAGCGGGCGTCGAAGGCGTCGTACTCCCGGTTGCGGTTCTTCTGGCCGTCGGCCAGCACGCCCGGGTCGACGAAGACGCCGATCATCGGAGGGATCGCACCCTGATGGATGAGGTTGTCCAGCACGACTCCGCCGCGCACGTCGCCGTCGGGGTCGAGGTACCACCAGCCGTCGTTGAACACCATCACGCGGGCGGGAGAACCGGCATCCACGCCGGGCGGCACGTGGACCCACACGGTGCGGCTCGTACCGGGGAACCGGATTGAGCTCTCCAACTCGAACCGCGTGGTGACGCCGGCAGGCACGCCCTCCTGTGGCGCCGAATCCGGCCCGGGCACGTAGTGAACGTCGGCCTGGTCGATCGGGAGAGGATGGAAGGGAACGTCCGTGGTCATGCCGAACCATCTTCGACCGGCGAGCCGGACAGGGTGTGTGGAAGCCAGCTGACCGTACGGAGGATGTCGACCGCGACCTCCTCCGGCGTCCTGCCCGTCGTGTCGATGCGCATCACGGACTCGGGGGCGTGGGCTTCCAGCCGTACCGCAGCTGCCGCACTGCGCGCCAGGTGGGCGTCGAAGGATGCGCCGCGCTCGCGCTGGGCCAGCCGTCCCCGGACCGCTTCGTCGCTGCCCTGCAGGAGGACGGCCGCGATCTCCGCATCCTCGCCGAGTGCCTGCCGCAGCTGCGGGATCGTGACCACGGCCGCCGTGTTCGTGTAGACGAGGCGGCCGTATCCCAGGTCGCGGTAGTTGGTCCACATCGCGGCGAGGTTTCGCTCCGCGAGCAGCGCTTCCGGATACGCGCCCCACGGGGCTGGGTGCGCCAGGTCGAGGTTGTCGCCCTCGATGATGGCGTGCGCGACGTCGCCGGCCGAGAGGATGTCGTGGATCGCCAGCGCGACCGTCGACTTGCCGACTCCCGAGCGGCCGCCGATCAGCAGCGCCTTCGTCGCAGTGGTGGTCGGCACGGTGGGAATCTATCCGAGGGCTCAACTGCTGTCCAGCCGGGAGCGGCGGCCGTCGCTACCCTGTGGCCTGTGCGCGCCAAGAAGCGACGGCTGCGTCGCCGTGACATCGTCAAGGACGCCATCGCCGGGATCGTCCTCGGCATCGAGAGCGTGCCGGACGGCCTGGCGTCCGGGCTGCTCGCCGGCGTCAACCCGCTCGCCGGGCTCTATGCGTACCTGTACGGGATGGTCGGCGCGGCCGTGCTCACGAGCAGCACGTTCATGGCGGTGCAGGCGACCGGGGCGATGGCCCTCGTCATCCAGGACGCGAACCTGGAGACGCGTCCCGACCCGGACCGTGCGCTCTTCACGCTCGCCCTCATGACCGGGCTGGTCATGTGCATCGCCGGGTTGCTGAAGGGCGGACGGCTGATCCGCTTCGTCCCCGCCGACGTCATGACCGGGTTCATCACCGCGGTGGGCGTCAACATCATCCTCGGCCAGCTATCGGCGTTCACCGGCTACTCGGGGGAAGGCAGCAACCGGGTGACGCGGTCGATCGACCTGCTCCGGCACATCCCGCAATGGAGCATCCCGACCGTGATCGTCGGTGCCGTCACGATCCTCACCATCGTCGTGCTCCAGCGCACACCTGTGGGCGGGTTCGGGCTCGTCATCGCGGTCGTCGTCGGGTCGCTGACCGCCGCCGCTCTGAATCTGTGGGTGGATGCGCGGGTGCCCCTGCTCGGCGACATCGTGGTGGTTCCGGCCGGACTGCCGCTGCCAACGCTGCCGTCGATCGGCGACGTCCCGTACCTGCTGATCCCCGCGGTGTCCCTGGCGCTCGTCGGACTGATCCAGGGCGCCGGGGTGTCCGCGGGCATCCCGACGGCGACTGGGCGGCCGGCGAACGCATCCCGCGACTTCATCGGGCAGGGGGTCGGCAACATCGTCTCGGGGCTGTTCCGCGGAATGCCCGTCGGCGGGTCGATGTCGGGGTCCTCCCTGCTGGTCACTGCGGGAGCGCGGTCGAAGCTGGCGCTGTTCGTCGCCGGCGTGACGATGGCGCTGGTCATCGTGTTCGCGTCGGGCATCGTGGCGCTCACGGCGATGCCGGCGCTCGCCGGGCTGCTCATGACGATCGGCTACGCAGCCATCAAGCCGAGCCGCGTGTACTCGGTCGTGAAGAGCGGGATCCTGCCCACAGCGGTCATGACGGTCACTTTCGTGCTCACCCTCGTCATCCCGTTGCAGTTCGCCGTGCTCGCCGGAGTCGGGCTCGGCATCATCCTCTTCGTCGCGCGGCAGTCGAACCGGCTGCGGGTGCGGCAGGTGCACCTCGACGCGAGCGGCGGGATGCGCGAATCGGACCCGCCGGCCACCGTCGGCACGCGCGAGGTGATCGTGCTGCAGCCGTACGGGAGCCTGTTCTTCGCGAGCGCGCCCTCGTTCGAGCGGCAGCTGCCGAGCGTCGACGAGGAGACGGAGGGCTCCGTGGTGATCATCCGGCTGCGCGGGACCGACGAACTGGATCTGGCGCTCATCGACTCCCTCCGCCGTTACGCCCGCAGTCTGGCCGCCGCCTCATCCCGGTTGAAGCTGGTCATCAGCGAGGCGGCGGTGCGCCAGCAGCTCGCCGCGAGCGGGCTCCTCGCGGAGCTCGGCGAGGAGAACGTGTACCAGGGCACCGAGTGGATCGGCAAAGCGGTGCAGCTCGCCTGGGCCGACGCCCAGCGCTCCGTCGCCCGCGAGTGACCCGTCTCTCGCATCCGCCCACCGTCGAGTCCGCACAAACTGCACGCTGTGAGCCACCGGAGCGTGCAAAGTTTGCGGACTCGACGGTGGGCGGAGGGGTGAGGTGCGGAGGGGGTCAGGGGGCGGTGAGACGGCCGGGTGCCCCGTGGCCGGGGCACACGAGGCGCGGGCGGAGGGACGCGATGAGGTGCTCGGTTTCGAGCGCCTGGCGCTTGTCGCTCGTGAGGACGGCGGGCATCTGGCGGAGGCGGCCCTTCGAGACCATCACCGCATCGCCCGCGAAGACGACGCCGCGGTACTCGACGATGACGTGACCCGGCGTATGGCCCGGCGCGGCGATCGCACGCACGCCGGGAACGATCTCCGTCTCCCCCGCGTCCGGCAGCTCGTGCAGGCTCGCCGGAACCTCGCTGGCACGCCAGACCCGCGCCAGGAAGCGGCGGAACCGCGTCGGCGGCGGCGTCTGGCTGCGGAGGATGTCGGCATCCCGAGCGCCGATCCACACCCGGGCTCCGGTCTCCCGCTGCAGCGCCGCGGCCGACCCCGCGTGATCGGGGTCGTAGTGGGTGAGCACGATGTCGGTCACCGGGCCCAGACCGTGCTCGTCCCGCAGCTCGGCGATCAGGGCGGATGCGCCGCCGGGCGTCCCAGTGTCGATGACGACGGAGGAGTCGCCCGTGTCGACGAGATACGCGTTGGCGCCGGTCGCCTTCCGCAGGCGGTACACGCCGTCGGTGAGAAGCTGCATGTGCTCAGCTTCGCACGGTGCGGCCGCGTTCTCCCTAGCGATCCAGGGAGGTACCTGACGGCGGCCCCTCGAGGCTGCCTTCGTCGAGCAGCTGGAGGCCGAGCGGCGTCGACGCGGACACGACCAGCGCGTTCACCCAGTCGCGGTTGATCTCGGGGAAGCGGCCGCCGGAGTACTTGAAGTGCAGGTCGGTCTGCGGGCCGATCCACACGCCGCTCCGGCCGTCGCCGACCGACTCGTTGTCGCGCCAATTCAGCATGAAGGTCTCATGGCGCCGGAGTTTCGTGGAGATCGCGATCTGGAGGTGGGCGAGAACGCGGTCGTCGAAGCTGATGGCCAGGCGCGCGGCGCCGTAGAAGAGGGTTCCCATGTGTGCTCTCACCTCGTGTGGATGGTGCTGCTCATCCGAAGTCCCCCTCCGGGAGGTCCGAGTTCCGGCCGATGACCGGCGACGACGGCTGGAGGCGTGCCGTCTTGTCGCGCATCGACCGGGTCGACTCCGCATCCTGCAGGTCGGCGCCGCGGTCGAGCGCCGGTGCGGTGAACAGCTGGCTCGCCGGCCCGATGAGCAGGCGGGTCTCCCCGCGCAGGCCTTCGTCGGAGAGCGCCGGCACGACGACCAGATCCGACTTGCCGACATCCGCGAGGGCCTGCGCGTAGCGCACCAGTGCGTCGCAGACATCGTCGTCGAGGAAGATGTGCCCTCCCGCGTAGTAGAGCTTCTGCATGCTTCCATCAATCGCACGGATCGCCGCCGTTTTCCAGGGGGGACCGTGCCTGTCCGCGCGGGTGCCCGCTGTCGTACCCTCGGCTGAGCGGACGGCGCACGGGCGGCCGGCTCGCCGCGGGCTCTCCGGCGAAAGGAGTCGCATGCTGAGCGTCATCGGGCAGCTCCTGCCGCTGGCCGTCGCGGTCGCGCTCAGCTCCGTCCCGATCCTCGCGGTGCTCGTCCTCCTGCTCGGCGCCGCCCGGCCGCGCGTGCCGACCCTGTTCGTCGTCGGATACGTCGCGGGCCTCATCACGATCACGTCGCTCTTCGCGATCTTCCTGCACGCCATCCCGGCGAACACCTCGGTCGGGCCGGAGCCCTTCGTCGGCGCCCTGGAGATCCTCGTCGGCGTCGCCCTGCTCGTCTACGCGGTCATCGAGCTGCGACGGCACCCGCAGGCGGCGGAACGTGAGACGCTCCCCCGGTGGATGGTGGCCCTCGGCAGGATGCGCTCCCTCCCCGCCCTCGGGCTGGGATTCGCGCTGAACATCCGGCCGAAGTCCATCCTGCTCGCCATCGCCGCCGGTCTGGTGATCGGGCCGGCGAAGCTCCCGGTGTCCGAGGATGTCATCGTCATCGCGATCTACGTGCTCATCGGGGGCAGCTCGGTCGGCGGCCCGGCACTGTTCGCCCTGATCCGTCCCGACAAGGCGCGGCCGGCGCTCGCCGCGACCGAGCGCTGGCTCCTGCGCAACGACACGACGGTGGCGATCATCGTCGCGACCGTGATCGGGACGGTCATCATCGGCAACGGGCTCTCGCGCTTCTGAGGGCGGCCGCATATCGGGCCGCGCAGATCAGGCCGGCGGCTTCTCCAGACCGAGCAGCGGATACAGCAGCCGCACGCCCTCGGTCAGCCCGCCCATCAGCGCGCCCCGTCCGTGGCCGCCGGTCGGCAGATCGGCGAACGCGGAGTCGATCCCGGCCGCTCGGGCTGCGGCAGCCGCCCGGAGCGCGACGTGGTGGTACGCAGGGTCGTCGCGGCAGGCGGTGAAGATCGCCGTCATGCCCGGATGCCGGAACTGCCGCAGCTTGACGAACGGTTTCGCCGCCTCGTACGCCTGGGTATCGCCGCCGAACTGGTCGCGGAGGGTCGCGTCGGGATGCTCGGCACCGGGGAACTCCTCCCCCGAGATATCGAGGATGCCGCCGTACAGCTCCGGATGGTCGATCGCGAACGACAGCGCGCACAGCCCGCCGTTGGAGTACCCGGCCGCCGTCCAGAACCGGTGGTCGCGCGTGACCGGGAGGTGGCCCTCGGCCCACGCCGTCACATCCGTCGTCACGTAGGTCTCGGCCTTCCCGAACCGCGCGGTGTCGAGGCACAGCGTGTCGTCGTACGGGCTGCCCAGCTGGTCGGCGACGACGACGACCGGCGCGAGGCCGTGGTGGGTGGCGGCGTACTGGTCCAGCACCTCGGCGATGGGTTCCGGGTCCGGATTGCCGGGCTGGCCCATCATCATGACGATCAGCGGAAGGGCGGGTGGATGCGCGACGCGCGCGGCCGGCGGCAGGTACAGGCCGGCATCCCGCGCGTGGAATCCGCTCGCGGTCGCCGGGATCTTCGCCGTGCCGATCAGCCCGTGCGCGGGCATGTCCGCCGGCGGCGTCCAGTGCTTCCAGAGCGACGAGTCGTACCCCGTGGAGGCGAGCGCGGGCGGGGCGAGTTTCAGCGGCTTCTGGACGGCGATGGCGAGAACGCTGCCGAGGGTGCGGTTGAGCCCGTAGTTGGAGTTGATGCCGACGCCGGCCGCCAGGAGGAACACCGGGACGGCGGCGATCGCGACGGCCGTGCGCCAGGCGGGACGCCTCCCGATGCTGGCCACGGCGATGGCCACGCCGACGAAGGCGACCGCCAACCAGGCGTAATTGCCGAAGCCCAGCGACTCGCCGAACAGGTTCAGCCAGCGGATGCAGATCAGCCAGGTCGCGACGGCGGCCAGGATCCCGACGACGGCCGCGAGCGCGATCCGCAGCAGCCAGCGCAGCGACGGGCGGCGGAGCAGCAGCCCGACCAGCAGCGCGGCCGCCAGCGCGAACACCACCACGGGCACCGGTCCATCGACGACGTCCAGCGCCAGCAGTCCGTCGAACACGCGGCCCCCTCGTTCCCCCGGACCGCAGGACGGGCCCCTCAAGCAGCTCGACTATACAAGTGTTCGCCGAACGAACAGCCCGGGTCATCGGGAGAGTCTGTGGAGGCTCGCAGATCGACAGCGCACGGCCCCCGAGCACGGGTCTTGCGAGAGAGAAATATTACCGTAGAGTGACCGGGACGGATTTTTGCATGCATGCAGATCGGCGGCGAGAGGAACCCGTGAGCGACGAACGACAGAGCCGCCCCGAGCCCGAGGAGGCGGCCCCGCAGGCCGTTCCGCCGATCGACACGTCGACGCCCCCGGACTCCTCGACGCCTGAAACTCCCTCGGCTCCGCGGCGCCGCGGCCGATTCTGGGTCGTCGCGACCGCAGCCCTCCTGCTGATCACCGGTGGGACGCTGGCTGCGGGATGGGGTTGGCGCGCTCTCGCCGCGGAGGCCGAGTCGCAGGCGCACCGTGAACTGGTGGCCGCCTCCACCGCCCTGGACGACGTCACCGACCGCCGCGGAACGGCGATCGACAAGGCACGAGCGGCGCTGCTGTCGCTGTCCGCATGGGGCGTGAAACAGCGTCCGGACTACCTGCAGGAGTCGACGGCGAAGGCGCTGTCCGATGCTCAGGCGTCGCTGACGAAGGCGTCGAAGGGTCTGAAGTTCACTCCGTTCGACCCGCCGCGGGTGGCCGCCGGCAGCCCCGACCTGATGCCGTGGAGCGTCTCCGCCGACGTGCAGGGCACTCTCGAGCTCGCGAAGCAGGAGGAGACCACCCGCCGCACGCGGGCGGCGGAGCTGAAGGCCCTGACCGCCGCGCAGAAGTCCGTGTCCACCAGCGCGGCCGCGGTCTCCGCCGAGCTCACCGCGCACGGCGAGCAGGTGCTCACGGCCGACACCTCCGCGACCTACGAGAGCAAGGTCACTCTGCGGCACGCCATCGACGACGCGAAGGCGGACGTCGCGGCGGCCTCGACCATCGACGGTTCGCGCCTGCTCGCCGTGATCTCGGCGATCGACGGCGTCAACACGGCGCAGGCCGCCGGCGAGGCGGCCAAGCAGGACCCGGCGTATCCGGTACGCGCGCAGATGGAGGCCTACGCCCGCTCCATCGCCCACGGCGTCACCCTCGACTTCCAGTGGCACGAGAAGGTCAGCGGCCTGGGCGAGGGCTGGTACTCGGGGACGACGATGTACCACGAGGGCGACGGCGGCTGGGCGACGATCGACCTCAACTTCAGCCTGCAGGAGGGCTGGACCTACGGGGACATAAACGCGAAGGCCCTGATCACCCACGAGGTCGGCCACGCGCAGGTCGTCCGTCCGGAGTGCAAGCCGCTGTTCGACGGTCCGACCTTCCAGGGCGACGACGAGATGTGGGCGACGGCGTGGGCGATCGCGATGGGCTTCGACGTGCCGGGCTCCGGCATCGAGGCCTACGGCCGCCCGAGCGATCAGCAGATCGCGGTCGCCGGGCAGTGCCGCTGAGCGGCCGGACGCAGGCGCGCTAGACGAGCAGCGCGCCGCCGTCGACGGGGATGGAGGTCCCCGTCATGAACTCCTGGGTCATGGCGTAGACGAACGCCCGGGCGACGTCGTCGACCTCGCCGACGCGACCGACGGGCAGGACGGCAGCCTGCTGGTCGTACATCGCCTGCTGGTCGTCCGCACTCATGCCGGACCACAGCGGGCTGCGCACGATGCCCGGCTCGACAACGTTCACCCGCACAGGCGCGAGCTCGACCGCGAGTGCGCCGGCCAGGCTCGTCATCGCGCCGCACAGGCTGGACGCGACCGCCCATCCTCCTCCGGGCCGCGTGCGGGCGGAGCCGGACGTGAGGGTGATGGATGCGCCGGGCGCCAGGTGGCCGATCGCCGCGCCGACCGCGTTGAGCGCACCGAAGTAGCGCACCTCGAAGAAGCCACGTGCCCGGTCGAGATCCAGTGCGTCCATCGGCATCAGGCTCAAGGGCTCGCCGGCCGTGTAGGCCAGGTGGTCGACCTCCCCGGTATCGGCGAAGAACGCCCTCAGGTCGGCGGGGTCGAGGACGTTCACCGCTCGACCGGATGCCGTGGGCAGCTGGGCGAGCGCCGCATCCACACTCGATATGCGGCTGGATGCGATGGTCACCCGTCCGCCGGCGTCGAGCGCCGCGCGGGCCGTCGCCAGGCCGATGCCGGAGCTTCCGCCGATGACGACGACGTGCGAGTTCTTCAGAGACATGGGGGTTCCTTTCGGTGGGACGGATCCAGTGTTCCGCCGAGCCGACGCGGGCGTCCAAGACCTCTTCCGCCTTCGGTGACACCCGATGGGTATCAGTGGCATCATCGACAGATGAACACTGACCTCGATCTGCGGCGACTGCGCTATTTCGTCGCGGTCGCCGACACGCTCAACTTCGGCCGTGCGGCGGAGGCGCTGATGATCGCGCAGCCGGTGCTCTCGCGGCAGATCCGAGTGCTCGAGGCGGAGCTGGGCGTTCAGCTGTTCGTGCGCGACACCCGGGGCACGGAGCTGACGGAGCACGGGCGGATGCTGCGCGACGAGGCCGAGACCCTGCTCGCCACTGCGGCCGCCGTCCGTCGCCGTGTCGCCGTCGCGGCTCGCGGCGAGACGGTGTTCACCGTCGGATTCATGCCGGGACTCACGGTCACCGGTGCCGTGCGCGCGTTCCGTGAGACACATCTTGACGTGACGGTGGAGGTCATGCGGACGACGTGGGAAGAGCAGTCGCGTGTCCTCCTGGACGGCCGCGCCGACGTCAGCTACCTGCGCGAACCCTTCGACGCCGGCGGCATCGCCTCGGTCCGTCTGTTCACCGAACCACGGGTCGCGATGCTCCCGTCGTCGCATCCGCTCGCAGCATCCGCCGAGGTGCGACTCGCCGACCTCAGCAACGAGCAGCTCCTGCAGGACCCCGCCGCGGTGCCCGAATGGACGGCGACCGTAGGGGGCTCGCGCCGCGGGCGGGCGCCGGGGCGCAGGCCCAGCCGGACGGTCGAGGAGAAGCTCGAGCTGGTCGCGATGGGAGCGGGAATCGCCGTCCTCCCCCTCTCGACCGCCACGTTCTACATCCGCCCGGACGTGCGCGCCGTACCGGTCGCCGACCTGGCGGAGACCGCGGTCCACCTGGGCTGGGAGGCCTCTCGGCGCTCGACGCTCGTGGAGGACTTCGTGGCGGTCGCGTCCACCGCCGACGTCATCCGATCGGAGGATGCGCGCTCGCACGTCTGATTGAAATAGTGGATGCATGAGCATCCGCAGGTCAGTGACTCCCCCGCGCCGAACATCCGTCCATCGCCTCGGCGCCCTCCGCCTCCTCGCCGGGGCCGTCGTCGGAGCGCTGCTGCTGACGGGGTGCGTGTCGGCGGCGAAGCCGAAGATCGTCCCCCCGACCACCCTCAGCTCGCACACGGACGAGCAGGTCGCCCCCGAACTCGAGCCGTACTACAAGCAGGATGTGTCGTGGGCCCCCTGCCTCGACCCGGGGATGCAGTGCGCCGACCTCATCGCGCCCGTCGACTGGGCGAAGCCGGGCGGAGAGCGCATCACACTGGCGATCGCGAAGCGGCCGGCGGAGAGCGGAAAGGCGCGCGGTTCGATGCTGATCAACCCGGGCGGTCCGGGCGGCTCCGGCATCGAGTTCCTGCGCGGTTTCCAGGGCTCGAAGGGCGTGATGTCCGACTACGACGTGGTCGGGTTCGACCCGCGAGGGGTCGGTGAGTCGACCCCGATCGTCTGCTTCACGGACGATCGAGACCGCGACCGGATGCTGTCCGGAACCTTCCGCGACCCGTACGGCTCGGCCGGCTGGGAGAAGGAGCTCGACACGCGCCAGAAGGCGTGGGTCGACGCGTGCGTGAAGAACACCGGCCCACTGCTGGCGCACATCGACACCGCCAGTGTGAGCCGTGACCTCGACATGATGCGAGCAGTGCTCGGCGACGACAAGCTGAACTATCTGGGGATCTCGTTCGGAACGTACATCGGCAGCGTCTATGCGGCGCTCTTCCCCGCCAAGGTCGGACGGATGGTGCTCGACGGCGCCGTGGAGCCGCCGTACGGCTCGTTCGAGAGCAGTGTCCGGCAGGCCGCCGGCTTCGACCGCGCGTTCGCCGCGTACCTCACGAAATGTCTGAAATCGGCCGACTGTCCCGTGCAAGGCCCTCTGGCGAAGGCCAAGAAGCAGGCGCACGACCTCATCCTGACCGTCGACCGCACGAAGCTGAAGGCGTCCGACGGTCGGCTCCTCGACTCGTCCACGGTCGTAGACGCGATCGCGTACAACCTCTACGCAGAGTTCTCCTGGGACACCGTCACCGAGGTGCTGCGCGCAGTGAAGAAGGGCGACGCGGGACCGGTCTTCGAGCAGGCCGACAGCTCCAACGAACGTCTGCCGGACGGCGAGTACTTCGGACGCCTGATGGATGTGCTCGTCGCCGTGGGGTGCGCGGAACCCACCCGTGACGACAGCCCGGGCTTCCAGGAGGGCATCGACCGGATCAGCAAGGCCGCGCCGGTGCTCGGCTCCATCGGCGTGTACGACAACTTCGCGGCGAGCGAGAAGGCGTGCGCGCACTGGCCCTACCCGAAGCCGACGGAGACCCTGGACTTCACGGCGCTGGGTGCCCCTCCCATCCTCGTCCTCGGCACCACCGGCGACCCGGCGACGCCGTACTCACAGGCCGTCGCGTTGTCGAAGCTGCTGTCGAGCGGGGTCCTGGTGACGCACAAGGGCGAGGGCCACGGCGCCTACGGACGCGGGGTCGGCTGCATCGACGGCATCGTCGACGACTACTTCGTCCGAGGGAAGGTGCCCGGGTCGCAGCCCACCTGCTGAGCTGCTGGCTTTCCGGCGCCCGTCCGCATCCCTAGGGTGCAGACATGGATGGCGATGTCACGTTCGAAGCGGTGATGCAGCGACCGGGTCTGGTCGATGCGGTGATCCGGCTGACCGCAGGCCCCGGAGAGCCGCCCGCCGCTCTGCGGGGCCGGGCGCGGTACCGGGACGACGAGGTGTGGGAGGTGTTCGTCCTCGACGACAGCACAGACTGGCCCCGCCGCGCGGTGTACCGGCTGGTGGACAGGATGGACGACGACGGCGACCCGCTCCCGGAGGAGGCATGATGCGGACGGCCGAGCGCATCTCGCGCTTCCGGGCTCGCGCGGGGCAGCTCCCGGTGGTCGCCTTCGGCCGGCCGGGGCCGGAGCGCGAGGACGTCACGCGTCACATCCTGGATGGAGCGCGGATGGCGACCATCACTCCCCTCGCCGACTACCTCCGCGACGCGGAGCCGCCTCCTGTGCCCGGCACCCGCTACCAACTGGTCGACTCGGCCGACGAGCCGGTCGCGATCGTCGAGCTGGCGGCCGTGACCACCTGCCGCGTCGACGACGTCGACCTGGCGCCCGCGCGCCCCGCCGTCGCGGGCGGGACCGACGATGCGGCCGCCCGGTGGCAGGCCGCCCACCGTGCGGCCTGGCCCGGCATCGACGGTGACACGGAGATCGTGGTGGCGGAGTTCGAGGTCGTCGAGCTGCCCAGCCGTCACCGGGCCGGTTCACCGGCCGCAACGTCACCGGCGATGTCGTCGGCCTCCGAGACGCCCGCACGCAGCCGTGCCGCATCCTGACCCGGCGACAGCCCGAACGTGCGGCGGTACTCGCGGCTGAACTGCGAGACGCTGCCGTAGCCGACCGCGGAGGCGACCTCCGCGACGGTCGTGTCGCCCTCGGCGAACAGGATGCGCGCCCGCCGCAACCG
Source organism: Leifsonia sp. 466MF (assembly GCF_900100265.1). Lineage (NCBI taxonomy): Bacteria > Bacillati > Actinomycetota > Actinomycetes > Micrococcales > Microbacteriaceae > Leifsonia > Leifsonia sp. 466MF. The sequence continues at coordinate 1,706,930 of NZ_LT629696.1, forward strand.
CAACGCCTTCTGCCACTGGATCGGCGTCAGCGAGGTCGCCGCGCGGAAGTGCCGATGGAAGGTGGACGCACTCATGCCGCTGAGCCGCGCCAGCGCCGCGACGGACACCGGCTCGGCGAGATTCTCACGCAGCCACGTCGTCGCGCGCGAGATGTGGGCGATGCCGCTGTCCGCCGAGCCGATCTGCCGCACCAGACCGCCCTGCGGCCCGGTGAGGAGGCGCCACACGATCTCCCGTTCGGTCGGCCCGCGCAGCGCTGCGGCATCCGCCGGGGAGTCGAGCAGCCGCATCATCCGGATCACCGCGTCGACGAGGTCGTCCGAGGCCTCTCCGACCGCCATCCCGGTGAAGCGCGGAGGGTCGGCCACGTCCACCGTGTCGAGGAGCAGACCGGCGATGACCGCCGGACGCAACGCCATGCTGAAGACCACGAACGGGTCGTCGGGGCTCGCCTCGGCGACGTGACCCGTGACCGGGAGGTCGAGGGATGCGACAAGGAACTGCCCGGGCCCGTAGACGAAGTCGACGTCGCCGACGCTCGTGCGCTTCCGGCCGCCCGCGAGCACGGTCACGGAGGGATGCGTCATCGTCGCCCGCGGGCGCGTTCCGTACTCCACGACGCCGATGCTCACGCCATCGACCACGTCGCGGCGGACCGCTCCGGCGGCGCTCCGCAGGATGAGTGCGCGCAGCTCCTCCAGTCGTTCCATGGCTCGTAGCGAAGCACAGCGGCTCCGTCGCGGCAACGCGAGGGTGCCCGATCCGGTCGAAGTCGGCAGGATCGGGCAGCCCTTCGGCAGGATCGTGGTCGTCGCGCACGTCGTCCGGCTGGTGGCATGGAGACATCCGCTTCTGGAGGAGGACACGATGAGACGACGGACGTTCGGAGCGACCGGATGGTCGGTGAGCGAGCTGGCGCTGGGCACGATGATGTTCGGCGCGATGGGGAACACCGACCACGACGACAGCGCCAGAATCATCAACCGGGCACTCGATGCGGGCATCAACCTGGTGGATACCGCAGACGTGTATTCGCAGGGCGAGTCGGAGGAGATCGTCGGCGCGGCTATCTCCTCGCGACGCGACGAGGTGGTGCTCGCGACGAAGTTCGGACTGCCGATGGGCGAGGACGCCAACCAGTCCGGCGCGTCACGCCGCTGGATCGTGCAGGCGGTGGAGGGAAGCCTCCGCCGGCTGAAGACTGATCGCATCGACCTCTACCAGCTCCATCGGTTCGACTGGAGTACCGATCTGAGCGAGACCCTGTCGGCGCTCGACGACCTCATCCGTGCCGGGAAGGTGCTCGCCGTCGGCGCGTCGACCTTCGCGGCCGAGAAGATCGTCGAGGCACAGTGGGTCGCCGAACGGACAGGCACCCATCGTTTCGTGAGCGAGCAGCCGATGTACTCCATCCTCGGGCGGACGCCGGAGCGCTCGGTCTTCCCCGTCGCACAGCAGTTCGGGATGGGCGTGATGACCTACAGCCCGCTGCACGGCGGGTGGCTGTCCGGCCGCCCGCGGACCGAGACCGCGCATCACGCCAGGAGCCGGGCCGCACTGTACGACCCGGAGACGGAAGCCGGCCGCCGGCGCGTGCGGGCGGTCGACGAGCTGCAGACGATCGCGGCCGACGCCGGCCTCACGATGCCGCAGCTGGCGATCGCGTTCGTGACCTCGCATCCCGCTGTCACCGCCGCCCTCATCGGGCCGCGGACGCAGGAGCAGCTCGACGGCCTGCTCACGGCTGCCGACATCGTGCTGGGCGATGACGTGCTCGACCGCATCGATGCTGTCGTCGCGCCAGGCGCCGAGGTCAACGACGATAGCTACAACGCCACGCCCCCGGCCCTCGCCGAGCGCGCACTGCGCCGGCGGTGACGGATCGGCGACGACGAGACGACGAGGCCACGAGAGGACGCACCATGACCACCCCGCTGACGTTCGAGGTCTACACGGAGCGACGCGAAGGACTCACCCGCGACCTCCCGCCGGGCAACGAGGAATGGCGATGGGTCGCCAACACGGCGACCCTCATCGTCGGCGAACATGAGGCCGTGCTGGTGGACACGTTCGCGACCATCGCGCAGAACGAGCGGCTGATCGAGTGGGTCCGGTCGCACGACATCCCGCTCGCCGCCGTCTATCTGACCCACGGTCACGGCGACCACGCGTACGGGGTGGGACAGCTGCGTGCCGCGTTCCCCGGCGTGCGGGCGCTGGCCACCGCGGGCACCGTCGCCGAACTGGAGGTGCAGGCGCGGCCCGAATGGCGGGACGACTTCTGGGGCCGGCTCTTCCCGGGCCAGATCCCCGAGGTGGAGTTCCCCGAGGTCGTGGAGGGTGGCTTCAGCCTGGAAGGACACGACCTGATCGTCGTGGAGGGCGGCCACACGGACACGGAGGGGACGACCTCCCTGTGGGCGCCCGACGCCGGACTCGTCGTCGCCGGCGACGTGGTCTACAACGCGACGTACCCGTACCTCGCCGAGACGACGGCGGAGACGCGGCGCACCTGGGTGGCCGCCCTGGAGCGTCTCCGTGCCCTGGAGCCGCGGTGGGTGGTCAGCGGGCACAAGCAACCGGACCGCCCGGACTCGCCCGCGGACATCGAGGCGACCATCCAGTACTTCCGCGACATCGAGGAGACCGAGACGACGCCGGGCGACCCGCTGGGCTTCTACGAGAGGATGCTGCTGAAGCAGCCCGGGCGCGCGAACGTCGGCTCGCTGTGGGGTGCGGCGAAGGCGATCACCGCCGAGCGCGGCTGATACTGCTCAGAGCGCGAGCGGCGGCCGTTCGACGCCCGGCGTCACGGCGTCCGCGGGGTCGCCGCCGATCGCGAGGATGCGGTTGGCCGCGTCGACGTGCACAACGGTCGGAACGAACGTGCGGGCCTCTGCGTCGTCCAGCTGCGCGTAGGAGATGACGATGACCGTGTCGCCGATTTCCGCAAGGTGGGCGGCCGCACCGTTCACGCCGATGACGCCGCTGCCCGGCTCCCCGGCGATCAGGTAGGTCTCGAAGCGCGCGCCGTTGGTCACATCCACCACGGCGACCTGCTCCCCCGGCAGCAGGTCGGCCGCCGCCATCAGCTCGCTGTCGACGGTCAGCGAGCCGACGTAGTGGAGGTCGGCGTGCGTCACCGTCGCGCGGTGGATCTTCGACTTGAACATCGTTCGGAGCACGCTTCCATCCAACCAGGTTGTCGTCGCCGCCATTCCCCCATGTAAAGGAGCTTTGACATCATGTCTGCTCACGCTTACACTCGCCATGTACAGAAACTTTGACATGACCGAGTGGGGTGGAGGCGGCGGATGTCGTTCGACGAGAAGAACTCGTGGGTCTACCTGGTGACCGCGGTCGCCGGGTATGCGACCTATCTGATCCTGCTGGCCGCCCTGGGCACCGACGTGTACGCCGCGCTCCTGCTGTGGACGGTCGGCGGGGCGATCGTGGCCAACATCCTGGCGCGGATCGTGCTGGCGGTCGGCAACCGCCGGGATGCGGGAAAGCGCGACCAGCGCGATCGCGAGGTGTTCGCGTTCGGAGAGCGCGTGGGGGGCGCGTTCGTCGTCATCGGCGCCGTCGCGGCGCTGATCCTCTCGCTCGTCGAGGCGCCGTGGTTCTGGATCGCCAACGCCGTCTACCTGGCGTTCGTGCTCTCGGCCATCGTCGGCGCCGCCGCCCGGCTGACCGCCTACCGCCGGGGGATGCCGGAATGGTGAAGCCCACGCGCGTGACCAACTCGCTTCGCGCGCTGCGCTTCGCGGCCGGCGAGATGACGCAGGCCGAGCTCGCCGAGCGGGTCGGGGTCACGCGGCAGACGATCATCGCCATCGAGCAGGGACGCTACTCCCCCTCCCTCGAGATGGCCTTCCAGCTGGCGCGGGTGTTCGGGGTCCCCCTCGACGACGTCTTCCAGTACCCGGAGAACTGAGAAACAGTACTGAGACAGGAGACCCCGATGGACACGAACGAGGGCCGCACGATGCGGGCCGTCACCCAGGACGCCTACGGACCGCCGAGCGCGCTGCGCGTCGAGCGCATCCCGGTGCCGGTGCCCGGCGAGAACCAGGTGCTGGTGCGGGTGCGGGCGGCCGGGGTGGATGCGGGCACCTGGCATCTCACGACCGGCCGGCCGTACCTGATGCGCGCGATCGGATTCGGCTGGCGCGGCCCGAAGGCACGCGTGCGCGGTCTCGGGTTCGCCGGAGTGGTCGAGGAGATCGGCGCCGGCTCGCAGACCGGCCGGCGGGTCGGGGACGCCGTGTTCGGGTCGGCGGACGGCGCCCTGGCGGAGTTCGTCGTCGCGCCAGCGGACGACCTCGTGGCCGTGCCGCCCGGCGTCGGTTTCGAGGAGGCCGCGGCCGTGCCGATCTCGGCGGTGACGGCCCTCCAGGCGGTCACCGCGAGCGGCGCAGGCGCAGGCGACCGCGTGCTCGTCATCGGCGCGGCCGGCGGCGTCGGCCACATCGCGGTCCAGCTCGCAGCGGCCCGCGGAGCCCAGGTGACCGGGGTCTGCAGCGGACCGAAGGCGGAGCTCGTCCGCTCGCTCGGCGCGCAGGAGGTCATCGACTACACGACGACCGACATCGTGACGCTCGGTCGGGTCTACGACGCCATCATCGACACCGCCGGCAACCGCCCGCTCACCGCGCTGCGCAGCATCCTGAGCCCCACCGGCTCGGTCGTGCTCGTCGGCGGCGAATCCGGTGGCCCGCTGCTCGGCGGCATCCAGCGGACGGCGGCGGCCGGGATGCTCGACCGCTTCAGCCGGCAGCGGCTGGTCGGCCTCGTCGCGCGAGAGCAACCGGAGGACCTGCGCGAGCTGGCCCGGCTGCTCTCCGACGGATCCTTCCGGCCCGTCATCGACACGGTGTATCCGATCGAGGAGACGGCCGCCGCGGTGGCGCACATCGGCGAGGGACGCGCGCGGGGCAAGGTCGTCGTCGTGCCGTGACCGGCGGTGCGGTCAGCCGCGCTCGTCCGCGGCGGACCAGCCGGCCCTGAGCCGTCGCCACCGGGCGGGCGTCCATCCTGTCGCGGTCTTCCAGGCGCGGATGAACGCGGTGACGTCCGCGTAGCCGACGGCGTACGCGACCTCGGAGATCGGCAGCCGGGTCGTGAGCAGAAGGCGTTCGGCGGCCCCGAGCCGTACCCGGCGCAGGGTTGATGCCAGAGAGTCGTCGGCGTCCTCGAACGCGGCGAAGAGCGTCCGGAGCGATACGTGAAGACGCGCAGCGACGGCCGCAGTGGTCAGTCCGGGGCCGGCGTACTCGCGGTGGAGCAGGTCCGTCGCCTCCCGCACCAGGCGGGCTGCCGGAGCGTTCCTCTCGCGTGGGGCGCCCAGCTCCTCGTCGACCATCAGCCGCGCCGCCCGGACGATCCGCGAGGACAGCGACACCGGATCGTCGCCCGGCCGGACACCGCGGCCGACGGAACCGCGCAGCAGCCCCTCGAGCTCCTGGCGACCGGTGGACGCGACGTCCACCGATCGCGCACCGAGCGAGGCCGGGAGCACCCCGCGTGCGGAGAGCAGGACGGTCGGGACCTGCACGATCGTCGTCCGGAACTCGTCCGGATAGACGAAGGAGAAGTGCCGGCTCGCGTCGTACATCGCCAGCTCCCCCGCGCCGAAACGCCTCTGCGTTCCGTCCTGTTCGAGGATGAGGCTGCCGCTGTGCACCAACTGCAGCTGGGTGCTCTCCATCGCCCGAGCGGGCACTTCGTCCAGGCGCGCCTCGACGCTCTGCGCGACGGACGCGATCTGCGACAACCCGACGTGACCGAACGAGTGCCGGTGCATGCGTCGATAGACCGCGCTCTCCGCGTGCGTCGTCGCGCGCATCTGCACGAGGACGCACGTCGGGTCGGTCGGCAGTCGCATCATCCCTCCGGGGGTCGTCGTAGCCAGGATCGCACGCCGGCCGCGCTTACGCCTCCACGACCCCGATTGCTAGGCTCGACCAATGGCTCGCCGTCGAGAGTTTGACGAGGATGCGTTTCTCGCGCGCAGCACTGCCGTGTTCTGGCAGAAGGGGTACACCGCGACCGCGATGTCCGACCTGGCCGAGGCGGCCGGTGTCGGCAACGGCAGCATCTACGCCGCGTACGGCTCGAAGCCCGAGCTGTTCCTTCTGCTGTTCGAGCGCTACTGCGAGAGCCGGGTGGACATCGTGCGGCATGCGATGGCCGACGGCGCCACCGCGGACGAGGCCGTACGGCTCTTCTTCCGCGCTGTGGTCGCGGATTGCGCCGCGCATCAGCCCAGCTGGGGGTGCCTGATGCTGAACAGCCTCGCCGAACTCGGCCGCGACTGGCCCGAGGTGGCGGCGGTCTGCGCTCGCGCCATCGCCGCCATGGAGCAGCTCGTCGACGCGCGACTCGCTCGCGACGGCATCCCGGAGGACGGCCGTGCGACACTCGCGGCCGAGATCGTGCTCGTCTCGCAGGGACTCATTCAGTTCAGCCGCGTCGAGGACGACCCGGAACGGCTGGCGAGCATCGCGGATTCGTCGCTCGCCCATCTGGCGCCGGCTCTGCAGGCTGCCTGAGCCGTCGCCGCTATAGCGGGCGTAAATCGGCTCATCGTGCAGACCTGGCGAAGCTTCGCGCGCATCTGAGACAATCTGGAGTGGTGAATCCAGTACGGCGCCTCCACGACAGGACCCTCCGCACATGAGCGACTCCAACGCCGCCCTCGGCGCCTACCTCCGCGCCCGCCGCGACGCCCTGCTTCCGGAGGACGTCGGACTCCGCTCCGAACCGCGCCGTCGCGTGCGTGGCCTCCGCCGCCAGGAGGTGGCCGGGATGGCCGGCATCAGCCCCGAGTACTACCTGCGGCTGGAGCAGGGACGCGACCACCAGCCGTCACCGCAGGTCCTGCTGGCGCTCGGCCGTGCGCTGCAGCTCGACGCCGACGCGACGGTGTACCTGTTCCGGCTCGCCGGGCAGACGGTCCCCGCCCGGCACACCGCGGACTGCCCGCCGGCCCTCAGCGGGACTCCGGCAGACGTGCTGGACAACGTGAACGTCCTCCTCGACCAGTGGACGATGGCGCCCGCGTACGTGGTCGACCGCAACCAGGACGTGCTGGCCGTGAACCACCTGGGCCGCGCGTTCATCCCGCTGTCCCTGCCTCCCGGCGCGAACATGGTCGAGGCGATCGTCGACGCAGCCCTCGCGGCGGGCGACGACCGACGGCCCTACTGGCAGCGGGCGGTGCGCGGGGCCGTCGCCAGCCTCCGCTACCACGCCGAGCCCGACGACCCGCGGCTGCAGCTGCTCGTCGCAGCACTGTCCTCGCGCTCCAAGGACTTCCGCGACGTCTGGGCGAGCCACGAAGCGCGCCCGCAGCGGCGCGGCGTCGCGCTCGTGCACATCGAGCCGTTCGACTACATCCCCTTCCGCTGGCAGACATTCGAGGTTCCGGGAGGCGGCCAGCACCTGACGACGTTCTTCGGCGACCCCGGCTCCCCGGCGGCCGCGGCGATCGAGTACCTCCAGGCGAGGCTGCGGGTCGATCGCGCCCTCGACTCCGCCGACGTCGCCGTTCCGTCTCCGGACGAGCTGATCGAAGACGAGCCGGGCGTCGGACGGTGACCCCGAGAGGGCCACGACACGGCTTCCGTGCCCCTCTTAGCGTGGCGATCGAACCCCAACGAAAGGATCGGCGTCATGGCCACACCCACCATCGTCCTCATCCACGGAGCCTTCGCCGACGCGGCGAGCTTCGCTCCTGTCACCCGCATCCTGCTCGACCAGGGCCACACGGTGCGCGTTCCCGCGGTCCCGAACCGCAGCCTCCTCGGCGACTCGGCGTACATCCGCTCGGTCGTCGAGCAGATCGACGGCCCCGTGCTCCTGGCGGGCCACTCCTACGGCGGCGCGGTGATCACCGTCGCCGGTGCGGCGGACAACGTCGTCGGGCTCGTCTACATCTCGGGTTACGCACTCGACGAGGGCGAGAGCCTCGGGCAGCTGCAGGGCGGCTTCCCCGACTCCGACCTCGCCGCCAACCTGGTCTACACGCCGTTCCCCATCGAGGGCTCCGAGCCCGGGACCGACGTGTCGGTGAAGGTGGATGCGTTCCCGGACGTGTTCGCCGCCGGCATCGACCGCGAGGTCAGCGAGGTGCTCGCCGCGTCGCAGCGTCCGCTCGCCGCGCTGGCGTTCAGCGAGACCGCTCCGGTCGCGGCGTGGAAGACGAAGCCGGGATGGGGCATCGTCTCGTCGGCCGACCACACCATCAACCCGGATGTCGAGCGCTTCGGCTACAAGCGGGCCGGGCTGCGCTCAGTGATCGAGATCGACGCGCCGCACCTGGTGATGCGCTCCCACCCCGCCGAGGTGGCGAAGGTCATCGCCGACGCCGCCGCCGAGCTGGCCTGAGCGACGGGAGCGACCAGCATGGCGACAGCCAACCCGCACGGCTACGCACTCGAGGCCGCCGCGCAGGCGTTCTGCGAGGCAACCGCGAACCCACCCTTCCTCTACCAGCTCCCGCCGGAGGAGGGCAGGAAGGCGGTCGACCAGGTCCAGGACTCCGAGATCGCGAAGCCCGCCGTCGATGAGAAGTGGATCACCGTCGACGGCGGTCCGACCGGCTCCGTTCCTGTCCGGATCGTCCGGCCGCAGGGCGCATCCGGTCCCCTTCCGGTCGTGCTGTACACGCACGGCGCCGGCTGGGTGTTCGGCGACGCCCACACCCACGACCGCCTGGTCCGCGACCTCGCGGTCGGCACGGGGGCCGCGGTCGTGTTCCCGGAGTACACGCGCTCCCCCGACGTCCGCTACCCGGTCGCGAACGAGCAGTCGTACACCGTGGCGAAGTGGGTCGTCGAGCACGGTGCCGACGAAGAGCTCGACGGAACCCGCATGGCGATCGCCGGCGACTCCGTCGGCGGCAACATGGCCATCGCCCTCACGCTGATGGCGAAGGAGCGCGGCGACCTCGCGTTCCGCGGCCAGGTGCTGTTCTATCCGGTGACGGATGCGGCGTTCGACGACGGCTCGTACCAGGAGTTCGCGGACGGCTACTGGCTCACCCGGGACGCGATGCTCTGGTACTGGGACCAGTACACGACGAGCGCCGACGAGCGCGCGAGCATCACCGTCTCACCGCTGCGGGCGACCGAGGAACAGCTCGCCGGGCTTCCGCCCGCACTCGTCATCAACGCGGAGTGCGACGTGCTCCGCGACGAGGGCGAGGCGTACGCGGCCAAGCTCCGCCGGGCCGGTGTGGCGGTCACGGGTGTGCGGTACGAGGGCATCATCCACGACTTCGTGATGGTCAACAGCATGCACGACACCCCGCAGGCGCGTGCGGCCGTCGCGCAGGCGGTCGCCTTCCTGAGCGACTGGCTGGCGTCATGAGCGGCGCGACGTTCGATCCGCTCGACTTCGCCATCGTCGAGCCGCGCACCTTCGAACAGCTGACCGTGGGCGAGGTCTTCCGGGCGCCGAGCCGCACGGTCACCGACGCGCACGCATCGGCGTTCCAGGCCGTGTCGGCCGACAACCACCCCGTGCACTACGACGAGGTGTGGGCGAAGGCGCACGGCCACAGCGCTCCCGTCGTGCACGGCCTCCAGGTGCTCGCCTTCACCGCTCCGGGGGCGACCCTGTTCCCGCATATCATCGGAGAGGTATTCATCGCGTTCACCGGGCTCTCGGCGCGCTTCCTCCAGGAGGTCCACGCCGGCGACACCCTCTACTCGCAACTGGAGATCACCGCCTTGACACCGGACGGCCCCAACGGAATCGTCACCGCAGCGGTGACCGTGCACAATCAGCGGTCGGAGGTCGTCCTCTCCGGCGAGCACACCTACCTGTTGCGGCGGACTCCGCAGCCGGCGGAGGGATGATGGCGCCGGTCGCCGAGCCACGGGTGCAGCTCCCCGTCGACAGGTGGGTCGCGACGCGCGACACGCTCCACATGTGGACGCAGGTCGTCGGGAAGATCCGGATGGCGCTGACGCCGCCCATCAACCACTGGTGGCACGTCACGCTGTATCCGAGCGCCCGCGGGCTCGGCACCGGCCCCATCCCCCTCCCGTCGCGGATCCTCGACATCGAGTTCGACTTCGTCGACCACGAGCTCGTAGTGCGCACCAGCGACGGCGGCCTGCGCCGCTTCCCGCTGGCCGGGCACTCGGTCGCCACGTTCTACGCCGCGACGCTGGAGGCGCTCGCCGACCTCGGCGTGACCGTCGACATCCACGCGGTCCCCAACGAGGTGGCGGTGGCCATCCCGTTCGCCGAGGACACTGAGCACTGCACGTACGAGCCCGAGCAGGCGCGGGCGTTCTGGCGGCAGCTGATCGACGCCCAGCGGATGCTGCTCGAATTCCGCTCGGGCTTCACCGGCAAGGTGAGCCCCGTGCACTACTTCTGGGGTGCGATGGATCTGGCGGTCACCCGGTTCTCGGGTCGGACCGCACCGCCGCATCCCGGGGGCGCGCCGAACTGCCCGGACAGCGTCATGCTGGAGGGCTACTCCCGCGAGCTGAGCAGCGCCGGCTTCTGGCCGGGCGGAGGAGCCGAGGGCGCCTTCTACTCGTACGCGTACCCCGCGCCGGACGGGTTCGAGCGGACGCCGATGCCCGCGGGGGCGTTCTACAGCGATGAGCTCGGCGAGTTCCTGCTGCCGTACGAGAACGTCCGGCATGCGGAGGACCCGGAGGGGCTGGTCCGCGACTTCCTCGAGGCGACGTATCGGGCCGCCGCCGAGCTTGGGCGGTGGCCGGTGCCCGGTGGCCAGGGAGTGCATGGCGAGGTAACGCATGGCGAGGCGGCCGATGCCGACGCGGCGCATCCCGTGACCGCGCGATGACCGCGCCCGCGAGCAAGACGGCGGCAGCCGCATCCCTCTCCCCCTGGGCGCCCCTGGCGATCTCGGTGTTCCGCGTGCTGTGGTTCGCGCAGCTCGGCAGCAACATCGGGACGTGGATGCAGACCGTCGGCGCCCAGTGGTTCCTGGTCGAATCGCACGCGGACAGCGTGGTGATCGCGCTGGTGCAGACGGCGAGCCTGCTCCCGGCGGTGGTGTTCTCGCTCCCGGCGGGCGTGCTCGCCGACTCGTTCGACCGCCGCAAACTGCTGATCTGGGGGTCGGCGGCCAGTGCTGTCCTCGCTGTGGGGTTGACCGTGGTCGCCGCGTCCGGTGCCCTCACCGCTCCGACACTGCTCGGGTTCACGCTGCTGCTCGGCGTCGCATCCACGCTGACGTCGCCGGCCTGGCAGGCGATCCAGCCGGAGCTCGTCCCGCGCGAGCAGGTGGTCGCGGCCGCCGCGCTCGGTGGTGTGACCGTCAACGGCGCCCGGGCGATCGGTCCGGCTCTCGCGGGCGTCGTGCTGTCGCTCTTCGGGACGCCCGTGGTCTTCGGGATCAACGCCGTCAGCTTCCTCGGAGCCGTCGCCGCGCTGATGTGGTGGCGTCGCCCGCCGCAGCCCGGCCTCGACGACCGCGAGCGGTTCGGCCCGGCTCTGCGCGCGGGCGTCCGGTACACACTGTCGGCGCACCTCGTGCGGCGCATCCTTCTCCGCTCGGTGCTGTTCGCCTTCCCGGCCAGCGCGCTCTGGGCCCTGCTGCCGCTCACGGCGACCCGCCTGGGGCTCGACTCGAGTGGATACGGCCTGCTGCTCGGCGCGCTGGGCGTCGGTGCCGTCGCGGGCGTGTTCCTGCTGCCCGTCGCCCGGAAGCGGTTCAGCGACAACGTCGTGATCTCCGCGAGCGCCTTCCTCTTCGCGTTGGGCACGGTCGCCGCCGCGTTCGCGCCGTTCGTCGTCGCGCTCGTCGTGCTCGTCGTAGCCGGGCTCGCCTGGATCGGCACCCTCACCGTCCTCAACGCCGCCCTGCAGCTGACGCTCCCGCAGTGGGTGCGGTCGCGGGCGGTCGCCGTCTACATCCTGTTCTTCATGGGCGCGATGGCCATCGGGTCGTTCCTGTTCGGCGTGCTGGCGCAGGCGGCCGGTACCACCACGGCGCTCGTGATCTCGGCCGTCCTGCTGGTCGTCGTGGCGGTCAGCGTGCGTCCGCTCCCCCTGCTCCCCGGCACGGCGACCATCGACCGGACCATCGCGAACTCGTGGCCCGAGCCGATGCTCGTCTTCGAACCAGACCCGACCGACGGGCCGGTGCTGATCGAGATGTCGTACCGCGTGAGCGACGCCGACCGCGCCGCGTTCGAGCGGGCCATCCGGCAGGTGGCCGACTCCCGCAGACGCACCGGCGGCTACCGCTGGCGGCTGTACCGCAGTGGCGACCACCCGGACACGATGCTGGAGACGTTCCTCGTCCCCTCCTGGGGCGAGTTCACCCGGCAACGGACGCAGCGCTTCACCGGACGCGACCGGGAGCTCTGGGAGGCGGCGCGCGCGTTGAGCAGCACCGAGCCGGTGGAACGGCACTACTTCCACGCTCCGTGATGCGGTAGCCTCGGCGGCGGATGATTTCTCACACCGTGATCCCCACAGGCGCCTGACGGCAGCCTTCCCTCGCGTGCGCGCGACGACGGTCTCGTGACGGCCGGGAGTCCTCGACTCCCCCGCCCCGGAACCCTTTATCGTCGACTCTTCAGGAGCACGCAATGACCCACATCCTCATCACCGGCGCGTCCGGTCGTCTCGGCGGCGCGGCCGTCCGATCCCTGCTCACCCTCCACCCCGCCGAGGAGGTGCATGCGCTCGTCCGGTCCGACGAGGCGGCCGGCCGGCTGCGGCGGATCGGAGTGGATGCGCGACACGCCGACTACGCCGATCCCGCGGGCCTCGCCACGGCCTTCCGCGGGATCGACCGCCTGCTGTTCGTCTCGAGTCCCGTGCTCGATCCGGACGAGCGACTCCGGCAGCACCGCGCGGTGCTCGCCGCTGCGGCCTCGCTCGAACACGTCGTCTACACCAGCGTCCACGGCGGCGACCATGACCCTGCGCATGCGGCGACGGAGGCGGCCCTGCGCGAACGCGGCGCGGCGACCGTCCTGCGCAACGGGTTCTACACGGAGCCGTTCGTGACGGCCGCGGTCGAACAGGCGGCGAGCGGATGGATAGGGTCGGCCACCGCATCCCGTCCGCTGGCCACCGCATCCATCGCCGACCTCGCAGAAGCCGCCGCCCGGGTGGTCGTCGATCCGCCCGGCGAGGAGCTGTGGGAGCTGCGCGGGCCGGCGTGGACCTACGAAGAGCTCGCCCGCATCCTGAGCGGTCTGCTTGGCCGTCCCGTCGCACACCGGGATGTGTCCGCGGCCGATGCGGGTCCGTTCGGGCCGTTGCATGCCGCGGCAGCCGCGGGGGTGCTCGCGCACGAGACGGACGATCTCCGTCGGCTGCTCGGACGCGAGCCGCGCAGGGTCGAGGCGGTCGCCGCGAGCGTGGTCGAAGACATCGACGGTCATCTATGATTCGGGTACCGAGAGAATGCGAGGCCGCCGTGTCCGACCGCCCCACCGTCCTGTTCGTCTGCGTGCACAATGCGGGACGCTCCCAGATGGCCGCCGGATACCTCCGCGAACTGTCCGGGGGTCGCGTCGAGGTGCTGTCCGCCGGCTCCGAGCCCGCGGACCGGCTCAATCCCGCGGCCGTCTCCGTGATGGCCGAGGAGGGCATCGACATCGCCGGGAACACCCCGCAGATCCTGACGACGGACGCCGTGCGCGAGTCCGACGTGGTGATCACGATGGGATGCGGTGACACCTGCCCGATCTTCCCGGGCAAACGCTATGAGGACTGGGACCTCACCGACCCCGCCGGTCTCCCGGTGGAGCAGGTGCGCCCGGTGCGCGACGATATCAAGCGGCGCGTCGAGACCCTCATCGCGGAGTTGCTGCCCGCCGGCTGAACCTGGCCGTGCCGCTCGCGGCGCGGTCGGAAACGGAGGGGATTTCGGACACGCTCGCCCACATCCCCTCCGTTTCCGGCGTTTCACGGGGTCAGGCTGCCGAATCGCCTCCGTTCCCGCACTCGAACCTTCGCTCGCGGCGCGGTCGGAAAGGGAGGGGATGCTGCGGCGACACCCCGCCGCCGCGCCAGAACGGAGGATGTCCGAGCGTCCGGGCCGCGGGATGTCCTCCGTTTCCCGCGCATGGGCGGAGGCTAGGCTCTGCGTGCCGATAAGGGACGAGAGGGGTGAGGGGACGATGACGCAGTATCGCGCGGTGTTCGACGCCGAGGTGACGTTCTCGAACGAGGGCGGATTGCAGGCGCAGGGGTTCCGCGTCGACGTTCCCGGACCCGAGGTGACGCCCGAGGAGATCGGGCGGTTGTTCGTCACGTCGCTCGACCTTCTGATGACCGAGAGCGTCACCGTGCACGACGTCCGGATCATCGAGGAGGCTCACAAGGGCACGCGAGGCGGTCCGAGCGACCCGCGCAACCACTGACCGCGCGGGCGACCCGCAGCCCGGCTACCGCATCCCGAGCAGCTGGCCCTCCAGCGTGGCCGCCAGCCACTGCTCGAAGTGCTCCGGCGTCCATCCGGCATTGACGACCAGCTCGAGGTAGACGCCGCTCGCGGCGAACGCCCGGTACACCGCCTGGGCCTCGGCCAGGGGAACGACCAGCGCGTCCCCCACGGAGGCGATCAGGCTGTCCATCACGCGGTTGCGCGCGCGGAGCTTCGAGCGCAGCAGGGCCTGAGTCTCCGCATCCTCGTCCAGAGCGGAGTCGAGGATGCGCGCGACGTCGAAATCGGTCGAGTACAGCACCGTCAGCCAGCGGGCCGCTCCCGCCATCCGCTCCCCCGGCTCCGGCAGTTCGAGGATCTCGCGGGCGAGCTCGCGGGCGCGCGCCCGCTCCAGCCAGCGCTCGCAGATCACGTTGAGGATCTCGCGCTTGGCCCCGTAGGCGGCGTAGACGGTCCGGGTGCCGACGCCGGCCTCCCGGGCGATCGCCTCGATGCTGGTCACCGCATACCCGTCGCGTGCGAACAGTGCCTGAGCGGCGGTCGCGATGCGGAGGCGCGTCTGCAGCGCCTGCTCCTGCCGGTAGGAGGATGCGGTCTTGACGTCGGCGTTCACGAGATCGATACTAATGGTGCAGTCAATGCAGTGTCACTGCACTGACCGCAGTCAAGGTGCAGACGAAGGAGTCCTCCCATGATCACCACAGACACAGAACCGGCCGCGGTCGTCCTCCTGGAGCGGATGCTCCACGAGGGATTCGCCGGCGGCCGCACCGACATCGTCGACGAGCTCTGCTCCCCCGACCTCGTCGAACACCAGCTCGGGCTCGCCGGGACGGGCGCCGACGCCATCGCCAAGGTCAAGAAGGGCATGGCCGACGTGCACACCGCCTTCCCGGACCTCCGATTCACCATCGGGGACTGGGCTCAACGTGACGACATCGTCTGGGTCCGCGCCGAAGGTGCGGGAACCAACACGGGGCCCTTCCTCGGAGCGCCGACCGGGCGGCCGGTGCACTTCACCGTGATCGACGTCGCGCGGGTCGCCGAGGGGCGGATCGTCGAGCACTGGGGCGTGCCCGACCGCTTCGCGATCCTGCTCCAGCTCGGTCGTATCGAGGTCCCTCAGCCGCAGTGAACGGCGCCACGGCCTTCGCCTGGCGAGCTACTCCCCTGTGTCAACCAGGCGTGCAAGGTTGTCCAGCTCGTTCGCCCGGCCGGCCAGGAGCCGCTCGGTCCACACCTCGTCGTGCAGCGGCTCGACCCTCATGATCACACGCGTCCCACCGTCGACCGGCCCGAGCTCGATCTCGGTCAGCTGCTCGTAGGGCTCGTGGCCGGGCACGAAGTCGATCAGGGAGCGGTACCCGAGCCGTGTCGGCCGCTCGACCGTCGTAAAGGTCTTGCGAGATTCCGTACTCAGCGGCATCCCGTTCTGCTCCATGAACGCCACCTGCTCGGGCGCCGTCGCCGTCATCGTGTAGACGAGCTCACCTCCGGGCCGCAGGTCGAGTGCGGACACGTCGGTGCGGAACCCGTCCGGCGCCCACCAGCGCCCGATGCCCTGCGGGGTGGTCCACAATTCCCAGACCGTCTCGGCCGGGGCTGCGATGGTACGTTCGATCGTTTCCATGATTTGCTCCTTCGTTTG
Organism: Leifsonia sp. 466MF; assembly: GCF_900100265.1. NCBI lineage: Bacteria > Bacillati > Actinomycetota > Actinomycetes > Micrococcales > Microbacteriaceae > Leifsonia > Leifsonia sp. 466MF. The sequence goes on from NZ_LT629696.1 coordinate 1,722,980, forward strand.
ATCGCACGATATATTCGTTGCGACGAATGTGTCAAGCATCGATCGATCGGAGGATCGAATGGCGGTCGAGAGCGACCGGGTGCACGCGATCCTCGCGGTACTCGCAGAACCGACGCGGTTCCGGATCATCGAGACGCTGGCCATCCGCCCGCACACGGTCGGCGAGGTCGCCGCCGTCCTCGGGGCCTTGCAGCCTCAGACGACCAAGCACCTCCAGGCACTCGAGGCTGCCGGCGTGGTGCGTATCCACCGGCTGGGCCGGCGCAAACTCGCCTCCCTGAACCGAGCGGTCCTCGACGAGGTCGCCGACTGGCTCGGCGGTCTGTCGACGGCGACTCCGGACGACGTCGCCCTCGCGCGATACGCAGACGCGGTAGCGGCAACCGAGGCGCGGATCTCCGACGAGCCGGGCGGTCACGCGACCGTCCTGCGCTTCCGTCGCACCATCCCCGCTCCTCCGGCACAGGTGTGGGAGGCCTGGACCGATCCCCGCCTCCTCGCGCAGTGGTGGGCTCCCCGGCATTTCGAAGTCGAGCGCAGCCAGTTGGATGCGACTCCCGGCGGTCGCGTCGAGCTCCGCCTGCGTGAGGCCGACGGCGCGCGTTACGCCTCGGCCGGTACGGTCAGTGCCGCGGAGCCGGGACGCCGCCTGGAGTTCACGCTCGCACCCCTCGGGCCTGACGGGAAGCCGCTGTTCGACGCCGTGCACGAGTTGACCCTGTCGGGCAGGACGCGTTGCCGCATGGAGCTCACGATCCGGGTGGCAGACGCGGATGCTGCAACCGCACCCATGATCGCCGGCCTCGAACCGGGGTGGACGCAGCTGCTGGACGCCCTGGCGGAGGTCGCGGCACGCCCGGCGTGACTCAGCGCGTCGACCCCGCCGTCAGCCCCGACACCAGCCGGCGCTGGAAGAACGCGGCCGCGGCGAACACCGGGATGAGCCCGATCACCGATGCCGCCGCGAGCTTGCCGTAGTCGGTGATCCGCTCCCCCAGCATCAGCGTCAGCACGACCGGGAGGGTCTGCGCATCCGGCGACTGGGTGAGGAAGGCGGCGAGAAGGAACTCGTTGTAGTTGAGCACCGCGACGATGATGCCGACCGCGACGAGCGCCGGGGCGAGCAGCGGGGTGACGATGCTGACCAGCACGCGGAAGCCTCCCGCGCCGTCCAGCTGGGCGGCCTCGTCCAGCTCGGCGGGGATGCGGCGGGTGAAGCCTTCGAGCAGCCAGACGGCGACCGCGACGTTCGAGAGGGCGTAGACCAGGGTCAGTCCGGGGAGCGTGTTGTTGAGCGACAGCGACCGGAGCAGCGTGAACAGCGGGATGACCGCGACGATCGGCGGCAGCAGCCACGGGCTCAGCACGGTCGCCGCCAGCGTGCGCCCTCCCGCACGGTACCGGGTGATCGCCCAGGCCGCAGGCACGGCGATGACGAGCGTCAGCGCAGCACCGGCCAGGGCGGCGACGAGGGAGTTGAACACGCCTTGCAGCAGGCCGCCGGAGAGGGCGTTCACCCAGTTCTGCGGCTGCGGGTGTGCGGGAACGAGGAGGCCGGCGCCGACGTCAGCGCGCGACATCAGCGACACCGACACGAGGTACGCGATCGGGATCAGCGTGCCGGCGAGCACCAGCGCGAGCACGACGACCGCGGCGATGGGCCGACGGTCGCGGGATCCGGCGAGCAGGCGGTCAGTCACGGTGGAGCCTCCTGGCGATGAGGATGACGGGCAGTGTCACGACGGTCACCACGACGGCGAGCAGCAGTGTGATGGCCGACGACCGGCCGAGGTCGAACTGCTGCAGTGCTGCCTGGTAGATCAGGTACGCGGGCATGCTCGTGGATGTGCCGGGCCCTCCCGAGGTCAGCACGAAGACGAGGTCGAACACCTTGAAGGCGAGCACCAGCCGGATGAGGAAGGCCGCGGCGATGGTGCCGGCGATGGCGGGTAGCGTGATGCTGCGGAAGAAGCGGAAGCCGTGCGCACCGTCGAGCGCCGCGGCCTCGGCGACTTCACGGTCCTGTCCGAGGAGTGCTGCGAAGACGAGGAGCGCGATCAGCGGGGTCCACTCCCACACGTCGGCGACGCCGATCCCGACGAGCGCCCAGCCCGGCGACGACAGTACGGCGACGGGCGCGCCGTGGTACCCGACCAGGCTCAGCAGCGTGTTGAGCAGGCCGCCCGACGGGTTGAAGATCAGCTTCCAGAGCACGCCGACGATCACCGGCGGAGTGATCAGGGGCAGCAGCAGGAGGGTGCGGCTGAGCGAGCCGCGAGAGGTCGCGCTGCGCAGCGCCAGCGCGGTGACGACGCCGAGCACGGTGCTCGCCGCCGACACCACCAGGGCGTAGACCACGTTGCGCGCGAGCGAGGCGGTCACATCCCCGTCGGTGAGGGCGTCGGTGAGGTTGGCTGTGCCGACCCAGCTCTGCAGCGGCCGGCCGAGCGACGACTCCGACAGCGCGGTCAGCACGATGAAGACGAGCGGGTACGCGCCGAGCACGAGCGTCGCGAGCACGGTCGGCGCGACCATGGCACGGCGCACGCCGGCGCCGCCCGCCCGGTCGCGCCGCGCGGGTGTGCGCGCGGCGGCCCGGGGGGCGGCGTCGGTGACGAGGGTGGCCTCCGTCACTTGAGGATGCTCTCCCACTTCTTCTGGATGTCGTCCATCGTCTGCTTGGCGCTCCCGCCCTGGCCGGCGAGCAGCTTGGCGAGGCCGTCCGTCAGCACCTGGGCGAGCTCCGTCGCGTGCTTCCCGGTGGGCCAGGCGAGCGATCCGGTCAGGGTGGCCTTGTTGACGTTCTGAATCGTCGGGAAGTCCTTGCCGTAGGTCGCGTCGTTCAGCGAGCTCTCCCGGTTCGGGTCGATCCCGGTGGGCGGCGACGCGACGAGCAGCTGGGCGTTGACCTTCGACGAGGTCGCGAACTGGATGAACGCCTTGGCCAGGTCGGTCTTCTTGGTGTTGGCGGTGATCACCCAGGTGAAGCCGGCGACCAGCGATGCGCGGGAGGTCGTGTTGGATCCACCGGTCGGCAGCGTCACGACGCCCCACTTGCCGGCGACCTTCGAGTCGCTGGATGCGTCCTCCGAGCGGACGCCGAGGTCGGTCCAGTTCTCGATGAACCCGACCTTGCCGGCGAACCAGGCGCTGTTCCCCGCGCCGAAGTCCGTCTCGGCCGGCGTGGGCAGCGCGTACTTGTTCACATCCACCAGCGCCTGCGCCGCCTGAACGGCCGCCTCGGAGTCGAGCGCGGGCTTGCCCTTCTCGTCGAGGAACTCGCCGCCGAAGCCGGCGAGGCGGTTGGCGTAGCTGGCGCCGAGGATGAGCGGCGACTTCTGCCCGAAGACCGCGGCGCCGTACACGCCCTGCGCCGACTCGTTCGCGGTGATGGTCTTCACGTCCTGCAGATACTCGTCCCAGGTCTTCGGCGGCGCCTGGATGTCGTTCCTCGCAAGGATCTCCTTGTTGTAGAACAGCACGTGCGTGTCGCCGTCGAACGGCAGGCCGTAGCGTTTGTCGCCGACCTTGCTGTACGCGTCGTAGATCGACGGGATGAAGTCGGACGTGTCGAGCGCTTTGTCGTCCTTGATCCAGGAGGACAGGTCCTGGATGGCGCCGTCGGCGGCGAGATCGCCGAGCGAGACGTACCAGGGCGCCGCCGCATCGATCGTGTTCGCACCGGACTGCTGGTCGAGCGCGATCTTGGAGCCGATCTCGTCATAGGGAACGATGACGGTCTTGACGGTGGCGCCGGTCTCCTTCTTGAACTCGGCGGCGAGCCACTTGGCGGCGCCTTCGTGCGACGAGATCATCTCCACGGTCAAGGTCTGACCGGCGAACTTCTTGCCGTCGGAGGCGGTGGATGCGCTGGAGCCGTTCGAGGCGCCGGCGCAGCCCGCGAGCACGAGTGCGGTGGCGGCGAGGGCGGCGACCGCAGCGGCGGAACGTCGTCGGGATGTCATGGGTGCTCCTCGGGAAGGGATCGGAGGTGGGTGCCGGGCGCGGAAGGCCGGACGCACGGAAAGCCGGATGGTGAGTGCCGTCACGGTAGGGACTTCCCCGGCTCTGCCGCAACCGAGTGTGACGCTGTGCTACGCCGACGCAATCTGGCGTCACATGCGCTGGCCCGCGGGCGCGGGAGCCGCTAGCGTTCCGCACCTATGGCCGACCGAATCATCCTCAACGCGTTCGATATGAGCTGCGTCACCCACCAGGCACCCGGACTCTGGCGTCATCCCGACAACCAGGCACACCGCTACACCGACCTCGACTACTGGACCTCTCTGGCCCGGACGCTCGAGCGCGGCGGGTTCGACGCCCTCTTCCTCGCCGACGTGCTCGGGGTGTACGACGTCTACCGCGACTCCGCCGCCCCGGCGCTGCTCGATGCTGCGCAGGTCCCGCTCGGCGACCCGGTCGTGCAGATCAGCGCGATGGCGGCGGTGACCGAGCGTCTCGGCTTCGGCGTGACCGTCGCAACCACGTACGAGCAGCCCTACCTGCTCGCGCGCCGGTTCTCGACGCTCGACCACCTGACCAAGGGCCGGATCGGCTGGAACGTCGTCACCTCGTACCTCGACTCCGCCGCCCGCAACCTGGGGCTGCGCAAGCAGATCGCCCACGACGACCGGTACGGGATCGCCGAAGAGTTCCTCGACGTCACGTACAAGCTGTGGGAGGGGTCGTGGGAGGACGGCGCGGTCCTGCGCGACCGCGAGGCCGGCGTCTTCACCGACCCGGCACTGGTGCACCCGATCGAGCATGACGGCGAGCACTACCGGGTGCCCGGCATCCACCTGAGCGAGCCGAGCCCGCAGCGTACGCCCGCCGTCTTCCAGGCCGGCGCGTCGCCGAAGGGCCGGGAGTTCGCGGCGAAGCACGGCGAGGCCATCTTCATCAACGGCCTCACGCCCGAGCTCACGCGCAAGGCGACGGACGACATCCGTGCCCGTGCCGCCGCGATCGGCCGACCGGCAGAGACGGTCAAGATCCTGACCCTCGCAACGGTGATCGTCGCGCCGACCGACGAGGAGGCGCAGGCCAAGCTCGACGAGTACCGCACCTACGTCTCGACCGAGGGGGCGTTCGCGCTCTACGGCGGCTGGTCCGGGCTCGACCTGTCGCAGCTGCCGCTCGACGAGCCGCTGCAGTACATCGACACCGACGCCGCACGGTCGGCCCTGTCGATCTTCACCACAGCCGACCCGAACCGCCAGTGGACGGCCCGGGACATCGCCGAGTACGTCGGCATCGGCGGGATCGGCCCGGTGATCGTCGGAAGTCCGACCACCGTCGCCGACGAGCTGGAGCGCTGGATCGAGGTGGGCGGCATCGACGGATTCAACCTCGCGTACGTGGTCACCCCGGGGAGCTTCGAGGAGTTCGTCGAGCTGGTGGTGCCCGAATTGCGCGCCCGCGGCCGCCTCGACCAGCAGCCCGGGACGACCCTGCGGGGACGTCTGAACGGCACAGGCGACGCCGTCGTGCCCGCCTGGCACCCCGCGCACGCCTACCGCGGTGCGTACCGCGGACGCCCGAGCGCCGCGGACCGCCGCGAGCCCGTGACCGAAGGAGCAGCATGACCCGCAGCTATTGGACCGGACAGGCCGACGCCGCCGAGCTCGCGCACTGGGAGGCCGTCGCCACCGAGGCCGCCGACCGGCTGGCCGTCGACGCCCTGGAACGTGACCGGGCGAACCAGGATCCGACCGCCGAGCTGGAGCTGCTGCGCGACGCCGGCCTCGTCAACCTGCTCGACCCGGCGGAGTTCGGCGGAGGCGGTGCGCACTGGGAGACGGCCTTCCGGGTGATCCGCATCCTGTCGCGTGCCGACGCCTCGGTCGCGCAGGTGCTCGCCTATCACTACATCAACTCCGGCAACATCGGCTTCGCCGTCGCCCCGGAGCGCCAGCCGGACCTCTACCGCCGAACGATCGACGGCCGCTGGGTCTGGGGCGACTCGGTCAACCCGGTCGATCCGGACCTCACGCTCACCGACCTGGGCGACGGACGGTACCGCCTCGACGGCACCAAGCGCTTCTCGACCGGCGCCTCCGCCGGCGACATCGTGCTGGCGGCCGCGACCGTCGCGGGCGGCGCGCGGGCCGCGACCCCGGTGTTCGTGCTCCTCGACCACGACCGGGCGGGCATCCGCTATCACGGCGACTGGGATGCGCTCGGCCAGCGGCTGTCGGCGAGCGGTTCCGTCACCTTCGACGGTGTCGCCGTGGACGAGTCCGACATCCTGGGCGAACTGAGCGACGAGCCGTTCTCTACCCTGATCACCCCGGGCATCCAGCTCGCGTTCGGCAACCTGTACCTCGGCATCGCCGAGGGCGCGCTCGCCAAGGCGCGCGAGCTCACCCTCGCCCGCACGAACTCGTGGTTCCTCTCCGGCGTCGACCGGTACGCCGAGGACCCCTTCGTGCTGCGCGTCTTCGGCGAGCTGCTGTCGCGGGTCGAGGCCGTCGAGGCCCTCGCCGACGCGGTCGGCCGCGAGTTCGACGCCGTCGTGGACAAGGGCGAGGACGTCACCGCGGAGGACCGCGGCCGGCTCGCCCAGCGGATCGCCCGACTGAAGGTCGTCTCCACCGAGGTGTCGATCGAAGTGACCACGCGCGTGTTCGAAGTCACCGGATCCAGCTCGGCTCGCGCCTCCGTCGGGCTCGACCTGTGGTGGCGCAACGTGCGCACGCACACCCTGCACGACCCGGTCGACTACAAGAAGCTCGAGGTCGGCGCGTACTACGTCAACGGCGACCTGCAGCCCATCTCCCTGTACACCTGATCGGAGCGACATGACCGACACGACGACCGCCGCCCGTCCCTCCGCGCCCGCGAGCGCCGCCGAAGCGCTCGAACGGCTGGAGCCGATCCTGGAGCGTCTGCGGAGCTCGGCGACGCGCCGGGAGCGCGAGCACGAGCTGCCGACCGGCGTGGTGCGCGAACTCGCCGATGCGGGGCTCGGTGCTCTGCGCGTCCCGCGTGAGAACGGCGGCGCCGGGCTGAGCTTCGTCGAGCTGGGCGAGGTGCTGGTGGAGCTGGCGGCTGCCGACTCCAACCTCCCGCAGATCTTCCGCGGTCACTTCGCCTTCGTGGAGGACCGGCTCACCGCTCCCGCCTCCGCCGAACGCGACGCCTGGCTGGAGCGCTTCGCGGCGGGCGAGATCGTCGGCAACGCCTGGAGCGAGACCGGGTCGGTGGGTCTCGGGGACTCCGGGACGCACATCCGTCGCACGCCGGACGGCCCGCGCGTCGACGGCCGCAAGTTCTACACGACCGGCAGCCTCTACGCCGACTGGATCGACGCGACCGCGAAGGACGCGGACGGCACCGACGCGACCGTTCTCCTGCGCGTCGACCAGCCGGGAGTGTCGGTGCGCGACGACTGGGACGGTTTCGGCCAGCAGCTGACCGGCACCGGCACCGCGGTCTTCGACGACGCAGCGGCCTCGCCGGCCGACGTCTTCCGGTTCTCCGATCGCTTCCGGTACCAGACCGCCCTCTACCAGTGGGTGCTCGTCAGCGTGCTGGCGGGCATCGCACAGGCGACCGAACGGGAGGCGGGTGAGGCGCTGCGCGCACGCACGCGGGTGTACAGCCACGGCCTCGCTCCGCTGGCAAAGGACGACGGGCAGCTGCAGGCCGTGATCGGCGAGATCTCGGCGGTCGCGTTCACCGCGCGAGCACTGGTCCGCTCGGTGGGCGAAGCCCTCGATGCGGCCGCCGTCACCGCAACGCGTCGCGGCAGCGCGGAGGACGACGAGGCCAACGTCCGGGCGGAGATCGCCTCGGCGCAGGCGCAGATCGTGCTCAGCCAGTCGGTTCCGCTCGCCGCGACCCGGCTGTTCGACACGCTGGGCGCCTCCGCGGTGAGCCGCGCTGCCGGCCTCGACCGGCACTGGCGGAACGCGCGCACGGTCGCCTCCCACAACCCCTGGGTCTACAAGGCGCGCATCGTCGGCGACTGGAGCGTCAACGGCACGGTTCCGCCGTACATCTGGCAGATCGGAACCGCGAGCTGACTCGCGACGGGCTCGTTCAGGCGCCGGCTCCATCCATTTCTTCTTCGGCCGGCGCTTCCCACAGCTCGATGGGCAGCCCCTCCGGATCGCGTAGCCGGGCGAACCGGCCGTAGTCGCCATCCTACTCGGCCCTCCGCTCGACCGCGATCCCGGCCGACTCCAGCGAGGCGACCAGCTCATCCAGCCCACTGACCCGCAGGTTCAGCATGAACGGCTGGTCGGCCGCGAAGTAGTCGGAGTCGGCCGGGAACGGCGCGAACACGGTCATGCCGCCCTGCTGCTCCCACACGCTGTCCGAGCCCGCCGCGATCCCGAGATGCTCGCGGTACCAGGCCGCGCGCGCCTCCGGATCACGGCTCCGGATGAACAGCCCGCCGATGCCCTGAACGCCCACTGGGACCTCCTCGCTTCGGCGCTCAGGCTAGCAACCGGGGGTCGTCTCGGGCGATCGTTCCGGGTGATCACCCCCGCGGATCGAGCACGGACAGCACGGCCGGGCCGACCTGCTCGGCCGACACGAGCCGCAGTTCAGTCGGGCTGCTGGCGGCGTCGAACAGCCGTCTGCCCGCCCCGACCGCGGTCGGGAACGTCAGCAACCGGTACTCGTCGATAGCGTCCCTCCCGGCCAGTTCCGCGACGACCGATCCGCTGCCGATGACGACCACATCCCGCTGCTCTAGCGTTCGTGCGAGCCAGCTCTCCAGTCCGCCGTCCACCGCGGCCGAACCGGACCACGCGTCCAGCGCCACCGGCGTGCCCGCCAGCACGGCTTTGCTCGCCCGGTTCATCGCCCGCGAGAACGGGTCGTCGCGGTTCGGCCAGAGGGTGCTGAAGTGCTGCCAGGTGCGGCGGCCGAACAGCAGCGTCCCGGTCTCGAGGATGCTGTCCAGCCGGAACTTGTCCCCCGCGACCCCCTGTGGCCCGAACCGCATCGCCCAGCCGCCGAACGGCGTGCCGTCGCTGCCGTCCGGATCCTCCACCACGCCGTCCAGCGTGATGAACTGCACCACGATCACTCGTCCCATTCGCTCGTCTCCTTCTGTTCGCGTTCTCGTTGCGTTCACACGTGCGTACGAACGAGCGCTCCCGAACTCATCTCCGCCCTCTCCGCCCCACCGTCGAGTCCGCACAAACTGCACGCTTGCGGGCCCCGGAGCGTGCAGTTTGTGCGTACTCGACGGTGGTGGTCAGCGCGTGGGGGCGAAGAGGGCGAAGAGGCGCGGGTCCTGGTAGACGAGCACGCTGGCGATGGCGTCGCGGCGGGAGGTCTCTGAGCCGTCGAAGAGCTGCACCGTATGCGGCTCGCGACCCTGCTCGGTGACCCGGTACAGCAGGAAGCCGTGCTGGCCGTTCGCGGCGATCGGCTCGGTCGCCCACGCGGTCCCGCGCCAGGCGAACAGGTGCTCCATGAAGGCGGCGAACGGTGTGCGTCCGACCGACCACTGCGGCACCGGCGGCATCTCGAACACGACATCGTCGGCGACCAGGGATGCCAACGCCCTCACATCGGCGGCCCGGATCGCGGCCGCGTAATGTTCGACGACGCCAGGGCGGAGTGGCTGTGTGCGCCGCGTCCCTTCGCGGATCGCCGCGCGAGCCCGCTGCAGCGCCGAGTTCGCCGACGCAACGGAGACCTCGAGCACGGCCGCGGTCTCCCCCGCGGTGAGCCCGATCACGTCCCGCAGCACGAACGCACCGCGCTGGAGCGGCGACAGCGTCTGCAGCATGGCCGTCACGGCGAACCGCACGTCCTCCGCCTTCTCCGCCGCCGCGGCAGGCTCCGAGTCGGATGCCGCACGGCCGACCCAGCCCGTCGGCGCGGGCAGAAGCCAGGGAACGTCGAAGGCCGGCACGAGCGGCGCGCCCACTTCGATGCCCGGATCCGTCAGGTCACGGGGAAGCGGCCGCCGAGGGGTCTGCCGCAGCCGGTCGACGCAGACGTTGCGGGCGACGCGGTAGGCCCAGGTGACGAAGGATGCGCGGGCCGGGTCGAAGCTGTCGCGGGCGCGCCACATCCGCTCCAGCGCATCCTGTACCGCGTCCTCGGCCTCGAAGGGCGACCCGAGCAGCTGGTACGAGAACGCGAGCAGACCCCGGCGGACGCCCGCCAGGTCCGCCTCCGAGAACGCCGCCATGGGCCGATCCTAGTGACGGCAGGCCGCCCACGCCGCGGCCCGCTGATCGGGGACCCACAGCTCGGCGAGGCCTCCGGACGCGGCCGCAATTGCGGTCATGCCGCCGCGCCGTGTTGCGGAGGAATGATACGGTCTGCAAGAAATACCGATTGAAATGTTGGAGCGCAGATGGTCAGGGCTGTCGGGGTCGATACAACTGAGTTGAGGGCGGGTGCGTCGTCGCTGAAGGTGGCCGTGATGGGCCGTCGCCCCTCGGCGACGGAGGGTCACGGTTTCGGATCGGCGGTGTCGGAGGGAGCCGTTGGACGGTTCGAGGCGTATTGGGTTCCGGGTCAGACGGCCGTCGATGACCTGATCGGGATGTTGGCCGGAGCTCTGGAGCAGGCGGCCGCGTCGTATGAGCGGCGCGATACCGAAGACGCCCAGAGCCTGACGAGTGGCGGGGGTCAGTTCGTTGGGTTCTAGGGCGGAGGATTGGTCGCCGGTCGGGTTCGGGACGGATCCGACGCCGGGTGATCGGGAGATGGTGGAGGCGCTGGGCACCCATCTTCGGACGTGGTCGGAGCGGTTGGATCGTCAGGCGGAGGTGTCGCGGAACGTTCTGGACACCCGTCTGGGTGCGGCGTCGTGGTCGGGTTTGGCTGCGGATGTGTTCTCGGACAGGTTGCGTTCGTTGACGTCGTCGGCCTCGGATGTCGCTGCTCGCCACGCCGAGGGGGTTGAGGCGGCGACCCGCTGGTCGGGGTCGATGGGGCTCGCACAGAGCGATGCCGATCGGGCCTTGCGGGACGCAGAGGACGCACTGGCGGACCTGGAGCTGGCGCAGGAGTCCGTCGCCGCATTGGGGGCCGAGCATGCCGCCCTTCTGTCGGCGCTGGTCGCCGTGCAGAAGGCGTACGCCTCCACCGAGAAGCCGCCACCAGGCAAGAGCACACCATCGGCCGGGGACGTCTCGGCCGCCCGCCGGCGGGAGCAGGAGGCCAGCGCAGACCTGACGACGGCGCGGTTCGCGGTCGAGGACGCGCAGGAACGCCTGGAGGATGCGAAGCGTCGAGCACGCGACGCCAAATGGGAGTACGACGCGGCCGAGAAGGTGTTCGCGGACGCGCTGGATGCGGCGTTGCACGGTGCACTGACCACCGTCGCGAAGCCGGAACTGCAGGCGTTCGCGTCGATGGTCGGAAAGCTGTCGAAGATCTCACCGACGGCGAGCGTGAACGCCACCCTGCTGGACACGCTGAAGAGCCTGACACCCCAGGAACTGGCCACCCTGGTCGCCGATGACCCGGAGATCCTGCAGCAGTTCTGGCAGCACCCACCGTCCCCGGATCAGGTCGCCAAGTGGTGGACGGGCCTCGGGCCCGAGGCGCAGCGGGCGTTCGAGGCGGCCGTGCCCGGGGTGCTGGGCAACCTGGCGGGACTGCCGTACGCGGTACGCGGTCGCTGCAACCTGACGGTCTACGAGCAGGCGCGGTCGCATCCCGGCGCTCTCACGCCTCAGCAGCGAAAGGTCTTGACCGCTCTAGGAGACGTCCTTGCCGATCCGTCAGCGTCGCTGATCTGCTTCAACCTGGATGCGTCGGTGCCGATGGTCGCGGTCGGGTACGGCGATCTGGACACGTCCGACACGGTGACCTGGGCGGCGCCGGGGATGCTCTCCGACGCCGCCGACGCGACCAAGGGGTGGTCGCGGTCCGCGAAGAACCTCTACACCCAGCAGAACCTTGTCGACGGTCGTTCGCATGGGGTGGTGGCCTGGTTGGGGTATGACACCCCGGACCTGGTAACAGTGAACAATCCGGCGGCAGCGCAGAACGGGTCATGGCGGTTCGCAGCGGAACTGGATGGCACCTACGCCGCCCGCGCCGCCAAGCCCGCGTACGTCTCAGTTCTCGCACATTCGTATGGCACGACGATGGCGGCGGATGCGTTGACCCGCACCAAGCATCCGGTCGACTCGTTCACCATGCTCGGCTCCGCCGGAATCGACACGCAGGTGGTGACGTCGCTGTCGGACCTGCACGTGAAACAAGCCGGTGGTTCTGCTGCCATCTACACGACGGCGGCCGCGTTGGACTATCTCGCCCCCTTCGGGTCGACGGTCGGAGGTCGCGCCGAACCGAACCCGGAAGCGGCTTTCTCTCCGGCAGCCGCCGCTGCAACTGCGGTTTTGGTGATGCCGCCCAAGGTCATGGGCGGCGCGCAATCGTTCTCCTCCGAAGGAGCCGTCCTTCCCGGCGGTGACGTGTTGAAACCGACCAAAGGTCATAGTGCGCTTGGCGGGACCCCACGCGAGAACGACCCGAACCCGATGAACGGGACAGCACCCGTCGGCCACGGATACCTCGATCTGAAGACAGAGTCGCTGTATAACGCCGCCTTCATCACGATCGGCCAACCCGGGAAGGTCGAAGGCGGAGTAAGGCCCACCGGATGAGCGGCATCTCGGGGATTGCGGGCTGTGTCGCGAGACTGTCGGGCCTGGTCGTCATCGCGGCAGCAGCCGTGTCGTTGTTAGGAGGATGTATGTCTGTTCCCGCTCTGCGTGACCCTGTCCCTCACACCCCGGATGGTCCGGAGAAGACCATCACGCAATTGTTGACCCAGTGGGAGGACCTCACCAACGCCGCCATCGCGGCCACCGGGCACACCGAGGGCTGGTTCCGCGGACCCATCCAAGACAAGAAGCCGTGGGACCCGGCCGCCGAAGAGGTGGGCCTGGCACCGTGCGCCACAACAACATCGGACGACGCTTCTCAGGTCTCAGCGATCGTTACCCACGTCGCATTTGAGCACGATCCTCATCCGATCGCGGACACGCTCACCGCCTACTGGGAGAGCCAAGGCTTCACTGTGACACGTACCGTCGACTCGACCATCGGTACTGAATGGATGGCTGTTGAGGTCCGCGCGGAGCGGTCTGACGGGGTCTTTTACGGTCTCACCGCCACCACGGAACAGGTAGGAATCGACGTACTGACGGAGTGTTCCGCGGACCCCTCAATCCATGAGTGGGCGGAGGAACGGGTGCAACGGAGACTCGATTCTCTCTACTCGACCCCGACACCGTCGTCGGCTGCGGAAACCGGCATCGCGGACATCGCAGCGGATATCGACGACCGGTTCTGGGGATTCTGACGCGTGACAGCGCAAACGGGTCCCCGCCAACTCTTGACGGTTTCCGTCCACCGAATCGAGACCCGGGTGTCTACGGATACCGACCACGTCGCCTTCATCGGGAGCGGCCAGCCCGGGACAGTCGAAGGCGAAATGAGGCACTCCTGATGAACCAGCTCGCGGGTGCGATCGTAGGTCGGGACGTGAAGAAGTCCTGTGTCGCGGTCGTGATGATCGTGGCGGTGTCGTTGTTAGGAGGATGTATGTCTGTTCCTGCTCTGCGTGATCCTGTCCCGCGTACCCCCGAAGGTCCGGAGAAGACCATGACCGAGTTGCTGGCGCAGTGGGTAGACCTCACCAATGCTGCAATCGAGGCGACGGGAGATACCGAAGGATGGAAGGAGGACACGCCCTTAGCGACGAGCAAGCAGTGGGACCCCGCCTCGGAGAACGTGAGCCTGGCTCCCTGCGGGAGTGTTGGGTCGAAGGATGCGAGTCAAGTCGCCTCCATCATCTTCCACGGGGCGTTCGAGGACGATCCGCATCCGATCGCGGACACGCTCACCGCGTACTGGGAGAGCCAAGGCTTCACCGTTACCAGAACCGTCGACTGGACCTCCCCCTCGGGCAAGACAAGCGTTGAGCTCCGCGCGGAGCGCTCCGACGGGGTCTTTTACGGTCTCACCGCGACAACCGAGCTTGTGGCCATCGACGTGTACACGGAATGCTCAGCGGACCCATCGATCGATGAGTGGGCGGAGGAACGGGTGCAACGGAGGCTCGATTCTCTCTACTGGACCCCAACCCCGTCGTCGGCAGCAGAAACCGGCGTAACGGACACCGCAGCGGATACCGACGACCGGTTCTGGGGCTTCTAACGCGTGACGGCGGACACGCCCCCCGTCAACTCTTGACGGTTTCTGTCCTCCGAATTGAGGACCCGGCGGCCCGCGGGTTAGCGTTGTCGAGGCCCGGGGATGCCGGACCGACGCGGATACGAATTCTCAGCGAAAACGTCTCAACCCGACGCGAAACGGAACGGCATCCCGGGAAACCCTCTCCCCTGTGTTGCGCAGCGCGCGCGGCGTTCAGCCCGCGCTGTGGTCGACCAGCGGCTGCACCTGCACCCCGCTGTGGTCGTGCCGGGCCTCGGCGAGACCCGACGCCAGAGCGACCGCCGCGTCCCGGTCGGGCACGTCGATGACGTAGAAGCCGCCGACGACCTCCTTCGCCTCGGTGAACGGGCCGTCGACCGCGATCGGCTCCCCGTCGTCACCGCGCCGGACGGTCACCGCGGTCTCCGGCCCCTGCAGCTCGCCGGACGCGACCACGGCATCCCCTGCCTTCTGCCAGAACTCGCGGTGGGCGGAGTCGATCTCCGCGCGCTCGTCGGCGGACATCGCCTTCCATCGGTCCGCGTCGCCCTGGATGAGAATGATGAACTGGCTCATCGGTCATGCCTTCCTGTTGTCGGAACATCTTCTGACCAGGCGTCGAACGAACACGCCGGAAATCGACACGGGCGCAGGGATGCGAGCGGCCTCACCCGACGCGGTCGAGGAGGATGAGGGGTGTCCGGTAGTGCTCGGTGACCGTCCCGCCGAGGTTGCGGACCGCGCGAGCGGCCTCCTCGGCCTCCGCCTCAGACCAATCGCTGAACGTCGTGAACAGCCCGCGCACCCCGTCCTCGTCGAGGTCGATGGCCCAGGCGATCTCGGCCACATGCGACGCACGGAAGTACCCGCCGGACTCCAGCAGCCGGGCCCACTTCGCCGTCTGCGACTCGTCCGGTCCGGGCCGGGGCGGCGCATCCCGCCGGTCGACGATCGCCTGCACCCGCTCACGGAACGGCGTCGGCGCCACGGCAGCGTCCCCGTAGGCGTTCCGCCAGACCGTCAGGTGTGCTCCCGGCACCAGTGCGGAGTGCAGCTTCGGCAGCACCACGCCGAGGTCGAACCAGTGCACCGCGGTCGCGATCGTCGCGAGGGTGAAGGATGCGGTGGGCAGGTCCGCCTCCTCCGCCGTCGCCGCGATCACCCGCACATCCGGAAACCGTTCGGCGAGCCGTGCCGCCAGCGCCGCGCCCGGCTCGACGGCGGTCACCTCCATCCCCGCCTCCACCAACCCTCGGGTCGCCTGCCCGCTCCCGGCGCCCAGATCGAGTGCCCGCGCGCCGGCTACCAGCAGCCCGAGCTCAGCGAGCCGCTCCCACAGCGCAGCCGGATACGGCGGCCGAGCGCGGTCGTACAGGTCGGCGTGCCGATCGAAATGCATCGGGTCGGGCATGCGCCGACGATACCGCGGACCGCCGCCGGGCGGACGTGGCGAGGTGCCCGTTGCGACGGAAGCATCGGGCACCTCTGCGCACGGATCCCGTATCCCCCACCATGCGCAATCGCCATCGTGGCGGACTCGCGCACGACCGCGAAAGACGGTGGATGCGGTGGTCCGCCGGCGACCCGGGGCGCGTTGACCGCGGGTCAGAGCGACACGCGGTTGCGGCCCTGCTTCTTCGCCCGATACATGGCGGCATCCGCCTCGTCGAGCAGCTGCTTCGCCGTGAGCCCCGCCTCGATGGGCAGCACGCCGCACGACGCCGTCACGGTCATCGGGCCGCGCGCGGTGTCGATCGGCAGTGCGATCTCGTGCACCAGCCGCGCGGCGAACCGCTCGCCGTCCTCCGGCGTCACACCGACGCTGAGCACCACGAACTCGTCGCCCGCCAGCCGGGAGATCACGTCGGTGGCGCGGCTGCCCCCGGTGAGGCGCTCGGCGACCGTCCGCAGTACGGCGTCCCCGGTCTCGTGCCCGTGCCGGTCGTTGATGGCCTTGAAACCGTCCAGGTCGAGGAACAGCAGCACGCCGCCGTCGCCCTGCACGACCGCGGACTCGAGGCGGCGCTCCAGGGAACGCCGGTTGTGCAGGCCCGTCAGATGGTCGATCAGCGCGAGCTGGGCGAGTCGCGCCTCCTGCCGGCGATCGAGTGCACGCGCGAGGTCGCGTCCCAGTTCACGCGCCTCCTCGGGGATGGTTCCCCACACCAGCGCCGTGCCCTCCACGCTCTGCCGCCACTCCGAGAACGACCGGCGCGGCGACAGCGGGGTGTCGCGGTTCTCCGGGCTCTGGTCGCCGAGCCAGCGGATCACCTGGGTGACCTCATGCCGGAAGAACAGCAGGACGCCGTGAGCGCCGACCGGGACAACGAGCAGTCCCGCGAAACCGGGCATCAGCGCTGCCAGTGCGGGATGGGTGCGCTGCAGCTCGCTCGTGTGGAACGGTTCGATCCCGACGGCGGAGAGCAGCAGACTGCGGTCGACCGTCGGGACGTCGCCCACGCTGCGGCTCACCCCATCCAGAGCCAGCACCGCTCCATCGGCGCCGACCAGCCGGCACAGCTCATCGCCGCCGTCGACCAGCGTCAGCAGGGGTTCAGCGGACGACGGGATGCCCGCGAGCACCGCCGCGCGCTGCTCGCGGATGGTGAGGTCACGGCGCAGCCGCGCGATCGACTCGAGGGCGGTGAGCTGCAGGGTCAGCTGGGTGGCGAGCACCTCCAGCGCGCGGCGGAGCAGGATGGGCATGCGCCGCTCGGTCCTGTGCGCGCAGGTGATCATGCCGGTCAGCCGGTCGTCCTCGATCAGCGAGAACGACACCGTGGACGCCTGGCCCATGTTGCGCATGAACTGCAGGTGGTGGGGCGAGACCGCCCGGAGCTCGCCGCTGCTGAGGTCGAGCGGCGGAACGTTCTCGTCGACGGACACGAGCGGGGTGCCGGGGTCCTCGGTGCTCACGATCTGGCGAGACAGCTTCGTCAGGTACAGCGAACGCGCCTGCTGCGGGATGTCGGATGCGGGAAAGTGGAGGCCGCGGTACGACTCCATGTCGGGCTCGGACGCCTCGCCAGCGACCTCGCCATGGCCGTCCTCGAAGAAGCGGTAGACCATGACGCGGTCGAACCCGCTGATCCGCTTGACCTCCTCGGCCGCCGCCTGGCGAAGCTCCGCCGCACTCGAGACGAGCCCCAGCGACCGGATCGCGCCGACCACGGACGCGGTCGGCAGATCCCGGGTGGTCGGGGCCGGCTCCAGCTCGATGACGACCTGCTCGCCCAGGCGGTGCGTGATGGCGTCGTACGGCTCGCCCTGCAGGTCGACGCGGACCGGGTCGCCGTGCGTCTCGGCCGCGATGCTCCACTCCAGGGTGGGACTGCCGAGTTCGGACACGGAACGGCCGAGCCACTGCGCCGCGTTCTCGCTCGCGGTCACGATCTCGTAGGTCGCCGCGCTGACGACCAGCAGCATCCCGAACGACTGGATCCGGCCCGGGGTGCGGATCGGCTCCTTCACGCACTCCGTGAGTCTCCGAAGCTCCGACGCGTCGGGAACCGCACCACCATCCACCACCTCTCGACCCTAGCCCAGACCCACGCGCCGCGTGACCGGGGCGGACATCCGTCGCGCCGCCTGATGTCTCCTCCCTTTCCGCCGCCGCGCGAAAGGGAGGAGATACTGGTCGGCTTCCCGGTGTGTCGCGAGAAAGGGAGGGGACGCGACCCGCCCCGCCGATCAGCACCTCCGTTTCCGCCGCGGAGCGGAGCAGCGGACGAGCCGGGGGTGTGCTGCGGGTGCCGGGCGGTGGATGATGCCTACAGACACGGAAGGACGCACATGGACGAGACAGCGAACACCGACCGCTCCGAATACCCCGACGACGCCGGTTACCCCGACGGCCAGGGCACCCTCGACGAAGGGACCGGCGCCTTCCGCGGCCCGACCGGCGACGAAGCGGCCGACGACGGCGGCCGTGACGACACGGGACTCGAGGGCGAGGAGGTCGTCGAGGAGCTGTCCGAGTTCGACGGGCCGGATGAGCGGGACGAGTAGCGAGCGACCAGTGGCCGCCTAGCGCGGAACCGCCGCCACCGCGTCGATCTCCACCAGCGCACCGGGCCGCGCCGGCGCGACGGTGAGCACCGTCACCGCGGTCCGCTGGTCGCCCCACACCGCCCGCGTCGCCCCGTACGCGTCGGTCGGGTCGATCCCGGGCGCCAGGTGGATGGTGAGCTTGGCGACCTGCTCGGGCCCGCTGCCTGCCTCTTCGAGCACGGCGAGGAGGTTGCGGAGCGCCTGCTCCGTCTGAGCGGCGAGGCCGTCCAGCAGGGCGCCCTCCGCATCCACCCCGTTCTGGCCGCCGACGAAGAGCAGCGGACCTGGGGGGACGATCATCCCCTGCGCGAACGCCGGGCTGCGGTACAGCTGGGGCGGGTCGACGGGGGTCGGTGTCTCGGACATGGCGCGTCCTCCCTGGTGACGTCTGGTGAGTCTCCAGTGTCCCGCCGACCCCTGACACCGCGGCTGCCGAATAGCAGTCGGGTACGGTTCCTCCCCCGCGACTGACGGATCCGGCGCGCCTGCCGACTATGACTGAGGAAGGGCGGACGCCTCGCTCCGCCGTACCGTCCCCGTCCCCGACCCCGAGGAATCCCGTGTCTCAGCCGCTCTCCACCGCCGCCCGCACCGCACCGACCGTCATCACCGCCTCCTTCTGGCTGTGGATCGCCAGCACGGTGGTGAGCCTGATCGCGTTCGCCCTCCTTCTCCCCGGCCTGTTCGGCGGCGCGCCGGACGCGGGCGGGATCGCCGCCGGCTCCGTCGCCGGAGCGATCATCGGCTCCGCGCTCCGCGTGTTCCTCGCGATCTACCTGTTGCGCGGAGCGAACTGGGCGCGCATCGTGCTCACCGTCATCGGCGTGGTGGTTCTGCTCACCGGCATCCCGTCGCTCCTGACCGGCGACCTGCTCGGGCTGCTCGTCGTTCTCATCGTCGTCGTCGCCGCCGTGCTCATGTGGCTGCCCGCGGCGCGCCCGCACTTCCGCCGGGCCTGATCCCGGGCGGCTGTCGCGCCTCGCTGTTGACAGCCCCCGGTAGAGTGGATGTGTGAACCCGCTCATCTCGCAGCCTGACGCCGCCCTCGCGGCCGCCGGGCGTCTGGAGGTCGTCGGCGCACTCAGCGCCGGCGTCAGAGCGTTCTGACCCCGTTTCGGTGATCTCTCGCGCGCACGGCGCGCGATCCGCTGCCGCGGCATGCCCGCGCGCGGACCATTTCCCCCATCGGCTCGACCGATGACGGTTTCAGACATGTCAGGCGTTCATTCATGCATCCATTGACCGAGAAGCAGCTCCGTTCCTCCTTCGTCAACGCGTCCCAGCGCGAGCGCAAGGAGCTCACCATCCCCGACCTGGCGCAGGTGCGCTGGGACGACATCGACTACCTCGGCTGGCGCGACCGCAAGCTGCCCGCCCTCGGGTACGTCGTGGCCAAGATCGACGGCGAGCCCGTCGGCGTCCTCCTGCGCCAGGCGGAGGGCCGCGTCCGATCGCGTCCGCAGTGCTCCTGGTGCGAAGACGTGCAACTGCCCAACGAGGTGCTCTTCTTCATCGCGAAGCGCGCCGGGAAGGCGGGCCGCAACGGCAACACCCTGGGCACGCTGGTGTGCGCCGAGTTCCAGTGCTCGGCCAACGTCCGGAAGCGACCGCCGACCGCTTACGTCGGCTTCGACGTCGAGGCGGCCCGGCACGCGCGCATCGAGGCTCTGCGGGAGCACGTCGACGCGTTCGTCCGCAGGGTGATGGCCGAGTGAGAGCCGTCCGGTGAGAGCCGGCGAGTAGGACCTGGGTGAGGCGGCCCCGTCAGGCCGCCTCACTCAGGAACGGCTCGTGCCGGTATCCATCGTCGTCCAGCACGGCGACCGTGTTCTCCGGCACCTCCACGAAGGCGCCGGGCATGTCGTTGAGCGGCTCGGAGACGACGACCTTGGCGTGGTCGCCGAACACGTCCAGCCGGGCGGCATCCGGGAACATCTCCCGCAGCTCCGGCACGGCCACCGAGTGGAAGAGCGAGCGGCTGCGCTGGGCGGACGAGTAGCGGAACGCCCACATCCTGGTCCCGTCGGACACCGCGAACGTCCCTTGCACCGGGAACTGGATGCCGTGCTTATGCCCGGTCTCCTCGACGAATCGCAGCGCCCGCCCGAGGCCGGCGACCGGGTCGTCCATCAGGCCCATCGTGAGGGCCACGTAGAACAGGGTCTCCGTGTCGGTCGTCCCCTGGATGAGCGGGAACAGCTCCGAGTCGACCGAGAATGCCAGGTCGCGCTTCATCTTCGTGAAGCCGTCGAGGAATCCGTTGTGCATGAACAGCCAGTTCTCGTAGCGGAACGGATGGCAGTTCGACTGCTGGATGGGCGGATGCGCCGCGGCCCGCACGTGCCCGAAGAACAGCGGGCTGGCGATGGCGTTGGTGAGCTCGTGCAGGTTCTCGTCGTGCCACGCCGGCTCGATGCTGTGGAACAGCGCGGGGATATTGCCCTCGCTCGTATCCTCCGGGTACCAGCCGAAACCGAAGCCGTCGCCGTTCACGGTCTCCGCGCCGAGCGGCGAGTTGAGCGACTGGGCGACCAGGGAGTGCTGCGCGTCCAGGATGAGGACGGCGGGTTTCAGGGGCTCCCCCGAGTATGCAAGCCAGCGGCACATGACGACCTCCTCGAACGTGGTGGGCCCTGCGGACGGCTTGACCATAGCCCCGGTCCGGCAGCCGCGGGAATACACCACTTCCGCCGACGGCGCGGCAGCCGACCACGCCGTCCTGGAGCTGTCAAGGGATGGCCGCGGAACGCTCGGTCTACTTGGCTGGACACATGAAGACGCACGCACGGTTCCTCCGTCAGGGGCTGGAGGTGACGGAGATCTCGAACCGCGAATGGCGGGTGACTGACACCCGGTTCGCCGAGCTCGGTGCTCCGGACGTGGTCGGCTTCATCCTTCAGCTGGAGGGGATGTTCGAGGTGACGCAGATCGGCCGGCCCGGCCAGCGCACCTATTTCCGTTCATTCGACGCCGCTCTGGACGCTCTGCGGTCCTGATCGCCTCCGGTCCCGGCGGCGTGCCCGCACGGGGATCGAGCGACGGCTGAGCACAGCGGCCACGAGGAAGCACGCCGCGCCGAGGAACGTGCCGACGTTCGCCCAGAACAGGCTCACCAGCGACCCCGTCGACGGGATGACGTAGGCGCCGACGGCGGAGAACGCGAACAGCACGGAGCCGAGCATGTTCAGCCAGGTGCCGTGCCAGGTGCGTGCGCGGGGATCCCACAGGCGGTCCCGGTCGACGGTCGCGACGACGGCGAGGGCGCTGGCGACCAGGAAGCAGATCGAGCCGAAAGCGTCCGGCCGCCAGCCAGTACCCACCCGGGCCGCATCGTTGGCGGCGGTGAGGAGCGCCTCTGTGGTGCTGACGTTGAAGAACAGGGTGCCCGCGAACTGTATGGCGGCCGCCCACCAGTCGAACAGGTCGGGGCGCTCGCCTCCGCGTCGTGGCGGCTTTCGGCCGCTCAGCGCCAGCTGGACGAAGGCGGCGGCCGTGAAGAACAACGCGCCGACGAAGAACGTGACGGCGGCGATGACCGGGCCGACCGCCTCCTGGTAGTACGGCACTGCGCCGATCAGGAAGAACAGCGACCCGATCGCGAATCCCCAGGCCTCCCGCCTGAGTCGGATGGCGCGTTCTGCCGGCATGGTCGAAGACTAGAGCGGGGGATGCGTTCGGCGGCAGTGGGTCGTTCGGCTCACGCGAGCGTCGGACCGTTCCGGTCTCTCGTCACCGGCACGACCACGACCGGGACGGTCTGGTCGTGCGTCAGGTGCGCTCCGACCGATCCGGCCAGCCAGTTCTCCAGGGTGTGCGAGAACCCGCGGCGGTGCGTGCCGACCACGATGATCCGCGCGTCGACCTCGACGGCCAGCCGTGCGAGCGCCTTGGCCGGATCGCCGGCGAGCAGGCGGAGCGCCCAGTTCGAGGGCTTGTCCGGCCTTTCGTCGAGCGCTGATCCGATGGCGGCCGACAGTGCGAGGACCGCTTCGCCCTCGCCGGATCCGACCTCCGTGGGGTGCAGTGACTCCCCCGCGACGTCGGATGGATCCCATTCGGTCAGGTAGCTGTCCTCCGAGACGTACGCGCACAGCAGCGGACGCTCGAACTCGACCGCCAGGCGCGCCGCTTCGTCGAGCACCGCCCGGGCCTGGCCGCGGTGCACCCCGACGATGATCGCGCCACTGAGGTCCGGGCCGCTCGGGTCCGGGTCGCTCGGGTCCGGGTCGCTCGGGTCCGGGTCGCTCCGGTCCGGGTCAGCATCCGCGGGAGGCTCGTCCATCTCGACCACCGCCGATCCGGCGCCGGCCTAGGCCTCCGCCGCCTGCGGCGTCCCGGCGATGTTCACCAGCCACTGCACGCCGAAGCGGTCGACCGCCATGCCGAAGCTGTCGCCCCAGGGCGCCTTGTTGAGCGGCTCGACCACGGTGCCGCCGTCGATGAGCTTCTCCCAGTAGCCGGTCAGCTCGGCCTCGTCGTCGCCGCTCAGCGAAATGCTGATCGCGCTGCCTTCGGTGAAGTCCATGTGCGCCGGGACGTCCGCAGCCATGAGCGTGAAGCCGCCCGGTGTCGTCAGCTGCGAGTGCATGATCAGGTCGTTGTCGGCCGGGTCTTGAGCCATCTGGAACTCGGCGAAGGTGCTGCGCTGCACCTCTCCGCCGAAGACCGACTGGTAGAAGTCCATTGCTTCGCGCGCGGACGAGCGGAAGTTCAGGTACGGGTTGAGTGTCGACGGCATGGTGTCCTCCTCGTGAGAGCTCCGGAGAGCCGGTAGGTGCCGGTTCGCCGCCCAGCGTAGCGAGCACCCGCCGCCCGGGACCAGAGCCTTCACGCGCGGGAAGGCATGCGATGCGGTCAGCGCAGGTACGCCGCGACGAACAGGTCGCCGCGGATCTCCCCCAGCCGCGCGACGATCCGGTCCACCAACGCGTCGGTGATTCCGCCGGCGTGCACGTCGTAGGGGCCGATCGGCTGCAGCTTGCCGCAGCGGACGCGCACCACCTCCCATCCCGATGCGCGCAGCAGACGGTCCTTGCGACGGTCCGAGGTCTCGCGCGGACCGACGTGCTCCAGACCGTGCCTCCCGGTGGTGTCGTACTCGATCGCCACGCGGAATTCGGGCAGCAGGATGTCGGGCCACACCTCCAGATGGGAGTGGAACGGTTTCGCGACACGGACGGCGTTCTTCGACAAGTCGATGTCCAACCGCTCGGCGAGACGCCGCTTCAGTTCCGGTTCGGCCGCGGAGGCGGGCGTCGGCGCCCAGCGGCTGACGAACGCCTCGCCGACCGGCACCGCGTCCGCCCCGGCACGAGCATGCCGGCAGATCGGGCACCTCCTGCCGCCGAGGATGCGCTCGATGCTCGTCTGGTACGACGGATGCCCTTTCTCGCACTGCCAGGAGAACGTCCCCGCCGTGCTGTTCGCGTTCGACACGGCGACGCGCGATCCGGGGGCGGCCATGCTCACCAGCTGCTCGCGCGTCAGCGCTTCGCGATCGAGCCGGCGGCAGAGATAGCAGCGGTCGTCGCTTGGGTCCTTCTCGATCCCCCGAAGGTCGCGGGCGTGGCCGCACACGTGCAGTCCGGCGTCCGGCTCCACTGCCCGCACCGGTTTCGGCGCCGCAGCCTCGGCGCACTGCGGGCACCACGCCGAGCGACGCCGCGTTCCACCGGGCCGAGCCCGCTGCTCCTCCGGGGTCGCGACGAACCGGTGACCGGAGTCGCACTCCCACACCAGGTAGACGTCGGCCGCGGGCGGCACCTGCGTCAGCGTGATCCCATGGTTGAGGTCGGGGTGGTACTGGCGGACGAGCACGGGATACCGCTCCCAGTCGGTGCGGTACCGCCCGACCTCGTAGGGCACGGCGACGCCCTTCGACCACTGGCGGCGCGCCCACCACTGCTCGACGCTCTCCGGCACGGCATCCCTCCTCATCCCGAGGCTAGAACGCACCACCGTCACTGCAGCCCCGCGATTCGTGCCGGATGTGCGCTTTCGCGGCGCCAGAGCGCACATTCGGCACGAATCTGCGCGCGGCTCAGAGCACGAACGGGAGGAGAGCGCGCCGCTCGGAGGGGTAATCCGGGAACGTCTCCCGGTACCAGCGGTGGTTCGCGAACGCCCGGGGCGCCAGGTTCGCGAACGTGTACAGCGCGAATGCGGTGCCCGCGAGAGACCAGGTGGCGATCGCCCATCCCGTCCACTCGATCATCTCGCCGAGGTAGTTGGGGCTGGAGACGTACCGGAAGCCGCCGCCCTGAGGGATGCGGTATCCGCCCCCCGACCGTCGCAACAGCCGCAGCGTGCGGTCGGAGCGCGCATTCAGGGTCAGCCCGCCCGCGAACAGGACGACGCCGGCCCAGAACCGCCAGTCCGCCAGCCACGACACGGGATAGCTCCCGTACTCCGAGATCCATCGCGCGTTGACCCACGCGTTCAGCAGGTTGAAGCCGATCGCGAGCAGCATCACGAGCACGGGCATGCGCGACCCGGAGCGCATCAGGAACGGGTAGACGAACGCCCGGTAGACGTAGTGCACGAGCCAGAGCGCCAGGAACAGCAGCGGCACCGGCTCGAAGCGGTGCGATCCGAGCAGGTAGAACACCACGAAGAGGATGGACGCGGGCGCCTCCATGACGACCCAGCCGACCCGCGCGGGCACCGTGGGGCCCCATCCACCGCGCCCGTGCCGCCCGCCGTACGGCGCGACGATGAACAGCAGCGCGACGAACGTCACGACGGCCAGCGCGATCTCGGCGTAGACGAACCAGCGGTAGGGTCCCTCGGGCATGCCGCCAGCCTATCTACGCGGCAGCTCGGCAGGACGATGCCCCGGCCCGCCGAGCTGGACTCGACGGACCGGGGCCGGCGTCACTGCTGCTGCGCGTTCGCGGCGGCGAGCAGCCCGTCGATCATGTCGGGCGTCACCTGGCCGCCGGACATCATGCCGACGCGTCCGATCGGGAACGACGCCATCATCCGCTCCATCGACACGCCTTCCGGCATGATCGACGACGCGCCGTCGAGCAGTTCCGACATCCCCGCCAGCGCTCCCTGCACCATCGGGCCGGCGACGGGATGCGCGAGCACCTCGCCGAGCGACGACTCGCGCGTGAGCGGCAGCCGCACCTCGTCTCCGTCGACCGCGGCCAGGACCCTGGCCCGAAGATCGCGGCTTGAGGCGCCCACCTCGATCGTGTACTCGCCGCCCTCGACCACCCAGCGGTCGGCGCGAACATCCCAGTACGCCAGGTCCTCTCGCCGGACCGTCACCGCGACCTCACCGGAGGCGCCCGGCTCGAGCTCGATCACCTTGAAGCCCTTGATCTCCCGCGGCGGACGCTGCACGTGCGACCCGGCCAGCGACGTGTACACCTGCACGACCTCGCGACCGGAGCGCTCCCCCGTGTTCGTCACGGTGAGGCGGACCTCGATGTCACCGGATGCGGTCACGGATGCGCTGACGTCGCCGTACGAGAAGGTCGTGTACGAGAGGCCGTGTCCGAACGGGTACTCGACCTCCATCCGGCGCGCGTCGTACCAGCGGTAGCCGACGAACAGGCCCTCGCCGTACCGGACGTGTCCCTCCTCGCCCGGGAAGTTGAGGAACGCCGGGGTGTCCTCCAGCCGCAGCGGCACCGTCTCGGTGAGCTTGCCCGACGGGTTGACCGCGCCGAACAGCACGTCCGCGGTCGCGGAGCCGCCCGCCTGACCGAGCAGCCAGCCCTCCACGAGCGCCGGGACGGTCCGCGAGAACGGGAGCGTCACCACGCCGCCGTTGGACAACACGACGACCGTGCGCGGGTTGGCCGCGACCACAGCATCGATGACGGCCAGCTGGTCCGCCGGCAGGTCGATGTCGTCGCGATCGTAGCCCTCGGACTCCAGCCGTGCGGGCAGCCCGGCGAAGACCACGGCGACGTCGGCGGTGGATGCGGCCGCGACCGCTTCGTCGCGCAGTCGCGACGACTCGTCCGCATCCACCTCGGCCGCGAGCGAGAACCCGGGAGCGTAGGCGACATCCCCGGCGACCGCGCGGATGCCCGTGAGGGCGTCGTCGAGCCGGGTGGGGCGGATCATCGACGAGCCGGCGCCCTGGTACCGCGGCTTCTCGGCGAACGCGCCGATGACCGCGATCGACCGGTCGGCGGCGAGCGGGAGGAGCGGGCGGTCATCGGACGCCGGGACGTCGTTCTTCAGCAGCACGATGGATCGGCCGGCCGCCTCCCGGGCCAGCGCGTGGTGGGCGTCCACGTCGAGCGGACCCTCCACGCGCTCCGTGTCGGCCCACCGGGTCGCGAGCTCGGCCACCCGGGCCGCCGACGCATCCAGCACGGACTCGTCGAGCGAGCCGTCGCCCACCGCCGCGACGACCGCGGCATCGCTCAGCCCGGCGTTGCCCGGCATCTCTAGGTCGAGCCCGGCGCGCAGGGCGGCGACCCGGTCGCTGACCGCTCCCCAGTCGGAGACGACGAGGCCCTGGAAGCCCCACTCGTCGCGCAGCACGTCCGTGAGCAGCCACCGGTTCTCGGACGCGAACACGCCGTTGATGCGGTTGTACGAGCACATCACGGTGTGCGGCTGAGCGTCCTCGACGACGCGCTGGAAGCCGCGCAGGTAGATCTCGCGCAGCGGGCGGGGGTCGACGTCGGAGGAGGAACGCATCCGGTCGTCCTCCTGGTTGTTCGCGGCGAAGTGCTTCAGCGACGCACCGACCCCCTGCGACTGGATGCCGCGCACGAGCGCAGCGCCGAGAACGCCGGAGACGATGGGATCCTCGCTCAGGTACTCGAAGTTGCGGCCGCACAACGGCGACCGCTTGATGTTGATGCCCGGCCCCAGGAGGACGGCGACATCCTCGATGGACGACTCGACGCCCAGCGCGGTGCCGACGCGCTCGACCAGCTCCACATCCCACGAGGAACCGAGGGCCACCGCGGGCGGGAAGCAGGTCGCCGGAACGCTGTCGCCGATCCCCAGGTGATCGCCGCCCTCCCGCTGCTTGCGGAGGCCGTGCGGGCCGTCGGTGAGCATGACGGACGGGATGTCGCCGACCGCCTTCGTGCGCCAGAAGCTCTCCCCGCTGGTGAGCGAGGCCTTCTCCTCGACGCTGAGCCCGGAGATGTCGGCGGCGGTGGCCGCCGTGGTCGTGTCTGTCATGTGTTTCCTTCCGTATGGTGCGTGGAGCAGTGAGGCAGAGAAGCGGTGAGGTCGGTCGGGGTCAGCGGGTCGCCTTGATGGGCCAGACGGCCAATGCCCCCAGGATGCCGAGGACGATCGCGATCGGGAAGAGCGCGCTGTAGCCGAAGGCGAGGACGATGGCGCCGGCGACGCCGGGGGCGAGGGTCTGCGGGAGGGTGGCGGCGATGTTCACGACGCCGAGGTCCTTCGCGAACGACTTCGCGGACGGGAGGACCTCGCTCATGAGGGCCGTGTCCACGGCCTGGAACATCCCGAACCCGAAGCCGGCGATGATCGTCATGATGATCCACGCGGTCACGTCCGGCCACAGCCACGGCAGCAGGAATCCCAGGCTGACGACGGCGGCGGAGGCGAAGACGAACGGCTTGCGGCGCCCGAACCGGTCCGACAGGGGGCCGGAGACGACGGTGGACACGATGATGCCGACGAGGCTGAGAAGCCCGAGGAGCGGGATGATCTGCTCGGGGTGGTCGACGTGGAAGTAGTCGGTGAGCAGGTAGAGCTGGAACCCGGTCACCGCGAAGTAGCCGGTGTACAGGAGCAGACGGCCGGTGAACGCCCAGAAGAAGTCGGGGTGCGCGACCGGGTTCACCCAGAAGGTCTTGAGGAAGTCGACGAGCGTGAAGGGCTCGCGGTCCAGCCGAGCGCTTGAGTAATCCGGGTTGAACAGGACGAACAGGCTCAGGACGACGAGCGAGAACGCCGCGAAGAAGATGTAACCGACTGTGAGGCTGTTGAAGAACAGCGCGCCGACGATCTGGCCGCCGAGCGCGCCCACCATGAGGCCGATCCCGGAGAGGGCGGCGAACGTGCCGCGGCGCTTCAGCGGCACGCGGTCGGGCATGATCGCGGTGAGCGGGCCCTGCGCGAAGTTGTAGCAGATCTGCACGAGCGTCCAGGCGATGATCACGCCGATGAGCGAGTTCGCGAAAGCGAGTCCGATCAGCGAGAGACCGCCGGCGAGGGAGCCGATGACGATCCAGGGCGCCCGGCGCCCGAAACGGGATCGGGTGCGGTCGGAGATCTGTCCGGCGATCGGCTGAGCCACCATGGCGGCGAACGCGCCGATGCTCGCCACGATCGTGAGGTTGGCGACCTTGTCCTGTTCGCCGAACAGCAGGGTGATTTGCTGCGGGAGGAGGATGCCGGGCAGGGCGCCCCAGATCAGGTAGATGCCGAGGTTGGCGGGGATGATCCACACCATCAGCCGGCGGAGGCCCCTGATGGGCGCGGGCGGGTCGTCGTTGCCGGAGGCGGTGCCGACGAAGGTGTTGGTCGTGATCGGTGTCGGCTCGGCGGCGGGTTCGCCGAGCGGGACGGAGGTGTCTGACGTCATTGTCGAAGGGGTCCTCTCACCATCCATCGTGGACGGTGGGAAAACCATACGTCACTCGGTTTTCAGAAAGCAAGCGCTGTTCGGTTTATGGTGGAGGCATGGCACGACGAGGTTCCTACGCGAAAGGCGTGGCCAAGAGGGACGAGATCCTGGAGCGCGCGCTTGAGGTGATCGCCCGCGAGGGCATCCGCGGAGCGTCGGTGAAGGAGCTGGCGGATGCGGTGGGCCTCAGCCAGGCCGGCCTCCTCCACTACTTCGACAGCAAAGAGGAGCTGTTCACGGCGATCCTCCGCAAGCGCGACGAGGTCGACAGCCGCCGCTTCGGCGACGTGGACGAGGAGCCCTCGCTCGACCGCATCCGCGACGGCTACGTCGGAATCGTGCGGCACAACGCCGAGGTTCCGGGTCTGGTCCAGCTGTTCTCACGCCTGGCGGTCGACGCCGGCGACCCGCAGCATCCCGCCCACGACTACTTCGTCGAGCGCAGTGCGGCCCTCCGGCAGACCTTCGCCGCGGCGCTGGCGCAACGGCGGGGTGACGACGCCGTCAGCAGCAAGGTGGACCCGGACACGCTCGCGCGCATCCTGCAGGCGGTCTCCGACGGCATGCAGCTGCAGTGGTTGCAGGACCCATCGGTCGACATGGCCGCCACGGTCGACGCGCTCTTCGAGCTGCTCGCGCCCGGCGGAAAAGGAGTGGGCCCTGCCGGGATCGAACCGACGACATCCACGGTGTAAACGTGGCGCTCTACCAGCTGAGCTAAAGGCCCGTGACGCCCCTCTACCCTACCGAACCCCTCACCTCGCGAGAGATTTGCGCCAAATCTCTGTTATGCGTGTCTCATAACCGAGATTTGCGCCAAATCTTCGCCACGCGGAGGGCGTAAGGCGGGTCAGACGTGGGCGGGGAGGCGGTCGAGCGCGGCGCGGTACGACTCGATCGAGCGGGCCTCGCCCGGCGCCGTGATGAAGGACGCGCGGATGATGCCGCGCTCGTCCACCAGGAAGGTCGCTCGGTTCGCGAAGCCCTTCTCGGCCAGGAAGACGCCGTACTCCTTGGCGATGTCGCCGTGCGGCCAGAAGTCCGCGAGCAGCGAGAAGCCGTAGCCCTCCTGCTCCGCCCACGCCCGCAGCGTGAACTTGGAGTCGACCGAGACGCCCAGCAATTCGACCCGGTGGTCCTCGAACAGGGAGATGTTGTCGCGAAGAGCGCACAGCTCGCCGGTGCAGGTGCCCGAGAAGGCGAGCGGGAAGAAGACGATCGCGACGGCCTTCCGGCCACGGAAGTCGCTCAGTCGAACCGTCTCCCCGTACTGGTTGAGCAGTTCGAAATCGGGTGCGAGCGTGTCGTTCTCTAGAGCCACGATGACACAGCCTAGACCTCGGTTCTCGCAGTACCAAGCGACGGTCAACGACGGCGTCGGAGTGAGGCTAGGCTGGACGATGGTGCCCGCGCTTGTCGAAACCCGACAGCGCTCCGGCTTGTCCACGATCCATCCGACACAAGAAAGAGGTCGAGGGTGACTGTAAACGACCAGGACCCGTACTCGATGAATAACATCGATTCGGACCCGGAGGAGACCGCCGAGTGGCGCGAATCCCTCGACCAACTGGTTGCGGCCCATGGCCATGAGCGTGCTCGCGAGATCATGCTCAGCCTGCTCAAGCGCTCGAAGGAACTGCACGTCGGCGTGCCGATGGTTCCGACGACGGACTACATCAACACGATCTCCCCGGAGAACGAGCCCGAGTTCCCCGGCGACGAGGAGATCGAGCGCCGCTACCGCGCGTGGATCCGCTGGAACGCCGCCGTGCTCGTCCACCGTGCGCAGCGCCCCGGCATCGCCGTCGGCGGCCACATCTCGACCTACGCGTCGAGCGCCGCCCTCTACGAGGTCGGCTTCAACCACTTCTTCCGCGGCCAGGACCACCCGGGCGGCGGCGACCAGATCTTCGTCCAGGGCCACGCCTCCCCCGGCACCTACGCCCGTGCGTTCCTCGAGGGGCGCCTGAGCGCCGACCAGCTCGACGGCTTCCGACAGGAGAAGTCGCACGCCGGCGGCGGCCTCTCCAGCTACCCGCACCCGCGCCTCATGCCCGAGTTCTGGCAGTTCCCGACCGTGTCGATGGGCCTCGGGCCGATCAACGCCATCTACCAGGCGCAGCTCAACAAGTACCTCACCAACCGCGGCATCAAGGACGCCTCCGACCAGCACGTCTGGGCGTTCCTCGGCGACGGCGAGATGGATGAGGTCGAGTCGCGCGGTCAGCTCCAGGTCGCGGCGAACGAGAAGCTCGACAACCTCACGTTCGTCATCAACGCGAACCTGCAGCGCCTCGACGGCCCGGTCCGCGGCAACGGCAAGATCATCCAGGAGCTCGAGAGCTTCTTCCGCGGCGCCGGCTGGAACGTCATCAAGGTCATCTGGGGCCGCGAGTGGGACGACCTGCTCGCCCGCGACGCCGACGGCGCGCTCGTCAACCTCATGAACGAGACGCCCGACGGCGACTACCAGACATACAAGACCGAGAGCGGCGCCTACGTCCGCGAGAACTTCTTCGGCCGCGACCCGCGGACGCTGGAGCTCGTCAAGGACTACAGCGACGACCAGATCTGGAACCTCAAGCGCGGCGGCCACGACTACCGCAAGGTGTACGCGGCCTTCAAGGCGGCCGCGGAGCACAAGGGCCAGCCGACCGTCATCATCGCCAAGACCATCAAGGGCTACGGGCTCGGCCCGTCGTTCGAGGGCCGCAACGCGACCCACCAGATGAAGAAGATGACGCTGGACAACCTGAAGACGTTCCGGGATGCCATGCGCATCCCGATCACGGACGCCCAGCTCGAGGAGAACCCGTACCTCCCGCCGTACTACAACCCCGGCGCGGACGACGAGGCGATCCAGTACCTGCACGACCGCCGCCGCGCACTCGGCGGCTACGTGCCGGAGCGCCGCGCGAAGTACACGCAGCTCAACCTGCCGGACGACTCCGCGTACGCGATCTCGAAGAAGGGCTCCGGAACGCAAGAGGTCGCCACGACCATGGCGTTCGTCCGCCTCCTGAAGGACCTGCTCCGCTCGAAGGACTTCGGCCACCGCATCGTCCCGATCATCCCGGACGAGGCGCGCACCTTCGGTATGGACGCCTTCTTCCCGAACGCGAAGATCTACAACCCGAACGGCCAGCACTACACGTCGGTCGACCGCGAGCTGCTCCTCGCCTACAAGGAGAGCCCGCAGGGCCAGATCATCCACGTCGGCATCAACGAGGCCGGTGCGCTGGCCGCGTTCACCAACGTCGGCACGTCGTACTCGACGCAGGGCGAGCCGCTCATCCCGGTCTACGTCTTCTACTCGATGTTCGGCTTCCAGCGCACCGGCGACGCCCTGTGGGCGGCGGGCGACCAGATGGCGCGCGGCTTCCTCGTCGGCGCCACCGCCGGTCGCACCACGCTGACCGGTGAGGGTCTGCAGCACGCGGACGGCCACTCGCCGCTGCTCGCATCCACCAACCCGGCCGTCGTCCAGTACGACCCGGCGTACGGCTACGAGATCGGCCACATCGTGCGCGCCGGCCTCGAGCGGATGTACGGCGGCAACCACCCGGACCCGAACGTCATGTACTACCTCACGGTGTACAACGAGCCGATCGTCCAGCCGGCCGAGCCGGAGGGCGTGGATGTGGACGGCATCGTCCGCGGCGTCTACAAGCTGCGCGCCGGCGAGGGCGATGGGCCGAAGGCCCAGCTGCTCGCTTCGGGCGTCTCGGTGCCGTGGGCCGTGGAGGCTCAGCACCTGCTCGCGCAGGACTGGGGCGTCTCGGCCGATGTGTGGAGCGTCACCTCGTGGGGCGAGCTGCGCCGCGACGGTCTTGCCGCCGAGGAGCACAACTTCCTCTACCCGCAGCAGGAGAAGCAGGTGCCCTACGTCACCCGCAAGCTGCAGGAGGCAGAGGGCCCGTTCGTAGCCGTCACCGACTACTCGCACGCCGTGCCGGACATGATCCGTCAGTTCGTCCCGGGCGAGTACGCGACCCTCGGCGCCGACAGCTTCGGCTTCTCGGACACCCGCCCCGCGGCTCGACGGTTCTTCAAGATCGACGGACCGTCGATGGTGGTGCGGACGCTGGAGCTTCTCGCCGCGCAGGGCAAGGTCGACCCGAACGCCCCCGCCTGGGCGATCGAGAAGTACCTTCTGCACGACGTCAACGCCGGCACCACGGGCAGCGCGGGCGGCGAGGCGTAACGGCTCCCGTGGCTGGCGGCCAGGTGGAGAGGACGAAGCCCGAGACCCTCGCGTGGCTGCGCAAGATCTCGGGTGAGCTGGCGACGACCACGCTCAAGCGGCTCGAGGACACCCTCCCCTGGTACCGCGACATGCCACCGGGCCGGCGCAGCGCCGTCGGCCTGGTGGCCCAGGCGGGCATCTCGTCGTTCATCTCTTGGTACGACGACCCGCGCTCGACGCCGTGGATCGCCGCCGACGTGTTCGGCGCGGCCCCCCGCGAGCTGCTCCGCAGCGTGAGCCTGCAGCAGACGCTGCAGCTCATCAAGATCACCGTCGAGGTGGTCGAGGAGCGCGTGAAGACGGCGGGAAGCGAGGATCTGCGGGAGGCCATCCTGCTGTACTCCCGCGAGATCGCGTTCGCGGCGGCCGACGTCTACGCGCGTGCCGCCGAGGCTCGCGGCCTGTGGGACGCACGCCTCGAGGCCCTGGTCGTCGACAGCATCCTGACCGGCGAGTACGACGACGAGCTCCCCAGCCGCATCGCCGCGCTCGGCTGGCACGGGCACGGCGAGGTCAGCGTCCTCGTCGGTACCGCGCCGAAGATGCTCGACGTCGACCAGCTGCGCCGCACCGCACGCCACATGTCGGCGGACGTGCTGATCGGCGTGCAGGGCAGCCGGCTGGTGCTGGTGATCGGCCGCGCCTGGCCGAGCAACAGCACGCCGGAGGAGGCGATCGGCGCCGCTCCCGTGGTCTCGTTCATGGAGATCGCACAGCAGCTGGAGCCCGGCTTCGGCCCCGGCCATCTGGTACTCGGCCACGAGGTCCCGAGCCTGGTGGATGCGTCCAAGAGCGCGAAGGCGGCCCTCGCCGGTTTCGCGGTCGCCCGGGCCTGGCGCAACTGCCCTCGCCCGGTGCACGCGGACGACCTGCTCCCGGAACGCGCCCTCGCCGGCGACGGCCTCGCCCGCGCGACGCTGATCAGC
The DNA here is from genome assembly GCF_900100265.1 of Leifsonia sp. 466MF. Taxonomy (NCBI): domain Bacteria; kingdom Bacillati; phylum Actinomycetota; class Actinomycetes; order Micrococcales; family Microbacteriaceae; genus Leifsonia; species Leifsonia sp. 466MF. Next base: position 1,756,938 of record NZ_LT629696.1, read on the forward strand.
CGCATCTACCGCCCGCTGCAGGGCTACTCCACCGAGCTGCTCACCACGCTGTGGTGCTACCTCGACAACGGCCGGTCGCTGGAGGCGACGGCGCGCGAGCTGTTCGTGCACCCGAACACCGTCCGCTACCGCCTGAAGCGCGTCTCCGAGGTCATCGGCTGGGATGCGACCGGCGCGCGCGAGGCCCTCATCCTGCAGGCGGCGCTGATCGTCGGCTCGATCAACGAGCCCGACTCGCCCCGCCGCGGCGGCTGAGTTGTAGACAACCACAAAGCATTCTCGAATAGTTCGTATCCATCCGACACATCCGCCTGGCGGAAGATTGGCAGACTGGAAACCGTGATCGTCATCGTGTGCCCGGGTCAGGGATCCCAGACCCCCGGCTTCCTGGACCCCTGGCTCAGCGAGTCCTCGTTCCGCGACCAGCTCACCGGCATCTCCGACGCGGTCGGCATCGACCTGGTGGCGCACGGCACCGTGAGTGACGCCGACACCATCCGTGACACCGCGATCGCTCAACCGCTCATCGTCTCGGCCGGACTGCTGACACTGTCCGCACTCTTCGCCGACGAGCGCCGCGATCGGGTCGGCGGCATCGCCGGTCACTCGGTCGGCGAGCTCACCGCGGCTGCCGGAGCCGGTGTCCTCAGCGAGACCGACGCCGTCGCCTTCGTGCGCGAGCGCGGTGCCGCCATGGCCCGCGCGGCCGCCGAGGCGCAGACCGGCATGAGCGCCGTGATCGGCGCCGACGAGACCGAGCTCCTCGCCCGACTCGACGAGCTGGGCCTCTCCCCCGCCAATTACAACGGCGGCGGCCAGATCGTCGTCGCCGGCGCCCTGGATGCGCTCGCCCAGCTGGCCGAGAACCCGCCGGTCCGCGCGCGCGTCATCCCGCTGCAGGTCGCCGGTGCGTTCCACACCCGGTACATGGCGTCCGCCGTCCCGGCGCTCGAGCAGTTCGCCTCCACCCTGACGACGAACGACCCGACGCTGCGCCTCTGGACCAACAAGGACGGCTCCGAGGTGACCGACGGCGCCGAGTTCCTGCGACTCCTCGTCGGCCAGGTCTCGTCGCCGGTGCGCTGGGACCTCGACATGAAGGCCTTCGAGGAGGCCGGCGTCACCGGCCTGATCGAGGTCGCCCCCGCCGGCGCGCTCGTCGGCCTCGCCAAGCGCGGCCTGAAGGGCGTGCCGACCGTCGCCATCAAGACCCCCGACGACCTGCCGGCCGCCTTCGACCTCATCGACCAGGCCGCGTAAGGCCGCAAGGAGCTCCCCCGATGTCCCACCCCACCCTGCAGCAGTCGCACGGCCCGCAGTACACCCGCATCCTCTCGATCGGCGCCGCCCGCGGCGAGAACGTCGTGCCGAACGACGACCTGGTCGGGCCGATCAACTCCTCCGACGAGTGGATCCGGCAGCGCACCGGCATCATCACCCGGACGCGCGCCGGCCGCGACGTGCTCGCCGTCGACCTCGCCACCGAGGCGTCGAAGGAGGCCATCGCGAAGTCGGGCGTCGACCCGAAGCTGATCGACGCCGTCATCGTCGCGACCGTCTCGAACGTGCAGCAGACGCCATCCATCGCCGCCGTGCTCGCCGACCGCGTCGGCGCCAACCCGGCAGCCGCGTACGACATGAACGCCGCCTGCGCCGGGTACGCCTACGCGGTGGCCCAGGCGGATGCGCTCATCCGCACCGGCGCGGCGCACTACGCGCTCGTCGTCGGCGCCGAGAAGCTCTCCGACGTCGTCGACCCGACCGACCGCACCATCTCGTTCCTGCTCGGCGACGGCGCAGGCGCCGTGGTCATCGGCCCGAGCGACTACCCCGGCATCGCCAAGACGGTGTGGGGCTCCGACGGCTCCAAGGCCGACGCGGTCGGGATGGGCAACACGCTCCTCGAGTTCCGCGACGGCGAGAAGCCGTGGCCGACCCTCCGCCAGGAGGGCCAGACGGTCTTCCGCTGGGCGGTCTGGGAGATGGCCAAGGTCGCCAAGCAGGCGCTCGACGAGGCCGGGGTCTCCCCCGACCAGCTGGCCGCGTTCATCCCGCACCAGGCCAACATGCGCATCGTCGACGAATTCGCCAAGCAACTGAAGCTTCCGGATACCGTCGCCATCGCCCGTGACATCGAGACGACGGGCAACACGTCCGCCGCATCCATCCCCCTCGCGACCCACCGACTGCTCCAGGAACACCCGGAGTTGAGCGGCGGCCTGGCCCTCCAGATCGGCTTCGGGGCCGGTCTGGTGTTCGGCGCGCAGGTCGTCGTGCTGCCCTAGACTGTTTCCCGGTCACAACGACACCCCCCTCAAGGAGAGAAAAACCATGGCATTGTCCACCGAAGAAGTTCTTGCCGGCCTGGCCGAGCTCATCAACGACGAGACCGGCATCGCGACCGACACGGTTGAGCTGGACAAGTCGTTCACCGACGACCTCGACATCGACTCGATCTCGATGATGACCATCGTGGTCAACGCCGAGGACAAGTTCGACGTGAAGATCCCCGACGAGGAGGTCAAGAACCTCAAGACCGTCGGAGACGCGGTCGAGTTCATCGTCAAGGCGCAGAACGCCTAGGCGCAGAGCCAGGATTCTTCCGCGCGGGCGGCGCGCGACCGTGTCGCCGCCCGCGCGTGCGGCAGCGCTCTGACCGAGCGCCGCCATCCTCATTCAGGAGAGTTGCCGTTATGACCAAGAAGATCGTCGTCACCGGTATGGGCGCGTCCTCGCCCCTCGGTGGCACCGCCCCCGAGAGCTGGAGCGCTCTGCTCGCCGGCGTCTCCGGCGCCCGCACCCTCGAGCACGACTGGGTCGCCCAGTACGAGCTGCCGGTCACCTTCGCCGCCGAGGCCAAGGTGCGCCCGGAGGAGGTGCTGGAGCGTCCCGTCGCCAAGCGTCTCGACCCGTCCAGCCAGTTCGCCCTCATCTCCGCCATGGAGGCGTGGGAGGACGCCGGCCGTCCGGATGTCGCACCCGAGCGTCTCGGTGTCGACTACGCCACCGGCATCGGCGGCGTGTGGACGCTGCTGGACGCCTGGGACACGCTGCGCGAGCGCGGACCGCGCCGGGTCCTCCCGATGACCGTCCCGATGCTCATGCCGAACGCGGCATCGGCTGCGGTCTCCATGCACTTCGAGGCGCGTGCCTACGCCCGCACGGTCGCCTCCGCCTGCGCCTCCAGCACCGAGTCGATCGTCAACGCCTACGAGCACCTGCAGCTGGGTCTGGCGGACGTGGTCATCGCCGGTGGCACGGAGTCCGCCATCCACCCGATCACCGTCGCGTCGTTCTCGTCGATGCAGGCGCTCTCGCGCCGCAACGACGACCCGGCGCACGCCTCCCGCCCGTACAGCGTCGACCGTGACGGCTTCGTGATGGGTGAGGGCGCGGCCAGCCTGGTGCTCGAGACCGAGGAGCACGCCCTCGCTCGCGGCGCCCGGATCTACGCCGAGCTCGCCGGCGGTGGAGTGACCGCCGACTCGTATCACATCACCGCGAACGACCCGGAGGGCCGCGGCGCCAGCCGTGCTCTGCGCATCGCCCTCGACCGCGCAGGTGCGGTGCCGGACGACGTCACCCACATCAACGCGCACGCGACCAGCACCCCGGTGGGCGACCCGTCCGAGTACGTGGCGCTGCGCGAGGTATTCGGTGAACGCGTCCACGGCATCCCCGTTTCCGCCACCAAGGCGTCCACCGGACACCTGCTCGGCGGCACCGGTGCGCTGGAGGCCGTGTTCAGCATCCTCGCGATCCGCGACCGTCAGGCACCGCCGACGATCAACATCACGGAGATGGACCCGGCGATCCCGCTGCAGGTGAAGAGCGAGCCGCAGCCGCTCGGCGACGAACCCCAGCTCGTCATCAGCAACTCCTTCGGCTTCGGCGGCCACAACGCCGTCGCCGCGTTCCGCAGCTACTGAGCCGACGCACGGACACAGGAAGGCCCCGCTCATCACGAGCGGGGCCTTCTCTGTTTCACCGCAGGCGGGCGGCCGTGCCAGGCCCGCCGCGGGAGTCGGTGCGTCGTTCAGCCGACGTTGTGCAGCCAGATGACCGACGTGTCGTCGTGGGCGTGCCGGAACGGCTCCAGCTCGTCGTCCCACGCCTGACCGAGGGCCAGCCGGAGCTCGCGGTGCAGCTCGAGCGCGTTCGCTCCGGCGATCTCCATGGCGTAACGGATGCGATCCTCCGGCACGACCATGTTGCCGGCCGTGTCGACCTGGGCGAAGAAGATGCCCAGATCGGGCGTGTGCATCCACCGGCCGCCGTCGGTGCCGTGACCGGCGTCCTCCGTCACCTCGTAGCGCAGGTGCTCCCAACCGCGCAGGGCGGACGCGAGGCGCGCGCCGGTGCCGGGAGGGCCGTCCCAGAAGAACTCCGTGCGCTGGGAGCCCTTCAGCACGGGCTGCGACTCCCAGGTGAAGTTCACTGCACGCCCGAGGGCGCGACCCGCCGCCCACTCGATGTGGGGGCAGAGCGCGCTGGGAGAGGAGTGCACGTAGAGCACCCCTCGAGCGACGTGTGCCGACATAGTTCTCCTCCGTTCGTTGGTGCGTCTTCCCCTACGACCAGGAACGGATGGAAATCTTCGGCGTGTGAAGTTGCGGTAGCGCTCGCGCGCGTTGCCACGATTATGCCCGAGAACCGCGGGGAGTTACAAGATTGTGATTCGGCGATTCGCTCGCCGGGCGAACACCGGACGGAATAGCATACCGAGTATGTCGGTCCAGAACGGTTTCCTCGCGCTCCTCACCCAGGGCGCTGCCTACGGCTCGCAGCTCCAGAGCGAGTTCCTCTGCCGTGCCGCACACCGACGGCAACTCAATCCCGGCCAGGTGTATTCGACGCTCGACCGGATGACGGATCAAGGTCTCGTCGCTTCCGCAGGCGCCACCGACGACGGCCTTCCGCTCTACGAGCTGACCGCGGCGGGACGGGAGGCGGCAGCAGCCTGGCTCGGCGATGCGCCCGCCGACGGCCGCCCGGACTGGGACGAGATGCAGGACCAGGTGCTGATCGCCGCCTCCCTGGAGGGGGTGGATGCGCTGGTCGTCGTCGACGGCTACCGCGCCGCCTACGCCGAGAAGATCCGCTACCTCACCCACGAAGCGGACTCGCGCGCCCTGCTCGCGGCGAACCGCGCGGCCGAACTGGGCGCCAAAGCAGCCATCGAGTGGCTGGACGAGGTCGCGGCCACCCTGCGGTCACATCCCGGCGCGCTGGTGCAACCGCGCTCCCCCGAGCGCCCGCGGCGCGGCCGCCGACCGGCCTCCGAGGCGGCTGCCCCGCAGGCAGCCGCAGCGCGGGCGGAGAGCCGCAGCGCGACCTAGTGCAGCAGCTCGCCCTGCGTGTTGAGGACGTTCTTCTCGCCGGCCTCGATCGGCACGGCGAAGCGGTTCTGCGCCGGCGGCAGCGGGCAGTTGAAGTTGTAGCTGAACGCGCACGGCGGCAGGACCGCGAGGTTGAAGTCGAGCGTGACCGTGCCGTCCTCGTTCGGCACCACGAAGAGGAACCGGCCGACCGAGTAGGTGCTGTCGCCGTTCGTGGTGTCCGCGAAGACGAGCTGGAGGGCGCGTCCGGCCTTGAACGCGGCGAGGTTGTAGTCGACGCCGTCCTTGGTGAAGGTGATCTCGCCCGGGATGACCATGTCGCGCGTTGCGCCGTCGTCCTTGAGGTGCTCGAAGCCGACGGTCTTGCCGCCCTCGATCGGGGTGAACGCGGCCTGGATGATCCACTCCGGGTTGAACGGGAAGGCGTCGATCGAGCCGAACTCCTGGATCGCCTCGGAGTTCGCATCCCACACGCGGAGCGCGTAGTCGCCGTCCTCGCTGGCGATGACGAATCCGCTGACCGTGTCGCTGAAACGGATCGTGCCGGGGTTGGGGTCATCCTTGCCGCGCACGATCGCCGAGCCGTCGACCAGCACGTCGTCGACGAAGATGTTGTCGGTCGCCGCGGCGGTGACCTTGAGGCCCGACTGGCCCTTCGGCAGCGGAGACCAGAGACCGGGGACGCCCCAGATCGGCTGCTCCGAGTCCGGCTCTCCCGTGATCCACTGGGTGTTCACCAGCGCCAGGTTGCCCTGCGGCGCGGTCACGGCCTGTTCGCGGCGGGCGCGGTAGCGGGCCAGGACGGCGTTCGGGTCGGTGGGAGCAGCAGCGGCGGTGTCGGTCATGGTCTCCATCCTCGGTCAGGTCGGAGGTGACAACCAACTCCGACACTCGGGCATTCCGCGGGCGACGTCATTTCGCCTCAGCGTAGCTGTCGACGATCGCGGCCGTCACAGGGAACTCCACCGGGAATGCGCCGAACAGCAGCCTGCCCGCCTGCTCCGCCGCGGCGTGCACGGCGGCAGCGACCTCGTCCGCCAGCGCCTCCGGGGTGTGGACGATGACCTCGTCGTGCAGGAAGTAGACGAGATGCGGGGATGCCGTGAGCGGTGCATCCGGGGCGAGGGCGGTCAGGCGGTTGCGGAGCTCGGCCATCCAGCACAGCGCCCACTCGGCGGCGCTGGCCTGCACGACGAAGTTGCGGGTGAACCGGCCCCAGTCACGGGACAGGCCGCGGGCACGCCGTTCGTCGGCCTCGGTCGCATCGGACGCCGACGCCGCCGATTGAGCCGCCGCCCATCGGCCGCCCGGAACCGGCGAACTGCGGCCGAGCCGGGATGTGACCTTTTCGCCGCGCTCCCCCGCCCGCGCCGCCTCCTCCACGAGCCGGACGGCCCGCGGGAAGGCGCGCGTGAGTCGCGGCATCAGTCGGCCGCTCTCCCCCGTCGTCGCCCCGTACATCGCGCCGAGCATGGCGACCTTCGCCTGCGCGCGGGCTTCGACGGCGCCGGACGCGACGATGCCCTCGTAGAGGTCTTTGCCCCGGCCGGCGGCGGCCATCGCCTGGTCGCCGGAGAGTCCGGTGAGGACGCGCGGCTCGAGCTGGGCGGCGTCCGCCACGACCAGCTTCCAGCCCGGATCGGCCACGACGGCCCCGCGGACCTGCCGCGGCAGCTGCAAGGCGCCGCCGCCGCGGGTCGCCCAGCGGCCGGTGACGACGCCGCCGGGAACGTAGTCAGGCCGGAAGCGGCCGTCGTGCACCCAGGCGTCCAGCCACGTCCAGCCGTTCGCGGTCAGCAGCCGCGACAGCTTCTTGTAGCGCAGCAGCGGGTCGATGACGGGGTGTTCGATGCGCCGGAGCTCCCATGACCGCGTCGATGTCGCCATGATGCCGGCGCGCTGCAGGGCCTTGAGCAGGTCCGGCGGGCTGTCGGGGTTCAGATCGGGCGCATCCAACTGGTCGCGGAGTTCCCGCGCGAGGGTCTCCAGTACGGCGGGACGACCGTACGCGGGACGGGGGCCGAGCAGGTCGGTCAGCAATTCGTCGTGCCGCTCGGCGCTGTAGGGCAGGCCTGCGTGCTGCAGCTCCACTCCGATGAGCGCGCCTGCGGACTCGGCCGCGAGCAGGAGCCGCAGGCGGCGCGGGTCGGCGCTCGCGGCGACGGCCTCCTCCTGCGCTGCGAACTCATCGCGAACGGATGGCGTGGTCGCGTTCGCCGTCTCGGCCGGCTCCACAGAATCGAAGAGGGCCTCGTCGAAGTCGAAGAGAGCCGTGTGCGAGGCCGGCGACTCGGTCTCGGGCTCGACCGCCACATCCCAGGCACCCGGCTCGGCACGCGCCAGAGGTGTGGATGCGGTCAGCGTGGAGTTGCGGAGGATCACGTGGCAGAGCCGCAGGTCGACGCAGCGCTCCACCCGCACCCCGGCGGAGAGGAGCGTGGGATACCAGGCCCGCGTGTCATCCCACACCCAGCGCGGCCGATCGCCGCCGCCTGCCGCGCCCGTCTCCTCCGTACGCACGAGCTCCGGCAGGGCGTCGAGCGCAAGGGTCGCGCTCCGCTCGGCCCCGCCGCCGTGCGACGGATCGAGCCGCGTCGCGCGGACGTCGCCGCGCCCGACGCGCTCGAGGAGGATGTGCACCCTCCCATTCTCGCCGCGACCGCCGACACGGACCGACGCCCGAATGCTTGCTTGCGGGCCCGCAGCTGAGGATAATTCACGGAACGACGATGCCGACCCGAAAGGCATGATCGACGATGACCGTCTACCTGCACGACAGCCAGGGGGTCTGGATCGCGTTCCGAAGCGACCTGACCTCCCGCGACCTCTTCAACCCCGATGGCGACTGGATCGGATGGTTCCCCTGGGGCGACGACGACGCCGTCACGCCCGATGGTGACTATCTGGGAACCGTCCGCGGCGACCGGCTGTTCGCCCGCGCCGACGCCCCGTACCGCGGCCGGCCCGGCTATCCCGGGGCACCGGCGTACCCGGGCACGGTGCCGTATCCCGGTGCCGCGTCGTACACGGGTCTGCCCGACGGCTGCGAGGACGTCCCCGGCGCCCTGCTCTGGCCGCGCGTAGCCTCCTGACCCACGCCCCCAGCGAACAGCTCCTGAGTTTTTCCGGCCCGGACCCGCGTGTCGACCCGAAAAACTCAGGAGCTGTTGGCTGGGGCGTCAGGTTGGCTGGGGTGTCGGGTGGGCTGGGCGGTCAGTCCGAGAGGGCGGTGAGGCGCGCGCGGAGCTGGGGCCACGACGCCGCGAAGCCCGGATGCAGCGGGAGCGCGTTCACCTCGTCGACCGGCACCCAGCGCAGTTCGATGCTCTCCACGTCCGCCATGTGCGGCTCGAACGGGCGCACGGCCTGACCGACGACGGTGGTGTACGACCAGAAGCCGAGGTCGAGCACACTCTCGAACAGCACGTGCACCGCGTCGGGCGGTACGGCGGCCTCCTCCGCTGCCTCCCGCAGCGCCCCGTCGACAGCGCTCTCACCGGCGTGGCGCGCTCCGCCCGGGAGCCCCCAGGTGCCGCCGAAGTGACTCCAGTCGGCCCGGTGCTGCAGCAGGATGCCGCGCCGCAGGTCGTGCACGAGCAGCCCGGCGGCGCCGAACCGACCCCAGAACCGCTGGCCGTCCGGCCCTTCCACCCACGCGTCTCCCGAGTCCACAGCTCCACGTTAGTCGCGCCTGAGCGGGTGCACGCACGAGGTGTCACACGACGACGCGCGGTCCTAATGTGTTGCCATGACTTTGGAGCGCTGGCGCACAATCGCTGACTGGCCGCTCACGGCGGCCGCATTCCTCTTCCTGATCGCATACGCCTGGGAAGTCATCGGAGACCTCGCGGGGTCGGCTTCCGCCGTCGCGGAAGCTGTGATCGCCGTTACCTGGACGGCCTTCGTCATCGACTATGTCGTCTGCCTCGTGTTGGCCCCGCGCAGGTGGCGCTGGTTCTACACTCACCTTCTCGACCTGGCGATCGTCGTCCTGCCGGCACTCCGGCCTCTGCGCCTCCTCCGCCTGGTCACCGTCCTCGCCGTGCTCCAACGCACGGCCGGGCGCGCGTTCCGCGGGCGGGTGATCATGTACGTCGCCGGGGCCGTCGCTCTGCTTGTGTTCACCGCAGCGCTCGCGGTGCTGGACGCCGAGCGGTCCGCGCCGGCTTCACCGATCCATACGTTTCCTCAGGCCGTCTGGTGGGCGTTCGAGACGATCTCGACCGTCGGATACGGCGACTTCACCCCGATCACCGAGACGGGGCGGCTGGTCGCGGTCGGACTCATGGTCGGCGGCGTCGCCACCTTGGGGATCGTCACGGCGACCCTTGCCTCGTGGATCGTCGAACGTGTGGCGGAGACGGAGGCGGATGAGCGCGCTGCGACGCACGGTGAGATCGTCGCCCTGTCGGCGCAGATCGCGGAACTGAGAGAGCTTCTCGAGGAGAAGGCAGCCTGATGCCCGCCCGCAGCGCCGCCCTCCTGCTCTACCGCCGTCGCGCCGCCGTCGAGGTGTGGATCGCCCACATGGGCGGCCCGTTCTGGGCGCGCAAGGACGAGGGGGCATGGTCGCTGCCGAAGGGCATCGTGGAGTCCGACGACCTGGGCGACGAGCTGGCCGCCGCGCGCCGCGAGTTCGCCGAGGAGATGGGCTCCCCCGCGCCGGATGCCGACTACGTTCCGCTCGGCGAGTTCCGTGGTTCGGGCAAGACGATCGTCGTGTTCGCCGCCGAGTCGGAGTTCGAGCCGGACGCGATCGACAGCAACACGTTCGAGCTGGAGTGGCCTCCGCGATCGGGTCGGATGCAGGAGTTCCCGGAGATCGACGACGCCCGGTGGTTCTCGGTGGACGACGCGCGCCTGAAGCTGACGAAAGCCCAGCGGCCCATTCTGGACACGCTGCTCGCCCGCCTGGAGGAGGACGCGGAAATCCACTAGTCCCCACAGCTTCCCCGCGCCGTAGGGTAAGCCTCAGCAGGGCGGAACCCGAAGGAGGGGCTGTGGCGAAGAGCAAGGCCGAGAAGGCCGCCGAGAAGGCACTCGACGCGGCGCGGGTCGCCGTCGGCGAAGCGGAGCAGGCGGTCAAGAAGCTCGACAAGAAGACACGGCGCGAGGCGGAGGATCTTGCCGACCGCCTCCAGCAGGCCGCGAAGGATGCGAAGAAGGCGGTCCGCCGGGCCAAGAAGACCGCGGACGACGCACGGACCTCGGCGAAGCAGATCGTCGAGCACGTGGCGGCGCCCGCGTCGAGCACCGGCATCCCGACGTTCCGCGAGCTGCGCGACCGGGCGAAGGCGCGCGGCATCCAGGGGTACTCGCGCATGAACAAGGCCCAGCTGCTGCACGCGCTGGGCGAGGGGTGATCGGGGCGTCCGTTCACCGGCGCTTTACCGGGCACCCGTAGCGTGCGGCCGTGGCCGATGCTCCCCTGACCGATGTGTCCGACGGCGACGTGCCGACAGCCGGCAGCCCGCGCGCCGGTCTGCTGCTGCGGTCGGAGGATGCGCCTCCCGCGCGAACGCTGATCGACATCCTGACGGAGACGGCGCGCCGTTTCCCCGATGCCTCCGCGCTGGAGGACGCCGCGGGAGCGCTGAGCTATCGCGAACTCCTGGCGCGGGTCGCGGCCGGCGCAGGCCGTCTGCGCGAGCACGGCGTGAGCCGGGGCGACCGGGTCGGCGTGCGGATGAGCTCGGGCAGCCGGGAGCTGTACCTGGCGATCCTCAGCGTGCTCGCGGCCGGCGCGGCGTACGTGCCGGTGGACGCCGACGACCCGCAGGAGCGCGCCGACCTCGTCTTCGGTGAGGCCGCCGTCCGGGCGGTCCTGACCGATGCCGGACTGGTCCTGGCGGGCGAGGACGCGCCGCAGCAGGTGCTCCGCGACGCGCCGCATCCCTCGACGGCTGCGCTCCCCGTCGTCGCCCCTCCGGAGCCGCAGGACGACGCGTGGATCATCTTCACGTCCGGCTCCACGGGAACGCCGAAGGGCGTCGCCGTGCGCCACCGGTCCGCGGCCGCGTTCGTGGACGCCGAATCCCGGCTGTTCCTGCAGGAGGAGCCGATGGGCCCGCAGGATCGCGTGCTCGCCGGGCTCTCGGTCGCGTTCGACGCATCCTGTGAGGAGATGTGGCTGGCCTGGGCGCACGGCGCCTGCCTCGTGCCCGCACCGCGCGCGCTCGTCCGTACCGGGATGGACCTCGGCCCCTGGCTCTCCGCCCGCCGCATCACCGTGGTCTCCACCGTCCCGACCCTCGCGGCGCTGTGGCCGGTGGATGCGCTGGACAACGTCCGGCTGCTCATCTTCGGCGGGGAGGCGTGCCCGCCGGAGCTGGTGAGCCGGCTCGCCGTACCGGGGCGCGAGGTGTGGAACACGTACGGGCCGACGGAGGCGACCGTCGTCGCATGCGCGGCACCGCTGGTCGCGGGCGAGCCCGTGCGCATCGGGTTGCCGCTCGACGGCTGGGATCTGGCGGTGGTGGATTCGGAGGGCCGCCCGGTCGCGGACGGCGAGAGCGGCGAGCTCGTCATCGGCGGCGTCGGCCTCGCCCGCTACCTCGATCCGGCGAAGGACGCGGAGAAGTACGCGCCGATGCCCACGCTCGGCTGGGAGCGCGCGTACCGGAGCGGCGACCTGGTGCGGTTCGACCCGGCCGGGCTGTTCTACCAGGGCCGCGCCGACGACCAGGTGAAGGTCGGCGGCAGGAGGATCGAGCTGGGCGAGGTGGAGTCGGCGCTGCAGCAGCTTCCCGGCGTCTCCGGTGCCGCGGCCGCGGTTCGCCGTTCCGCCGCGGGCAACGACATCCTGGTCGGCTACCTGGCCGTGCCGGATGCCGCATCCTTCGACCGCGCGGCCTCGCTCGCCCAGCTGCGCGAGACGCTTCCCGCCGCGCTCGTTCCGCTGCTCGCCGTGATCGACGAGCTTCCGGTGCGCACCTCCGGCAAGGTGGACAAGGCCGCGCTGCCGTGGCCGCTGGAGGACACCGCGTCCGACGGCGCGACCACGGACGACCCGGTGGCAGCCGCGCTGGCGGACGACTGGCGCAGCGTCCTCGGGCTGCCGGTCACCGGCCCTGACGACAACTTCTTCGACCTGGGCGGAGGTTCGTTGGCGGCGGCGCAGCTGGTGTCGTTGATCCGCCGGCGGCATCCCGACATCACCGTCGCCGACGTGTACGCGACGCCGCGTTTCGGGGCGATGGCGCAGGCGCTGGCGGAGAGCTCGCCGTCGTCGTCGGCCGCGTCCACGCACGTGGTCCCGCCGACCCCGCTGCGAATGCGTGCACTGCAGACCGTCCTCGGCATCCCGCTGTTCATCCTCGGCGGCATCCGCTGGCTGCTGTATCTGCTGGCCGCGTCCGCGCTGCTGCGGCCTTTTGGCGGGTTCGACGTGCTGCCCGCGGCCGACCCGGTCTGGCTCATCCTCGGGCTCGTCGTGTTCGTCACGCCCTGGGGGCGTATGGCGATCGCGGTGGTCGCCGCCCGGCTGCTCCTGCTCGGGGTGCGGGCGGGCGACCATCCCCGTGGCGGCGGCGTGCACCTCCGGCTGTGGCTGGCCGAGCAGGTCGCCCACCAGATCGGCGCCGCCAGCCTCGCGGGAGCCCCGTGGATCCTGTACTACGCCCGCGCGCTCGGTGCGACGATCGACCGCGGCGTCGACCTCCACACCCTGCCGCCGGTGACCGGGATGCTGCGGATCGGCGCCGGCGCCTCCATCGAGCCGGAGGTCGACCTGGCCGGCTACTGGATCGACGGCGACGTCGTGCGGATCGGCGAGATCCGCATCGGCGCCGGCAGCTCGGTCGGCGCACGCAGCTCGCTCATGCCCGGCACCAAGATCGGCCGCAACGCGACCGTGGCCCCGGGGTCGGCCGTGTTCGGCCGGGTGCCCGCGGGCCAGAACTGGTCGGGCTCGCCCGCCGTCCGCGTCGGCCGGGCGCACGACTGGTGGCCGCAGGAGCGGCCGCAACGCCGGACCCGCTGGCTCGCCGCGTACGCGCTGTCGTCGATCGTCGTCTCGCTCGTCCCGGTTGTCGCCCTCGCGGCGGGTGCCGCGGTGGTCGCCGCCTTCCTCCGTGGTGCGGCCGGCTGGGGCGACGTGATCGCCCGCGCTGCGGCCGGCCTGGTTCCCGGCACGCTCGTCGCCGGCGTCGTGCTCGCCGCGCTGGTCGTCGTGCTGGTCAGGCTGCTCGGCATCGGGATGCGCGAGGGCATCTACCCGGTCCGCAGCAGGACGGGGTGGCAGGCGTGGTCGACGGAGCGTCTGCTCGACCAGGCCCGCACGATGCTCTTCCCGCTGTACTCGAGCCTGTTCACTCCGGTCTGGCTGCGGATGCTCGGTGCCCGAGTGGGCTCCGATGTCGAGGCATCGACCGTGCTGCTCCTCCCCCGCATGACCCGCATCCGCGACGGCGCGTTCCTCGCCGACGACACGCTCGTGGCGTCGTACGAGCTCGGCGGCGGATACGTCCGCATCGCCGCGGTCGACATCGGGGCGCGCGCCTTCCTCGGAAACTCGGGAATGGCCGGAGCGGGCAACCGGGTCCCTCGTGACGGCCTGGTCGCCGTGCTGTCGTTCGCGCCGCGCAAGGCGAAGGCCGGCACGTCGTGGCTGGGTTCTCCGCCCGTGAAGCTCCGCCGCCAGACGCAGGACGCCGACCTCTCGCGCACCTTCGAGCCGCCGACGCGCCTGCGGGTCGCCCGCACCGCGTGGGAGCTGCTGCGGATCGTGCCCGTGATCGTCACCTGCGCCATCGGCCTGGCCGTCGTCATCGCGCTGGGCGCCGTGGACGTGGCCTGGGGTCCGATCTGGGCGATCATCCTGAGCGGGCCCGTCCTCCTGCTCGCGGGCGCCGTCGCCGCAGCGCTCAGCACCGCCGCCAAGTGGGCGCTGATCGGGAGGCTGAAGCCGGGCGAGCATCCCCTCTGGTCGTCGTTCGTGTGGCGCAGCGAGGTGTCCGACACGTTCACAGAGATGGTCGCGGCGCCCTGGTTCGCCTGGGCGGCCTCCGGGACCCCCGCGCTGGTGTGGTGGCTGCGCAGCCTCGGCGCACGGATCGGCTCCGGCGTCTGGATCGACAGCTACTGGCTCCCGGAGGCCGATCTGGTCACGCTGGGCGACGCATCCACCGTCAATCGGGGCTGCGTCGTGCAGACGCACCTGTTCCATGATCGAATCATGAGCATGGACCAGGTCACCATCGAACGCGGCGGAACGCTCGGGCCGCACAGCGTCATCCTGCCCGCAGCCGATATCGGCGCCGACGCGACCGTCGGGCCCGCCTCCCTCGTGATGCGCGGCGAGACCGTCCCCGCGGGCAGCCGCTGGAGCGGCAACCCGATCGGTCCGTGGCGCGAAGTCGTCGTGCGCGAGTACCGGGCGCGGGCCGGCGGATGAGCGACGGAGCACCGCACACCTACCTGCCGCGCTCCGGCACCCACGACTTCTCGGTCCTCCGGTACGACCTCGACCTCGACTACCGGGTGACGACGAACCGGTTGGATGCGACGGCGCTGATCCGCGCGCGGGCCGACGTCCCGCTGACGGCGATCGTGCTGGACCTCGTCCATCTCAAGGCCAAGAAGGTGCGGGTGGACGGGCAGAAGCGCGCCCGGTTCAGCCAGAGCGCGACGCACCTCCGCATCCTTCCGGCGTCGCCCATCCCGGCCGGCGAGGAGTTCATCGTCGAGATCGCTTACGACGGCTCGCCCGTGCCGCGCAGGACCCGCTGGGGCACGCTCGGCTGGGAGGAGCTGACCGACGGGGTCATCGTGGCCTCGCAGCCCTCCGGAGCGCCCACCTGGTTCCCGTGCAACGACCGGCCCTCCGACCGCGCCGCCTACGGCATCCGCGTGACGACCGAACAGGCGTACACGGTGCTCGCGACCGGCGAGCCAACCGGGCACGGCGTCAGCGGAGGGCGCGGGACGTGGACGTTCGAGCGCGAGGAGCCGACGGCGACCTACCTCGCGTCGGTGCAGATCGGCCGCTACACGCTCGAACCGCGGCGGACGGCCGGTGTGGAGTGGGTGGTCGCCTATCCGCCCGCTCTCGCACGCCGCGTGCTGCACGACTTCGAACCCGTCGGGCGGATGCTGGAGCGCTTCCAGACGCTGTTCGGGCCGTACCCGTTCCCGTCGTACACGGTCGTCGTCACGGAGGATGCGCTGGAGATCCCGCTCGAATCCCAGGCGATGGCGACCTTCGGGTCGTCGCACGCCGACGGCCGGAGCGGCTCGGAACGCCTGGTCGCCCATGAGCTGGCGCACCAGTGGTTCGGCAACAGCGTCGGGCTCGCCTCCTGGCACGACATCTGGCTGAACGAGGGGTTCGCCTGTTACGCCGAGTGGCTGTGGTCGGAGGTCTCCGGCGGGATGTCCGCGGCGGCGCACGCGCGCATCCACCACGCCGCTCTGCGCGTCACGCCCGGCGACCTGCTGCTCGGCGACCCGGGGCCGGACTCGATGTTCGACGACCGCGTGTACAAGCGGGGCGCGTGCCTGCTGCACGCACTCAGGCTGCGGCTGGGCGACGACGTGTTCTTCGAGCTGTTGCGGACCTGGACGCGGGAGAACCGGTTCGGGACGGTCACGAGCGCCGATTTCGAGGCACTCGCGGAGCGGTTCTCGGAGGAGCCGCTCGGCGGTTTCTTCGATGCCTGGCTGCGGGAGACGCGGCTGCCGTCGCTCGGGCGCTGAACTCGCGGCGCGGTCACACCGTGCGACGTAAGCCCGTCGCCACGGTGATCAGGCAGTCGCCCGCGCGCGTGGTGCGCAGCGTGTAGAGGCGGCCGTCGAGGCGCGCGGAGAGCCGCCCGACACGCACGGCACCGGGATCCCGTCGCAGCCCCCTCCCGTCGGCTTTGAGCACGGCCTCGACGGCCGTCCACCGACGTCCGGGGTCGCCGTGGCCGGGAGCGAGCTCGTCGATCGCCTGTGCGCGCCCGCGCAGAGCGCCCATTGTCTCCGCGTCGATGCCGACGGGATACCGGGCAGCGACCGCGAACGCCTGTCCGTCCGCGTGCGAGACCGAGACGGAGAGGCGCCCGGACCCGTCCACGACCACCGGCCGGCCGTGCGACAGTCCGCAGTCCGGGCAGGTCGCGTCGATGCGCGCATCCGGGGCTCCCGCATCGCTCAGCGCGCGCTGGAGGGCTGCCCGCCCCGCGACGAAGGCCGCGAGACCGTCGAGGTCGTGGTGCAGCGACGACAGCCGCGCGAGATCGCCCTCCGAGAGACGGGATGCGACGCGCGCGACGAGGGCGGCATCCACTGAGCGATGCGGGACGATGACGAGGGCGGGCATCGCACCTCCGTCCCGTGTGCCGGTCGTGACGATGCTAGCGCGCTGCGCGTCGACGGCAGAGAAGTGCGGGCCGCCGGTCTCGCTTCCGACGGCCCGCAGCTGGGGGGCGGGACTCAGCGGGCGGTACCGCCGGTGCCGTCGTCGAAACGGGGCGCCTCGTGACGTGCAGCACGGCGCGGCGAGTCGTCCACCGCCGCGTTCGGGTCCTGCGGCCGGTCGGCGACAGGTGCCGCATCGGGATCGGGAGCGGGAGCGGCCGGTGCCGCGGTCGTCCCGGGTGCGGCGGCCGGAGCCGCCGTCGTGCCGGGTGCGGCCGCCGGTGCAGCGGTGTCGGCACGCGCGCCGTCGTCGACGCGGTTGCCGTGACGGTCGGTGCGCACGTCGGGGTCCACATGGTCGGCGCGGCGCAGGGCCTCCTCCGACTCGGTACGGGCGTCGGCGGCAGCGCTCTGACGCTCCTCCGCCTCCCGACGCAGACGTTCGGCGTCGACCTCGGCCTGCTTCGCATCGGCGGCGGCCCGGGCGGCCTTCGCCTCGCGCTCGCGCGCCTCGAGTTCGGTCTGCGCGGCAGACTGCCGCATCTCCTCCGCCTTACGACGATCCGCCTCGCGCTTGCGGTTGCGGCCCACCGTGGCGGCGATGATGGCGATCACGATGATGACGACCACCACGACGACGATGAGGACGATCCATCCGGTTGTGTTCATGCCGTGTCACGGTACCCCCGGCTCCCGGAATAGCTAGGGGATTGAACCATCCGACCGGACGGATACCGGCGGATGGAGTGGCACGACCCAGTTCTCGTCGCTGTAGTCGTCCTTGTACACGGCCAGTCGGGTGAACCCGACGACCGACCGCCAGGCGTCTCCGAAGCGGAACCGGCTCGAACCGGTCTCGTGCGACTCACTGAGCACGACGGGCACCTCGACGACCCGGAGCCCCTGCTGCTCGGCCGCGAGCACGAGCTCCGTCGTCCACATCAGGCCGGACTCCCGCGACACCACCGCGAGCGAGCGGCACCAGTCGCCGTCGGCCCAGATGGTGCCCTGGCTGTCGCCGACCTTCGACTGCAGCAGCGCCTCACGGAGGAACCGGAAGATGCGCGACTGCACCGAACGCCGCCAGGAGCGGCGCACGCGCGAGTCGGGGTGCGCCTTCGATCCGATGGCGACCACGACGTCGTCCGGCAGCTGCTCGAACTGCTCGTAATCGGACATCCCGAACGGGAGGTCGTCGGCCGTCAGCAGGACGCGGTTCCCACGGCTGTTCATGACTCCGGTGCGCAGGGCCTCGCCCAGGCCCGGCTGGGACTGCCGCAAGACGAGCTGGGGGATGCCGGACCACGACGCCTGCTCACGCTGCAACATCTCCCAGGTGTCGTCGGTGGAGCCGTTCTCGACGACGATGATCTCGTCGCGGGAGGTCAGGGCGGCGCCGAGGGTGGCCAGTGTCCCGCCGAGCACGGCCGAGCCGTTGCGGGTGGGGACGATCACGCTGAGGCGGACGGGCGACTCCGACCGAGGCTCGCCGGGCAGCGCGCGCGTGCTCAGGCGGTTGCGCTCCGAAGCCCGCACGTGTGCCGGCATCGACGTGAGCGACCAGACGAGACCGCCGAGGCTGATCGCGACGAGGATGCTCAGGGCCGCGGTGAGCTCGGAGTAGTAGTACAGCAGCGGCATCACGAGCACCGGTGGGATGAGACCGAGCAAGATCGTGGGGATCGTCACGGCGATCGCCGCCCCCAGCGGCCGGCGTTGCGGCGCCCGTCTCATCAGTGCCAGCACGAGTCCGACGAGGATGAAGGCGAGCATCGCCCCGAAGTGCTTGACCACGTAGAGGAACTTCTGCAGGTAGAGCTTCGCGACCGTGAGCGGGTGCTCCTTGACCTGGTCGAGGTAGAGGTCCTTGATGATCAGGTCGTACTTGTCGCTCGCGATCACGACGTCCGGGTCGACGGCGCGCGCCTTGTCCCAGCCGAACTTGTCCGACCACACGATGCCGAGCGGCGACGGCTGGCCGGTGATCGGCTGCGGGTAGGCGAGGCCGAGGTACAGCGGATGCCACGTGCCGTGCGCGTTCGGGAGATCCGCCATGCTCTGGCCCGTCGTCGCGCTGCGTGCGGCGTTCAGGCCCGTCATCGTCGCCGTCTGCAGCCCGAAGGTGAGGACGACCGCGACCACGGCGGCTCCGAGCCCGGCCAGCCAGCGCCACTTCTTCCGCACGTGCAGCCACCACAGCACGCCCACACCGGCCGCGATGCCCATCCCGGACAGCGAGCGGGAGAGGTCGCCGATCGCCGCAAGCACGACGAATCCGCAGCTCACCGCGATGAGGAGGCTGGTTCGGAGCCGGAAGGTGCAGAAAAGCACCAGCAGAGAGAGCGACAGGAAGGCGATGGACGCGGCGATGCCGTACAAGGCGTAGACCCGCGTGGTGCTCACCGAGTCGGACAGGCCGTACTCCGTGCCCGCGAGGATGGTGCCGTTGTTCAGCAGCCACATCAGCGGAGGCAGCAGCACGACGGCGTACCCGGCCCTGGCTCGCTTGAAGATACGAGCGACGGCGGTCGGAAGCCAGAGCAGCGGCAGGGCGACGAGGAGCGCCTCCGCGATGCCCAGCCCCGGGTAGGCCGAGGCGGAGTGCGTGACGAGGCTCATCAGGCTGGCGACGATATACGCGCCGGGGTCGTCATCCCAGGCGGCGGAGACCCACGGGCCGGGCGCCGGGACCTGCGTGTAGTAGGAGCCGGAGTGCACGGCCTTGATGAGCAGCGTCCCGGTTTCGCGGAACGCGTCGTAGGTCGCCTGCAGCTCGTCCGAGCGCGCCGGGTGCCACGGCAGCGCCGGCATGTTGATGACGACGATGAACGAGAGGACGCTCAGCACCACCCCGACGAGGATGAGGAAGATGCTGGTGGATCGTGGCCACAGACGGTTCGCCGAATCGGCTCTGATCTGGAGAGACATGCTGGAGCGGAAATCCTCGCGGTGGTCGTGCCCGATGGGGCGCCTCGGGTGCCGGCCTGTCCGAACACCCCCGCGGAGTCTAACAGCGGGCCGCACGCGCCCTGGTCATCCGCGCGGCGTCTCCACGAGCCCCTGCGTCTCCGCGCCGGACGCGCGGCCCTTTGTCCTCCGCAACTCCACGACGATCCCGACGACGACGAGGACGGCAGCGATCACCGATGTGCAGATGACGATCGCGGAGACCGATTGATGCGCCCACAGGGAGACGACCACCACCTGGCAGATCAGCGCGCAGCCGGTGAGGATGCCCAGAGCGCGCGCCTCCGACGAAAAACCTGCATAGAGGATCACCTGGACGACGGCGAACAGGCTGCCTTCGAGCGCGAACAGCCACGCGAGCGACGCGAACTCCGCGTACTTGTCGCCTCCGATCAGCCACACGAGCGGACCGGCGAGGACGGCGGCTCCGACGGTCGCCACCGCCCCGATCGCGGCCGACAGACCGGTCGCAAGGGCGAACGCGTGGCGCATCGTCCCCGCCGACATCTTCGGGAAGAACACCGTGATCACGGCATAGGGGAGGAAGAAGGCGATCTTCGCCACAAGGGAGCCCAGCGCGTACTCCCCCGACCCCGTCCCGTCGAGGAAGATGCGAGCGAGCAGGAGGTCGACGTTGGAGAGGGCGTACAGCGCGACGAGCGAACCCGTCGTCGCGGCGAACTCCCGGGCGAGCCGCGGCGTCAGTCGCAGCCGGGGCCGCGATGGCCCCGCGATGATGACGGCGGCGACGGTGCCCGCGATGCTCCCGACCAGGATCCCCGCGCAGGCCGAGGTCACATCCGGGTGGATGAAGAGGGCGACGATTCCTCCGGCGGCACGGAGGCAGCCGATCGCGGCGTACGCGTACCCGTAGTGGCCGTGGCGCTCGTTCCCCTGCACCAGACCGAGCGCTCCGAACCCCATCACCGACGCAGCCACCGAAAGCACAGTGAGGGCGACGGCGGCGAACGGGACGTCGAAGAGCACGGCCAGCGGCCAGCTGAGGGCGAGCCCCACGACAGCGATCAGAGCGGTGAGGCGTAGGCCGAGGGATACGACGGCCGCCCGCTCCTGGTCTTCTCCCGGCCCCGAGCTCGCGATGCGGCGTGCCGCGACCGCCTGAATGCCGAGTGCTGCGGTCCCCCCGATGATCGACACGCTGAGCATCGCCCCGAGCGCCCCGTACTCGGGCACACTCATGAGCCGTGCAGCGAACATCGACAGCAGGTACGACGCCGCGTTCGCGAGCATGGTGGCGACACCGACGAGGAGGATTCCGCCGGCGATGGCACGACGGGTCTGACTCACCCGAGGACTCTACCAGCCCGCCCGTCGTCCCCTCCGCTCACTGCGCCCGACCGTCGTGCCGAGTGCCCGCTCTTGTCAGGCGAGAAGTAGGGCGGACGGGACTTGAACCCGTGACCGAGGAATTATGAGTTCCCTGCTCTGACCAGCTGAGCTACCGCCCCGATCGTGCGCCGGCTCCGGTCACTCGGGAGCGGGCACGCTGGGGGCCGCGTCCGTCACCGGCTCGGCCACCGGCTCCCCACGATACAGGCTTTCGAAGGTGCTGATCGTGGTCTGGATGTCGTGCGCGGCGACGATGCGGAGGGACGCGCGCTTGAGCACATCCAGCTCCTCCTGGGGCAGCCGCAGCACGCTCTCCAGCTTGTCCGCGAGGTCCTGCGCGTCGCCCGGGCGGAACAGGTGCCCGTTCTCGCCCTCGTGGACCAGGTGCGGCAGCGCCATGGCGTCGGCGGCGACCACCGGGAGGGCGGAGGCCATGGCCTCCATCGTCGCGATCGACTGGAGTTCGGCGATCGACGGCATCGCGAAGACCGTTGCGCGCGTGTACGCCTGGCGCAGCTCCTCGTCGCTCACGTAGCCGAGGAACTCGACGCGGTCGGCGATACCGAGCGTCTCGGCCATCGACTGCAGGTTCTTGAGCTGGTCGCCGCCGCCGACGATCTGCAGGCGCGCGTCGAGGTCCTCGGGCAGCAGCTTGACCGCGTTGAGCAGCACGTCGATGTGCTTCTCGCCGGTGACACGGCCGACGAACAGGATGCGGTTGCCGGTGCGCGGGGTGAAGTCGGGGGTGTAGTTGTGGGCGTCGATGCCGCACGACACCGCGTGGACGCCACGGAGGCCGGTGGACGCCTCGAGGAACTCGGCCGCCTTGCGGGTGGGCGTCGTGACCGACTCTGCGCGGTCGAAGCTCTTGCGGGCGTCCGCCCAGGCCAGCCTGACGAACGTCTTGCGCAGGAACTTCGGCAGCAGCGTGAACTCGACGATGTTGTCCGCCATGACGTGGTTCGTCGCGACGATGCGGATGCCGCGCTTCTCGGCCTCGGCCGCGAGACCACGACCGACGACGATGTGCGACTGGAAGTGCACGACATCCGGCTTCACCTCGTCGAGCACCCGGCGCGCGTTCGCCTTGCTCATCCACGGAAGGGCGAACCGCAGCCAGTCGTGCGGGTACCAGCGCCAGCTGCGGAGCCGGTGCGCCGTCATCTTCTGGCCTTCGTGCTCCTCGATCCACGTGCCGTGCTTGCGGCTCGCGGCCGGCGCGACGATGTGCACGTCGTGGCCGTGCTCGACCAGGCCGGCGGCGAGGCGCTCGGCGAAACGTGCAGCGCCGTTGACGTCGGGGGCGAAGGTGTCGCACCCCATCACGATGGTCAGCGGCTTCTTCTCAGCCGGGGCGGCAGGGGTGGGATGCGGTCCGCTCGAGTCAGGCACGTGGTTCGTTCCCTCGGTCGTGGGCTTCGGATGGCGAATCCGGCGACGGCGTTCGCGGCCCGGGCGGATGGTCGCGCCCGGTCGTTCAACGGCCTAGTCTAAGCGGGTTTGCTCCGCGGCGTCGGCAATGCGGTCGGCTACCGGCGCGTCCGACGCGCTCTGCGGATGGTACTTCGCCAGTTGGAACACGCCGAGGATGGCGACCGCGCCCGTCAGCGCGAACCCGACCATGGCCCACCAGGGCGCCCCGGCCGCCTCATTGAGCACCAGGATGCCGATCGTGACGGCGACCAGCGGGTCGATGACCGTGAGGCCGGCGATGACCAGGTCCGGCGGGCCGGACGAGTAGGCGTTCTGCACGAAGTAGGCGCCGAGCACCGCGGCGAGCAGCAGCGCGACGATGCAGGCGACCAGCAGCCAGTCCCACTCCTGATTCGAGATGCGGTCGATGGCGACCTTGGCGAGCGTTGCGACGAAGCCGTAGAGCACGCCGGCG
Organism: Leifsonia sp. 466MF; assembly: GCF_900100265.1. NCBI lineage: Bacteria > Bacillati > Actinomycetota > Actinomycetes > Micrococcales > Microbacteriaceae > Leifsonia > Leifsonia sp. 466MF. The sequence goes on from NZ_LT629696.1 coordinate 1,779,822, forward strand.
CCGACGATGTAGATGATCGCCTTGAACTTGTGGCGCAGGAACCAGAACAGGGTGCCGAACGCGATCAGCACGACGGCGAGGATGATCAGGATGACGATCAGCGCGCGACTGGTGACCGGCAGATCCCGCGCGAACACGGCAGCAAGCAGCACGAACGCGCCGACGCCGCTGACGCACAGGGTGACCGCGATCACGGATTGATGGTTGAGCTTCACCCCGCTGACCCGCGCGTTGAGGATGCTCGTGATCACGAGACCGACCACGCCGAGCGGCTGCACCAGGATGATCGGCGACAGCTTCAGGCTGACCAGCTGGAAGACGATGGCGAGGCCGAGCAGCAGCGTCCCGATCACCCAGGACGGGCGGGCGAGCAGACGACCCATCTGGCGGCCGCTGAGTCCGCCGTCCGCGTGGCCCGCTGTCGCCTCGACCTTGGCCACGCCGTGGTGCTGCAGCTGAGCGCCGACGGACAAGAAGCAGGCACCGACGAGCGCGACCGGGATGCCCAGGAGCTGGCTGGGCTGATACGACAGGTCGAACGCGTCCATCAGTTCCGTGCCCACCCCACGACCCTACCGGGAATGATCCGGATAGTCTTGCTGAATGGCCGTCATCCCCATCCGAATCACCGGTGACCCCGTTCTCCACTCCCCCGCTCTCCCCGTCACCGAGATCGACGACGACGTGCGCACCCTGGTCGCCGACATGTTCGAGACGATGGATGAGGCCCCGGGCGTCGGGCTCGCCGCACCTCAGGTGGGTGTGCCGCTCCGCCTGTTCGTCTACGGCTGGACCGACGACGACGGCGTCTCGCACCGCGGTGTCGCGATCAACCCGACGCTGTGGCTGAGCCCGCTGCGCGTCGGCGAGCTGGACGAGGACACCGAGTCGGAGGGATGCCTGTCGTTCCCGGGCGAGCGCTTCCCTCTGCGACGCGCCGAGCGCGCCATCCTGCAGGCAACCGACCTCGACGGCGCCGAGTACGAGGTGCAGGCCACAGGCTGGCTCGCACGGATCTTCCAGCACGAGTACGACCACCTCGACGGGGTGCTCTACGTGGACCGGCTGACGCATCCCTTCGGGAAGGCGGCCCTCAAGACGCAGAAGAAGAACATCTGGGGCGTGCCCGGGCTGAGCTGGCTGCCGGGACGCGACCACCTCGAGGACTGACCCGGCCGCGATCGACGGCCCTGGGACCGACGCTGCTTCGGCGGATTGCGGTCAACGCCGCAGGTCGACCCCGTGGATGCCGTTGTGATGGCGCAGGGCGGGGAACACCGCAGACAGGGTGAAGCCGACCCCGGCGATGGTCTGCGCATTCAGGGTGCCGCCGAATAGGGCGGCACGATCGCGCATCTCGATGATGCCTGCGCCCTCGTAGTGCTCGGTGAGCGCCCGGACGTCGTCGGCGATCGAGTACGCGGTGGCCTGGTCGACGCCCTCGCGGTCGAGACCCAGCCGACGCGCGGCTGCGCGGATGCCGTCGTCCTCGACGCTCACGGCCAGGCCCTCGGGCGTCCAGGCGAAGGCGACCGCCGCGTTCGTGCCGGGACCCCCGTGCTTCAGCGCGTTCTCCAGGCTCGTCTGCAGGATGCGGAAGACGGCGAGCTCGGCACCGGGCCGGAGTTCGAAGCGCTCCCCGCTCTCGGTGAACGTGACCGCGAGCCCGGCGTCGCGCATGACGCGGAACAGGTCGCGTGCCGAGTGGAGACTGGGCTGCGGTGACGAGGCGTCCTGGGCCTCTCGGGCGACGGCCTGCAGCCGGCGGAGGTCGGCCAGAGCATCGCGGGCGGAGGTTTCGAGCACGCCGGCCGATCGCGCGGCCGCTGCGGGGTCGGCGGCAGCGGAGTACCGCACGCCCTCGGCCTGCGTGACGAGCCGCGAGACCGACTGGATGGCCACATCGCCCAGGTCGCCGATGATGCGGAACCGTCCGGCCTGCTCGGCGAGATCGAGCTCGCGGTCGATGCGATCCCACTCCGATTCCTGACGAGTGTCGCGGAGGCGGATGCGGCGGCTGCGCTCCCACAGCCAGAGGCCCAGGAAGACGAGCGCGACGATGCCGAGCGCGGCGGCCGCGATCACCATGACGTCCATCTTCCGTCTCCTTCCGCCGCACGGCTGTGCGGCCCGGTCAACACTACCGGCCCGCACAGCAGGGCGGACGGGACCGGACGCGGCTGTGGATGACTCCGCGTCCGGCCGCCCTGTGGAGAAACCGATCAGGCGCTGTCGCGGTTCGCGCGCAGCACCTCCAGGCGCGCCCGGTACTCCTGCTCGTCGATGTCTCCGTTGGCGTACCGCTGCGCGAGCGTCTTCTCGGCGGAGCGGACGCCGCCGTTCGGGCCCCAGCCGTCGTATCCACCGCGTGCTGCGGCAGCGCGGCGCCAACGTCGACCGGCGAATCCGAAGATGGCGACGAAGACGAGGATCCAGAAGATCGGGATGAAGATCCACCACCAGCCGACGAACGGCGGGCCGTACGCGACGGCGCAGGGCGCGGCGGCGACGACGGTGGCCAGTGAGCTGAGCATGATGCGTGTCCAATCGTGAGTGGTCCGCGCCTATCGCGGACCGACACCCCCAGCCTCGTGGCCCCTCCCCTCCACCGAATCCGCCCCCGGGTGCGTTCCGCCCTACTCCCCCGGGAGCACATTCGTGCCGAATGTGCGCTTAGCGGAGCTCAAAGCGCACATTCGGCACGAATCTCGCGACCCCAGCACGAGAAGCGTGCACTGTCGCATGGGCGGCATGCGGCCGTACGATGCCCGCATGGAGCACGAGGACGGCCGCCACGAGGCCGACGACGAACAGCCGGATGACGCGGTCACCGAGTACGAGAACGACCAGGCGGAGAACCGGGAGTCCTTGGAGCGGGAGGCCGGACTGACGGCGTTCGGCGGCCCGACCTTCGGCCACCTGTTCGACCAGCAGCCCGACGACGGCGGGTTCGACGCCGAGCACAACCCGTGAGCTCGCCGCACGCCGCCCTCATACTTCCTCGGGAGTAGCCCCGAGACACCCGCCGGGGGACGTGACGCCCAGGTGCCCTGGCTAGCATGAGGAGATGCCCTGGAACGCGCCCCTCGATCAGGGAGCGAACGCGCGCTTCGGAGACACCCCCACCGAGCCGCCCGGCTGGGAGCGAACGCCCTGGACCGAACGCGGACGCCCGCGCGGCGCCCGCTGGTTCGCCGTCATCGTCGCCGCTCTCATCCAGCTGCCCTTCATCGTCATTGCGGCTCGGGATGCGTCGCACGACCCGCTGACCCTCGCCTTCTCGCTGCTCGCCTTCGCCTCCTCGTTCGTCCTTCTCGCATCTCCCCGGCATCCCGGCCCCACGGTCGTCGCCGTCGCCGTGCTCTGCGCCCCGGCCATCGCGGTGACCAGCGGACCGCCGTTCTCCGCCGTCCCGCTGGCCTTCGCCGTCGTCACCGCGGTGGTCCGAGGCGCGCGCGTGTGGGCGTGGTGGACGCTCGCGGGCTTCGCCATCGCCGCGCCGGTCGCCGCCTACCTGCTGCGCGGGCAGCCGGCCGCCATGCTGCGGCCCCTGATCGTCGCGCTCATCCTCTGCCTCCTGCTGGGCGTCGGCGAGGCCCTGCGCAACCGCCGGGAGCGGTTCCGGGAGGTCGCCCGGCAGGTCGCGGCACGGCGGGAGGCGGCGGCGGAGGCCGAGCGCCTCCGCATCGCCCGCGAACTCCACGACGTGCTCGCGCACTCGCTCTCGCAGATCAGCGTCCAGGCCGGGGTCGGCCTCCACCTGTTCGACTCCCGTCCGGAGAAGGCCCGCGAGAGTCTGGAGGCGATCAAGACCACCAGCAGCCAGGCACTGGAAGAGGTGCGCGGCGTGCTCGGCTTCCTCCGCGGCACCGAGGAACAGGCTGCCCGCTCCCCCGAGCCCGATCTCACGCGCATCCCGGTCCTCGTGGAGACCTACCAGAAGGCCGGCCTGCGCGTCAGCTACGACACCGACCTGACCTCGACCCCGTCGGCCGCGGCGCAGCTGGCGCTGTACCGGATCGTCCAGGAGTCCCTGACCAACGTCGGCCGGCACGCACAGGCGTCGAGCGTTGCGATCCGCCTCACCGAGATCGACGGCTGGTACGTGCTGACCGTGCGCGACGACGGCCGCGGTCTGCCCACCACCGCGAGCGGAGACGGCCGCACCTCGGCCCAATCCGCCGCCGCGGGCATCGGGCGGGGCGGCCGGGGCATGGTCGGGATGCGCGAGCGCGCCGAGCTGCTCGGTGGCCGCTTCGACGTCCGCCCGGCCGATGGCGGAGGGCTCCTCGTCGAGGCCCGCATCCCGTCCTCGGCACCGCGGACGGCGCCGAGCAGGGCCGCATCGTGATCCGCGTCCTTCTCGCGGACGACCAGCTCCTGGTCCGCGCCGGCTTCCGTGCTCTCCTGGAGGCGGAGGACGACGTCGAGATCGTCGGCGAGGCCGGGACCGGCCGCGCGGCGGTCGACCTCGTGCGCGAGACGCACCCCGACGTCGTGCTGATGGACATCCGGATGCCCGACGGCGACGGGTTGTGGGCGACCGGCGAGATCGTCGGAGACCCGGCCCTCGCGGGCACCCGCATCGTCATCGTGACGACGTTCGAGCTGGACGAGTACGTCGCCCAGGCGATCATCGCCGGCGCCAGCGGCTTCCTGGTGAAGGACACCGAACCGGTGGAGCTCATCCGCGCTGTCCACGTCGTGGCGGACGGCGACGCGCTGCTCTCCCCCGGCGTGACGCGGCGGCTCATCGAGCGCGTGTCGGGCGGCCTCCGACCGGCTCCGGATGCGGCAGCGCTGCAACATCTCACCGACCGCGAACGCGAGGTGCTGACCCTGGTCGCACACGGCCTGACGAACACCGAGATCGGCGAACGCCTCTTTCTCAGCCCGCTCACCGCGAAGACGCACGTGTCGCGGATCATGACGAAGCTGGATGCGCGCGACCGCGTCCACCTCGTCGTCCTGGCTTACGAGACCGGCCTCGTTCAGCCCGGCTGGCAGTAGCTGCGGGCCGCAGATTTGCGCCAAATCGTCGTTCTGCGCGCGCCATAACAGAGATTTGGCGCAAATCGCGGGCTCGAAGGGGCGCACAACGAAAACCCCCGGCCTTCCGAAGAAGACCGGGGGTTTCACAACGCTCCCCGACTTGGACTCGAACCAAGAACCTGCCGGTTAACAGCCGGCTGCTCTGCCAATTGAGCTATCGAGGAATGCTTGATCAGCGAAGCTACTCTAGCAAGGTTCGCGGCCACGGGAGAAATCGGGCGTGCATCCCGCGCGCGTCCAGCCTCAGTACCCTGCCGACGGGTCGACCACCCCCACGAACCGGCCGTCGTCGAGGAAGGCGTGGACGTTCAGACGGATGCGCTCGGCGAGCAGCGGGGCCGTCATCTCGGGGGTGTCCGCCTGGTGCGGCGTGATGATCACGTTCGGCTCGTCCCAGAGGGGATGGCCGTCCGGCAGCGGTTCCGGGTCCGTCACATCGATGCCCGCGCCCGCGATCGTGCCGGAGCGCAGCGCCTCCAGCAGGGCATCCGTGTCGACGAGTCCGCCGCGCGCGATGTTCACCAGGTACGCGGTGTCCTTCATCGCCGCGAACTCGTCCGCGCCGAACAGGTGCCGCGTTCCACCGGTGAGCGCGGCGGCGACGACCACGAGGTCGGCCGAGGGCAGCACCTCGCTGAGCCGGTCGGCGGTCACGGTGCGGACGGCACCCTCCACCGGTGATGCGGTGCGCCGGACGATGGTGACGCGCACACCGAACGGCTCCAGCAGCCGCATCAGCTCCAGGGCGATGCCGCCGGCGCCGACGATGACGACGTCGAGGCCGTACAGCGACCGTCCCTCCTGCTCCGTCGCCCACGACCGGGCACGAACGCGCTTCGGGATCACCCGCAGCAGCGCGAGGCTCAGTACCAGGGCGTGCTCGGCCACCGGCTGCGCGTAGGCACCTTTCGCGCTGGTCCAGATCAGCCCCGGGCGGTCCTCGGTCGCGAGGACGTCGGCGAACGCATCCACTCCGGCCCACGGAAGCTGCACCCAGCCGATTCCGGGATGCGCGTGCAGCACCGCCGGGAAGTCCGCCGCCTGCGTGTTCGACAGCCAGACGACACCGCGGGTGCGCTCGGAGAGCGGCTCGACCGTCCCGCCGGCCGACTCGACGGCATCCACGAAACGCTGCGACGGCTGAGGCAGCACGGCGATCGGTCCGGGCTCCGGCCGCTGGTCCTCGGGAAGCGCGGTCACCTCGACGGCCAGCACGGCCCGGTGATGCGACGGCGCCCCGGTCTGCTCGGTCTCGTCCATTCCCTCTGCGCTCATCGCGTCTCCACTCCGTGCTGGTCCACCGTTCCCGTGCTCTCCGCCGCCGCGCTCTCCGCCGCCGCGCGCCGGGTCGCCCCGCGCTGTGGTCGCCGCTCCGTGCGCTGCGCCGGGGGCTTCAGCGCTCGCGCGAGGCCCGCGACGAAGGGATGCGTCGGGTCGGCGAGCACCTCCTCGATCGGCCCGTAGCCCACCGGTCGGCCGCCCTGCAGCACGAGCGACACATCCGTCGCCCGGCGCAGCACGGCCAGGTCGTGGCTCACGACGACCGCCGAGAAGTCGGGATGCCCGCGCAGCTGCCCGAGCAGGTCGATCACCGCGTCGCGCACGGTCGCGTCGATCCCGGCGGTCGGCTCGTCGGCGACGAGGATGGTGGGGCCGAGCACGAGCGCCCGTGCCAGTGCGACACGCTGGCGCTGTCCCGAGCTCAGCTCGTACGGGTACTTGTTGAGCACGCTCAGCGGCAGGTGCACGGTGTCGAGCATGGTCGCGGCCCGGGCTCCCGCCGTCCGCCGCGGGTAGTGCTCGTCGCGCTCGAAGATCGGCAGCGTGACGTTGTCCTGCACGCTCAGCGACGGCTCCAGTGTCGCGGCGGCCTCCTGCGGCAGGTAGCCGACGTGGAAGGTCACCTCGGCCAGGTCGCGCTTGCGCGCCTTCCGCAGCGGGTGGCCGAGGACGGACGCCTCTCCCCCACTGATCCGCGGGCCCGGATCGGACGCACGCGGAGGGAGCACCCGTCCGGAGAGCACCTGCGCGAGCGTGCTCTTGCCCGAGCCGGTCTCGCCCAGCACGCCGAGCACCTGGCCCTGCTCGAGGCGGAAACTCACCCCGCGCAGGGCCACGCATGACGCGCTCGGGCCCCGCGCAGGGTATTCGACGGACAGGTCGCTGACGACGATGGCGGGGACGGAACTCACATCTTCGACCCTAGGCGCTCTCCGCCTGCAACTCCCGCAGCGCCTCGCGCCGGTCGGCCTGTTCGACCGGGTCCGGGACGGGCAGGGAGGCGAGCAGCCGCTGGGTGTACGCCTCCCGCGGGTTGCCGAGCACCTCGGCGCCTGTCCCCTCCTCGACGAGCTTTCCGCGGTGGAGCACCGCGATCCGGTCGGCGAGCAGGTCGACCACGGCGAGATCGTGGCTGATGAACAGCGACGCGAAGCCGAACTCCCTCTGCAGGTCGGCGAACAGCTCCAGCACGCGCGCCTGCACCGACACGTCGAGTGCCGAGGTCGGCTCGTCGGCGATCAGGAGGCTCGGCTCCAGCGCGAGCGCACGCGCCAGACTGGCGCGCTGCCGCTGACCGCCGGACAGCTCGTGCGGGTACCGATCTCCGTAGGCGCGCGGCAGCTGAACCGCCTCGAGCAGCTCGTCGACGCGGCGACGGGCCTCGGCGGCCGAGCTCGCGCGCCCGTGCACCACGAGAGGCTCGGCAACGCACTCGGCGATGGTGAGCAGCGGATTGAAGCTCGACGCCGGATCCTGGAACACGAACCCGATATCGCTCCGCACCTTGCGGAATCGCCGCTCGCGGACGCCGTTCATCTCGATCCCGAGCACTTCGAGCGACCCGCCGGTGACCTTGTTGAGGCCCGCGATGGCCCGCCCGATGGTCGTCTTGCCCGAGCCGGACTCACCGACGAGGCCGAGCACCTCGCCCGGACGGATCTCGAAGGAGACCCCGTCGACGGCCACGAACCCGGGCCGACCGAGCCGGCCCGGGTACTGGATGCGCAGGTCGCGCGCCTGGACCACCGGCGCCTCGATCGGGCGCTCGGCCCGGGCGATGGCACGATCCTGCGTGGCGATCAGGCCCTGGCCGATCTTCGGCACGGCAGCGAGCAGCTTGCGCGTGTAGTCGGCCTGCGGGGAGGAGAACAGCGTCCGCACATCCGCCTGCTCGACCAGCTTGCCCTGGTACATGACCGCGACGCGGTCCGCCAGGTCGGCGACGACGCCCATGTTGTGCGTGATGAGCACGATGGCGGCCCCGAACTCGTCGCGGCAGCGCCGCAGCAGGTCCAGGATCTCGGCCTGGACCGTCACATCCAGAGCGGTCGTCGGTTCGTCCGCCACGATCAGCCCGGGGTTCAGCACGAGCGCCATCGCGATGACGATGCGCTGCTTCTGGCCGCCGGAGAACTGGTGCGGGTAGTACTTGACCCGCTTCTCGGGCTCCGGGATGCCGACCCGGCCGAGGATCTCGATGGCGCGCTCGCGCGCCTCCTTCTTCGACAGCTTCGCGTGCGCCCGCAGACCTTCCGCGATCTGCCAGCCGACGGGGTAGACCGGGTTCAGCGCCGTCGACGGCTCCTGGAACACCATGGCGACGTCGGTGCCGCGCACCTCGCGCAGCTTGCTCTTGCCGATCGAGACGATGTCCGCCTCCGTCTTGCCGTCGCGGCTGCGCAGGATGACGGCACCGGAAGCGGTCGCCGTCTCGGGCAGCAGCCCGAGGATCGTCTTGGCGGTGACCGTCTTGCCCGACCCGGACTCTCCGACGATGGCGAGCACCTCGCCGGGGGCGACGCTGAGGCTCACCCCGTCGACCGCCTTCACGGCGCCGGCGTCGGTGGAGAAGGAGACCGAGAGGTCCTTGATCTGTACGACGTCGCTCATGGACGCACCTCGATTCCGTGCTCGTCGAACGATTCGCCGCCCTCGAGGCCGTCGACCCCGCCGGGGCCGGCGGTGAGGGTGCCGCCGGGGACCACCGAGGTCTCGGCGACCTCTCCGGACGCCGCAGCCGCACGGCGGCGGCCGCGCAGACGCGGGTCGGCCAGGTCGTTGAGGCTCTCGCCTACCAGGGTGATGCCCAGCACGACCAGCACGATGGCGAGACCCGGGTAGATGGAGGTCCACCAGATCCCGCTGGTCACGTCATCCACGGCCTTGTTCAGGTCGTAGCCCCACTCAGCGGCGGCGGTCGGCTCGATGCCGAAGCCGAGGAAGCCGAGGCCGGCGAGCGTGAGGATGGCCTCCGACGAGTTCAGGGTGAAGATCAGCGGGAGCGTCCTGGTCGAGTTGCGCAGCACGTGCCGGAACATGATCCGGCTGTTGCTCGCGCCGACGACGCGCGCCGACTCGACATACGCCTCCGCCTTGATCCGGACGACCTCCGAACGGATCACGCGGAAGTACTGCGGGATGTAGACGACGGTGATCGAGATCGCCGCCGCCAGGATGCCGCCCCACAGGCTCGACTGGCCGCCGCTGATCGCGATGGCCATGACGATGGCGAGCAGCAGGGAGGGGAAGGCGTAGATCGCGTCGCAGATGACGACGAGCACGCGGTCGAGCCAGCCGCCGAAGTAGCCGGAGACGAGTCCGAGCAGCACGCCGAGGAAGATCGACAGGAGGACGGCGATGATGATGACGAGGATCGCGGTCTGCGCTCCCCAGATCACCCGCGAGAACACGTCGTATCCACCGGACGTGGTGCCCCAGATGTGCGCGGCGCTCGGCGGCTGCTGCGCGCCGAACGACTTCCCGTCGGCCTTCGACTGCGCGAAGCCGTACGGCGCGATGACCGCCGCGAAGATCGCGGTCAGGATGAACAGGGCGGTGAGCACGAGGCCCACCACGAGCATCCCGCGCTGCAGGCCGACGCTCTGGCGGAGCTGGTGGACGACGGGCAGGCGGTCCCAGAGGGAGCGCTTGCGGGAGGTCAGCGATGCGGTCGACATCTCAGTACCTCACTCTCGGGTCGATGAGGGCCGCGATGACGTCGACCACGAAGTTGGTGAGGGTCACGATGACGGCGAGCAGGACGACCATGCCCTGCACGGCCACGAAGTCGCGCGCCTGCAGGTAGTGGACGAGCTGGAAGCCGAGGCCCTTCCACTCGAACGTCGACTCCGTCAGCACGGCACCGCCGAGGAGCAGGGCGATCTGCAGGCCGATGACCGTGATGATCGGGATGAGCGCCGGACGGTAGGCGTGCTTGCGCAGCAGCCGCGATTCGCCGACGCCACGCGATCGTGCCGCGTCGACGTAGTCGGTGGACAGCGTCCCGATCACGTTGGTGCGGACCAGCCGGAGGAAGATGCCGGCGGTCAGCAGACCGAGGGCGAGCCCCGGCAGGATGGCGTGCATGAGCACGTCGCCGACCACGGCCGGGTCGCCGGTCTGGAACGCGTCGATCAGGTAGATGCCGGTCTTGTTGTCGAGCGTCTGCATCTCCAGTTCGGAGCTCGTCGACGCGCGTCCGGCGACCGGGAGCCAGCCCAGCCAGATGGAGAAGATGAGCTTCAGAACGAGGCCGACGAAGAAGACCGGGGTGGCGTAGAACAGGATCGCCATGATTCGGAGGCCCGCATCCGGGGCCTTGTCACGGAAGTAGGCGGCGATCAGGCCGAGCGGGATGCCGACGATGAACGCGACGATGAGCGCGTAGAACGCCAGCTCCAGCGTCGCTGCGCCGTACGTCAGCAGCACCTGCGTGACCGGCTGGTTGTCGGTGAACGTCGTCCCGAAGTCGCCGCGCAGCAGCTGGCCCAGGTACTCGAGGTACTGGACGATGATCGGCCGGTCGTATCCGGCCTCGTGCACGCGCTGGGCGAGCTGCGCCGGAGGCAGCTTCCCGCCGAGGGCCGCGGTGATCGGGTCTCCGGTCGACCGCATCAGGAAGAAGACGACGGTGACCAGGATGAAGATGGTCGGGATGATGAGAAGCGCGCGGACGAGGATGTAGCGGCCGAGGCCGCCGCCGGATCGTCGCTTCGCCTTCGTTCGGTCCGGCCCGGGGGCGGTCCCGGCCGCCGGGGCGCTGACAGTCGCTGTCATGGAAGCCAATCGTGGTGGTTCGTGGAAAGGGGGCGGCTCGCTGCGTGAGCGAGCCACCCCCCGGTTCGGCTCAGAGCTGGTGGCTCAGGGCCGGATTACTTCGAGAGTGCCGCGTAGCGGAACTTGAAGGACGGGTCGAGCGTCTTGTCGGCGCCCGAGACACCCTTCGCGACGACCGCGATCTGCGAGCCCTGCAGCAGCGGAAGCGTGCTGAGGTCCGCCCCGACCTTGGCCTGGATCTCCTCGATCAGCTTGGTGCGCTCGGCCTTGTCGGTCGTGCCCGCCTGCTTCGCGATGAGGTCCTGGACCTCCGGGTTGTCGTAGTGGTTCGCGAGGAAGTTGTCCTTGATGAAGAACGGCGACAGGTAGTTGTCGGCGTCCGAGTAGTCCGGGAACCAGCCGAGCTGGTACGCCGGGTAGACGTCCTTCGTGCGGTCCTTCGAGTACTGCACCCACTCGGTGGACTGCAGGTTGACCTTGAACAGGCCGCCGTTCTCCAGCTGCTCCTTGACGAGCGCGTACTCGTCACCGGAGGACGGGCCGTAGTGGTCCGGGTTGTACTGGAGGTTCAGCGAGACCGGGGTGGAGACGCCGGCCGCCTGGAGGGCCTGCTTGGCCTTGTCGAGGCTGGGGCCGCCGTTGCCGTCGCCGTACAGCTCCTTCAGCACCGTGGTGGCGCCGGTCAGGCCGTCCGGGACGAACGAGTACAGCGGGGTGTAGGTGCCCTTGTAGACCTGGTCGGCGATCGCCGAGCGGTCGACGAGGTCGGCCGCCGCCTGACGCACGGCGAGGGCCTTCTTCGCGTCGGCCTCCGGCGTGGTCGCGCCGTACGGCTGGGTGTTGAAGTTGAACACGATGTAGCGGGTCTCGCCACCCGGGCCCTTGACGACCTTGACCTTGTCGTTGTTCTCGAGGCTGGCGACGTCCGTGGCCGAGAGGCTGCGGAAGGCGACGTCGATCGCTGCCTTCTGGATGTCGAGCTTCAGGTTCGACGACTCGGCGTAGTACTTGACGTTGACCTTGTCGGTCGCGGGCTTTCCGAGCAGACCCTTGTATCCCGGGTACGCCTTGTAGGCGATCAGGTTGTTGAAGTCGTAGCTCGTGATGTCGTACTGACCGGCGAACGGGTGGCCCTTGACGATGGTGTTGTCGGGCGTGACCTTGTCGGCCGAGAAGACCTGCTCATCCACGATCGGACCGGCGGGGCTGGAGAGCACCTGGGGGAAGGTCTGGTCGTTCGGCACCTTGAGCTTGAAGACGACCGTGGTCTTGTCCGGCGCGGAGACGCTGTCCAGGTTGGCCAGCAGCGATGCCGGGCCGTTGGGGTCGTTGATCTTGATCTGGCGGTCGAAGGTGAACTTGACGTCCGACGAGGTGAGGTCGTGTCCGTTGGCGAACTTCAGTCCCGGCTTGAGCTTGACCGTGTACTCGGTCGGCGAGGTGAAGTCGGCGCTCTCGGCGATGTCCGGCTTGACGTCCGGGCTGCCGTACGGGGTGTTCAGAAGGAACGGGTAGACCTGGTTCATGACGGCGAACGAGCCGTTGTCGTACGAGCCGGCGGGGTCGATCGACGTGATCTTGTCGGTGGTGCCGACGGTGATGGCGCCACCGCCGCCGCCGCCCGAGCCGTTGTTGTTCCCGGAGCAGCCGGCGAGCACCAGTGCCGCGGCCGCGAACGCGGCGGATACGGCGAGCAGGCGCCGTCCGCCGTTGTGTGCGGATGTCATATCCGATTACCTCTTCCTGGTGTGGGATGCGCAAGCGGCGTCGTCACGGGCGTGCGGGATCGCCGTTCGCGTGAGAACTTTCCTAGCACGGAATGCTCGTTCTTCCTGCATTCGGATGCGGATCCGGGCGCGATCTTTACACGGACGCAACAAAAGAGCGCATCTGCAGGCATTCGTCTGCGGATTCCGCAGGCGGCGCTTCCGGCGTGCTATTCGCCGCGCAGGCGGCGCCGTTCGCTCTCGATCGCGACCATGGCGAGCGAGATCTGGCGACGCAGCTCCGGGTCCTCCGTGCGGCCGAGGCGTGAGGTGAGTTCCGCCTTCTCGCGGAGCAGGTCGCGGTCGATCAGGCCGTCGACGATCGACCGCGCGTACCGCCCGGGATCGCCGCCCTGCGGGAGTTCCGCCACCGCCAGAGCGTTGACCGTCGGCGCGTATGCCTGCGGGACCTCGGCGAGCACGCGATCCACCCATCCGGGCTGTTGCAGCGTCGCCAATTGACTGGCGATCGCGTCGCGGACCACGGCGTGGGTCGGGTTGACGAACGGGACCTGCACGGCGCGCGCCGCCCGCTCCTGACCCACCTCGCCGGGGAGCTGCAGCAGCACCATGAGGCTCTCGCGCTCGGTCCGCTGCGTCGGGTCGGCGAGGTCGGCCTGCGCGAGGGGACGCGGCTGCTCGGCGGAGCCGGATTGGCCGTCGCCGCCCGGGTACGAGCGGGTGCGGCCGTCGTCGCGGGATCCGTCGCGCGAGCCCTCCCGTGAGCCGGAACCCCGCTGGGCGGCGCGGACGGCGCGGATCGCATCCTGCAGGTCGGCGCCGGAGAGCCGCGCGAGCTCACGGGTGTAGCCGTTCTGCGACGCCGGGTCGCGGATCGTGGCGACGATCGGTGCTCCCGCACGCAGGGCCGCCGCCCGCCCCTCGACCGAGTCGAGGTCGAACCGTTCGACGGTCCGGCGGATCATGAACTCGAACATCGGCTTGCGTGCGTCGATCATGCGGCGCACCGCCACATCCCCCTGGGCCAGCCGCAGATCGCACGGGTCGAGGCCGTCCGGTCCGACCGCGACGTAGGTCTGCGCGGAGAACCGCTGCTCCTCGCCGAACGCGCGGGATGCCGCCTTCTGGCCGGCGGCATCCGGGTCGAATGTGAAGATCACCGAACCCTGGCTGTTGTCGTCGCCCATCACCCGGCGGATCACCTTGATGTGGTCGACGCCGAACGACGTGCCGCAGGTGGCGACGGCGGTCGTGATCCCGGCGAGGTGGCACGCCATGACGTCCGTGTAGCCCTCGACCACGACGACCTGGTCCTGCCGCGAGATGTCGCGCTTGGCCAGATCCAGCCCGTAGAGCACCTGCGCCTTCTTGTAGACGGGCGTCTCGGGGGTGTTGAGGTACTTCGGGCCCTTGTCGTCGTCGAGCAGGCGGCGCGCGCCGAAGCCGATGGTCTGGCCGGTGACGTCGCGGATGGGCCAGATCAGGCGGCCTCGGAACCGGTCGTAGACGCCGCGGTCACCCTGGGAGACGAGTCCGGCCGTGAGTAGCTCCTCCTGACTGAAGCCCTTGCCGCGCAGGTGCTTGGTCAGTTCGTCCCAGCTCTTCGGGGCGAACCCGACGCCGAAGTGCGCTGCGGCCGCGGCGTCGAAGCCGCGTTCGCCCAGGAACCGGCGCCCGGGGTCGGCATCGGGAGCGGACAGGCGGTCGCGGAAGAACTCCTCCGCCGCGGCGTTCGCCGCGAGCAGGCGGGCGCGGTTGCCGGAGCTCTCGGAGGGTCCGCCACCGCCCTCCTCATAGTGGAGCTGGTAGCCGATGCGCGCGGCGAGCCGCTCGACCGCGTCGGTGAAGGAGACGTGGTCCATCTTGAGCAGGAACTCGTAGACGTCGCCCCCCTCGCCGCAGCCGAAGCAGTGGTAGCGGCCGACGCCCGGGCGCACGTAGAAGCTGGGGCTCTTCTCGTCGTGGAAGGGGCAGAGGCCCTTGAGCGCGCCGACGCCGCCGGTCTTGAGGCTGACGTAGTCGCCGACGATGTCGCCGATGTTGGTGCGGGCTTTGACCTCTTCGATGTCGCTCTGTCGAATCCGGCCTGCCATGCTCTCGATTCTAGTGAGCCGGACCGACGCTCCGGCCCGATCGGGGAAACCCGGACGGCCCGCCGGTCGCGGTCACTCCCTCGGCGGACGGCGGCGGCGCGTGTTCTGGGCGATCTCGATGATGGCGCAGAACACCTCGATGCCGACGCGCAGCAGAAGCACGCTCAGCATCGCCCCGACGAGGGTGATGAGGACGCCGAACAGGAACACGAACGCACCGATCGGCGCGTGCGTCGCGATCGCCGAGGTGAGCGAGTTCGCGAAGCCGACGATGATGCCGAGCGCGATCAGGACAAGCCCGACGACGTACACGGGACCGGCGAGCTTGCGCGTGACGTAGTTCGTGAACGTGAAGTCGAACAGGGAGGAGAAGAACCGCGAGTCGTCCAGGCGGTCGGCGAGATCGCCGACCGTGCGGCCGTGAGCGGACTGTGCGCCGGGGCCGGTGGCAGCGCCTGCGGCGGGTGTCGCGCCGGTGGCGGCGGGTGCGCCCCGGGTCGCATCCGGAGCGGTTGCCTCGGGCGCAGCGGTGGCGGGCGGTTCGGTGGCGTCGGTGGGCTGGTCGCCCGTCTCGCGCGCCGTCGTCGAGTCCACAGCGGCCTCCTGGTCGGTGTCGGTCGTGTCGGCAGCGAGCCGCTCGGTCGGAGTGTCTGCGGGCGCGGCGGCAGCTGCGCCGACAGGAGGTGGCGTGCCCGTGGATGCGACGGCAGCCGCTACGGCGGCCGCACCGGCGTCGGTCGATGCGGGTGCGGCGTAGAGCTCCTCGGCCGTCGGGAGACGCTTGGTCGCTGCGGCGCCGGTGTCGTCGGATGTCTCGGCGGTTCCCGTGCTTTCCTCGATCGGGGGCTCGGCGATCAGGGGCTCGGCGGGCGAGGTGGACGTGTCACGGGCCGACGCACTGCGGCTCCGGCTCGATCCGCCGCTGGGCGCGAGCGGTTCGCGGGCGCCGAGGGTCGCATCCATGATGTCGGGCGCTTCCCCCTCCGGTGCGATCGGGGTGGTCTTCGCGGTCGTCCGGCGAGTCCGAGGCGTCGTGGTCTTCTTGGCGGCGGGCTTTCGCGCAGCCCCAGACGCAGACGCAGACGCAGACGTAGACGTCTCGCCGGTCGGGGCGGCGGCTTCGGTCGCCTGATCCGTCTCAGGGGTCTGCGCGGTGGTGCTCTTCGTCGCCCGCGGCTTCGTCGACCGCGCTGAGGGCGCGCCCGCGGTGGACGAGGCCGTCTTGGCCCCTGTCGTCGAGGCGCCTGTCGTCTTGGCCGCAGTCGTCTTGGCCGTTCGGCTCGTCGAGGAGCCGGTCGTTCGCGGAGTCCGGGTCGTGCCTGAGCCCGCGGTCGCACCGCCGCCCGCCGCCGGCGTGGCGGCTCCGGTCCCCTCCGGTGGGGCGCCGGCCGTCTCCGTCGACTCCCCCTCTGCGGGGCGGTCGCCGTCGGACGGTGGTAGTGCGGTGCTCATTCGTCTCCTCCCGAAGCCTGACTCCCAGCATTCTGCACTGCGCCGCGGTATACAACCCCGGCGCGCGGAGCATGCGGTGCTTCACAGCGGTTCTGCGCCGAAGCCCACGACCTTTCCGTGCTCAGTGCTGCACGAGACGCTCGTACCAGCTGAGCGCGGACTGATCGGTCAGGCTGGCGACCTGGTCGACGACGACGCGTCTCCGCGCATCGTCTGTCGCGGCCGCGCGCCAGTCTTCCGCGAATCCCGGGTCGAGCTCGGCCGGACCGCGCTGGTAGAGCAGGTCGGCCAGCGTCGTCAGGATCTGCCGCTGCTGGGCGTAGATCGGCTGCCGTGTGTTCCGTGACATGACGAACGTGGCGACGATGCCCTTCAGCACAGCGATCTCGGCCTGGATCCCGGCCGGCACGACCACGTCGGCGCCGATGCGGATGAGGTCCACCCGTCCCGCGGCCTCCTTCGTGGCGTGGACAGCCGCGTGTGCGAAGCGCCCGATCAGCTGGCTCGTGAGGTTCTTCAGGCGCGCCTGGGACCGGCGCGAACCGTCCCACCCGTCGAGCCAGATGTCCATGCTGTCGAGCCGGTCGAACGCCTCGATGAGCTCTTGGTGGCTGACTTCGCCGCCGATCCACTCGTGCATGGACTCGACGAGGTCTTCGTGGTCGACCCGGCTTCCGAGGGCCGCGACGTCGATGTAGCCGTTCACCACGGCGTCCTCGAAGTCGTGGACGGAGTAGGCGATGTCGTCGGAGAGGTCCATGACCTGCGCCTCGATGCAGCGCTGGCGCTCGGGGGCGCCCTGGCGCATCCACTCGAACACGGCGCGGTCGTCGGCGTAGAAGCCGAACTTCGCCCGCCCGCTCGGGTCTGCCACCGACGAGGCCGCAGGCCACGGGTACTTGCAGCTCGCGTCGAGGCTCGCGCGGGTGAGGTTGAGCCCGTACGGCCGGCCGTCGCGGCCGAACACCTTCGGTTCGAGCCGGCTCAGCAACCGCAGTGTCTGCGCGTTGCCCTCGAAGCCGCCGATGTCGTCGGCCCAGGTGTTGAGGGCCCGCTCGCCGTTGTGGCCGAACGGTGGATGCCCGATGTCGTGTGCGAGGCAGGCGGTGTCGACGATGTCCGGGTCGAGTCCGAGGCTGTTGGCCAGCTCGCGGCCGACCTGGGCGACCTCCAGGGAGTGCGTCAGCCGGTTGCGTGCGAAGTCGAGCCCCGCAGTGGGGCTGAGCACCTGCGTCTTCGCCGCGAGACGGCGGAGCGCACTGGAGTGCAGCAGCCGCGCCCGGTCGCGGGCGAAGTCGCTGCGCCGGTTCGAGTGCTGCTCGGGGAGCCAGCGCTCCCGGTCGTGCTCGGAGTACCCGCGATCGGCGGACGCCTCGGCCGTCTGCACCGCGCCGGCACCCGTGCTCGTGGTCGCCGCGACGTCATCCACCACTGTTGTGCACCTCCGCATCGGCGACCTCGGCGCGCTGCACGCCGTCGAGGTCCCGGCTCTCGAGCCAGCCGTCCGGCAGCGCCGGCCGCTTCGGGGAGCCGGCACGACCGCGCTGACCCTCTGCCGCCTCGCCCGGGTACTCCTGGGCGGGGTCGAGCGTGGCGAGCAGCTCGTCGAGGTGCTCGAGCGTGTCGACGGTCGCGAGGCTCGCCCGCAGGTCGCCGCCGACCGGGTAGCCCTTGAAGTACCAGGCGACGTGCTTCCGGATGTCGCGGCAGCCACGCTCCTCGCTGTCGAAGAACTCGACCAGCAGCTCCGCGTGGCGGCGGAACGTCTGCGCCACCTGCCCGAGCGTCGGATGCGCCTGGGCGGCCTCCGCCTCTGCTGCCGAGATCTCGCCCGCCCGCGCGCGGAAGGCGGCGGCCAGGTCGCCGAACAGCCAGGGACGCCCGAGGCAGCCGCGGCCGACCACGACGCCGTCGCAGCCGGTCTCCTCCACCATCCGGATCGCGTCGGCGGCCGACCAGATGTCGCCGTTGCCGAGCACGGGCGTCGAGGTCACCGTCTCCTTCAGCTTGGCGATGGCGGACCAGTCGGCGTGACCCGAGTAGAACTCCGCAGCCGTGCGCGCGTGCAGGGCCATCGAGGCGACACCGGCGCCCTCGGCGATGCGCCCGGCCTCGAGGTAGGTCAGGTGGTCGCCGTCGATGCCCTTGCGCATCTTGATCGTGAGCGGGATGTCGCCGGCCGCCTGCACGGCGCCTTCGACGATCTCGCGGAACAGCCCGAGCTTCCAGGGAAGCGCCGCTCCCCCGCCCTTGCGGGTGACCTTCGGCACCGGGCATCCGAAGTTGAGGTCGATGTGGTCGGCGCGGTCTTCGGCGACGAGCATCGTCACGGCTTCGCGCACGGTGACGGGGTCGACACCGTAGAGCTGGATGGACCGCGGCGTCTCCGACTCGTGGTGCGTGATGAGGCGCAGCGACTCCGGAGTGCGTTCGACGAGGGCGCGGGACGTGATCATCTCGCTGACGTAGAGACCGGCTCCGAACTCACGGCAGAGCCGCCGGAACGCCGTGTTGGTGATCCCGGCCATCGGTGCGAGGACGACTGGCACGTCGAGCCTCAGCGGACCGATGGTCAGCTGAGGCGCGTGGCTTAGGGTGGCAGTGGTAGACATCTCACTCGATTCTCCCAGAAAGCGTGCTGAGCTATGGCCGAGAGCCCGGAATCCGTGGACAACTCCCCTGTTGGCGCACCTGTGAGCACCGGTCGGGAGCGCGTCGCCGCCGACGCGCAGGCCCGCGGCATCGAGGTCGACATCGTGGAGCGTCCCGCCGCACGCAGCCTTGAGGAGGCCGCCCAGCTGCTCGGCATCCAGCCCGGCGACATCGTCAAGACGCTCGTGGTGAAGCGCAGCGATGACACGTTCGTCTTCGCCCTCGTGCCCGGCGGCCGCAAGATCGCCTGGCCGAAACTGCGCTCGGTGCTGCAGGTCAACAAGCTGCAGCTCCCGGATGCGTCGGTCGCGTTCGCCGCCACCGGCTACGAGCGCGGCACGATCACGCCGTTCGGCAGCACCACCGCGTGGCCGGTCGTCGCCGACGCCACCATCCCCGGCCGTCGCGTGTCGATGGGCGCCGGCGAGCACGGCTACTCCCTCTTCGTCGACGCGGACGCCCTCATCACCGCCTTCGGCGCGACAGTCGCCGACATCACCGACCCCGAGTAGCGCGCCGCTCCCCGGCCCGCCATCGACTTGACGCAACACGCCGTCGCACCCGGTCGAGCGACGGCGTGTTGCGTCAACTCGTGTGCGAGCTGTGGATAACGGCGGCAGGCAATAGTCACGACTGGCAACCTGTGGCGATGGAACCGCTCAGGATTGGACCCCACTTCACGACGCGCGAGGCCCTGCTGCACGGTGTCTCGCGCTCTCGGCTGCGACGAGGAGACTTGACGCGCCCCCACCACGGCGTCCGTGCCATCGGTCCCGCGCAGGATCTCGTCGAGCGTTGCCGGGCATTCCAACCGGCGATGACTGAGGGGATGCTGTTCAGTCACATCACCGCCGCACGTCTCCATGGGCTTCCCTTAGGCCGGGAGGCGGATCCCGACGAGCCGCTCCACGTCTCTACACGGGCGCCGGGACGGGCACCGCGGCACCGTGGAATCCACGGCCATCAGACGAGGATCGCCGACGACGCGACCACAACACTCCATGGACTACCGGTCGTGTCCGCGGTCGAGACCTGGTGCCAGCTCGCCAGCATGCTTGCCGAAGATGACCTGGTCGTCTGCGGGGACGCCCTCGTCCGTCGCAAGGAGCCAATCGCGACAATGGAGCAACTGGCTGCCGCCGTCGCGTCCAGCCCGCGACGGCCCGGTGTGCGTCCCCTACGGTGCGCGCTCGCGCGCGTCCGGGCCCGGACCGACTCCCCGATGGAGACTGTGCTTCGCCTAGCCCTTGTACGCGCCGGACTCCCGGAACCGGCGGTGAACTATCGGATCGTCGGTCCCGATGGCGATCTGGTCGCGCATGGCGACCTGGCCTATCCCGCGGCGCACGTCGTGGTCGAGTACGACGGCGATCAACACAGAACGGACACTCACCAGTACTACATCGACGTCGATCGCTTGTGGCTCATCCGGACCATGGGCTGGGAGGTCGTGCGAGTCAATCGCACCCACATGGCCAACGACGCCCGCGAGGCCGTCCGCCGTGTCCGTCTTGCGCTCGCGTTGAGTTGACGCAACACGCCGCCATGCAACGGAGCGCGACGGCGTGTTGCGTCAACTCGCTCGCTAGAAGGTGCAGGTGTCGCCGTCGCAGACGGCGCCGGCGGCGCCGAGTTGGACGAGCGGCACGACGGGTGCGGGCGACGCGTCGGCCGCGACGGCAGGCTCCGCGCCGGTCATGCGGTCACCGCCGCGCGCTCCGACCAGACCTGCTCAAGCACCTGGGCGAACGTCTGCGCGTCCTGCGCCCCGGACACGCCGTACTTGCCGTCGATGACGAAGAACGGGACGCCGTTGATGCCGTACTCTCCAGCCGTCGCCTGGTCGGCGCGCACATCCTGGAGGTACTGCTCCGATTCGAGCGCCTGGAGCGCCGCATCCCGGTCGAGCCCCACCTCGGCCGCCAGGTCGGCGAGGTCCTCGACCCGGCCGACGTGACGGCCCTCGATGAAGTAGGCGCGGAACAGGCGCTCGGCCAGTTCCAGCTGCTTGCCGTTCGCCTTCGCGAAGTGCAGGAGCTCGTGCGCCTTGACGGTGTTGGTGTGCTTGAGGTTGTCGAAGTCGTAGTCGAGGCCGACGGACGAGGCGATCCCGGTCACGCGCTCCAGCATCTGCTGCACCTGCTCGGCCGGAAGGCCCTTGTGGCCGGCCAGGAAGTCGATCTCGCTGCCGTCGAAGTCGACGGGGGTGTCCGGGGACAGTTCGAAGGAGTGGTACTCGACCTCGACCCCGCGTCCGTCGCCCGCGCCAGCGAACAGCCCGCTGCCGGCCTCGAACTTCCTCTTCCCGATGTAGCACCACGGGCACGCGATGTCGGACCAGATGTCGATCTTGATGGGTTCGCTCACCTCAGAGGCAACGCGCGGCACGCCGCGGTCTATTCCGAGGTGGATGCCGTCTCGGCCGTCGGCGCGTCCACCGCACCGCCGAACCGGCGGTTGCGGCGCAGATACAGCTCCACCGCATCCCACAGGTCGGTGCGGCTGAAGTCCGGCCACAGCGTATCGAGGAACACCATCTCGGCGTACGCGCTCTGCCACAGCAGGAAGTTGCTGGTGCGCTGCTCCCCCGAGCTGCGCACGAACAGGTCGACGTCCGGCATGTCCGGCAGATAGAGGTGGCGCTGGATGGTCTTCTCGCTCACTGCGGACGGCCGCAGCCGGCCCGCAGCGACGTCGTCGGCGATCGACCGCACGGCGTCGGCGATCTCCGTCCGTCCGCCGTAGTTGACGCACATCGTCAGCGTCAGCACGTCGTTCCCGGCCGTGAGCTGCTCGGCGTACTGCAGCTCCTTGATGACCGACGACCACAGGCGCGGCTTCCGGCCCGCCCAGCGCACCCGCACGCCCCACTCGTTGAGCTGGTCGCGGCGCCGGTGCAGGACGTCTCGGTTGAATCCCATCAGAAACCGCACCTCGTCGGGCGACCGCTTCCAGTTCTCGGTCGAGAACGCGTACACGCTGAGGTGCTTGACCCCGGCTTGGATGGCGCCCGCCACCACGTCGAGAAGCGCGGCCTCCCCCGCCCGGTGCCCCTCGATACGGGTCAGGCCCCGGCGGTTCGCCCACCGGCCGTTGCCGTCCATGACGATCGCCACGTGCGACGGAACGCTCCCCGCCGGGAACGCGGGCGGATACACGCCGGTCCAGTCGAGCGGGCGGTACTCGACCGCATCCTTGTGCGTGTAGGGCTTCGGACTCATCCACTCGCCTTCTGGTCGTGCTGAACGTGCTGGAGCGAGCGCAGCCCGCGCTCGAGATGCCACTGGGTGTACGCGGCGACGACGCCGTTCGCGCGATTCCGCGTGATGTCCGGGGCCGCCTCCGCCGCCTCCCAGTCTCCCGACAGCAGGGCGCCGAGCAGGGCGATCGTGTCGGCGTCGACCTTGGGGGCGCCCTGCGGAGCGCAGTCGGCGCAGACGACGCCGCCGAGCTGGACGACCACGGAGGTGTGCGGGCCAGGTGCGCCGCAGCGGGAGCAGTCCTGGAAGCTCGGCGCCCATCCCGCGAGCGACAGCGCGCGCAGCAGGTACGAGTCGAGGGTCAGGCCGGCACCGTGCTCCCTCCGGGACAGGGAGCGCAGCGCGCCGACCAGCAGGAGGTACTGCTGGATGGACGGCTCGGCATCCGTCAGACGGTCGGCCGTCTCGACCATCGCGTTGGCGGCGGTGTAGCTGGCGTAGTCGTCGGCGATGAGGGCGCCGTACGCGCCGAGCGTCTCGGCCTGCGTGATCACGTCGAGGCTGCGCCCCTCGTACAGCTGGACGTCGGCCACCATGAACGGCTCGAGCCGCGACCCGAACCGGGAGGCCGTCCGCCGCACACCCTTCGCCACCGCACGGATCTTGCCGTGCTGCCTGCTCAGCATGGTGACGATGCGGTCGGCCTCGCCCAGCTTGTGGGTTCGGAGCACGACGGCTTCATCACGGTAGACAGGCACACTCCAGTATCGCGCGCCCGGCTGACAGTGCGGCGGATGCGGGGTGCGACACTTACTGTTACCTCGGTCGCAGGCTGTGACCTCGGTCGCAGGCTCCCTCGGCGCTGGGGTCGCGGCATCGCTCCGCGCTGCCCTCAGCTCCACCGCGCGGCGCTGGGGTCGCGGCATCGCTCCGCGCTGCCCTCAGCTCCACCGCGCGGCGCTGGGGTCGCGGCATCGCTTCGCGCTGCTTCCTAGCTCCACCGCGCGCGCATGATACACATGGGGGGTGAGCACGACCCCCGTCGACATCGGCGCCCTGTCGATCCCGCTGTGGGGCGACCTCATCGCTGTCGGCGTCGGCAGCCTCCAGGGCGCCATGTTCGCGTCCGGATTCCGCGACCGGCGGCTCGACCTGCTCGGCGTCGCGATCATCGGCGTCGCAACGGGCGTCGGCGGCGGACTCCTCCGCGATCTGCTGCTCAACGTCACGCCGGTCGCCCTGCAGTCGAACTGGTACCTGCCGATCACCGTCGTCGCCGCACTGCTCGGGATGCTGCTGATCCGGCTGTTCCGCCGTCTCGACCCCGTCATCACCTTCCTCGACGCGCTGACGATCGGGCTGTTCGGCGCGATCGGAGCGAGCAAGGCGCTCGCGCTCGGGCTGCCGGAGGTTCCCGCGGTGTTCGTCGGCGTGGTGGCCGCAGTCGGCGGGTCGATCCTGCGGGACGTGCTGCTGAACCTGCCCATCGCGCTCATGCACGTCGGCTCGCTCTACGCGGTCGCGGCCGGCGCGGGCACGATCGTCCTCGTCGTCATGCTCGACTTCGGCGTGCCGTTGACGGTCGCGGCGGTCGTCTGTGTCGTGGTGACCCTCGTCATCCGGCTCCTCGCCGTGCGCTTCGGGTGGAGCCTGCCGGAGCAGCGGGAGCTGGGCCGCATCCCCCGTCCGCGCTGGCCCCGCTTCACGCGCGCGCCCAGCGCCGCCCGCACGGCCGAGCGCACCGACACCGGCGCGATCCCGCGCTACCGCATCGACAAGCCCGAGTAACCCCGCGCACATTCGTGCCGAATGTGCGGAAAGCCGCGGCGATACCGCACATTCGGCACGAATCACGCCGCCCCCGAGACGCAGCGGAGCCGCACATTTGGCGCAAATCTCGGGAATGGCGGCCGCTTTCGCGAGATTTGGCGCAAATCTCGCGCCCCCACACGCAGCGGAGCCCGACATTCGGCACGAATGTCGGGCTCCGCAAGCGCGCTACGTCAGGCCGAGACGAGCTCCTGCGCCGACTGGCCGGCAGCCGACCGCACGGCCCGGTTCACCGCCGACACGACCGCCTTGAACGACGCCGTGGTGGTGTCCGCGTCGATGCCGACGCCCCAGCGGCGCTGGCCGTCCACATCCACCTCGACGTACGCCGCGGCGAGAGCAGACTCGCTCGCCGACAGCGTGTGCTGCGAGTAGTCGTAGAGGTGGGCGTCCACCCCGTGCTGGTGCAGGATGTCGAAGAACGCGGCGATCGGACCGTTGCCCTCACCGGTGGCCTTCGAGACGGTGTCCCCGTCGCGCAGCGTCACCGTGAGCACGACGTGCTCGCCCGTCTCGTTGGAGGTGGTGGTGCTCCCCAGCTCGAAGCGGCCCCACTTGGCGTCCGGGTCGGAGGCGGGAGCCGGCAGGTACTCGTCCTGGAAGACGGCCCAGATCTGGTCGCTGGTGACCTCGCCGCCCTCGGCATCCGTCTTGGCCTGAACGACCCCGGAGAACTCGATCTGCAGCTTGCGCGGCAGGTCGAGCGAGTGGTCCGTCTTCAGCAGGTACGCGACGCCGCCCTTGCCCGACTGCGAGTTGACGCGGATGACCGCCTCGTAGCTGCGGCCCAGGTCCTTCGGGTCGACGGGCAGGTACGGGACCGCCCAGACCAGGTCGTCGACCGGGACGCCGGTGCGCTCGGCCTCGGCCTCCATGGCCTCGAAGCCCTTCTTGATGGCGTCCTGGTGGGAGCCGCTGAAGGCCGTGAACACCAGGTCGCCGCCCCACGGGCTGCGCTCGCCGACGGGCAGCTGGTTGCAGTGCTCGACGGTGCGCTTGATCTGGTCGATGTCGCTGAAGTCGATCTGGGGGTCGATGCCCTGCGTGAACAGGTTGACGCCCAGCGTGACCAGGTCGACGTTGCCGGTGCGCTCGCCGTTGCCGAACAGGCAGCCCTCGATGCGGTCCGCTCCGGCCATGTAGCCGAGCTCGGCGGCGGCGACCGCGGTCCCGCGGTCGTTGTGCGGGTGCAGCGACAGGATGACGTTCTCGCGGTGGTTCAGGTGCCGCGACATCCACTCGATGGAGTCGGCGTAGACGTTGGGCGTGGCCATCTCGACGGTCGCGGGCAGGTTGATGATGACCTTCCGCTCCGGCGTCGGCTCGAACACCTCGAGCACCTGGTTGCAGATGTCGGCGGCGAACTCCAGCTCGGTGCCGGTGTAGCTCTCGGGCGAGTACTCGTAGTAGATCGTGGTGCCGGGCACGAGCTCTTCGAACTTCCGGCACAGCCGCGCGCCGTTCAGCGCGATGTCGACGATGCCCTGCTGGTCGGTGCGGAACACGACGTCCCGCTGCAGGATGCTGGTCGAGTTGTAGAGGTGCACGATCGCCTGCTTGGCGCCGACCAGCGACTCGTACGTGCGCTTGATCAGGTGCTCGCGCGACTGCGTCAGCACCTGGATGGTGACGTCGTCCGGGATGGCGCCCTCTTCGATCAGGCTGCGCACGAAGTCGAAGTCGGTCTGGCTCGCGGACGGGAAGCCGACCTCGATCTCCTTGTAGCCCAGGCGCACCAGCAGGTCGAACATTATGCGCTTGCGCTCGGGGCTCATCGGGTCGATGAGCGCCTGGTTGCCGTCACGCAGGTCGACGGCGCACCAGCGGGGCGCCTGCGTGATGTGCTTCGACGGCCAGGTGCGGTCCGGCAGGTCGACGCGGATCTGCTCGTGGAACGGCCGGTAGCGGTGGATCGGCATGGCGCTCGGCGCCTGTGTGTTCTTCATGGTCTTCAGGAATCCTCTGCTCGTGTGGTGTGGAGAGCCGACGACGAACTCCGCGACGAGTGAGGCCCAGAACTAGGACTCGTCGCGGCAGCTAAGGAGGAGCAGACCGTACACAGCACCGAGAGTACCACCTCGGCGTCAGCCGCGCCCCCGCACGAACGTCGCCGCCTGCCGCATCGACAGCCCCGGCAGGTACGCGCGCACCAGCGCGATGCCGATCGCGGGCAGGGCGACGGGGTCCGGGTAGGCCATGATCAGCGGGTGCAGCTCCGGCTGGAACTTCTGCTTGAACTTGAGCAGCGAGCGGAAGCCGTACACGGGCTCGAGCGAGGAACTGAGGTAGCCGAGCAGCCGGTCCATAGTGTCCTTGCCGCCCTCCTGCGCCGCCGCCGTGTGGGCGAGAGGCGCGGCGGAGAGCGACATGAACTCGATGCCGTCGTCCTTCATCCGCGTGGCGGCCTCGGCGATGAGGAACTCCATCACACCGTTGATGCTGTCAGGCCGCCGCCGCATGAAGTCGAGCGTCCAGCCGACGACGATCCCGGCGCGGTAGGTGGGCAGCCAGCTCGTGACGGCCTCGATCCGGCCGTCCTCGTCTACGGCCAGCATCAGGCGCACCTCCGGGTCGCGGAGCTCGTCGAGCCCGCCGAGCGTGAACCCCATCTCGGGCAGGTCCTTCTCGGCGACCCACTGCTCGGAGATGTCGGACAACTGCACGGCCGAGGTGAGCGGGAGCGCAGCGTACGTCGTCCACTCCGAGCGGATGCCGGCGCGCTGCGCACGGTTGATGGATGAGCGGACGTCCTGCCACTTCTTGCCCGTCGTCGCCCACAGCTGCGGACGGATGACGGTCTCCTCCGCGACGGTCATGGTCGACCAGCCGAGACGCTCGAACAGCGACGTGTAGCGAGCCTCCACGCTGTAGAACACCGGGATCCAGCCGTTGTCGTCGCAGAACCGGGCGAATCCCTGGATGGCGCCGTCGTGCGGACCGAGCGCACCGAACGGACCGCCGGTGGTCAGCGCGACCCGCCCCTCCACGCGATACGCGATCGCACCGCCGCCGATCGGGTCGAACCAGTACGAGTTGCCGGGCCAGGTCGCCATGAAGGAGATCGCGTCGCCGCCGCCGCGGTGCAGCAGCTCGCGCACGTGTGCATCCTCCGTGGTACCGCGCCGCCGGAGTCCGCGACCGAGCATCGGCGGGATGGCCCCGATGATCGCGACGAGCCAGAACACCGTTCCGATGTTGTGGTAGACGATCGTCGCCAGCGGCGTCGTCGGGAGGTACTGCAGGGGCTCGCGCCGCAGGAAGCTGACCGGCACGAACCGCTCGAGCACATCCGCGAACAGGTCGCCGATGTCGATCGGGCGCGTGAAGCCCGTGTCGCGCTGCAGCCATCCGACGAGCACGTACACCGCGACGAGCCCGACCCCGGTCCCGAGCACCAACAAGACGTACGTCCGCACCGCCTTGGCGGACGGCATCACGGTGAAATGGCGCCGGAACACGACGAGCAGTATCGCCATCGCGAGCGGCACGAGCGTCGACAGCGCGAGGATGAACGTCACCTCCCAGTACCGCGGAGAGACCGACGGACGGGCGGATGCGATCGGCAGGATGCCGTAGTACAGCGCCGACAGCAGCGCAAGCAGTCCGTTCACGGCCACCGCCAGCCACACCGCGAACCGCCGCCCGCGCAGGAGGCCATACGCCGCGACCAGCAGGAGGAGCAGCGGGAGGACCGACAGCAGCACCGGTCCGAGCCCGTTGATGCGTTCCAGTGTCAGCTCGCGGAAACAGTTGCGCGTCACGGCGAACGCCTGGCAGCGCTGGATGACCGAGGTCGCGCTGGGCGCCTCGTTGCTGAACAGCAGGCCGACCGGAGAGAGCAGGCCGTACCGCGTCGACCCGAGGAGCCCGATCACCGGCCCGACGGCGGTGATGGTCAGCGCCGAGGCGAGCAGCACCCGGACCTCGTGATGCGAGCTGCGCAGCCATCCGCCCGACACCTTCGCCTGCCGCAGCAGCGGGCCGAGCGCCAGCCCGGTCAGCACGGCGAGCAGCCGGTAGAAGTCGGACGGCAAGCCCGAGTACAGCAGATACATGATCGCGACGAGCAGCGTTATCACGCGGATGCGGCGCCGCCAGAGCGTTCCGGCGAAGGCACTCGCCGTCATGATCGTGCCGCCGATCGCCGTGAACGCGTCGAGTACGAGCAGCCCATGGACGTTGCGCGCCCACAGCTCGCCGATGTCGTTCGCCGCCACCTGGATGACAGCGCCCACGACGATGCCGACGACGGCCGTGCCGAAGAACGCCAGGGCCGTGCGCCAGGTGCCCATCAGGCGCTCGGAGGCGCCCACCAGCACGACGGTGAGGACCAGGACGACGATCAGTTCGAGCAGATCGTCGGTGAAGAGCACGGCCGTGAACGGCGACCACCAGTGCCCGTCCAGCAGCTGGACGGCGCCCGCACCCAGCCATCCGCGGAGCGGCCGGTGCGGCCCGCGGATCGGCCCGGTGATGAGCGCGAGCACCAGGATGAGCAGCGTCACCCCGGTCGTGAACGGGTGGCTCGCGATGAGCCGCGCGGTCCGCTGCGCGAGAGCGGCCGGCTTCACGACCCGAGCCCCAGCTGCCGCGCGATCGTCGGGAAGCCATGCGCGAGCACGTAGCGCACGGTCTTCCAGTCGTGCGCGGTGCCGGGCGAGCTGAGCAGCTCGGCGTGGATCCCGGCGCGCTCGGCGTCGGCGTACAGGGTGCGGGCGAAACCGGAGTACCTCGCGTCGTCGGCGCCCGCCCCGAGGACCATCACCGAATCGCGGTACGGCGCGTTCGCCTTCATCATCGCGGCCGGCTGCGCCTTCTCGTACGCCTGCTTGGACCCGCCGAATCCCGTGCTGATGGTCAGCTCCTCATCCCCCAACGTCGGCCCGAGTTCGCTCGACGACGCGAGCGCGGAGCCGAACAGGTCCGGCCGCCCGCTCGCGAACTGCACAGCGCAGGTCGCCCCCTGCGAGTAGCCGAACACGCTCCATCCTGCCGGGTCGCTGCTCACTCGCAGGTGAGAACGCACCCAATTCCGCACATCCGTCAGGAGATACGTCGCCGAGTCGCCGTAATCGCGGGAATCGACGCACATCGGGTTGCGCCCGGGGCCGCCCAGCTGGTCGGCGGCGACCACGATGGGAGCGTAGCCGTCGTGCTGAGCAGCGAACGCATCCATCGCCGTGGCGACTCCCCCGGCGGTGAACATGTCGGCCGGCGCCCCCGGCTGACCCGAGAGCGCGTACATCACCGGAAGCGCGGGAGGATTCGCCGTCAGCGCGACCGGCGGGAGGTAGACGACAGCCTCGCGCGCCGGGAACCGGGACTCGGTGGCCGGGATGCGGACGGTGCCGACCTCGCCCTTCGCCGGGAGCTCCCCCGCGACCACCGGCGTCGTCGTCGCCTTCCAGTCGGTGCCGGCCACGACCTCGCCGCGCTCCGAGTGCGGCTGGAGTGCCCCGTATGGCACGACGCCGAGCACATCGTTCAGGTTGCGGTAGGCGCCGAAGTCGGCGTTGATGCCGCAGAACGCCGCCGCGAGGAACACCGGGATGCTCACGATCGCCACGACCTTCCGCCACCAGCGGGAACGGAACAGGTTCGCCACCGCGAGGCTGATCCCGCCGAACCCGAGAGCGGTCCAGAGGGTGGTCACCGGTGTCAGGGCGACGCCGAACACGTCGAAGACGTCGGTGACCAGCCACACCAGGAACCAGCCGACCAGACCGCCGACAAGCGCAGCGATCAGCCCGGCGAGCGTCCGGCGCCAGGTGGGACGCACGAGCAGGTAGAGCGCGAGGATCGCGGCCACGACATCCAGCGTGATGAGGAACGGCGGCTTGTCGATCCTCAGCGTGTTCAGCCAGTTCAGGGATGGATCCTCTCGGGGGCGGCCCGGTGGACGGGACGCGACGGACGCCTCATTATTCCGGGCTCAGTTCATCGATAGCTGAAGCTCCGTGAGAGTTCAGCCAACATCCAGAGTCCGTCACTCCACGGCGAGGGCGGCGACAGGCGAGACGCGCGTGGCCCGGCGGGTCGGCGCGAGTGCGGCGACGACGGCGAGAAGGGCGGCGCCCAGGATGATCGCGGCCAGGAACGGCCAGGGAAGGATCGGGGCGAGGACGCCTCCGCCGGGGATCATCCCGAGCAGTGACTGCGCGCCGATCCAGCCGTAGAGCGTTCCCAGCACGAGCCCAGTCAGCACAGAGGCGACGGTCAGCTGCGCGCTCTCGGCGAGCACCATCCTCCGCACCTGACTGGCCGTGAAGCCCAGTGCGCGCAGGAGTCCGAGCTCGCGGCCGCGCTGCAGCACGCTGAGCGAGAGCGTGTTGACGACGCCGCACGCCGCGATCACCGCCGAGAATCCGACGAGCACCGTGAACACCGCCATCGTGCCGCCGATGATGCCGTCGGCACCCTCGTACATCCCGGGCTCCCGCGCCTCGGCATCCCGGATCAGCGCCTGCCAGGTGGATGCGGCCACTACGAACATCGTGATCAGCGTGACCCCGATCACCAGGCCGATCGCGGTGCGGGAGCTGCGCTCCGGATTGCGTACGGCGTTGGCAGCGGCCAGCCGGCCCGCGGCGCCCCGGCCGAACAGCAGGCCGACCGCTCGCAGCACGGCGGGGAGGAAGAACGGCGCGGCCAGAACGATCCCCGTGAAGGAGAGGATGCCGCCCGGCAGTGCGATGAGCACCCCATAGGACGACAACTGGGCGAGAGTCGCGCTGACCCGCACGAACGCGCCCGTGCCGAGGAGGAGTCCGAGGACCAGCAGCGCGGCGCCCGACAGGATGAGAGCGAGCGAGACCGCCAGCCTGCCGCGGCTCCGCACCGCGGCGGCGGGGCGCTCCTGCGCAGCACCGAGCGCCTGCACCGGCGTCACTGTGAGCACGCGTCGGCTGCCCACCCACGAGGCGAGCCAGGTAGTGAGGACGACGATGATCGCCGGCGGCACCATGAGCAGGCTGAGGACGGGATACTGCGCCTCCGGGAGGACGCCCGTCATCATCAGGAGCCGCACCGCGAGGAGCGAGAGCGCGGCGGCAGCGGCTCCCCCGACCGCGGCCCCGATCAGACCGACCGCAAGGCCTTCGCCGGCGACCGATCGGCGCTGTGTCCGCGCGCTGGATCCGATCAGCCGCAGCAGGGCGATCGTGCGGGTGCGCCCCGAGATGACGGTGGCGAAGGTGTTCGTCGTGACGATCGCGCCGACGTAGACCGCGACGACGAAGAAGATGCCGGCGACGATCCCCAGCGCGAGCTGGACGCTGGCGCGCTCCCCCATCGACGATCCGCCGATGAAGGCGGCCATCACATCCACCCCTCCGACCAGGGCGACGCCGAAGGCCGAGCTCAGTGCCGCCACGAGGATCCCAGCGCGGTGGTCGCGCGCGTTCGCTCGGAAGGCCGAGAAGGGGCGGCTCACGCGCGCGCCTCCATCCCGAGCATGAAGGACGAGATCTCCTCCGCCGACGACTGCGGCCGCTCGGCGGCGACCCGCCCGTCGGCGAGGAACACGATGTGGTCGGCGTAGCTCGCCGCCACGGGATCGTGGGTGACCATGGCGATGCTCTGGCCGAACGTGCGCGCCGCCTCCTGCAGCACACCGAGCACCTCGCGGCCGGTGCGGGAGTCCAGGTTGCCGGTCGGCTCGTCCGCGAAGACGAGGTCGGGCCGGGTGGCGAGCGCACGCACGATCGCGGCGCGCTGCTGCTGTCCGCCGGAGAGCTCGTGCGGGCGGTGGGTCAGGCGGCCGCCGAGGCCGAGTGTGTCGACGAGGTGGTCGATCCACTCGTTCTGCTCGCGGGTCGGCCGACGGCCGTCCAGCTCGAACGGCAGCAGTATGTTGCCGCGCACATCGAGCGTCGGCACCAGGTTGAACGACTGGAACACGAAGCCGATGCGACGGCGGCGCAGCAGCGTGAGCTCCGCATCCCCCATGCTGGTGATCTCGGTGTCGCCGAGGAACACGCGGCCGCCGGTCACCGAGTCGAGCCCGGCCATGACGTGCATGAGTGTCGACTTGCCCGATCCGCTCGGGCCCATCACGGCCGTGAACCGGCCCGCCGGGATGCCCAGGGTGACGCCGTCGAGCGCGTTCACCCGGCCCGCGCCGGTGCCGTAGGTCTTCGTGGCCGCTTCGACGCGCGCCACCGTTTCTGTGAGAGTCAGCTCCATACCCTCAACGCTAGGGAGGCGGCCCCCGCGGCCGAATCGGGCGGTGGGGCTATCCTGTGTCCTCCCTGAGGATGACGCGGGATAGCACCGACCGGTCGGCGCCGTCTGGACCGTCGGCCCGCTACTCGGCGGCGGTCAGGCCGTGCTCGAAGGCGTAGACCACCATCTGCACGCGGTCGCGCAGCCCCAGCTTCGCGAGGATGCGCGAGATGTGCGTCTTCACGGTCGCCTCGCTGAGGAACTCGGAGCCCGCGATCTCCGCGTTGCTCAGCCCGCGCGCGGCGAGAACGAAGATCTCGCGCTCGCGGGAGGTGAGGGAGGCGAACTCCGGCGGCTCCGGCCGCACCGGCTGTGCGGACGAGAAGTACTCGAACAGCTCGCGCGTGGCTCCTGCCGCGATGACCGCACTGCCCGCGTGCACCGTCCGGATGGCGGCGAGCAGGAACTCGGGCTCCGCATCCTTCAGCACGAACCCGCTCGCGCCGCCGCGGATCGCGCGGGCGGCCGCCTCGTCCAGGTCGAACGTCGTCAGCACCACGATCCGGGGTGCCGTGCGTCCCGCGCGCTCGGCGTCGGCGATGATCGCACTGGTGGCGGCGATGCCGTCCATCACGGGCATCCGGATGTCCATCAGCACGACGTCCGGACGCGTCTCCGCCGCCAGGCGCACACCCTCCTGCCCGTTGCCGGCCTCCCCCGCGAACTCGAGGTCGTCCTGCGAGCTGAGCAGCATCCGCACGCCCGCGCGGAACAGCGGCTGGTCGTCGACGAGCAGCACCCGGATCGGCGCCGCCTCGACCGTCGCGCCGCTCACGCGACCGCCCCCGGGAGGAAGGCCGTGACCACGAACTCCCCGTTCTGCGGCCCGGCCGTGAGCGATCCCCCGGCGAGGGAGGCGCGCTCGCGCATCCCGGGCAGCCCGTGGCCGATCCGGGGCAGCGAGCCGGTCATGGTGGGTTCGAGGGTGGTGTCTCTCATGGTGTTCCTCACGGTGATGACGATTCCTGGTCCGCGGTGGGTCGGCGCCTCCGCGAGCACGACGCTCGCCGGGCGGCTGGTGTCGCCGTGGCGCAGGGCGTTGGTCAGAGCCTCCTGCACGATGCGGAAGGCGGCGAGCTGCTGCGCAGAGCCCAAGGCGGTGACATCCCCCTGCCGCTCCAGGTCGACGGGGAGACCGGCCGAGCGGATGTGCTCGACCGTCTGATCGAGGTCGGCCAGCGACGGCTGCGGTCCGTCGTGGGCACCCGGTTCGCGGGCGGCGTCGGCGGGATGCGACTGGCGCAGCTCGGCGAGCAGCACACGCACGTCGCCGAGCGCGGACCGGGCGGTGGATGCGATGGTCGCGAGCGCCTCATCCACCGCGTCCGGGTCGGTGCGCCGGGCGTATCGCGCTCCGTCCGCCTGGGCGATGACGACCGCGAGCGAGTGGGCGACCACGTCGTGCATGTCGCGCGCGATGCGGGTGCGCTCCTGCTCGACCACGACGTCCTCGACCGCCCGGTTGCGGTCGAGTTCGGCCTCCGCCCGGGCGCGGCGGGCGACGCGGGCGTTGCGCCAGGTGCGCATGAGCAGACCGAGCACCCACGAGAGGCCGAGCACCGTGACGCTCACGACGAACAGGAACGCGAACTGCAGCGCGACGCTCGCGATCGCGCTCGACAGGAGGTCGTAGTAGCCCTGCGCGACGGCGGCCGTCACCGTCAGGTACAGGGCGGCGACCAGCGCGCCGATCCCGGCCGAGATGAGGCCGGCGGCACGGACGATCCGGTCGCCGTAGGCCGCGGTCGCGTACAGCACGATGAGCACGGCGAGATTGCTGACCAGGATGCTGTGCCCGGTGGTCATCTGCAGCACGGCAGCGAGCCAGGCGACCGAGAGCGCGACCGCCGGCGACATCCGGCGCAGCGCCACGGCCACCGCGAACGCGATCGTCACCAGGAACGCCGAGCGGTCGGCGCCGGCGATGAGCAGAGAGAACACGGCCAGGGCGATGGCGCCGGCGACGTCGGTCGTCAGCTGCGTCCGGGTCAGCCGTCTGACGAGCTCCGGGCGCGAAGGGTCGTCCTCGCCGGACTCGATCCCGCCGTTGGACGCCAGCCAGACCAGGACGGACGGCCCACGGGAACCCGAGACGGTCACGTTCGCCGCGCGCTGCCTCGCGACCAGGAACCCGAGGAGCCAGGCGGCGACGAAGATGACGGCGAGCAGCAGGCTCATCAGCAGGAACCCGATGCCCTGGCTGGTGTAGTACCCGCCGATGACCGGGCCGAACTGCGGGAACTTCAGGTCACCGCGCACCGTGAACAGGTAGGCGACGGCCGGGGCGAGCAGGATCGCCGACGAGAAGTCCAGCCAGCGGAGCACCCGGCCGCCGTGCGCGGCGACGCCGACCAGCGAGGCGACGACGGCGACCGCCGAGATCACCCGGAAGGCGCCATCCAGCGACTCCTGCTCGGTCAATTCGAGCAGTACGGCGACCCAGACGAGCCCCAGCGCGACACCGGGGAGGATGCGCGACAGCGCGACGGCGGCGCAGTAGAACACCAGCGCGAGCCCCGCCGCCAGGTCGTACGGCAGGCCGGTCACCAGCCACGCCGCGAACAGCACGACGGCCAGCGCAGGCTCCAGCACCCAGCGGTGCGGAGCGAGCGCGCTCAGCAGTCTGCGGCGGTCGGGCATGCTTCTACCGTACGGTCCGGGTGTGCGCGGCCGGGCATCCAGCGGCCGGAATCATCCTCGGGATGTACGGCCTCCTCCGCCTAGAACCCGAGCCGCCCCAGCTGCTTCGGGTCACGCTGCCAGTCCTTCGCCACCTTCACCCGGATCGACAGGAACACCTGGCGGCCGAGCAGCTTCTCGATCGGCACCCGCGCCGCGGCCCCAACGTCGCGGATGCGGCTGCCACCCTTTCCGATCACGATCGCCTTCTGGCTGTCGCGCTCGACGAAGAGGTTGGCGTAGACCTCGACGAGGTCCTTGTCGTCGCGCTCGATGATGTCGTCGATCGTCACCGCCATCGAGTGCGGCAGCTCGTCCTCGACACCCTCCAGGACGGCCTCGCGGATGTACTCGGAGATGCGGTCCTCGAGTCCCTCGTCGGTGATGGCCTCATCTGGGTAGAGCGGCGCCGACGACTCCGGCAGCAGCTTCATGAGCTCCGAGGTCAGGGTCTCCAGCTGGATGTGGCTCACCGCCGACACCGGGATGATCGCCTCCCACTCGCGCAGCGCGGACACCGCGAGCAGCTGCTCGGCCACCTGCGTCTTGCCTGCCGCATCCACCTTGGTCACGATCGCGACCTTCTTGGCGCGCGGGTACTCGTCCAGCTGTTCGTTGATGAACCGGTCGCCCGGGCCGATCTTCTCGTCGGCGGGGACGCAGAAGCCGATCACGTCGACATCGCCCAGGGTGGACTGGACGAGCGTGTTGAGGCGCTCTCCGAGCAGCGTTCGCGGCCGGTGGATGCCCGGGGTGTCGACCAGGATGAGCTGGCCGTCCTTCTGATGGACGATCCCGCGGATCGCGCGCCGGGTGGTCTGCGGCTTCGAACTCGTGATGGCGACCTTCTCGCCGACGAGGGCGTTGGTCAGCGTCGACTTGCCCACGTTGGGGCGGCCGACGAACGAGACGAATCCGGCGTGGTACTCGGTCACGATCTGCTCTCCTGGGTGTGTCGGGTGTCGCGGCGGGAATCGCCGACATCACCGTGGCGGTTGTCGCCATGCCGCGTGTCGCCGTGGCGGTCGTGCCGCGCAGCGCGGCGGTCGTCGTCGCGGGAGTCGCGCGAGCCGGCGGTCTCGGCGTCCGCCGCGGGGAGCAGGGCGGCATCCCGCTCGACGATGACGGTCGCGACGTGCTTGTGCCGGCCCTCGATGCGGTCGACCGTGAAGCGCAGGCCGTGCACGGTGACCGCCGAGCCGACCTCGGGCAGGCGCCCGAGCGCCTTGGTGACGAGACCGCCGACGCTGTCGACGTCCTCCTCCTCGATCTCGGTGTCGAACAGCTCGGCCAGGTCGTCGATCGGGAGCCGGGTCGCTATGCGGTAGCGGCCCTCCCCGATCGCCTGGATCAGCGCGACCTCGTGGTCGTACTCGTCCGAGATGTCGCCGACCAGCTCCTCGATGAGGTCTTCGAGGGTGACCAGCCCGGCGATGCCGCCGTACTCGTCCACGACCATCGCGAGGTGGTTCGACTCGCGCTGCATCTGGGCGAGCAGGGCGTCGGCCTTCTGCGACTCCGGCACGAACAGGGCGGGGCGGGCCAGGTCGCGCACGGTGAGCTCGTCCGCGCCGAGGGGACGCTCGAAGCTCAGCTTCGCCGCATCCCTCAGGTAGAGGATGCCCACGACTTCGTCCGGGTCGCCGCCGTCGATGACGGGCATGCGCGAGACGCCGGTGCTGAAGAACAGCCCCATCGCCGTGCCGAGACCGGCGGTGGAGTCGACGGTGATCATGTCCGTGCGCGGGATCATCACCTCGCGCACCACGGTCGCGTTGAACTCGAAGATCGAGTGGATGAGCTCGCGGTCGTCCTCCTCGAGCACGTCGAACTCGGTCGCCTCGTCGACGATCGACAGCAGCTGCTCCTCGCTCGTCACCGGCGCCGAACGGGCGCGTGACGGCGTGACGCGGTTGCCGAGGGCGACCAGTCCGCCCGGGATGGGGCCGAGCACCACCCGGACGAAGCGCACGATCGGCGCCGTGAGGCGGAGCAGCAGCGTGGAGTTGGCCCGGCCGACACTGCGCGGGCTGACGCCGACGAGCACGAACGACACCGCCGTCATGATGAGCGCAGCCAGGATGAGCGAGATCCACCACTGCTCGAAGATCTGCTCGAAGGCGAGGGTGACCAGGACCGCCGCCGTCGTCTCCGCGATGATGCGGGTGAAGCTGATGGCGTTGAAGTAGGCGCCCGGGTCCTCCGCGATCGCACGCAGCGACTTCTTCGCCCGGGAGGTCTCGGCGAGGTCGGCGATGTCGGCGCGCGACTGCACCGCGAGAGCCGAGTCGACGGCAGCCATCAACCCGCCGAAAGCCACCAGCAGGAACGCGACGATGAAGAACAGCGCCTGCAGCATCCCGCCCCCTACCGCTGTCGGTCGTAGCGCGAGAAGCCGACGAGGATGTCGCGCTGGATGGCGAACATCTCGCGCTCCTCGGCCGGCTCCGCGTGATCGAAGCCGAGCAGGTGGAGGATGCCGTGCGTGGTGAGCAGCAGCAGCTCGTCCATCAGCGAGTGGCCGGCCGTCTCGGCCTGCACCTGGGCGACCTGCGGGCACAGCACGACGTCACCGAGCAGACCCGCGGGCGACGGCTCCTCCTCGGTTCCCGGGCGCAGCTCGTCCATCGGGAAGCTGAGGACGTCCGTCGGGCCGGGCTCGTCCATCCACTGCACGTGCAGCTGCTCCATGGCGGCTTCGTCGACCAGCACGATCGCGAGCTCCGCGTCGGGGTGGACGTGGAGGATGTCGAAGGCGTAGCCGGCGAGGCGCTGCAGGGCGGCCTCATCGACCTCGATGGTCGACTCGTTGTTGATCTCGATGCTCACTGCGGCCCTATCGTCGCTTCGGGAGGTGGTCGCGGGGCCCGCCGGAGCGGCGCTCGGCGCGGTTGGCGAACTCGGCCGCCTGCTCGCGCTCGTAGTGCCGCGCCTGCTGACGCGCGTCGTATTCGGTGTACGCGTCGACGATGCGCCCGACCAGGCTGTGGCGCACCACGTCTTCGCTCGTCAGCCGCGCGAAGTGGATGTCGTCGATGTCGTTGAGCACCCGTGTCACGAGCCGCAGCCCGCTGGCCGAGTTCGGCAGGTCGATCTGCGTGATGTCGCCGGTGACGACCATCTTGGAGTTGAAGCCGAGACGGGTCAGGAACATCTTCATCTGCTCGGGCGTGGTGTTCTGCGCCTCGTCGAGCACGATGAAGGAGTCGTTGAGGGTGCGGCCGCGCATGTAGGCGAGCGGGGCGACCTCGATGGTGCCTGCCGCCAGCAGCTTCGGGACGAGCTCCGGATCCATCATCTCGTTGAGCGCGTCGTACAGCGGGCGCAGGTACGGATCGATCTTGTCGGTCAGCGTGCCGGGCAGGTAGCCGAGCCGCTCGCCCGCCTCGACGGCCGGACGCGTCAGGATGATCCGGTTGACCTCCTTGCGCTGCAGCGCCTGGACGGCCTTCGCCATCGCGAGGTACGTCTTGCCGGTTCCGGCAGGGCCGATCCCGAAGACGATCGTGTTGTGGTCGATCGCGTCGACGTACTGGCTCTGACCGAGCGTCTTCGGGCGGATGCTCTTGCCGCGCGCCGTCAGGATGGCCTGGCCGAGCACGTCGGACGGGCTCAGGTTGAGGTCGGTGCCGAGCATCCGGGCGGAACTCGTCACCTCGGCGGGCGACAGGTCTTGCCCGTTGCGCACCATCTGGAGCAGCTCCTCCACGAGCCGTTGCGCCTCGGCCACCTGGCCGGCGTCGCCGCTCAGGGCGATCTCGTTGCCGCGCACGTGGACGCTGACGAGCGGATACTGCCGTTCCAGCGTGGTGAGCAGGCGATCCTGGGGTCCGAGAAGACGGACCATCTGCACGCCGTCGACGCTCAGGCGCACCTCGGCGCCGTCGCCCGGAGTCGCTCCGGAGGCGGTGGATTCGCTAGAGGGCAAGGCTTCCTTCCTCGAGGCCCGGGCCGTCGCCCGGCGCGCTCAGTACGTGTGCGTGGACGTGGAACACGGTCTGACCCGCGCGCTCGCCCGTGTTGAAGACAAGACGGAAGTCGCCGTCGCCGAACTCGTCGGCGAGCCGCTTCGACGTCGCGACCAGTTCGGCCAGCAGCTCGGGGTCGCCGGCCGCCAGCTCGGCGACGTCTCGGTACTGCTCCGTCTTGGGCACGACGAGGAGGTGCACGGGGGCCTTCGGCGCGATGTCGCGGAACGCGATCAGGCGTTCCGAGTCGTACACCACGTCGGCCGGGATCTCGCCCGCGATGATGCGGGAGAAGATCGAACGCTCCGTCTCTGCCATACCCCTATCCTATTCGCCCCCTCCGACGCTCGGCCGAGTCCGTCCCCTTGGCCGTCCGCCCACCGTCGAGTCCGCGAACTTTGCACACGAAACCCCCTCAGAGCGTGCAAAGTTTGCGGACTCGACGGTGGGGGTGAGTGCGCGGGGTGGGGTCACCAGCGGTGGAGGGATGCGTTGAGGACGGCGAGGGCGGCGGGGCCGGCGGTCGAGGTGCGGAGCACCGTGGAGCCCAGGCGCACGAGTTCGGCGCCCGCGTCGCGGAAAGCGGCCAGCTCCTGCGGCGCGATCCCGCCCTCCGGACCGACAACGAGCACCAGGTCGCGGCCGTCCGGCGCGACCGCGGTCAGCGGCTCGGTCGCATCCGGCTCGAGGACAAGCACTCGCGCCGACGCCGCCAGCGCAGCGACCTGCTTCGTCGTCGCCAGCTCGCCGACCTCGGGCGTCCAGGCGCGGATCGACTGCTTGGCAGCTTCCCGCACGATCGTCGCCCAGCGCTCCCGGCCCTTCGCGACTTTGGCGCCCTCCCAGCGCGACACGGATCGGGATGCGGCCCACGGCACCACCGCATCCACACCGAGCTCCGTCGCGGCCTGGATCGCGAGCTCATCCCGGTCGCCCTTGGCGAGCGCCTGCACCAGCGTGATCGTCGGGGTCTCACGCTCGACGCGCGACACCGACTCGACGTCGATCGTCAGCTCGGTGTTCGTCGAGACGAGCACCTCGCCCGACGCGACGAGCCCGCGGCCGTTGCCGATGAGCACCGACTCCCCCGGTCGCGTGCGGTTCACGGTCGCGGCGTGCTTCGCTTCGG
Source organism: Leifsonia sp. 466MF (assembly GCF_900100265.1). Lineage (NCBI taxonomy): Bacteria > Bacillati > Actinomycetota > Actinomycetes > Micrococcales > Microbacteriaceae > Leifsonia > Leifsonia sp. 466MF. Next base: position 1,819,884 of record NZ_LT629696.1, read on the forward strand.
CGCCGGTCAGCGACAGCCGGGAGCCGACCTCGACGTCGTCGAGGTCCTCACGCAGGTAGAGGGACGCCATGACCCGCTAGAGGTTCAGGAAACGGTCGCGCAGCTTCGCGAACAGCCCCTGCTGGAACCGGGCCAGCGACGGCTCCGGACCCTTATGGGCTGCGGCGAACTTCTTGATCAGGTCCTTCTCCTTGTGGTCGAGCTTCGTCGGAGTGACCACCTGGATGCCGACCCGGAGGTCGCCGCGGCCGGTGCCGCGGAGGTGCGTGATCCCGCGGTCCTTCACCGTGATGATGTCGGCGGACTGCGTGCCGGGCTTGAGCTCGAGTCGGATCTCGCCGTCGAGTGCCTTCACTGTCGCGGTCGTTCCGAGGATCGCATCCGTCATCGACAGCTCCAGCGTGCAGAGCAGGTCGTCGCCGTCGCGGCTGAAGACGTCGTGGTGCTTGACCTTGATCTCGAGGTAGAGGTCGCCGTTGGGGCCGCCGGCCGGGCCGGCCTCGCCGCTGCCCGGCATCTGCAGCCGCAGGCCGGTGTCGACGCCCGCGGGGATGTCGACCGGGACGGTCCGACGGGCGCGCACGCGACCCTGCCCCTGGCAGGTGACGCACGGCGTGGCGATGACGGTGCCGTAGCCGCGGCAGGTGCCGCAGGGACTCGACGTCATCACGTTGCCGAGCAGCGACCGGACGGAGCGCTGGATGCTGCCCGTGCCGTGACAGATGTCGCAGGTCACCGGCTGCGTGCCCGGCTGGCAGCACGAGCCGTTGCAGGTCTCGCAGACGACGGCCGTGTCGACCTCGAGGTCGCGGTGGGTGCCGAAGATGACCTCGTCGAGGTCGACCTCGACGCGCAGCAGGGCGTCCTGTCCGCGCTCCCGGCGGGACCGGGGACCCCGGCTCGCACCGCCGCCTCCGCCGAAGAACGTCTCGAAGATGTCGCTGAAGCCGGCGAAGTCGGCTCCGCCAGCGCCTCCACCGAAGCCGCCGGAGCCGCCCAGGTCGTACTGCTGCCGCTGCTGCGGGTCGCTGAGCACGTCGTACGCGTGCGTGACGAGCTTGAAGCGCTCCTGCGCCTCGGCGCTGGGATTCACGTCCGGGTGGAGCTCGCGCGCCAGCCGGCGGTAGGCCTTCTTGATCTCATCGGGGCTGGCGTCGCGCTCGACGCCGAGGACTTCGTAGTGGTCGGCCACGTGGGGCTGTTCCTTCTTCTTTCGTCGCGAGTGGTGATCGTCGGATGCTGGTGCGGCCTACTGGTCGCCGAGCAGCCGGGAGAGGTAGCGGGCGACCGCGCGGACGGCGGCCATGTTGCCCGAGTAGTCCATGCGGAGCGGTCCGAGGAGCCCGACGCGGGCCACATCCGATCCCGCCGCACTGTAACCGCTGGAGAGCACGGATGCTTCCGTCAGCCCGAAACCGGCGTTCTCGCGGCCGATGCTGACGGCGACGCCGTGCTGGTCGGTGGCCATCTCGTCGAACAGCCGGAGCAGGACGACCTGCTCCTCGATCGCCTCGAGGACCGGGGTGATGGTTCCGGGGAAGTCGAGCTCGGTGCGCACCAGGTTCGCCGCGCCTGCCATGACCAGCTTCTCCTGCCGGTTGGCCGCGATCTGGTCGAGGAGCGCACTCGCCACGGGCTCCACCAGGGCGCGCGTGCGCTCCGTGAGGGCATCGGGCAGTTCGCGCAGCCGGGTGGCGGCCTCCGCCAGGGTCAGGCCCGCCGCAGCGCCGTTGATCGCGCCGCGGATCTCGGCCACATCCTCATCGCTCAGGTCGGTCGGGAGCTCGATCACGCGCTGCTCGACGGCGCCGGAATCGGTGATGAGCACGCTGAGCAGGCGGTGCGAGGCGAGAGCGACCAGCTCGATGTGGCGGATGCGCGAGCGCGCGACCGACGGATACTGCACCAGCGCGACCTGGTTGGTCAGCTGGGAGAGCAGCCGGACGGTGCGCGAGAGCACATCGTCGAGGTCGACCGACTGGCCAAGGAACGTCTCGATCGCGGTGCGCTGGGCCGAGGTGAGCGGCCGCATCTCCGCCAGGTGGTCGACGAAGAGGCGGTAGCCCTTGTCGGTGGGGACGCGCCCGGAGGACGTGTGCGGAGCCGCGATCAGCTCCTCTTCCTCCAGCAGCGCCATGTCGTTGCGGATCGTCGCGGCGGACACTCCGAAGGAATGGCGCTCGACGATGCTCTTCGAACCGACCGGCTCGCGCGACGCCACGTAGTCCTGGACGATGACGCGCAACACTTCGAGGCTGCGTTCCGAGACCATCTCCGCCTCCCGTCGACCGTTTAGCACTCGCTCTTCCTGAGTGCCAATCCTACCGCGTCGAAACGCGGCGCGGATGATTGCTGCCTGTGACACGGCCGCAGTACCGTATGCTCACCGGTTCGACGCACCGTCGCAGCCGATCACGAAAGGGTTCCGCCGAATGACCGACCCGAACCAGCCGACCGACCCTGCGGGTGGGGTTCCCCCGCAGCAGCCCGGCGGAGTTCCGCCCCAGCAGCCCTACTCCAACGTCCCTCCCCAGCAGCCGTACGGCCAGCCCGCCGGGCAGCAGCCGTACGCCGCCGCACCCGCCGCCCCGCTCGACGCCGCGCAGGACAAGCAGTGGGCCGCCTTCGCTCACCTCGGCGGCATCCTCTGGATCCTCCCGTCGCTGATCATCTGGCTCGTGTTCAAGGACCGCGGCCGCCTCACCAACCAGGAGGCCAAGGAGGCCCTCAACTGGCAGATCACGTGGATCATCGCCTGGGTGGCCTCGCAGATCATCGGCGTGATCATCGGCAGCTTCACCTACGGGATCGGCTACCTGCTGTTCGGCCTGCTCATCCCGTGGGCGCTGTACATCATCAACCTCGTGTTCTCGATCCTCGGCTTCGTCCGCGTGAACAGCGGAGGCACGTACCGCTACCCGGTGAACTTCCGCTTCATCAAGTAAGTCCCGCCAGGCGGCATTCGGCCCCCAGCCGGGCGTCGGCGCGTTCAGGCTCTTTTCAGCCTGCGCCCCCGCGCCCTAGGCTGGGGGCCGAACACGTCCATCCCCAGCTCTTGAGGAGAACCGCGCCATGTCCGCGACACCCCCGCCGCCGCCACCCCAGCAGCCTTACGGAGGCGGCGCGCAGCAGCTCAGCCCCGCCGACGAGAAGCTCTGGGCGACGCTCGTCCAGATCGGCGGTATCCTGTTCAACTGGATCCCGGCGCTCATCGGCTACCTGGTGCTGAAGGACCGCGGGCCGTTCGTCCGCGCCCACACCGCCACCGCGCTGAACTTCCAGATCACCATCTTCATCGCGTACGTCGTCGGCGGCCTGCTCTCGATCGTCTTCATCGGGATCTTCGTCATCCTCGCCGCGTGGGTGCTCAACATCGTGTTCAGCATCATCGCGGCCGTGAAGGCCAACCAGGGCGAGTACTACACGTACCCGATCGCCATCCGGTTCGTCAGCTAGACGCGACGCACCTCTCAGGCGGCCTCGTCCGCCAGCAGCCGCCGCACCACCGCGTCGGCCAGGAGCCGCCCCCGCAGGGTCAGAACGATCGATCCGCGGAGGGCGGCCCTTCCGTCCACCAGACCGTCGGCGATCAGACCGGGCACCTCGTGCCGGCCCGCCTCTCCCAGTTCGGCCGTGCGAAGCCCGTCGCGGATGCGCGAGAGCAGCAGCACCCGCTCCACCCGCCGAGTCTCGGCGTCGAGTGTCTCCCGGCCCGCTGCGGGCGACTCCCCCGCCAGCACGCGCTGTGCGTAGGCCGCGGGGTGCTTCACGTTCCACCAGCGGACGCCGCCGACGTGGCTGTGCGCCCCGGGTCCGATGCCCCACCAGTCGTGGCCGAGCCAGTAGGCGAGATTGTGGCGGGACCGGTGGGATGCGTCGGTCGCCCAGTTGCTGACCTCGTACCACTCGTAGCCGGCGTCGGAGAGGCGCGTGTCCGCCAGCTCGTACATGTCGGCTTCGAGGTCGTCGTCGGGCTCCGGCACCTGCCCGGAGCGGATCTGTCGCGCCAGCTTGGTGCCCTGCTCGACGATCAGCGCGTAGGCGGACAGGTGGTCCGGCTCGCAAGCGAGGGCGGTGTCCAGGCTGCGCGACCAGTCGTCGAGCGACTCCCCCGGCGTCCCATAGATCAGGTCGAGACTGACCTGCAGGCCGGCTTCACGCGCCCAGCCGACCACCAGCGGGATGCGAGCAGGGTCGTGCGTGCGCTCCAGCGTCTCCAGCACGTGCGGGACGGCGGACTGCATCCCGAACGACACCCGGGTGAACCCGGCGTCGGCGAGTCGCTGCAGGTCGTCCGCATCCACGGAGTCCGGATTGGCCTCGGTGGTGACCTCGGCGCCGTCGGCGAGACCCCACGCGTCGCGCACGGCGCCGAGCATCGCGGCGAGGTCGCCGGGCGGAAGCAACGTCGGCGTCCCGCCGCCGAAGAACACCGTCGACACCGTGCGGTCGGGCACGCCGCTCGCGCGCAGGGCATCGGCGGCGAACGCCACCTCGCGCACTGCATGACCCGCGTAGTCCGACTGCGACACTCCGCGGAGCTCGGTAGCCGTGTACGTGTTGAAATCGCAGTAGCCGCAGCGCACCCGGCAGAACGGGACGTGCAGGTAGACGCCGAAGTCGCGTTCGTGCGCGCCGTCGGCGGCGGTCGCGGGCAGCAGGCCGTCGGCCGGCGCGGGGTCGCCGATCGGGAGGACGCTCGGCATCAGGCGGACCGGACGGGGTGGAGCGCGCGCAGGTACTTCGCCGTGTAGCGGCGCTGGACCATCGCCAGTACCGGCGCGACAAGGCGGTAGAACGCGTTGGAGGGCCGCGACAGCGCGCGGAGCACGAACCAGACCGTGCCGTCGTCGCGCTGCTCGACCAGGAACAGCTCCTCGCCGCTCTCGGGATGCCCGTGCAGCGTCCCGTAGGCGAACCCGCGCCGGTGCGGCTCGTCAACGACGTAGACGACGCGGATGGGTGCGGACACCCGGAACGGGCCGAACGGGATCTTGAGCACAGCGGTCATGCCGTTGCGGACGAACGGAGTGCCGTCGTCGGCGAACACGTCCTCCTCCGGACGGTTCTCGCGCATGCGGACGGGCGTGCCGTCCGGACCGAACTCGACGCCCTCGTACTGGACGCCGGTTCCCTCGCGCACATCCGTCACCTGGATCCCGCTGCCCTTCTGCACGCCCCACGCCATGAGCGCAGTCGCCGCGGTCTCGAACCGCTCGTCCCCGCTGCCCAGCCGGACGCTGCGCTCCAGCGGCTTGTAGCCCTTCGGCGGGTAGTACAGCAGATCGGCCGCCTGGGTGCCGCCGACCGCCCCGTACGTGACGGGTTGGTCGGTGAACGTCGAGCGGCGCATATATTCATCATCCGCCATGTCGAGCGGGTTCGCGAAACGGGGGTTCGCAGGCCGGAAGGTGCAGGCGACTACTTCTTGTCCTTCTTCTCCGTGTCGCCGGAGAGTGCCGCGATGAAGGCCTCCTGGGGGACCTCGACGCGGCCCACCATCTTCATGCGCTTCTTGCCCTCCTTCTGCTTCTCGAGGAGCTTGCGCTTGCGGGTGATGTCACCGCCGTAGCACTTGGCCAGGACGTCCTTGCGCATCGCGCGGATGTTCTCGCGCGCGATGATGCGGGCGCCGATGGCGGCCTGGATGGGGACCTCGAACTGCTGGCGCGGGATCAGCTCGCGCAGGCGGGACGCCATCATCGTGCCGTAGGCGTAGGCCTTGTCGCGGTGGACGATGGCGCTGAACGCATCCACCGTCTCTCCCTGCAGCAGGATGTCGACCTTGACGAGGTCGGACTCCTGCTCGCCGAACGGCTCGTAGTCGAGGGAGGCGTAGCCGGCCGTCTTCGACTTCAGCTGATCGAAGAAGTCGAAGACGATCTCGCCGAGCGGCATCGTGTAGCGGATCTCGACGCGGTCCTCACCGAGGTACTCCATGCCGAGCAGCGAGCCGCGGCGGCTCTGGCAGAGCTCCATGATGACGCCGACGTAGTCCTTCGGCGCGAGGATGGCGGCCTTGACGACCGGCTCCTCCACCTTCTCGATCTTGCCGCCAGGGAACTCGCTCGGGTTGGTCACGGTGACGGTCTTCTTGTCCTCGGTCGTGACCTCGTAGATCACGCTCGGGGCGGTGGTGATGAGGTCGAGGCCGAACTCGCGGGACAGCCGCTCGGTGATGATCTCGAGATGCAGGAGGCCGAGGAAGCCGCAGCGGAAGCCGAAACCGAGAGCGACCGAGGTCTCCGGCTCGTAGACGAGCGCGGCGTCCGACAGCTTCAGCTTGTCGAGGGCCTCGCGCAGCTCCGGATAGTCGCTGCCGTCGATCGGGTAGAGGCCCGAGAACACCATGGGCTTCGGCTCGGTATAGCCGGGGAGCGCATCGGTGGCGGGCTTCGCGGCGGTCGTGATCGTGTCGCCGACCTTGGACTGGCGGACGTCCTTCACGCCGGTGATCAGGTAGCCGACCTCGCCGACGCCGAGACCCTTCGACGGGGTGGGTTCTGGAGCGGACACGCCGATCTCGAGGATCTCGTGGGTGGCGCGGGTCGACATCATCTGGATGCGCTCGCGCGGCTGGAGCTTGCCGTCCACCATGCGGACGTAGGTCACGACGCCGCGGTAGCTGTCGTAGACGGAGTCGAAGATCATCGCTCGGGCCGGGGCGTCTGCGTTGCCCACCGGGGCCGGGACCTCGGCGACGACGCGGTCGAGGAGGGCCTCGACGCCCATCCCTGTCTTGCCGGAGACGCGGAGAACGTCCTCGGGCTTCCCGCCGATGAGGCTCGCCAGCTCTTGCGCGTACTTGTCCGGGTCGGCCGCGGGCAGGTCGATCTTGTTGAGCACGGGCACGATCGTGAGATCGTTCTCCAGCGCCAGGTACAGGTTCGCGAGCGTCTGCGCCTCGATGCCCTGGGCGGCGTCGACGAGCAGGATGGCACCCTCGCACGCGGCGAGGGACCGGGAGACCTCGTAGGTGAAGTCGACGTGTCCCGGGGTGTCGATCATGTTCAGCGCGAAGGTGTCGCCGTCGACCTGCCACGGCATGCGGACGGCCTGGCTCTTGATCGTGATGCCGCGCTCACGCTCGATGTCCATGCGGTCGAGGTACTGGGCGCGCATGTCCCGGTCGGACACCACGCCGGTGATCTGCAGCATCCGGTCGGCCAGGGTCGACTTGCCGTGGTCGATGTGCGCGATGATGCAGAAATTGCGGATGGAGGCCGGGTCGGTCGCGGCGGGCTCGAGGGCCTGAAGAGCTCGTGGTGACATCGTCCGGCCATTCTCCCATGAACGTCCGGCCACCGGACGCACCGGTGACCGGACGCCCGGCGGGCCGCGTGCTCAGGCGAAGCGCTCGGAGCGCTCCACCACCTGCCCGCGGCCGTCCTCGAACCGGTAGACCTCCGTGCCGTTGATGTAGACGCGCTCGGCGCGCGAGTTCACGTCCAGCGGATCGCCCGACCAGACGACGACGTCGCCGTCGAGGCCCGGCGTGAGCGAGCCGACGCGGTCGTCGAGGCGGAGGAAGGCGGCCGGGTTGACCGTGAGCGCCTCGAGCGCGGTCTGGCGCGGCAGGCCGTCCTTCACCGCGAGGGCCGCCTGGTACACGAGGAAGTTGATCGGGACGACCGGGTGGTCCGTGGTGATAGCGACACGGACTCCCGCCTTGGCCAGGGTCGCCAGATTGGCGATCGCCCGGTCGCGCAGCTCGACCTTGGACCGCGAGGTGAACATCGGGCCGAAGATGACCGGGATGTCGCGCTCGGCCAGCACGTCGGCGATCTTGTGCGCCTCCGTGCCGTGGTTGACCACCAGTCGGTAGCCGAACTCGTCGGCGAGGCGCAGCGCCGTGGCGATGTCGTCGTGGCGGTGGGTGTGCTGGTCCCAGGCGAGCTCGCCGTCGAGCACGCGCGCCAGGGTCTCCTTCGCCAGGTCGCGCTCGAACGGCTTGCCCTCGAGCTCGGCGTTCTCGCGCTGCACCCGGTAGTTCTGGGCGGCGACGAACGCCTCGCGGATGATCATCGCGACCCCGAGCCGCGTGCTCGGCGTGGCGTTCTTCGCCCCGTAGACCCGTTTCGGGTTCTCTCCCAGAGCGGACTTGACGCTCACCGCCTCGTGGATCACCTGCTCGTCGATGATCCGGCCGCCCCAGGTCTTGATCGCGACGGTCTGACCGCCGATGGGGTTGCCCGACCCGGGCTTCACGACCACCGAGGTCACTCCGCCGGACAGGGCGTCGCGGAAGCCCTCGTCATCGATGTTGATGGCGTCGATGGCGCGCACCGCGGCCGTGTTCGGCGTTGTCATCTCGTTGGTGTCGTCGCCCGCGGGACCGTTCGCCTCCTCATGGATGCCCACGTGCCCGTGTGACTCGATGAACCCGGGCAGAACCCACTTGCCTGCCGCATCCACCACCGTCGCGCCGTCCGGCACGGTGACATCTGACGCGGTTCCGACCGCTTCGATGACCCCGTCCGTGACGAGGACGACGCCGTTCTCGATCGGCTCCTGGGAGACGGGGACGACGTAACCGTTGACGATGGCGATGCTGGAGGTGGTCATGGAACGAGCCTACGCGCGCCCTTCCGCCGGGCCGCGCCGAACAGCGGACCTGGGGAATGTTCGAAGGACGGTCGTGTTGTGGACGATATGAACATCCTGCTCACCGGCGCGACCGGCTTCATCGGATCCTCTGTCCTCCCCCGGCTCCTCGACGAGGGCCACAGCGTCACAGCGCTCGTGCGCGACGACCAGAAGGCGGACGTCGTGCGGGCTGCCGGCGCGACAGCACTCGTGGGTGACGCGGCCGACGCCGCCCTGGTGGAGCGCGCGGCACGCGAGAGCGACGGCGTGATCCACCTGGCGTCGTCGAAGGATGTCGATGCGGTGCTCGTGCCGGCGGTCCTCGCCGGACTCGCCGGGACCGGCAAGCCGTTCGTGCACACCGGAGGAATCTGGACGTACGGCGACAACGACGACATCACCGAGGAGTCGCCCGCGCAGCCGCCGGCGCTCACGGCATGGCGCGCAACGGCCGAGCAGCTCGTCCGTGACGCGGAGGGTGTGCGGGGCACCGTGGTCGTCCCGTCGATCGTCTACGGACACGGCAAGGGCCTCGCCAACGTGATCGTGGATGCGCCCCGCGGCTCCGGCACGGTACCCGCCCTCCGCCTGATCGGCGACGGATCGCAGCACTGGGCGACGGTGCATGTGGACGACCTCGCCGCCCTATACGTGCTCGCACTGGAACAGGGCGCGGCCGGCGCGACGTACATCGCGGCGGGCGGGCAGAACCCGACCGTTCGGGAGCTCGGGGAGGCCGCCGCACAGGCGGCCGGGATCGCCGGAGGGGTCGCCGCCGAGTCGGTCGACGAGTCGCGCGGCCGCCTGGGCGAGGCGCTCACGGACGCGCTGCTGCTCGACCAGCAGGCGCGCGGAACCCGCCCGCGCATCGACCTGGGCTGGGAGCCGAACGGCCCGAGCCTGCTCGAGGAGCTGCTCGTCGGGTCCTACGCGCCGGCTCGCGTCTGACCGCGATCCGCACCGTTTTGCCGCTGGGCGGTCTGCGCTGGTAATGTTGTTTGTTGGCTTGCGCGTGGATGCGTCCGCACGAAACGCCGCAAGGCGCCCTCTCCGCTGAGCGGCACATCCCTAACTCATCCAGAACGAAAGTGACCATTCGTGGCAAACATCAAGTCGCAGATCAAGCGCAACCGCACCAACAAGAAGGCCCAGGAGCGCAACAAGGCCGTCAAGAGCGAGCTCAAGACCGCCATCCGCGCCACCCGTGAGGCCGTCACGTCGGGCGACAAGGACAAGGCGACCGCGGCGCTGCGCGTCGCCGCCAAGAAGATCGACAAGGCGGCCAGCAAGGGCGTCATCCACAAGAACCAGGCGGCGAACCGCAAGTCGGCCATCGCCAAGCAGGTCGCCGCGCTCTAAGCGACGACCGCCAGCGGGACCTGTCCCGCGCCGCGAGAGAGCCCCCTCCTGGACTTCGGTCCGGGCGGGGGCTCTCTGCATGTGCGGGCATGCGCAACAAACTGGCGTACTGGAGTCCGACGGGGGCGCGTGGTCAGCGTCAGCCGCGGCCGCGCGCGCTGATGATGCGGATCATGCGCTCGAGCGCGAACACCGGATCGCGGCCGCCGCCCTTGACGTTGGCATCGGTCTCGGCGAGCAGTTCGATGCAGCGACCGAGCCCGTCCTCCGTCCAGCCCGCCAGGTCGCGGCGGGCGCGGTCGACCTGCCACGGCGCCAGGCCGAACTGCTGCGCCAGTTGACCGGAGCCGCCGCGTGCGCCGGAGATCTTGGCCATGGTGCGGATCTTGCTGGCGAAAGCGGCCACCATCGGGACGGGGTCGGCACCCGACGCAAGCGCGTGCCGCATGGTGACGAGAGCCTCGCCGTGCCGGCCGGCGATCGCGGCGTCGGCGACCTGGAAGGCGTTCGTCTCGACGCGACCTCCGTAGTACTTGTCGACGGTGGCCTCGGTGATCTGCTCTGACGAGTCGGACAGCAGCTGCTGGCAGGCGGCAGCCAGCTCGGCGAGGTCGTCGGAGAAGGCCGATGTGATCGCCCGCAATGCGCCCGGGGTCACCTTGCGACCGGCCGCTGCGAACTCGGCTTGAGCGAAGTCGTACTTTTCGGCGTCCTTCTTGAGCTCGGCGCAGACGATCTCGATTCCGCCGCCGGTACCGGAGCGGATCGCGTCGAGCAGCTTCTTGCCCCTGACGCCTCCCCCGTGGCGGAGGGTGACGACGGTGCCGTCGGCCGGAGATTCGAGGTAGGCGAGCATGTCCGAGAGGAACGCGTCGTTGAGCTTCTCGACGGCCTCCACACGGATCAGGCGCGGCTCGCCGAACAGGGAGGGGCTCGCGAGTGTGAGCAACTCGCCGGGGGCGTAGTCGCCCGCGTGGAGGTCGCTGATCTCGAGGCTGGGATCTTCGGCCTTGAGTGCGTCACGGAGCGTGCGGACGGCCCGGTCGGCGAGGAAGGCCTCCGCTCCGGTGACGAGGACGATCGGCGCGGCACGCACCTGGTTCCAGGGAAGCTGCGGGATCGCGCTCGTGGCGGCACGCGTCTTGCCCGCACCGGTTCTGCTGCTGCTTCGGGTGGCCACATTCCTCCTCGTCCGTATCCAGGATACGGGCGGCCACTGTCAGTGCTGTCCGGCGTGCGTTCACTCCAGAGCCGCACCGCCGGACCCGTGCGGGCCGGGGACGTCGCCGACACCAGGAGCATCCCCTGCTCGTCGGTGCGAGCGACGGCCGTTCCGCTGTCTGCCAGTATCCGGAGCGCGGACGCCGTCGGATGCCCGTAGCCGTTGCGGACGCCGACCGACACCAGCCCCAGCCTGGCGTGAAGCCGACGGTAGAGGTCCGGACTCTGGTCCGCGGATCCGTGGTGCGCGACCTTCACGACATCCACCGGGTGCACCGCGCCGGCCGCGATGAGCGCATCCTGCGCTTCCTCGCCGAGGTCGCCCAGGAAGACCGTACGGAGGCCGCGGCCGTCGGTCTCCAGCGTGATGCTTCCCGCATTGCCTGTGTCCTCCTGGCCGCCTGTGGGCTGCGCCGGCGGCCAGAGCACGCGCCAGCTCACGCCTCCTAGCCGTCCCGACAGTCCTGCGTAGCCGTGCTCGGTCGGCACTCCCGCCGCCCGGAGGATCGTGAGCGTGCGCTCGTCGGCATCGCGCACCGGGCGCTGAACGATCGCGTGCTCGACGCGACCGGCCACAGCGGACAGCCCGCCGACGTGGTCGGCATCGAAGTGGCTCAGCACGAGGAGGTCGATGCGGGAGATGCCCAGGCGGTCGAGACATGCCGCCGCGGGCTCCGGCTCCCGCCCGACATCGATCATGGCGACGGCGTCGCCGTCGCGGATCAGTAGGGCGTCCCCTTGGCCGACGTCGCAGGCGGCGAGCTGCCAATCGGGCGGAAGTGCGAGCGCGCGCCCGACGAGCCCCCCGCCTAGCGTCGCGAGGTAGACCACCGCTCCCCCGCACAGGGCGACGATGGCGACGATCGAGACGACCCGGGAGGAGTTCCGCCCGAGGACGATCACGGCGACCGCGACGAGGACCGCCGCACTCAACAGCACTCCGATCAGACCCGGCGCCCACGGCGCCGCGACACCAGGAAGCCGGCTCGTGAACACCGCGACCTGGGCGATCCAGGCAGAAGGCAGCCACGCTATCCAGATCACCGCCTGACCGAGTCCTGGCGTCAGCGGAAGCAACGCGCACGCGATGCAGCCGAGCATCGTGGCCACCGGTGCCGCCGGCTCGGCGAGCAGGTTCGCCGGCACCCCGTACAGCGGCAGCGTCGGCGCGAGCAGGAGCAGCACCGGCTGGCAGGCGAGCTGGGCGGCCGTGGGGACCGCCACGGCGATGGCCAGCGACTGCGGCATCCAGCGGGTGAAGAGTCGGCTCAACGGTCCCGCGAGGACCAGCAGCCCAGCCGTGGCGAGGACCGACAGCACGAAGCCGTGGTCGCGCGCCAGCCAGGGATCGTGGACCAACAGAACGACCATCGCGAGAGCGAGGGAAGGAATGCCGTCCGCGGGCCGGCCGCGCGCCAATCCGATCAGCAGCACCGCCGCCATGACAGCCGCCCGGATGACGCTCGCTCCCGGTCCGACCAGCGCAACGAAGGCCGCCAAGGCTGCGGCGGCTGCCAGGATGCGCGAGCGGCGTCCGAACCCCGCCAGACGTGCGAGGCCGAAGACCAGGGCGATGACGAGAGCGCAGTTGGCACCCGAGACGGCCGTGAGGTGGCTGAGCGATGCCGCCTTCATCGCCTCGTCGAGGTCGACCGACACAGCGGTCTCGTCACCGATCGCGAGTCCGGGGAGCAGCGCGCCGCCGTCACCCGGTGTCGACGCCGCGGCTCGCGCGAAGGTCTCGCGCGCGGACGCCGCCCAGCCGAGCCACGGCGGCGGAGCAGCGGCCACGGCCACGTCGTCGCGCACGCTGACCGTGTATGTCGTCGGCTCTCCCGGCTCCTCACGCCGGACGGTGCCGTGGACGCGGACGACAGCTCCGAACGCGCAAGCACGGGCGTCGTGCTCGCTCGCGCCGAACAACACCGACACCGGGATAGACGCCCCTCCGCCCTCCGTCCGGCCGCGCAGACTCCAGCGTGCGCCCCCGTCGAATCCTGCGGCGACCCGCTGCGGGGTCCGCTCGACCCGCACCAGGATCGAGACCACCTCCGACTCCGACACCGCGGATTCGAGTCCCGGGGACTGCCGTGACGGCGTCTGCGCGGTAACCGCGACGGCACCGACGGCCACCCCGACGAGCGCCAACGCGACGAGAGGAAGTCCACCACGCGAGGAGCGCGCCGACGACCGACGTGGAGGACCGACCGCCAACCGGACACGCCATGCGAGAACACCGATGGCGATCGCGCTGGACGCGAGAGCGACGACCAGGGCGAGCTCCGGTACGCCGATGAGCACCGCTACCGCGATCCAGAGCGCACACGCGGGCAGGGCGAGCCGCAGATCAGGCATCGGACGACTTCTCGCCGCCCACGATCAACCGAACCAACCCGGTTGCGGCGACGTCTGGTGCGGAAGCGCCGCGGGGCCGGGAAAGGGAGTCAGATGGGTGTCGCATCCCTTCACGCTAGGAACCGACTGAGGTGCTCCAGCCCGACGACCACTGATCAGTGGATAACTGCCAGAGCCATCGGAGTGTGGACGATACAGCCGCTAAGTGTGCGTGAACGAGAACATCACACCGTCATCGATCGGCCCCACACCTCGGACGCTGTGCTCGGGAGTGAGCATATTCGGGTCGTCGATGCGACGCTCCCGCCACACGCGCTTGCTACGCTGACGACGACACAGGGAGGACCATTGGGATTGTTTCGACGCCGCAAGGACGAGCCGCAGCCTGCGGATCGCATCGAATGGGTGACTTCAACAGCCAGACGGATTCTCGCTGAGCGAGGCGTCGAGACGACTATCGAATACGGTGCCGAACCGGAGGACGTCAGGCTGATCGCCGCCGACGGCCAGCTGTATCCGCTCTTCAACGCCTTCGCCAAGACCCACGGTGCGACCGCAGATCAGGCTGTGACGGTGGTCACCCAGCACATCGACAATCTGCTCGACGCACGAAACACCCCGGCCGCCACGCAGCTGTCCGCCGACCAGTTGCGACGGCAGGTGCGAACGCGGATCCTCCCCGGCGGCGTGGGCGGCCCGAACGAACCGACGTTCCACTATGCGCGACCGTTCACCGATGATCTGATTCTCGCCCTCTGCGTCGATTTTCCAACCACGGTGAAGTTCATCGACGACTCTGACATCGACGACCTCGCTCTGAGCGTGGACGAGCTGTACGCGTACGGGCAGCTCAACACCGACCGGGAACCCGTCGACGAGCGCATCGAGCCTGTCGAGGGGATCCACGTCATCGCCGGGGACTCGCTGTTCACAGCGTCGAAGGCCGCGAACCTGCCCGCCGTGCTCGGCGCCGCTCCCCTGGGGACGCTTTTCACCCTGCCACACCGTCACATGATCATCGCTGTCCCCATCACCGGGCCGGAGACGATGGCCGCCGTCGAGCACCTGGTGAGTCTCACCCAGCATGTCCTCAGCGGTGGCCTCCCCCCTGGCGGCGTCATATCCGCCGACGTGCTGTTCTCACGCAACCAGCAGGTCACCCGAGTCTCATCGATGGACGAGAACGGCAAAGTGTCGATCATGGTCGACGACCGCCTTCAGGAAGCACTGGAGGAAGCCCTCGGCTGACCGCGGGCATCAGACGACCACCCGATCCTTGAGGCCGTCGAAGAGCTTCTGACCGATCCCGGAGACCTTCAGAAGGTCCGTGACGGCGCCGAACCGGCCGTTCGCGGCCCGCCAGTCGACGATCCGCTGAGCGAGCGTCGGGCCGATCCGCGGCAGCGTCTCCAACTCCGCCGGCGTCGCCGTGTTGAGATTCACCGGCACGCCAGGCGCACCCGTCGCACCGCCCGCACCGCTCGCCCCTGCGGCCGGCCCACCGGATGCAGCTCCGCCCACCGGGGGCGGGTCGCCGATCCGCGGCACCACCAGCTGCTCTCCGTCGGCGACGGGCCGGGCGAGGTTCACCGCGGCGATGTCGGCGCCGTCGGCTGCTCCCCCGGCGGCAGCTACCGCATCCACCACCCGGGACCCCGCCGGGAGGTCGACGAGCCCGGGCTCCCGCACCGCGCCCGTGACGTGCAGGAGCAGCCGCCCGCCAGCCGCGGACGGCCCCGACGTCGGCATGCCGCTCGCGCCGGCGGACGGCGGCAGCGTCGCTCCGAGGTCGATCGACGCCCCTTGCTGCGCGGTCGCCGAAACCAGCACGGCGACCACCGCTGCGACGATCGCCAGCACGATCGCCGCGCCAACACCGATACGAACCCGCCGCGAACCCCGGCCGTCGGCCGCCTCCATCGGCTCGAGACTCTCGACACCGACGTCCCGCCCCGGCCTCGGCTCCGAACCGGACCGCTCGGGCACGCCGGAACCGGCGGCTGAGGGCTCGGCACGGTGTCGCATCCCCTCACGCTACGAAGCACCGCCGCCACAGAGCCTCACCACCACCGCATCCGTGGAGAGACGACAGAAGCGCCGGGCTGTGAACAACCCGGCGCTTCCGACGTTGGGCCCGCTCAGGCGGGCGCCGCGCTCAGCCGCGCGGCTTCGTCGCGATGTTGACCAGTCGCGGTGCGCGCACGATCACGTTGACGATCTCGCGGTCACCGACCGAGCGCACAACGGCCTCGGAACCGCGCGCCAGGGCCTCGAGCTCGTCCGACGCGATCTTCGGCGAGACCTCCAGGCGGTCGCGCACCTTGCCGTCCACCTGCACCACCGCGGTCACCGACTCCTCGATGAGCAGGGTCGGGTCGGGCTTGCGCCACTGCGCCAGCGCCACCGAGGGCTCGTAGCCGAGCTTCGCCCACATGTCTTCCGCGGTGTACGGGGAGAACAGGTTCAGCGCCATCGCGATGACCTCGGCGGCCTCGCGGACGGCGGCGTCGCCCGCACCCGGCCCGGAGTCGATCGTCTTACGCGTGGCGTTGACCAGCTCCATCAGCCGGGCGACGACCACGTTGAACTTGAACGACTCGACCAGTCCGGGCGCGTCGGCCAGGAAGCGGTGGGTGACGCGGCGCAGGGCCGGGTCGCCCGTCTTCCAGACGACGTCGGGCGCGCTGGTCACGTCGTCCGCGATCCGCCAGGCGCGCGCCAGGAACTTCGCGCTTCCCGACGGCGAGACGTCCGCCCAGTCGATGTCGTCCTCCGGCGGGCCGGCGAACGCCATGGTCAGGCGCACCGCATCCACACCGTGCTCGTCCAGCTGCTCGGACAGCTTCACCAGGTTGCCGCGCGACTTCGACATCGCCGAGCCGTCCATCAGCACCAGGCCCTGGTTCAGCAGCGCCGTGAACGGCTCCGTGAAGCTGATGTAGCCCAGGTCGAACAGCACCTTCGTGATGAAGCGCGCGTACAGCAGGTGCAGGATGGCGTGGGTCACGCCTCCGACGTACTGGTCGACCGGCGCCCACTTCTCCGCCTCGCGCGGGTCGAACGCCTGGGTGTCGTCGTTCGCCGACAGGAACCGCAGGAAGTACCAGGAGCTGTCCACGAACGTGTCCATCGTGTCCGTGTCGCGCTTGGCCGGTCCGCCGCAGTTCGGGCAGGAGACGTTGACCCAGTCGGTCGCTCCGCCCAGCGGGCTCGTGCCCTTCGGCTGCAGGTCGAGGCCGTCTGCCGGCGGCAGCAGCACGGGCAGCTCCGACTCGGGCACGGGCACCTCGCCGCACTGCTCGCAGTGGATGATCGGGATGGGCGTGCCCCAGTAGCGCTGCCGCGAGATCAGCCAGTCGCGCAGGCGGAAGTTCTTCGCCGGTGCGCCCAGGTTCGACGCCTGCAGCGCTTCCGTCACGCGACGGATCGCGTTGGACTTGCTCAGGCCGTCGAACGGCCCCGAGTTGATCAGGCGTCCCTCTCCGGTCAGCGCGACGCCCGTCTCGGACGGGTTCTCGAGCGCTGCCTCCTCCGGCAGGATCGGCTCGCCGGTCTCCGGATCCGTGTGGATGACCGGGATGGCACCCGTGACGGGCTGCGTGGTGTCGACGACGACCCGCACGGGCAGGTCGAAGGCGCGCGCGAAGTCGAGGTCGCGCTGGTCGTGCGCGGGCACGGCCATGATCGCACCGTGACCGTAGTCGCTCAGCACGTAGTCGGCGGCCCAGATCGGGATGCGCTCCCCGGTCAGCGGGTTGATCGCGTGACGCTCCAGGAACACACCGGTCTTCTCGCGCTCCGTGCTCAGGCGGTCCATCTCGGTGGTGCCGCGCACCACATCCAGGTAGTCGTCGAAGCGCTTGCGCACCTCTGGGCGCGCGCCCTCGACCAGCTCGGCGGCCAGGTCGGAGTCGGGCGCGACCACCATGAACGTCACGCCGTACAGCGTGTCCGGACGCGTCGTGTAGACGGTCACCGGCTCGTCGCGGCCCTCGATGCGGAACGTGACGTCCGCACCCGTGGAGCGCCCGATCCAGTTGCGCTGCATCGAGATCACCTTGGACGGCCAGGCGCCCTCCAGCTGGTTCAGGTCGTCCAGCAGGCGGTCGGCGTAGTCCGTGATCCGGAAGTACCACTGGGTCAGCTTCTTCTTGGTGACCAGGTTGTCGCATCGCTCACAGCGTCCGCCGACGACCTGCTCGTTCGCCAGAACCGTCTGGTCGAACGGGCACCAGTTCACCTGGCTCGCCTTGCGGTACGCCAGGCCCTTCTCGTACAGCTTCAGGAACAGCCACTGGTTCCAGCGGTAGTACGCCGGGTCGGAGGTCTGCAGCACGCGGTCCCAGTCGAAGCTGGGCGCGTAGCGGCGCATGCTCGCCTTCTGCTGGGCGATGTTGTCGTTGGTCCAGCCGGCCGGGTCGAGGCCGCGCTTGATGGCGGCGTTCTCGGCGGGCAGGCCGAACGAGTCCCAGCCGATGGGATGCAGCACGTTGAAGCCCTGCTGGCGCCAGTAGCGCGCGATCACGTCGCCCAGGGCGTACGCCTCGGCGTGACCCATGTGCAGGTCGCCGGACGGGTACGGGAACATGTCGAGGATGTACTTGCGCGGGCGGCTGTCGGCGGGGTCGTCGGTCGCGAACGGCCGCAGCTCTTCCCAGACCGGGAGCCACTTGTCCTGGATGGCGGCGAAATCGTAGGCGGCGCGCTCGTCGTGGGCGCGACCGGTCTGCTGGGGGGTGCTCGCTGCCGTGGTGCCGGCTGCGTCGTGCTCGTGTGCCACGTGACTCTCAATCTCGGTTCCGTCGTGCCGCGTCGGGATTTCTGGCGGCACGGAAGAGGACGGGCGGCGCGCGCCCGGTACTCCAGACTACTAAACGTCGGCGACGTCCAGTCCGTTCCCAGCGCGCCCTCAGTTCGCCGTGGGCGTGCTCCCGCCGCTGAGTCCGGCCGCCGCCAGCAACGCCGCCGCCTTCACGCGCACCTCCGCCAGCTCCTCCGCGGGGACGGACAGCGCGGTGATGCCGCCTCCCGCGCCGATCACGACGCCCTCGCCGCTGAAGTGGATGCTGCGGATCACCATCGCGAGATGTGCGGTGCCGTCTACTCCCAGGTAGCCGAAGCACCCGGCGAACGCCCCGCGCGGGCCACCCTCCAGCCGGTTCAGGATGCGCATGGCACTCAGCTTGGGCGCCCCGGTCATCGAGCCGGCCGGGAAGCACGCGGCCACCGCATCCACCGCGCCGAGCCCGGGGCGGAGCCGGCCCTCGACCGTCGAGACCAACTGGTGGACCTGCGCGTAGCTCTCCACCGCGAGCAGGTGGGTGACCTCGACGGAGCCGACCTCGCACACCCGCCCGAGGTCGTTGCGCATCAGGTCGACGATCATCACGTTCTCGGCGCGCTCCTTCTCGCTCGCCTCGAGTTCCGCACGCAGTTCGACATCGGCGGCGACGGTCGCTCCCCGCGGGCGCGTGCCCTTGATCGGGCGGGTGCGGACACGACCTCCGTCGACGCGCAGGAACTCCTCCGGCGACGAGCTCACGAGCGTCTCCCCGGCGATCCGCACGAAGCCGGCGAACGGTGCCGGGCTCGCCCGCCGCAGCCGCAGGTGCACGGCGAGCGGGTCGGCGGCGCTGCGCGCGGTGACGCGGTTGGTGAGGCAGAGCTGGTAGGCGTCGCCGGCGCGGATCGCCTCCTGACACGCCTCGATCGCGGCGAGATAGGCGTCGTCGTCGTGGCGCCAGTGAGCGACGGCCGGCGGGATGGGATGCGCGGCCAGGTAGGCGTCAGTGGCACCGGCGGCGGTCGCCAGCGCGCGCACGGTCGCGTCGATCCAGGCCGTTCCGTCGGCGTCGTCAGGGGCGATGATCTCGATCGTCCGGTCGGCGTGGTCGAAGACGACAACACGGTCGACGAACAGAAGGGATGCGTCGGTCGTGCGGCCGTGCTCCGGCACCGCGACCGGCGCACCGGCTGCCGACGCACCGGCCTCGTAGCCGAGACGCCCCCACCAGCCGATCGGGGCGGCGAGGCGCTCGGCCTGCTCGCCGTGCCACAGCCCTAGGTCGGAGCGCAGCGCATCCAGCACCCCTCCGGGCCGCGTCACGCCGTCGACGGTGACCGTGCCGTCGGCGACGGACGCGGTCATCCGCACACGGCCCGTCCCGATGTATGACCGCCCGCTGAGGGCCTCGGGCCCGCTGTCGAGCCAGACCGCATCGACACCGTCCGCGCCGCCGAACAGCGTCGCGAACGCGTCGGCCGGGTCGACCCAGGTGTCGAGCGGCTGCACGCGGAGCGGGGTGAGCACCGGACTAGCCTAGGCGAGTGGACACGCACAGCACCGGACCGGTCAGCTCCCTCGCCGACTGGGCGGGCGGTGAGCTCCGCGTGCGCGACGACTGCGAGGTGACGGAGACCGAGCTGCTCGGCGCCGACTCGTTCCTGGTCCGCGACGGCCGAGTGCTGGCGCTCGGGCTGCACCGCAGCCGGTTCGCCGAGACCGTACGCGAGCAGGGCTTCGCCGACCGCGCCGAGGTCGAGGCGTTCTGGGATGCCGCGATCGGCTCGCCGCCGCGCGAGGGCGACTGGTTTCCGCGGTTGGAGCTCGTGCGTGCGCGGGACGCCCTGCGCCTGCGCTTCCGGTTGCGGACGGCACCGGAACTCACCTCCGAGCTGGTGGTCGCGACCGCCGACGCCGACCCCCGCGTCGTCCCGCACCTGAAGGGGCCGGACCTCGATCGACTCAGCGCGCTCCGTCAGCGGGTGCAGCGCCGAGGGGCGCAGGAGGCGATCATCCTCGACCACGGCCGCGTGTCGGACGGCACGACGACCGCACTGCTCTGGTGGCGCGGTGATGCACTGTTCGCGCCGCCCTTCTCGCTCCCGCGGGTCGACAGCGTCGCCGCGCGCACGGTACGGGGTGTGGCCGCTGCGCTCGGCGTCCCGGTCGAGGATGTGGCCGTCCGGCCGTCGGAGTTGGAGGGCGCGGTGCTGTGGGCCGTGAACGCGCTGCACGGCATCCGCGCCGTCACCGCGTGGGTGGGCGGGCCGGCTCTCGCGCAGGATCCCGCGCGGACCGACGCCTGGCGCGCGCGGTTCGCCGCGCTGGCGCGACCGCTGCCCTGATCCGCTCGGCCCGGCAACGACCCCGCTACCCGACCAGCGCGCCGTCCTCCAGCCGCACCACCCGATCCACCAGCTCGGTCGGAACGTCCGTGTGCGAGATCAGGAGCACCGTCCGGCCGTCCTCAGCCGCGGTCCGCAGCACATCCCCCACGATCGCATCCGCGACCGCGCTGTCGACGTTCGCGGTGGGCTCGTCGACGACGAGCACCGGGAAGTCGGCGAGGAGCGCGCGGGCGAGCGCGATCCGCTGGGCCTGACCGCCCGACACCAGGGCGCCACGCTCGCCGACCGGCTCAGACAGTCCGCCGCGGGCGAGAGCCCAGTCGCGCAGTCCCACCCGGTCGAGCGCATCCAGCAGTTCGTCATCTGTTGCCGTGTCGCGTGCGAACAGCAGGTTCTGGCGCAGATCGGAGTCGAACAGGTAGGGCCGCTGCTCGACCAGCCCGATCACGCGTCGCACGTCGTCCTGGCGCAGGTCGCGGGCCGGAACACCGTCGATCGAGTAGTCGCCGGTGTGATCGATCAGGCGCGTGAGGACGTGGGCGAGTGCTGTCTTGCCTGCACCGGTCGGGCCGGTGAGCAGCACGCGCTCCCCCGGTCGCAGCCGCAGGTCGAGCTCGCGCAGCACGTCGTGATCGTCGTCCGGCCAGTGCGCCGACACACCGTCGAGCACCACCTCCGGGACGCCGCCGGCAGCACCGCTCACGACCAGCGCCCGGGCGTCCAGCGCATCCACCGGGACGCCGTCCGGCACCTCGATCGGCGCCGCCGACGCGATCCGCTCCGCGCTCGCGCGCACCCGTCGCCAGGCGCCGAACGCCAGCGGTACGGTGCCGAAGACCTCGAAGACCGCGAGCGGGAGCAGGGCCACGACGGCGAGTCCCGGCGCGTCGAGCGAGCCGCCGATCACCGCGGGGATGCCTCCCGAGAGCCCGAGGACGGTCGCCGCGCCCGCAAGAAGCGAGACCACGCCCGCGGTCAGGCCGAGACCCACCGCCCGCGCGCGCGACGCCGCCGTCAGCCGCTCACCGGCCGCGCGCACGCGCTCCTGCGCCGCGGGAAGCGCCCCGTAGGCGGTCAGGACATCGAGGTTCGCGACCAGGTCGTGCAGGGCGTCGTTCAGCTCGGCCCGGAGCGGCGCGATGCGACGCTCGGCGGCCCCCGCGACCCACCGGTTCACCAGCATCCCCGCGACCAGGGCCACCGCCAGCGTGACCAGCAGAGCGACGCCCGCCGTCGGGAGGATCAGGAACGCGGCGACGATGCTGCCGACGGCGACCAGACCCGCGCTCACCAGCGGCTGGATGACGCGCAGCGCCAGGTTCTGGAGCTCGTCCACGTCGTCCGCCAGCCGCGCCAGCAGGTCGCCAGAGCGCACACCGCGCAGTCCGTCCGGCGCAAGCGGCTCCAGTCGTGCGTAGAGGCGCGATCGCACCGTCCCCAGCTGCCGGAAGGCCGCGTCGTGTCCGGCCAGCCGCTCGAGATAGCGGAAGAACGCGCGCCCGAGGGCGAACGCCCGGACGCCGACGACAGCGGCCGACAGGTACATCAGCGCCGGCTGCTCCGAGGCCCGCGTGATCAACCACGCCGAGACGCCCAGCAACGCGACCGCGCTTCCGCCGCTCAGGAACCCGAACCCGATGGCGGCCCACAGCCGGCCCGGGGAAGGGATGGCCAACCGGAGGATGCGGCGCACCTCCGCGGGGTCCGCAGCACCCCGCGCCTGCGTCTCTCGGAGCCTCGATTCAGCGGACACCGGACACCTCGCTCTCCTCGGACTGCGTGCTCGCTGCGACCCCGTCCGACGCATCGCGGGCGGGCAGCGTCAGCACGACGTCCGCCGCCTCCGCCACCGCCGGCCGGTGACTCACGACCAGCACCGCCGCGCCGTCGTCCGCCGCACGCCGCACCGCACGCAGCAGGCGGGCCTCCGTCTCCGCGTCGAGCGCCGAGGTCGGCTCGTCCAGGATCAGCACAGGGCACCGACGCGACCGCAGGCGGTACAGCGCCCGGGCGACCGCGACCCGCTGGGCCTGGCCGCCGGACAGCCCCGACCCGCCGGGGCCGAGCTCCAGAGTCGGGTCGAGTTCGGTGGCGGCGGCATCTCGCAGCGCATCTTCGACACGCGCATCCGTGCCGGAAGCGTCCGACGCATCGCCCAGCGCGACGTTCGACGCGATGCTCCCGGCGAGCAGCCCGGGCCGCTGCCCGGCCCACGCGATCGCCTCGCGTCGCCCCACCGCGTCGGTCCGGCCGCCCGCGTGGATGCGGCCCTCGAACGCGGTGAAGCCCAGCACCGCGCTCACCAGGCTCGACTTGCCGGCCCCGCTCGGCGCCCGGAGCACGGCGAGCGTCCCTGGCGGCACAGCGGCACTGAAGCCGTCGACGACGGTCCGTCCGTCGTACGCGATCCGCACGTCCTCGAGCACCAGTCCGGTCCCTGCGGCGACATCCGCATCCGGCGTCACAGCGTCCATGGCTTCCGCCGCCTCGATCACCTCGAACGCGTTCGACGCGGCCTCGATGCCCTCCGCGGCCGCGTGGTAGCTCGCGCCCACGTTGCGCAGCGGCAGGAACGCCTCGGGCGCGAGCAGCAGCACGAACAGTCCGACCGAGAGGTCGAGCGAGCCGCCCAGCAGTCGCAGACCGATCGTGACAGCGATCACCGCGACGGACAGGCTCGCGGCCAGTTCCAGCACGAACCCGGAGAGGAACGACATGCGCAGCACCCGCATGGTGTGAACGCGATACTGGTCGCTCACCTGGCGGATCCGCGCCTCCTGGCGGTGCTGCCGCCCGAACAGCTTCAGCGTCGAGAGCCCGGCGACCACATCCAGGAAGCCGCTCGAGAGGGTGGAGAGCGCCCGCCACTGCCGCTTCTGCGCCGCCTGGGTCGCCCAGCCGACCAGCACCATGAACACAGGGATGAGCGGGAGAGTGATCACGAGGATGATCCCGCTGGTGAGGTCGCGCCAGCCGATCGTCAGCACCAGGAGCGGCGTCGCGATGGCGGTGCCGATCAGCTGCGGCAGGTACTTCGCGAAATAGCCGTCGAGCGCATCCATGCCGTGGCCGGCGACGAGCGTGACGTCGGCGGTGCTCCTGCGGGCGACCCACCCCGGGCCGAGCCGTCCGACCGCCGCGACCAGGCCCTCCCGCAGCTGCCCGACGACGCGCGCTCCGCCGCGGGACGACACCGACTCGACCGCCCACAGCAGCCCCGCGCGCACGACCACGACGAGACCCAGCAGGCCGATGGTCGGGCTGAGGCTCGCGAGCGGCTCCCCGGCGATCGCGCGCACCACGACATCCGTCAATAGCCAGGCGAAGGAGATGATGGATGCGGTCTGCAGCATCGCGAGCCCGGCGCCCGCGGCGAGGGTGCCGCGGGTCGCCGAGGCGTACCGCAGGAGTCGGGGGTCGAGCGGGCGCACGTCAGGCCGTCACGGGTTGCTGCGTGTCGTCGGTGCCACCGGCGTCCGGCGCCTCCTGCGGGATGTGGTCGCGCGTCACCCGCTTGCGGAAGATCCAGTAGGTGAAGCCCTGGTAGACGAGGATCAGCGGAAGGAAGATCGCCGCGACCCACGTCATGATCGTCAGCGTGGTCTGCGAGCTGGACGCGTTCGCGATGGTGAGGCTGTTCTCCGGGTTCGGCGAGGAGGGCATCACGTCGGGGAACAGGGCGGCGAACAGCGACACGACGGCGAGGGCGATGGTCGCCGCCATGAACCCGAACGACCATCCCTCGGCCCCGCGCAGGTTGGCGATCCAGGACGCGACAAGCGCCACCGCGGCGAAGATCGCGAGCGCGAGGAACACCGGCGAGAAGTGCGAGATGGCCGTCCAGCCGAGGAACACCGCAGCGACCACGATGGCGACAGCTCCCGAGCGCGCGGCGAGCCGCCGTGCCCGGACGCGGAGATCGCCATCCGTCTTCAGCGAGATGAAGACGACGCCGTGGGTGAAGAACAGCAGGAGGGTCGTCAGGCCGCCGACGATCGCGTAGCCGTTCAGGAGGTCGAACAGCGTCCCCGTGTAGTCGTGGTTGGCGTCGAGCGCGACGCCCTGCACGATGTTCGCGAACGCGACGCCCCAGAGGAACGCGGGAACCGCGGAGCCGACGATGATCATCCCGTCGAACCACTTCTTCCACCGGGCGCCGGCGCGCTGGTGCCGGTACTCGAACGACACGCCGCGCACGATCAGGGCGAGCAGGATGAGCAGCAGCGCCAGGTAGAAGCCGCTGAACAGCGTGGCGTACCACTCGGGGAAGGCGGCGAACAACGCAGCGCCTCCGACGATGACCCACGTCTCGTTGAGGTCCCAGACCGGGCCGATCGTGTTGATCATCACGCGGCGGTCGACGTCGTCGCGGCCGAGGAACGGCAGCGCCATCCCCACCCCGAAGTCGAAGCCGTCGAGCACGAAGTAGCCAACGAAGAAGAAGGCGACGATGCCGAACCAGAGAACTGCGAGATCCATTGTCGTGCTCCTCCTAGTAGACCGTGGCGACGGGGATGGGCTCGCCGGCGTCGTCGAGGTGCTTCTCGATCGGCTCGGGGCCCTTCTGGGCGGCGCGCTTGATGAGCTTGAACTCGACGACCGCGAGGGTGCCGTAGATGGCGGTGAAGGCGACGAGCGAGATCAGCACCTCGATTCCGGTCGTGCCGGGCGAGACGCCGTCGGCCGTCTTCATGAGGCTGAACACGATCCACGGCTGCCGCCCCATCTCGGTGAAGATCCAGCCGACGATCATCGCCAGCAGCGAGAGCGGCATGGCCCAGATCGCGATCTTCCACTGCCAGGCGCGGGTCGGAGTGCGGCCCTTGCGGGTCAGCCAGAGGCCGACGACGGCGATGGCGACGTGGAGCATCCCGAGCCCGATCATCCAGCGGAACGCCCAGTAGGTGATCCAGATGGTCGGCGTGTAATCGCCGGGGCCGTAGAGCTGCGTGTACTGCGCCTGCAGGTCGTTGATGCCCTCGACGGTGCCGTTCAGACTGTGCGTCGACAGGAACGACAGCAGGTACGGCACGCGGATCGAGAACAGTTCGTGGACGCCGTCCGGGGTGCCGAGGGTGAAGATCGAGAAGGAGGCGTCGGCTCCGGTCGAGGTCTTGTAGAGCGCTTCGGCGGCCGCCATCTTCATCGGCTGCGTCTCGACCATGGCGAGACCGAGCTGGTCGCCGCTCAGGACCGTGCCGATCCCGGCGCCGACCATCAACCAGAGGCCGAACTTGAGTGCTGGCCGCATCGTCTCGAGGTGGTTGTTGCGCGAGAGGTGCCAGGCGGCGACGGCGATGATGAGGCCGGCCGAGACCATGAAGCAGCCGAAGATCGTGTGCGGGAAGGCGGCGAGGGCGACCTTGTTCGTGAGCACGGCCCAGAGATCCGTGAGCTCCGCCCGGCCCTTCGCGGCGTTGATGTGATAGCCGACCGGGTTCTGCATGAAGGCGTTCGCCGCGAGGATGAAGTAGGCCGAGAGGATGCTGCCCACCGACACGATCCAGATGGTCGCCAGGTGCAGCCCCTTCGGGAGGCGGTCCCACCCGAAGATCCACAACCCGATGAACGTCGCCTCCAGGAAGAACGCGAGCAGCCCCTCCAGGGCGAGCGGAGCGCCGAAGATGTCGCCGACGAAGCGCGAGTAGTCGGACCAGTTCATGCCGAACTGGAACTCCTGCACGATGCCGGTCACCACGCCCATCGCGAAGTTGATCAGGAAGATCTTGCCGAAGAAGTGGGTCAGCTGCAGGTAGTGCGCCTTCCCCGTGCGGTACCAGGCCGTCTGGAAGATCGCTGTGCAGGTGACCAGGCCGATCGTCAGCGGCACGAACAGGAAGTGGTAGATCGTGGTGAGCCCGAACTGCCAACGCGAGAGTAGGAGCGGGTCCAGCAGTTCGTTCACGTGAGTTCCCTTCGCCTCTTCTACACATTGTAGAACTGAACTTCTACGAAGTGTAGAACATTCTCAGCCTGTTCGCGCTACTCTGGATTCGTGGCCAATCTCGGAGAACTCGAACGGGCCGTCATGGACGCCCTGTGGGACGGCGACGCCCCCATCACCGCGGGTGAGCTACGCGACAAGCTAGCGGCGGCCCGCGAGACCGGCAAGGCACCGGCGCTCACGACGATCCTCACCGTCCTCTCCCGACTCGAGGCCAAGGGGTTCGTCGCCCGCGACCGCGACGCCCGGCCGCACCTGTACTACGCCGCCCTGACCCGCGCCGGTCACGTCGCCGATCTGATGCGCGAAGTGCTGGAGTCCTCCTCCGACCGCACCGAGGCGCTCGCCTACTTCGTCGGATCGGTCGACGAGTCCGAAGCCGAGGTGCTGCGCCGCCTGCTCGACGCCCGCAGCGTGTGAGCAGCGACCCCGCCGCCGGGCTCGCCGGCGCGATCTTCCTGGGCGCGCTCGCCATCGCGCTCGCCTGGCCTGTGCCGCTGCTGCTCGCGCGCGCCAAGTGGCCCTCCGCCGCCCCCGTGCTGGCCGTCGCCCTCTGGCAGTCGATCGCCCTCGCGGGAGGCATCTCGATGATCGGCTCGCTGCTGCTGGCGGGACTGCAGCCGTTCGGCGACGACCTGTGGTCGCGCATCGGCGGAGCGGCTGCCTCGCTGTTCCACGGGCCCCTGCCGCCGGATGCCAGCCTCCTCAACGCCTTCCTATTGAGCGCGGCCGTGCTGCTGACGGCTCACCTCCTCCTGAACCTCGCGCTCACCTCCGTCCGCAGCCGCAACCAGCGCCACCGGCACATGGAGCTGCTGCGGCTGCTGTCCTCTCCCCTGCCGGACGCTCCGACCACCCGGGTGATCGACCATCCCGCCCCTGCCGCGTACTGCCTGCCGGGCGCGCGCAGCGTCACGGTGCTCTCCGAGGGCATGATCGCGTTGCTCTCCCCCGACCAGCTGGATGCGGTGGTCGCCCACGAGCGCGCCCACCTGCGGCAGAAGCACCACCTGCTGCTGGATGCGTTCCGCTCCTGGAAGCGCGCCCTCCCCTGGTTCCCCATCGCCACCCGGGCGCAGGACGCCGTCGCGCTGCTCCTGGAGATGCTCGCCGACGACACCGCGCGCCACGAGGCGGGAGACCGCGTGCTCGCGGGGGCGATCCGGCTCGTCGACGAGACGGGCCAGGCGGGTGCCGTTCTCGGCGCACCGAAGGACCGCCGGACGCCGGAGCAGCGGCGCGCCGCCCTCGTCGCCCGGGAGGAGCGCCTGACAGACGGCCGCCGGACGGTCGGGCCCGTGCTGCGCGCGACCGTGGTGGTGACGACGGTGCTGCTCGTCGTCGTGCCGCCGGTGGTCGTGCTCGTCAGCTGATCCGGCCGCTGGTCGCATCCGGCTTCGCAGCAACGAGCCAGCCCGCGCCGCTACGCTTCCGCTATGCCGCAGCCCGGAGGGACGACATGAACGACGCACTGACCTGGGTGCTCGACCTCGTGCAGAGTGTGGACCCGGTCCTCCGGACGCTGCTGGCCGGGCTCGGCATCCTGCTCGAGACGTCCATCCTGATCGGGCTCATCGTCCCGGGCGACACGATCGTGCTGGTCGCGAGCACCGGCGTGGCCAACCCGGTCGAGTACGTCGCACTGGTCGCCGTCGTCATCGTCGGAGCACTCTGCGGCGAGTCGCTCGGATTCGCGCTCGGTCGCTGGTTCGGCCCGCGCATCCGCACCAGCCGGCTCGGCAACCGCGTCGGCACCCGCAACTTCGACCGCGCCGAAGCGTACCTGGCGCGCCGCGGCGGGATCGCCGTGTTCCTGTCGCGGTTCCTCCCGGTCCTGCACTCGCTCATCCCGCTCACCGTGGGCATGAGCCCGATGCGGTACCGCACCTTCATGGCCTGGACGGCCCCCGCCTGCGTGCTCTGGGCGTTCGCCTACGTGAGCGTCGGCTCGGCCGCGGCCGGCGGCTATCGCGAGCTGTCGCGTGAGCTGCACTGGGCGGGATACGCCTTCGTCGCCGTCATCGCGCTGTTCATCATCGCGGTGTTCGTGGTCAAGAAGGTGCTCGGCAAGCGCGAGAGCCGGCACATGGAAGCGGCGGCCCGGGAACCCGAGCCGCCGCTTGATGGAGCCGACCGAACCGTTACTTGATCGGGTGGTCCTGGAGCCACTTCTTGGCGACGGCGTCCGGCTGGGTCTTGCTCGACCCCTGGTTCTCGCCGTTCATGTCGATGAGGTCCTCGGTGGTGAGTTCCTTCGACACCTTGTTCAGCACGTCCTTGACCTTGTCGGACGCCTTCTTGCTGTTGATCAGCGGCACGATGTTCTGCGCGGCGATCAGGTTCTTCGGGTCCTTCAGGGTCACGAACCCGTTGTCCTTGATGGCCGGGGTCGTCGTGTAGATGTCGGCCAGCTGGACGTCGCCGTTCTTGAGGGCGGCGACGGTCAGCGGTCCGCCGGAGTCGCTGATCGGCTTGAGCGTCGCGGTGACGCCGTACGCCGACTTCAGCCCGGGGATGCCGTACGGGCGGGTCTGGAACTCCGGGTTGGCGCCGACGGTCAGCGGGTCGGTGACCTTCTTGAGGTCATCGAGGCTCTTCACGTCCCACTTCTCCGAGAACTCCTTGGTGACGTTGTACGAGTCGGCGTCCTGCGCCTCCGACTGGTCGAGCACCTCGAAGCCCTTCGGCAGGGCGTCGTTGAGTCCGGCGTAGACGTCGTCGCTGGAGGTGGCGGTGCTGTTCTTGTCGTAGAACTGGAGCAGGTTGCCGCTGTACTCGGGGATGAGGTCGATGGAGCCGTCCTGCAGCGCCTTCAGGTAGACGTCGCGCTGGCCGATGCTCGGCTTGTACGCGACCTTGACGCCGTTGGCCTCGAGCGCCTGGCCGTAGATCTGCATGAGGATCTCGGACTCGCCGAACGCGGCCGAACCGACCGTGACGGTGTCGCTGGAGGACGAGGCGGAGTCGCTGCTGAACGCGCCGCCACCGGACGAGCAGGCGCTGAGGGCGAGCAGCGCCCCGGCGGCGAGCACGCCGGCCGCGAGGCGGCTCTTCTTCGATGCGAACATGATCTTCTCTTCTCTTGGGTGCTCCCGGTCGGGAGGCTGGTGTGCTGGGTTGGACAGGACGGGTCAGGTCGTTGGGGCGCCTTCCGGCACCGGGCGGGCGGTGGAGCGGCCTCCTTCGGCGCTGTCGCGGACGCGCCCGGCGGTGACACCGCGGGGCACGACGAGGCGCTGGACGATGGCGAACAGCCCGTCCGCGACGAGGGCGAGGGCGACCACGATGATGGAGCCGCCCAGGATCTCCGGGTAGTTCTGGACGGCGATGCCGTCGAACAGGAATCGGCCGAGGCCGCCGACCGGCAGGATGGCCGCGACGGTCCAGGTGGCGATCACCTGCAGGCCACCCGAACGGATGCCGCCGATCACGAGCGGCAGCGACAGCGGCAGCTCGACCTTCGTGAACACCTGCCAGCCCGTCATCCCGATCGCGCGGGCGGCGTCGATCGGAGCGCGGTCCACCGACTCGAGGCCGGAGTAAGCGCCGGCCAGGATCGGCGGGATCGCGAGGATGGTGAGCGCGATCAGCGGCGGGACGATGGTCAGGTTGGTCGTGAGCAGCGCCAGGTAGATGACGAGGCCCAGTGTCGGCAGCGCACGCAGCGCCCCGGACACGCCGACCGCGAGCCCGCGGAAGCGGCCGGAGTGACCGATCGCGAAACCGATCGGCAGGGCGATGATCGCAGCGAGCAGCAGCGTCAGCAGCGAGTAGGCGATGTGCTCGCCCAGACGCGCGGGGATGCCGCTCGGCCCGGACCAGTTGGTCGGGTCGCCGATCCACCCGAAGGCGGCCAGGATGTCGGTCATGCGCCGGTCACCGCCCTCATCGCCGCGCGCCTGCTGAGGCGGCCGGCTCGCCGGTTGGATCGCGTCCAGGGCAGCAGCACGCGCCCGAGACCCACGAGGATCAGGTCGAAGACGAGCGCCACCACCATGATGAGGATGATGCCGACCAGGACCTCCTCGGTGTACGACCGGTTGAGGCCGTCCGTGAACAGGTAGCCGAGGTTCGGGACGCCCAGAAGCGCTCCGACGCTCACGAGGCTGACCGTGCTGACCGACACCACCCGGAGGCCCGCGAGAAGAACCGGTCCGGCCAGCGGGAGCTCGACGGACCAGAAGCGGCGCCAGGCCGAGAACCCGACGGCGGTCGCCGACTGCAGCACGTCACCGGGAACGGAGCCCAGTGCGTCCGCTGTCGTGCGGACCATCAGCGCGAGCGCGTAGATGCTCAGCGCCACCACGACGTTGAGCGGCGACAGGATCTGCGTGCCGATCAGGGCGGGCATCGCGAAGAACAGGGGCAGCGACGGGATCGTGTAGAGGATGCCGCCGATCGTCAGCAGCACACCGCGGCTCCAGCGATAGCGGTTCGCGACCCACCCGATGGGTAGCGACACCACGAACCCGATGATGATCGGGAGAGCGGCGAGCCACACGTGGGTGACCGTGAGATTCCAGACCTGGCCGAGATTCGACCACAAGAAACTCACGACGCGTCCTCACCCTGCGCCGGAGCACCCGCGACCGAGACGGTCGCGGCCTTTGCCTCGGAGGGAGCGGCGGCGCCACGCGGCGAGCCGGAGAGGACGCCCGCGGCGCGGCCGTCGCTGTCGACGAGCACCGAACCGGTCGGCGTCTCCTCGACGTGGAGTGCCCGTCGTCCGCGATCGGCGCCGACGAAGGACGCGACGAACTCGTCGGCCGGGTCGGCCAGGATCTCGGCGGGCGTGCCCTTCTGCGCGACGATGCCGCCCTTCCGGAAGATGACGACCTGGTCGCCGAGCTTGAAGGCCTCGTCGATGTCATGCGTGACGAACACGACCGTCTTGTCGAGATCGCGCTGCAAGCGGAGCAGCTCGTTCTGCAGATCGTCGCGGACGATCGGGTCGACGGCGCCGAACGGCTCGTCCATCAGCAGGATGTTCGGGTCGACCGCGAGCCCGCGGGCGACGCCCACACGCTGCTGCTGGCCGCCCGACAACTGGCTCGGGTACCGATCGGCGAGCGAGCGCTCGAGCCCCACGGTGTCCATCAGTTCGAGTGCACGCTCCCGCGCATCCTTCTTCTTCACGCCCTTGAGCAGCGGGACGGTGGCGATGTTGTCGACGACCTTGCGGTGCGGCAGCAGCCCCGAGTTCTGCATCACATAGCCGATCGAGCGGCGCAGGGCGACGGGCTTCAGGGACAGCACATCCTCGCCGTCGATCTCGATCTGCCCGGAGGTCGGATCGACCATCCGGTTGATCATGCGGAGGATCGTCGTCTTGCCGCTGCCGGACGAACCGACGAGGACGGTGATCTTGCGCGATGGGATCACCAGGGAGAAGTCATCGACGGCCAGCGTCCCGTCCGGGAAGCGCTTCGTGACATCGCGGAACTCGATCACGAGCGCGCTCCCGTCGCCGGGGTCGCTGCGATATCGGTGTCGCGGGATGCGGAAGCTGATGCGGCCATCTCACCCAGCCAAACAGCGTCCGGCCGTTTGCGCAATGGAATGCGTCGAATTGTGGCATTCAGGGTCGGTCGCACTGCCGGCCCCCCTTCTGTCGGTGTCACGGCCGTTCGGCACGTGCGCTCCTTGTTCGGAACGCGCGCCCGTGTGGATGGCAACTTGCCACCGACCACCGACATTCCCGCCGGAAGAGAATCCGGCGAACGGGTCACCGAGTCAGGACTCGGGGCCGAACCGGCGCTCCAGGTACTCGCGGGCGACCGTCCTCGCCTCGGCGATGTAGCGCTCGTCGCCGTTCGGGTCCTCCACGAAAGCGCGCGTGATCAGGGAGTCCATGATCTCGACGACGACCTGGAGGCGGAAGGCCAGATCCTCTCCGGCCGGGAGCCCGTACTCGTCCGCGAGGATCTGCGCGAACTGATTCGCGAAGCCGGTGTCCTGGGCGAGGTCCTCCTCGCCGGCACCCGCGCGCTCGGCGCCCGAGAAGCGGATGATGCGGAAGCCGCTCTCGGTGCGGAACATGTCGACGAACGCGTCGATCGCGCACTCCACGGCGTTCCACCAGTGCTCGGGCGACTGGGCGTCGATCGCCTCGACGACCGAGCGGCGGTACCGCAGCAGCGCGCGGTCGCGCAGCGCCTGCAACAGCACGATGCGGTCCGGGAAATACCGGTACACGGTCCCGATGGAGGCACCGGCTCGTTCGGCCACCATCGCGGTGGTGAGCCGATCGAAGCCGATCTCGTCGACCACTTCGGCGGCGGCGTCCAGGAGGGCGTCGATGCGCGCTGCGCTGCGCTCCTGGATCGGTTCCGTGCGCACGAGCGGCGCTCCGACGGTGTTCTGACCGGCGACCAGATCGTTGATGGGCACGAGGGCGGCTCCTTCTTTCTCTCGAACAAGGTGGTGGTGCGGGTCCCCAGCCCGGCGACGGGATCACCGTCGCACTAACGGGATCATATTCGGGGAAACCTCACTTCCGCTGGGGAATACCCTTCGACGCGCCGCAGAAATGTCCCCCAGATCTGGGGGATGCATTCGTGTGCACGTTCACTCCATGAGAAAATGACTCAGATGCCCTCCCCCGAATCGCGCCCCGAGCACGTCTCCGGCGACTCCGTCGTCCGTCGTAGCGCAGCGGTCGAGCCCATCATGCACCGCGCCGCGCGCATCGAGGACGCGTTCCACGAGTTCCGCGCGCGCCGCGCTCGCAAGCGCGGATTCCTCGCGACGATCGTCCCGTACACCGGGTACGGCTCGCCGAGCTGGGTGCGCATCCTGGGCCGCGTCGTGCTCGCGAAGGACCCGCGGCCGGGCAGTCGCGCCGAGCGTCTGCACCGCAAGCGCGAGGAGTCGGTGCGCGGCTGGCGCTCGTTCATCAGCGTCCCGCTGGCGGAGACGACGGTGACGGTCGAGATCGAGGGCGACCGGCACGAGGTCGTCACCGACCGTGGCGGCGTCATCGACACGGTCGTCCCGGTTCAGCTCGCGCCCGGCTGGCACACGATCAAGCTCTCGACCTCCGAGTCGGCGCGGGTGTTCGAGGCCCCGGTGTTCATCGTCGACCCGAAGGCGACCTTCGGCATCATCTCCGACGTCGACGACACGGTGATGGTCACCGCGCTCCCCCGCCCGCTGCTCGCGGCCTGGAACACCTTCGTGCTGGATGAGCACGCCCGCGTGCCCACGCCGGGCATGGCGGTCCTCCTCGAGCGGCTGGCCGCATCCCATCCGGGCGCACCCGTGATCTACCTCTCGACGGGGGCCTGGAACGTCGCGCCAACGCTCACCCGGTTCCTGAACCGCAACCTCTTCCCCGCCGGTCCGCTGCTGCTGACGGATTGGGGCCCGACGCACGACCGCTGGTTCCGCAGCGGGCGCGAGCACAAGCGCACGAGCCTCGCCCGCCTGGCCGAGGAGTTCCCCGGGCTCAAATGGCTGCTCATCGGTGACGACGGCCAGCACGACGAGGACCTCTACGGCGAATTCACCACGGAGCATCCGGAGAACGTCGCCGCCGTGGCCATCCGCCAGCTGTCCAGCGGCGAGGCGGTGCTCGCGGGTGGCCGGTCGAAGGCCGACAAGCACGCGGAGCTGTCCGGGACGCCGTGGGTGTACTCGCCGGACGGCGCCGGTCTCAGCGAACAGCTGACCGAGCTCGGCCTGCTCCGCTAGCCGCCCGGAGCGCCCACCGCGCCTCGCCTCGCGCGGGATGCGCGTGTCGGCGGTCCCTGGCAAGCTGACTCCCATGCCCGCCCGCCGCTCCGACCTGCTCCGCCTCCGCCGGCTCGCCCAGGCGATCGACGGACCGCGCGAGTCGGACGTGACCTCGGTCGCGCGGCGCATGCTGGCCCTCCAGGGTCAGGACTTCGCCGCGGGCTGCTGGGCGCTCGCACTGCGCACCACAGGCGCGGCCCAGAGCGACGTGCTGGCCGCGCTCGATGCCGGCCGCATCATCCGATCGTGGCCCATGCGCGGAACACTGCACTTCGTCCCGCCGGAGGACCTGCGCTGGATACTGTCGGTCACCACCGACCGCATCGTGGCCGGTCTTGCGCGGCGTCAGCAGCAGCTCGAACTGACCGCAGCCGACTTCACGCGCGCCGCCGACATCGTCACGGCGGCGCTCACCGGCGGCGGGAGCATCGGCCGCGCCGAGGTGATGCAGCTGTGGGAGGACGCAGGCATAGCCACCACGGGCCAGCGCGGCTACCACCTGATCTACTACCTCGCCCAGACCGGGCTGCTGTGCTGGGGTCCCGTGGTCCGCGCGGGCAACGGCAACCCGACGCAGGCGCTGGTGCTCCTCGACGAGTGGGCGCCCGCACCACCGGCCCTCGAACCGGACGAGGCGGTCGCGCAGTTCCTCCTCCGCTACCTGCAGGGGCACGGTCCGGCGACGGTGAAGGACTTCGTGTGGTGGACGAAGGGCACGGTCGCGGGCGCGAAGACGGCGCGTGCGGTGCTCGGGGATGCGCTGACGACCCTCGAGGTCGACGGTGTGGAGTACCTGCTGACCGCCGAGCTGGCCGACCGTGCCGCATCCACTCCCCCGACCCGCGGCGAGAAGGACGCGGTGCACCTGCTACCCGGGTTCGACGAGTACCTGCTCGGATACCAGGATCGCTCTCCGATCCTCGACGAAGGGCACTGGGAGCTGATCGTCCCGGGCAACAACGGCATCTTCCAGCCGATCATCGTGGCCGACGGCCGGGTCGTCGGAACCTGGCGCCGCGACGGCGGGCGCGTCACGCCTCTGCCGTTCGCTCCGTTGAGCACCGCTCGGGAGGCGCAGCTGCAGCGGTCGGTGCGCGCCTACACGGCGTACGCCGCCGGGTAGCGTTGAGGGGTGGCACGCACCAGATCGTCCGGAAGCCGGCTCCCGGCGGGGATCGCCCTCCCCGCCACCATCCGCACCTCCACCCGCGCGCCGTTCCTGCAGGTGGTGAAGACCGCCGTCGCCATGATCCTCGCCTGGGCGGTGGCGAGCATCTTCGTGCACGGCGAACTGCCGATCTTCGCGACGATCGCGGCGCTGCTGGTCGTGCAGCCGAGCGTCAACCAGTCCGTCGGGCGCGCGATCGAGCGCTCGATCGGCGTGATCGTCGGCGTCGTGATCGCCTACCTGATCGGTCTCGCCTTCGGGACGAACAGCTGGATCGTGCTGCTCGCGGTCGTCGTGTCGGTCCTCCTCGCCTGGGCGCTACGGCTGACGCCCGGAACCGCGAACCAGGTGCCGATCACGGCGATGCTGGTGCTGGCGATCGGCGCATCCGATCCGGAGTACGCGCTCGCCCGGATCGTGGAGACGGTGATCGGCGCGGTCATCGGCGTCGTCGTCAACGTGGCCATCGTGCCGCCGGTGCTGACGGCGCCTGCACGTCAGGCCGTGATCGCGCTCGGGCGCGAGACCGCCTCGACTCTCGAGCGCCTGGCGGACGCCCTGACCACGACGCACA
Organism: Leifsonia sp. 466MF; assembly: GCF_900100265.1. NCBI lineage: Bacteria > Bacillati > Actinomycetota > Actinomycetes > Micrococcales > Microbacteriaceae > Leifsonia > Leifsonia sp. 466MF. The sequence goes on from NZ_LT629696.1 coordinate 1,855,956, forward strand.
CCCGTGGCGAGCTGGATGCGCTCCTCATCGAGGCGCGGCTGCTCCGCCCGATGGAGACCAAGGCGCAGGCGGCGTTGACCGCAGCAGACGAGAGCCTGTCGCTGAATCCGCGCCAACGCAAGCACCGGGTCTTCCTGCAGCACGACCAGGAGCTCTTCGACCGGTTACGGCCGTTGATCAACCGCACGCTCGGGATGACGCGGGCCTACCACGACCACTACGACGACAGCCTCGCGGGCGAACCGACCATCCACGCGATCGCCGACGAGCTCGATCGCGCGGCCCACGACCTCCGGCTGCTGGCGCGCGACCCTGACGAACCGATCGTCGAGCCTGGGACCGAGACGGCCGGTATCCCGGTGCTCACCGCGCCGCTCACGGTCGCGACGCCCGACCCGCGCCACTGGGTGCTGATCGGCTCCCTGGTGGAGGATCTCCGCCGCATCCACGTGGAGATCGCCGGCGACGATGCGTGACCGGCTGAGCTCCCTCGTCCGCTACGCCGTGAGCTCCGCCACGGCTTCCGCGATGGACAGCGTCCGGCGGTCGCCCGAGCGGCGGTCCCACAACTCGACCTGGCCCTCGGCGGCGCCGCGGCCGACGACGAGAACGCGCGGGATGCCGATCAGCTCGGCGTCGCCGAACTTCACACCGGGCGAGACCTTCGGCCGGTCGTCGTAGAGCACGTCGAGGCGGGCGTCCTCCAGCTGGGCGACGACCTCCTCCGCCACGTCGTAGGCGACCTGCTCACGTCCGGCCGCCACGACATGTACGTCGAACGGCGAGACCGACTCGGGCCACACCAGGCCGCGGTCGTCGTTGTTCTCCTCCGCGATGATCGCGAGGATGCGCGTCACGCCGATGCCGTAGGACCCCATGGTCACGGTGACCAGCTTGCCGTTCTCGTCGAGCACCTTCAGCCCGAGGGCTTCCGCGTACTTGCGGCCGAGCTGGAAGACGTGGCCGATCTCCATGCCGCGGGCCAGCTCGACGGGTCCGGAGCCGTCGGGCGCCGGATCGCCCGCCTTGACCTCGGCGGCCTCGACCACGCCGTCCCAGCCGAAGTCGCGGCCGGCGACGAGTCCGAAGACGTGCTTGCCCTCGATGTTCGCGCCCGTGATCCAGCCGGAGCCGTCGACCACGCGCGGGTCGACGACATAGCGGATGCCGGTCGCGGACTCCTCGCCCAGGACGGGGCCCTCGGCAGACCAGGGTCCGATGTACCCCTTCACGAGGCCGGGATGCTTGGCGAAGTCCTCGTCCGTCGCGGCCTCGACCTCGGCGGGCGCGAAGGCCACCTCCGCGCGCTTCATGTCGACCTCGCGGTCGCCGGGAAGCCCGACGATCACCAGGTCGCGCGTGCCGTCGAGGTGCGTCAGCGCGAGCACGACGTTCTTCAGCGTGTCTGCAGCCGTCCACGAGCGGCCGTCGGGCCGCGGGTGCTTCTCGTTGGCGAGCTCGACAAGCGACTGGATGGTCGGCGTTCCGGGGGTGTCCAGCACCTCCTGGGGCGTCAGCTTCTCGTAGGAGCGCGTGGGCGGCGCGAGCGTCGTGAACGCCTCGACGTTCGCCGCATAGCCCCCGGGCGACCGAACGAACGTGTCTTCTCCGACGACGGTCGGGTGGAGGAACTCCTCCGACCGCGAGCCTCCCATCGCTCCGGCATCCGCCTGGACGATCACGTACGAGAGGCCGAGACGCGTGAAGATGCGCTCGTAGGCGTCGCGCTGCGCCATGTAGCTCGTGTCGAGGCCGGCGTCGGTGTAGTCGAAAGAGTAGGCGTCCTTCATCGTGAACTCGCGCCCGCGCAGGAGTCCGGCCCGCGGACGTGCCTCGTCGCGGTACTTGTCCTGGATCTGGAAGATCGTGAGCGGGAGGTCCTTATACGACGAGTAGAGGTCCTTCACCAGCAGGGTGAAGACCTCCTCGTGGGTCGGAGCCAGCAGGTAGTCGGCACCCTTGCGGTCTTTGAGGCGGAAGATGCCGTCGCCGTACTCCTCCCAGCGACCGGTGGCCTCGTATGGCTCGCGAGGCAGCAGCGCGGGGAAGTGCACCTCGTGCGCCCCGGCGGCCGCCATCTCCTCGCGGATGATCCGCTCGATCTTCTCCTTCACGCGCAACCCCAGCGGCAGCCACGCGAAGATCCCCGGCGCCTGGCGGCGGATGTACCCGGCGCGGACCAGCAGGCGGTGGCTGGTGACCTCGGCGTCGGAGGGGTCTTCACGGAGGGTGCGGAGGAAGTAGTTGCTCAAGCGTGTAGGCACCGTTCCATGTTAGAGGGCACGCGACAGCCCGCACGCGCGTGGAGACTACGGTGGGGGCATGCCCGACCGCCGGACCCGCGTCGTCGATTCCGCCTCCGCCGCTCCCCTCGCCGCCTCGCTCGCGGCTTTCCGCCACGAGCTCGGGCTCCCGGACGGCTTCCTCGAGCCGGTCGAGGCGGAGGCGCGCTCGGTCGCCGCCGCGCATCCCCTCCCTGAGGCGGATCTCACCGACGTGCCGTTCCTCACCATCGACCCCGCCGGATCCACCGACCTCGATCAGGCGCTCCACCTCGCCCGCACCGCCGACGGCTTCCGCGTGCTCTATGCGATCGCGGACGTGCCGGCCCTCGTGCGTCCGGAAGGCGCCGTGGATGCGGAGGCCCGCCGCCGCGGGCAGACCCTGTACGCGCCCGACGGCCGGGTCCCGCTGCACCCGGCGGCGATCGGCGAGGATGCCGGCTCGCTACTGCCCGATGTGGTCCGCGGCGCGTACGTCTGGGACATCGCGCTCGACGCGACCGGTCATCAGACCTCGGCGCACGTGTCGCGCGCCCGCATCCGATCCCGTCGCCAGTGGAGCTATGAAGAGGCGCAGGCCGCGATCGACGACGGCTCGGCACCGGAGGAGCTGGCACTGCTGAGCGTGGTGGGGCCGCTCCGGATCGCCTGCGAGCGTGAGCGCGGCGGCGCGAGCCTGAACACGCCGGACGAGGAGATCGTCTTCCGCGACGGCGCCTACACCCTCCAGCGGCGCGCCACGCTCCCGGTCGAGGAGTGGAACGCCCAGCTCTCCCTGCTGACCGGGATGGCGGCCGCTGCACTGATGCTGGAGGGCCGGATCGGCATCCTGCGCACGATGCCCGCGCCGTCACCCGAGGCGTTCGCGGCGTTCCGTGCCCAGACGATCGCCCTCGGGCTGCCGTGGGCGGAGGGCATTCCGTACGGCGAGTACCTGCGCTCGCTCGACCGCGCGCAGCCGCACGCGGCCGCCGTGCTCCAGGCTGCGACGGCCCTGTTCCGCGGGGCGGGCTACGTCGTCCTCGACGGCGAGCCGCCCGCCGACCCGCAGCAGTCGGCCATCGCTGCCCCGTATGCCCACATCACGGCGCCGCTCCGCCGGCTCGTCGACCGCTGGGGCCTCGTCGTCTGCGAGGCGCTCTGCGCCGGGCGACCGGTGCCCGACTGGGCGCGGGCGTCGCTCGGTGAGCTGCCGTCGATCATGGGTGCATCGAACCGGCTGGCCGCGCAGCTGGACGCCGGTGCCGTGGACCGGGTGGAGGCTGCGCTCCTCAGCTCGCGCATCGGAGCGGTGCTGGAGACCACGGTGCTCGCCGTTCGCAACGGCACCGTGCTGGTGCAGCTCGACGATCCGGCCGTCACGGCGTCCGTCCCGCGCTGGGACGGCGTCCAGCCCGGCGACCGCGTGCGTCTGCGGGTGACGGCCGCCGACATCCCGAGTGGCCGCATCCACTTCGAGCCGGTGGGTGCTGCGCAGCCGGGTGCTTAGCAGCCGGACGCGACGGCCGCCGGGTGACGGGTAGCCGGCCGGCCGAGATCAGTGCGCGCCGACGCTGACGGTGGGCTCGCCCGACGGGCGGTCCTCCATCTCGTCGGCGAGACGGTTGGCCTCGGCGATGAGCGTCGCAACGATCTCCGACTCGGGGACGGTCTTGATGACCTCGCCCTTGACGAAGATCTGGCCCTTGCCGTTGCCGCTGGCGACGCCGAGGTCGGCCTCGCGGGCCTCGCCCGGACCGTTCACGACGCAGCCCATGACGGCGACGCGGAGCGGAACGCTCATGCCCTGCAGACCCTCGGTGACGCTGTCGGCGAGCGAGTAGACGTCGACCTGGGCGCGACCGCAGCTGGGGCACGACACGATCTCGAGCTTCCGCTCACGGAGGTTGAGCGACTGCAGGATCTGCAGGCCCACCTTGACCTCTTCGGCGGGAGGCGCGGACAGCGAGACGCGGATCGTGTCGCCGATGCCCTCGCCGAGCAGGATGCCGAACGCGGTCGCCGACTTGATCGTGCCCTGGAACGCCGGGCCGGCCTCGGTCACGCCGAGGTGGAGGGGCCAGTCGCCCCGCTCGGCGAGCATCCGGTACGCCTTCACCATGACGATGGGGTCGTTGTGCTTGACCGAGATCTTGAAGTCGTGGAAGTCGTGCTCCTCGAACAGGCTCGCCTCCCAGACGGCCGACTCGACGAGCGCCTCGGGGGTCGCCTTGCCGTACTTCTCGAGCAGACGGCGGTCGAGGGATCCGGCGTTCACGCCGATACGGAGCGACACGTCCGCGGCCTTCGCGCGGCGGGCGATCTCGCCCACCTGGTCGTCGAACTTGCGGATGTTGCCCGGGTTGACGCGGACGGCCGCACACCCGGCATCGATGGCCGCGTAGACGTAGTTCGGCTGGAAGTGGATGTCGGCGATGACCGGGATCTGGCTCTTCTTGGCGATGATCGGCAGCGCCTCGGCGTCGTCGCGGCTGGGCACCGCGACGCGGACGATGTCGCAGCCGGATGCCGTCAGCTCGGCGATCTGCTGCAGCGTGGCGTTGATGTTCGTCGTCGGCGTCGTGGTCATCGACTGGACGCTGATCGGGGCGTCACCGCCGACCAGGACTTTGCCGACGCGGATCTGACGGGACTTGCGACGGGGTGCGAGGGTTTCGGGGACCTTGGGCATCCCCAGATTGATTGCTGCCACGGGCTCAATCCTACGCGGCACGGTGGGAGGCGGCTGGATGTCAGCCGAAGAGGTTGACCGGCTTCACGATGTCCGCGTACATCAGCAGGACGCTCATCCCGCCCAGCACGATGACGACTGCGAAGGTGAGCGGCATGAGCTTCGCCATGTCCACCGGTCCCGGATCGCGGCGGCCGAAGATCTTCGCAAACGTGCGCCGCAGACCCTCCCAGAGCGCCCCGGCGATGTGGCCGCCGTCGAGCGGAAGAAGCGGAACCAGGTTGAAGACGAACAGCGCGATGTTCAGCGATGCCAGCATCCCGATCATCGTGTAGACCTTGTCGACGACGGGGACTCCGTCCAGGGCCGTCAGCTCGCCCGCCGCCCGGCCGATGCCCACCACGCTGATGGGGCCGTTCGGGTCGCGCTCGGCGGAGCCGAAGGCGGCGTTCCAGACGTCGACCATGCGCTGCGGGAGGTGGAGGAAGACGTTGAAGACGGCGCCGGTCTGCGCTCCGACCGCCGGGAGCACGGCCGTGATCGGCTGCGGCACGAGCTTCGCCACCGGCCCGATGCCGACGAACCCCACGGTCAGCGTCTCGATGCCGCCCGCGGCGTCCTTCACGACGGCGCCGTTCGCATCCGTCTTTGCCACCTTGTTGACGACCGGCGTCAGCTGGACGGTGCGCTCCTCCCCGTCGCGGCTGAGCACGACGGTGAGGGTGCGTCCCGCCGACTCGCGGATGATCGCGGTGGACTGGTCCCAGCTGGTGATCTTCTGACCGTCGATGCTGACGATCGTGTCGCCGGGCTTGAGTCCGGCCGCGGCCGCCGGACCCTGCGGTGCGTCATCCGGGCACGTCTTGGCGGTGCTCCCGGCAGGCAGCACGCACTGGCTCACGGTCGCGAGCGTCGTCGAGCTCTGCGGCGCGCCGAACCCCATCAGCAGCACACCGAACAGCACGACGCCGATCACGAGATTCATGAACGGACCGCCGAACATGATGACGATGCGCTTCCAGACCGGCAGGCGGTAGAAGGTGCGCTCCTCCTCGCCGACGGCGACGGTCTCCGAGCTCGCGACGCGCGCATCCTGCACCATCTGCTGCATGAACCCGGTGGTCGCATTGCGGCCACGGCCGCCCTCCTTGCCCGGAGGGAACATCCCGATCATCGAGATGTAGCCGCCGAGCGGGATGGCCTTCACGCCGTACTCCGTCTCGCCGCGGCGGAACGAGAACAGTGTCTTGCCGAAGCCGATCATGTACTGCGTCACCTTGACGCCGAACAGCTTGGCAGGAACCAGGTGGCCGATCTCGTGCAGAGCGATCGACAGAGCGACGCCGATCAGGATGATGACGACGCCCAGCACGAACAGGAGCACGGAATCCACGGGTTCAGGCTAGCGGCGTGCGCCTTGGAAGTGGCCGCGAGCCGCCTCGGTGACCGCTATGACGGTTCAGGCGCCGCCGTGCTGCGAGGGCGCGATCAGGGTCGTGATCGGACCGGGATAGGGGTCTGCGACGGCGAGCACACCGTACGCCCCCGACGATGCGGAAGGGACGAGCTGCGACCCGGGCGCCGCGACGACCAGCAGCTCGGCCAGGGTGCCCGTGCTCGTCGTCAGCGTCCCCATCCGATCGGGGTCGTTCCAGCCCGGGATGTCCTCGACCGGGGAGCCGACGGCGATCCCGCCTTCCGTGCCGATGCGCACCTCGCCGATTGCCGCGGTACCGGCGCGGACAGACCACACAGGCCGGATCATCGGGTCGTTCTCCACGCCCGCCTCATAGTGCGGTTCCAGGACGGCCACACCCTCGCCGAACTGGTGCTCCGTCGTGGGAGGGGTGTGGTTGGTCGCCGCGTGTTCCTTCAAGCCGCTCTGCGGTCCCAGCGCGTCAGCGAATGCGGCAAGGGCCACGTCGGCGGGGGCGTCGAAGGCGATCGTCTCGCGCGCTGTCGCTCCCGCCTGGAACCGCACACCGTCCGCCAGGATCACGATGGCGGAGATCGGCTCCACCGTCGGCGCCGTCGAACCTGCGGTGGAGGCGGTGGGGCTGCCCGTCGCGGTCGAGCCGGAACCCGGCGCTCCGGCGCACGCCGCCGTGCTCAGCAGGACGCCGATACTGACGATGAGCGTGGCCACCCTGCGCATGGATTCCCCCCGGAGACGACGTGCGGTCGAACGATTATCTCCGGTCGATGAGCTGGTCGGCCTTGCGGCGCGCCCACCGTTCCGCCTCGACGAGTGACTCGCGCGTCAGCTCGCCCGCCGGCACGTGCGCATCCACGACCCGCTCCACCGTGTCGAGGATGTCGAGGTAGCCGATCGCGCCGGCGTGGAACGCGGCGACCGCCTGCTCGTTCGCGGCGTTGAACACGGCGGGATACGTCCCGCCCTGCAGGCCGACGCGCTTCGCCAGCGACACGGCCGGGAAGGCGTCGTCGTCGAGCGGCTCGAACGTCCAGGTGTGCGACGTGGTCCAGTCGAGGGGCACTCCGACGTCGGCCACCCGGTCGGGCCAGCCGAGGCCGAGAGAGATCGGGAGGCGCATGTCGGGCGGCGACGCCTGCGCGATCGTCGACCCGTCGACGAACTCCACCATCGAGTGGATGACGGACTGCGGGTGCACCGTCACGTCGATGCGGTCGTACGGCACGTCGAAGAGCAGATGCGCCTCGATCACTTCGAGGCCTTTGTTGACCAGGGTCGACGAGTTCGTCGTGACGACGAGCCCCATGTCCCACGTGGGATGCGCGAGCGCCTGCTGCGGAGTGACATCCCTCAGCGAGTCCCGCGACCGACCCCGGAACGGGCCGCCGGACGCCGTGAGCACGAGCCGCCGTACCTCCTCGCGTGTGCCGGACCGTAGCGCCTGCGCGATGGCGGAGTGCTCGGAGTCGACCGGCACGATCTGGCCGGGCGCGGCCGCGCGCTTGACCAGTCCCCCGCCGACGATCAACGACTCCTTGTTGGCGAGCGCCAGCATCGCGCCGACCTCCAGCGCCGCGAGGGTCGGCCCGAGCCCGACGGAACCGGTGATGCCGTTGAGCACCACATCCGCCTCCACCGAGCGCACCAGCAGCTCGGAGTCGTCGGCGCCCAGAGCGGTGTCCACGACGCCGAACCGCTCCGCCTGCGCCGCCAACTCGTCGGCGTTGCGCCCGGCGCTCAGACCGACGACACGGAACCGGTCCGGATTGGCCGCGACGACGTCGAGCGCCTGCGTTCCGATCGAACCGGTGGACCCGAGGATGATGACTCTGCGCACGAGGGACATGGTACGCACGCGGTGCGGCGGCGGCGTGTGGGCATTCCGCCGTCGGCCTGTGCCGTGACAAACGGAGGATACGTGGACAGGTCGCGCCCCGGCCTCCTCCGTTCGCCGCCCGAGACCGGCGTGTCGACCGGATCCGCCTCCCTTTCCGCCCGCCGCCCGAGAGCGGCGCTCCCGGATCGTGCCGCGCGCGGAGACGGGCGGAGGCGTGCGAAGGCGTGCGAAAGGGAGGAAGGCACGCGCAACACGCCGAGAGAACGCGAGAAACGGAGGAGCGGCGACCGGATTGCCCGAGGAACACCTCCCTCAGCGACCCTCGCCGGCCGCCCCGTCTCGCGGCACGTCCGGCCGGGACGCGGACTCAGCCGAGGCGGCCGAGCGCCTCCTCGAGCACGGTCGCGGCGTCGTCGATGAGCTCCTCGCTGATGACGACCGACGGAAGCAGACGGAGCACGCTGTCCCAACTGCCGGCGTCGAGCGGGATCACGCCGTTGCGGGTCGCGTGGCCGAGCACCGAGGTGAGGGCCTCCGGGTTGGGCTTCTTCGTTCCGGGCACGACGAGCTCGATGCCGAACATCGCACCCTTGCCGCGCACCTCGCCGACGACGGGGAAGCGCTCGGCCCAGTCGCCGATCCGCGCCCACAGCGCCTTCTCGACGCGGCGCGCCTCGCCGAGGAGGTCCTCGTCCTCGAACGCCTGGAAGACAGCGAGGGCCGCGGCGGTCGACACCGGGTTGCCGCCGAAGGTGCCGCCGATGCCGCCGGGCTGGACCGCATCCATGATCTCGGCGCGGCCGGTGACGGCTGCCAGCGGGAAGCCGCCCGCGATGCCCTTGGCGCTGGTGACCAGGTCGGGCACGACGCCGTGGTGCTCGATCGAGTACCACGTTCCGGTGCGGCCGATGCCGGCCTGGATCTCGTCCGCGACGAAGACGATGCCGTTCTCGGCGCAGAACTCGGCCAGGCGCGCGAAGTAACCCGGCGCCGGGATGATGATGCCGCCGTCGCCCTGGATGGGCTCCACGAACAGGGCGGCCAGCTCAGTCGCACCGATGTGGGTGCGGATGTAGTCGATCGTGCGCTCCGCAGCCTCCTCGCCCGTCATCCCCTCGGGGTCGCGGAACGGGTAGCTGATCGGGAGGCTGTAGATCTCGCCGGGGAACGGCCCCATTCCCGCACGCTCCGGCCAGGGGCGATACGTCATCGCCATGGTGAGGTTGGTGCGGCCGTGGAAGGCGTGGTCGAGGGTCGCGATGGCGCGACGGCCGGTGTACTTGCGGGCGATCTTCACGGCGTTCTCGACCGCCTCCGCGCCCGAGTTGACGAGGATGCTGTGCTTCTCGAAGTCTCCGGGAGTGTTCTCGGCCAGCTTCTCGGCGACGGCGACATAGTTCTCGTACGGCGTCACGGTGAACAGCGTGTGAGTCAGCTTCGCGGCCTGCTCCGCGGCGGCAGCGGCGACAGCGGGATGCGCGTGGCCGATCGTGGTCACACCGATACCGCAACCGAGGTCGATGAGCCGGTTGCCGTCGACGTCCACGAGGATCGCACCGGACCCGGACTCCATGTAGATGTTGGCGAGGGTGCCCGCGCCGCGGCTCACCGCGGCGACCCGGCGCTGCTGCAGTTCGACCGAGCGGGGGCCGGGCAGCTCGGTGACGAGATGGCGGGACTGGGGCACGGAGAATTCGCGGGTCATGTCCTCCATCGTAGGTGGCGCATCCAGCGGACCCATGACCTGCTGTCAGGTACGGCGGAGGCGGATAGGGCAGGATGGACGACCGTGCGTACCTCTCTCAAGGCCCTGACCGCCACCGCCACGGCCGCTCTGCTCGTCTCCGGGCTCGCCGCCTGCAGCTCCGGCTCGCCGGCGCCGTCGTCGACCCCCGCGGCGAACGCCTGCCAGAACCTGAAGTCCGGCGACACGTCGAAGTCGGTGAAGGTGACCGGTGACTACCGTGCGACGCCGAAGGTCAGCATCCCGTCGCCGCTCAAGGCGACCGACATGGAGCGCACCGTCGTGATCACCGGCAAGGGAGCCGAGGCGAAGGGCGGGTCGAGCGTGGACATCGCGCTGGCCGCCTACAACGGCACCACCGGCAAGGAGCTCACGGCCGCGCAGGGCTTCGACGGCACGGCGCCGGCGACCATCCAGGTCAACGACACGGCGTACGTCCCCGGCCTCGTCCGCGCTGTCGAGTGCCTGCACGTCGGATCGCGCGTCGTGCTGACCTCGCCCGCGAAGGCGGCCTTCGGCAACACGGACCTCTCCAAGCTCAGCCTCACCGACAAGGACAGCGTGGTGTTTGTCGCCGACGTCGTCGACATCCCGCCGACGCGCGCCGACGGCAAGCCCGTCGCCCCGACGGCCGGTTTCCCGACGGTGAAGCTCAACGCCAAGACGGGCGAGCCGAACATCACCATCCCGAAGGCCGACCCGCCCACCGAGACGAAGATCGCCGTGCTCAAGCAGGGCGACGGCGAGACGGTGCAGCCGGGCGACACCGTCACCCTGCAGTACAAGGGCGTCCTCTGGAAGAACGGCAAGATGTTCGACTCCAGCTGGAGCCGCGGCACCCCCGCCTCCTTCCCGACGACCGGCGTCGTCGCGGGCTTCCAGAAGGCGCTCGAAGGCCAGAAGGTCGGCTCGCAGGTCATCGCGATCGTCCCGCCGGCCGACGGCTACGGCGCTAAGGGATCGGGCGAGATCACGGCGACGGACACCATGGTGTTCGTCATCGACATCCTGCAGACCTCCCGCTAGGCCCGTCATGCGGCTCCCCCGCCTGCGCGTGATCGCCGCGGCGTCCGCCGCCGCGGCGACGCTCGCGCTCGTGCCGGCCGCCGCGGTGGCCGAGCCGCCGACGCCGTTCTACCCGGGCTACATCATCAGCGACGACAGCTTCTACAACCCGGACGCCATGACGGCCGGGCAGATCCAGTCGTTCCTCGACGACCGCACCTGCCGCCCGAAGGACGACTCGCCGTGCCTCGCGGACTTCCGGATGGATGCGCCCGCGCAGAAGGCCTCGAAGGACCGGTGCACCGCGATGCCCGCACGCTCGAACGAGCGGGCCAGCAGCATCATCGCCCGGGTCGCGAAGGCCTGCACGATCAGCCCCCGCGTGCTCCTCGTGCTTCTGCAGAAGGAGCAGTCGCTGCTCACCGCGCCGAGCGCATCCGGTTACCAGAAGGCGACCGGGTACGCCTGCCCTGACACCGCCGAGTGCGACGCCCGCTACTTCGGATTCTTCAACCAGGTCTACCGGGCGGCGTGGCAGTTCCGGGAGTACACGGTGCACCCCGGCGACTGGCGGTACAAAGTCGGCGGCAACCGCATCCAGTACCACCCGGATGCGACGTGCGGCGCCGGTAGCGTCAACATCCTCAACCAGGCCACCGCGAACCTGTACAACTACACGCCGTACCAGCCGAACGCGCAGACGCTGAAGACGTCGTTCGGCGGCGATGGCGGGGCGTGCGCGGCGTACGGAAACCTCAACTTCTCGCGGATCTACACGGCGTGGTTCGGCAGCCCGCTGGCCGTGCGCTACACCGGCATCGTCGAGCCCTGCCTGGTGTACACCGCCGGCTTCGGCTGCCCCCAGAAGAACCCCCTCGAGCCGTGACCGTGAGAGCTCGACACGCTCGCAGAGCAGCATGCCGTCATCGGCATACGAGCGCGCTTAACCTCGATAGGTGAGCATCGACGAGCCCGACGATGGTGCCGCCGAGGTGAAGAGGCCCGGCGCACTGTACTTCCTCGGCCGCGTCCTGATGGCGCCGCTGCTGAAGCTGGTCTACCGGCCGCGCGTGATCGGCAAGCGCAACGTCCCCAAGCAGGGACCGGTGATCCTCGCCAGCAACCACCTCTCGTTCATCGACTCGGTCGTCATCCCGATGACGGCTCCGCGTCGCGTGCAGTTCTTGGCGAAGTCCAGCTACTTCGAGGGCACCGGGTTGAAGGGACGGGTCTCCCGCGCCTTCTTCACCGCGATCGGCGCCGTCGGCGTGAAGCGCGGCGCCGGTGCGGCCGCTCAGGAGGCGCTCGACCAGTCCCGCAAGATCATCGACACGGGTGCGGCGTTCGCGCTCTACCCCGAAGGCACCCGGTCGCTCGACGGCCGGCTGTACCGCGGCCGCACCGGGATCGGCTGGCTGGCCTTGACCACGGGCGCCGTCGTCGTCCCGGTCGGGCTGATCGGCACCGACCAGATGCAGCCGGTGGGAGCGCGCTTCCCGAAGCCGCACCGCATCACGGTCACCTTCGGCACGCCCATCGATGTGTCGCACTTCGGTCCGGCGGAGTCCGGGCGGGCACGACGTCAGGCGACGGATGCGATCATGGCGGCCATCCACGAGCTGACCGGGCAGGAGCTCGCCAACGCCTACAACGAGGCGCCGCCCGCGAACACGGTCGAGCGGGTCAAGCGGGCGCTGCGGCCCGAGCGGCTGTAGCGACGGTCAGGCGCCGTCGCGTTCCTTCGAGCGATACGTGCGCGCCTTCTGGCGGTTGCCGCACACCTCCATGCTGCACCACTGCCGGGAGCCGTTCCTGGACGCGTCGTAGAACGCCCAGCGGCAGTCCTCTCCCCCGCAGAGCCTCACACGGCCGAGCTTGCCCTGGATGCTGAGGACCAGCGCGCTGGCGACGGCCGCGTCCGCCGCGGTGCGGGGGCTCAGTCCGACCGCACCCGGTGCGGCGTCGACGGGGAGCGTGAGAGCCGGAAGTCCCGCCGGGGACGCGTCGCCGTCGACGATCGCGCGGAGCGCATCCCGAGCCTGCTGGGTGGTCGCGCGGTCCCCCGGCTCGAGGCCGTGCTCGGACGCCCAGCGGCGGTGGCCCTCGTCGTCGGCCAGCTGGTCGACGTCGTCCTCCACGTCGAGCGTGTTGAGGAAGTCGACCAGCAGGTCGGCTCCGAGCTCGGGAGCATTCGTACGCATGTAACCATTGTAACTCAATAGCGGGTTACGGTAGTCTGTAACCTGTCAACGCAGATAGGTGGTTATCATGCATCCGCTGTTCTTCTGGTCCATCTCCGTCGCCGACCTCGCCGAGCGCCAGCGCGAGGAGGCACTGCTGCAGGCGCAGCGCGACTCGGGCGTCGTGCAGCCGCCGCCGCTGACGCGCGACGAGCGCTGGCGCGCCGCGATCCAGCGCTGGGCGGCCGCCGAGCCGCAGCAGTCCGCCACCCCGGCGCCGTCGGCCCCGGCGCCGACCGCCGCTCCGCGCCTCGGCTGCGCCTGACCCCTCCCCGTCCCTTCCGTCGCTCCGCTCATCCCCCACCGTCGAGTCCGCGAACTTTGCACGCTCGGTCGGCGTGCCGTGTGCAAAGTTCGCGGACTCGACGGTGGGGGTAGCGAGCAGGAGAGGGGCTAGGCGAGGGTGAGGGTTTCGGGGACGTGGTGAACGGGGAAGTTCACGCTCGCGGCGATGAAGCACTTCTCGGAGGCAGGACGGTGCAGAGACGCCGCGAGGTCCGCCTGAGCGGGATCGGCGATCGTCACGCGCGGGTGCAGCGTCACCTCGGTGAAGTGGCCGCCGCCGTTGCCCGTCTGCTCCATGGTCCCGGTCGCGGCGTCGGTGTAGCCCACGACGACGACACCGGCGCCCGCCGCTTCGGCGAGGTAGCTCAGCATGTGGCACTGCGCGAGGGCGGAGAGCAGCAGCTCCTCCGGGTTCCAGCGGTCGCGGTCGCCGAAGAACACGCGATCCGCCGACCCCTCGATGGGGAGCTTGCCCTCGGCGCTCACGACATGGTCGCGCCCGTAGTCTTTGTAGCCGCTGGTGCCCGTCCCGCGGTTGCCGGTCCACTGCAGGTCGATCGCGTACGCGTGCTCGAGCTTCATGCTCCGATTCTCGCACCGCCGCTAGACTCAGATGACCATGACTGACACCGTGAGCACCCCCGCGCCCGTCTTCTCCGTTCCACAAGAACGTCGCATCGTCACGGCCGTACCCGGCCCCAAATCGCAGGAGCTGCACCAGCGACGCCTGGCCGTCGTACCGACCGGCGTCTCCTCGGCGCTGCCCGTGTACATCGCGCGCGCCAACGGCGCCATCCTGGTCGACGTGGACGGCAACCAGTTCGTCGACTTCGGCGCCGGCATCGGGGTCACCACCGTGGGCCACACCGAGACCGCGGTCGTGGAGGCCGCGGCGGGCCAGCTGCAGGACGTCATCCACACGCTCTTCACCATCACGCCGTACGAGGAGTACGTGCGCGTCGCCGAACTCCTCGCCGAGCACACCCCCGGCGACCACGCGAAGAAGACCGTGCTGGTCAACTCGGGCGCCGAGGCTGTCGAGAACGGCGTGAAGATCGCGCGCAAGTTCACCGGCCGCCGGGCCGTCGCTGTGCTGGACCACGCCTACCACGGCCGCACCAACCTCACGATGGCCATGAACTACAAGGCCATGCCGTACGCGACCGGCTTCGGCCCGTTCGCCGGCGACGTCTATCACGCGCCGAACTCGTACCCGTACCGCGACGGTCTCAGCGGCGCCGAGGCGGCCGCGCGGACGATCGCGTACCTCGAGAAGGTCGTCGGCGCCTCCGACCTGGCCTGCCTCGTCGCCGAGCCGATCCAGGGCGAGGGCGGCTTCATCGTCCCGGCCGAGGGCTACCTCTCGGCCCTGCAGGACTGGTGCACGGCCAACGGCGTCGTCTTCATCGCCGATGAGATTCAGAGCGGGATGGCGCGCACCGGAGCCTTCTACGCCAGCGAGCACTTCGGCGTCGTCCCTGACCTGGTCCTCAGCGCGAAGGGCATCGCCGGCGGTCTGCCGCTCGCCGCCGTCACCGGCCGCGCCGAGATCATGGACTCCGCCCAGCCGGGCGGACTCGGCGGAACGTTCGGCGGCAACCCCGTCGCCGCGGCCGCCGCCGTCGCCGTCTTCGAGACGATCGAGCGCAACGACCTCCTCGCCGAGGCCCGCCGCATCGAGAGCGCGCTCAAGCCGGCGCTCGAGAAGCTGCAGCAGAAGTACGACATCATCGGCGACGTCCGCGGCATCGGCGCGATGATCGCCGTGGAGCTCGTCAAGCCCGGCACCGCGCAGACGACCAAGGAGCCCAACCCCGAGGCCGTCAACGCGATCATCCAGGCGGCGGCGCAGCAGGGCATCTTGTTCCTCAACGCCGGGACCTGGGGCAACGTCCTCCGCTTCCTGCCCAGCCTGGCCGTCTCCGACGAGCTCATCGCCGACGCCGTGTCGGTGATCGACGACGCCATCGCCGCACTGTGAGCGCCGAGCCGCACGCAGGAGCGTCACCCGCGGTCTTCAGCACCGCTGAGTCCGTCGAGCTCGCCATCGTCGAGCGCAGCAGGTTCGTCGAGTCGCGGCACGCCGGTTCGGCGGTCGTGCTCGGGCCTGACGGTGACATCGTCCGCACCCTCGGCGCTCCCGACAAGCCGGTCTTCCCGCGCTCGAGCATGAAGCCGTTCCAGGCGGTCGCCGTCATGGGCGCGGGTGTTCCGCTGGAGGGTGCGAGCGCCGTGCTCGCCACCGCCAGCCACGCGGGCACCCCGGCGCACCTGTCCGTGGTGCGCAAGCTGCTCGCGCAGGCGCAGCTCACCGAGGACGCGCTCCGCTGCCCCGCCGACTGGCCGCTCGACACGGCCGCCCGCGATGAGCTGGTCCGCGCCGGGGAGCACAAGCATCCGCTGTACATGAACTGCTCCGGCAAGCATGCCGCGATGCTGCTCGCCTGCCGGGTGAACGGCTGGCCGACCGAGAGCTACCTCGATCCGCAGCATCCCATGCAGCAGCACATCCGCGACACGGTCGAGCGGTTCACCGGCGAGAAGGTCGTCGCGACCGGGATCGATGGATGCGGCGCGCCCGTGCACGCCATGTCGCTGCTGTCGCTCGCTCGCGGCATCCAGCGCATTGCGACCGCGTCGGAGGGCTCCCCGTTCGCCCTGTTCCGGAACGCGGCGCTGCTGAAGAACGCGGTGCTCGCCGACGGCTGGGCGATCGACGGACCGGGGCGGGCGAACACCGTCGTCATCGACGAGCTCGGCGTCTTCGCGAAGGGCGGGGCGGAGGGCGTGATGGTCATGGCCGCGCCCGACGGCACGACCGTGACGCTGAAGGTGCTCGACGGCAGCCTGCGGGCCGCATCCATCGTCGCCCTGCGTCTGCTCGCCGACGCCGGCGCGCTCTCGCACGACGACGTCGACCGCGTCGCACCGAAGCTCGACCTCGCCGTCCTCGGCCGCGGCGAGCCCGTCGGCGCCATCCGCCCCTCCTACGCCTGACGCCCCGCGCCAACAGCTCCTGAGTTTTTCCGCCCGACACGCCAGTGCGGAGGCGAAAAACTCAGGAGCTGTTGGCTTGGGACAGATTATTGGCGGGCCAGGCGCTTGGCTCGGGCGGCGGCGGTCAGCTGCGAGATCAGCACCACGAGGATCGTCAGGATGAAGACGGCGCTCGCGATCACGTTCGCCTGGGCCGGGATGCCACGAGAAGCCGCGATGTAGATGTACATCGGGAACGTGGTCACCGCACCGGCGTTGAAGTTCGTGATGATGAAGTCGTCGAAGCTGAGCGAGAACGACAGCAGCGCCGCCGACGCGATGCCCGGGAGAAGCAGCGGGAACGTGATCCGCCAGAACACGGCGTTCGGCGACCCGTACAGGTCGCGCCCCGCCTCCTCCAGGGCCGGATCGAGCGACGCGACGCGCGCCTTCACCGTCACCACGACGAAGCTGATGCAGAACATCACGTGCGCGATGATGATCGTCATGAAGCCCTTGTTGACCCCGAGGCTGAGGAACTGCGCCGCGAGTCCGGCACCGAGCACGACCTCCGGGCTCGCCATCGGGAGGAACAGCAGGAGGCTGGTCTGCGACCGGAAACGGAACCGGTAGCGCATCAGGGCGATCGCGATCATCGTGCCGAGCACCGTCGCGACCACGGTCGAGATGATGCCGATGATGATGCTCGCCATGAACGCGTCGCAGATCCCGGCCGCGTCGCACACGTTCGTCCAGTTGCGCAGGGTGAATCCGCGCCACGCGATGTTGTTCTTGATCGCGTCGTTGAACGAGAACACGAACGTGTAGATGATCGGGATGAGCAGGAAGGCGAGCGCGAGGAACGCGTAGACGCCGAGCCCGATCCCCTTGTACCGCCGCCGGCCCTTGGTGGCACTGGGCGGGGTGCTCGTGTCGGTGGGTGTCGCCATCGTGGTCACAGCAGCTCCTCCGTCCCACTCCGTCGCACGTACACGCCGACGATCACGAGGATGACGGCCATCAGCACGACCGACATCGCCGCCGCCGTCGGATAGTTCTGCAGCACGAGGAAGTTGCTCTCGATGACGTTTCCGATCATCGAGGTGTCGGCGGCGCCGAGGAAGTCCTGCGATGCGTTGATGTAGTCGCCGGCCGCCGGGATGAACGTGAGCAGCGTCCCGGAGACGATGCCCGGCATCGACAGCGGCACGGTGACCTTGCGGAAGGTCGTCCACGGGCTCGCGTACAGGTCCTGTCCGGCCTCGAGCAGCCGGATGTCCAGCCGCTCGAGCGTGGAGTAGAGCGGGAGGCACATGAACGGGATGAAGTTGTACGTCAGACCGAAGATCACCGAGAACGGTGTGCCGGTGATGTGCGCGTCCGGGGGCAGGATCGACACCGCTTTGAGCGAGCTGGCGATCCAGCCGTCATCGCTGAGGATGGCCTTCCAGGCGAGCGTCCGCAGCAGGAAGCTGATGAAGAACGGCGCGATGACGAGGGTCATCAGCAGGTTCTGCAGCACGGGACGTCCGCGCATCTTCACCCCGATGAAGTACGCCAGCGGGTAGCTGATGAGCAGTGCGGCCGCGGTCGCGATCAGCGCGTAGACGAACGAGCGCAGTACCTGCGGCCAGTACTCGGCGAGCGAGTCGGTGTAATTGCTCCACTGGAACGCCGTCTGGTACTGCCCGATGTCGCCGTCGACCACCGGCGCCTGGAACGACGTGATGATCAGCGAGATCAGCGGGGTCAGGAAGAACAGGACGAGGTAGAGGACGCCGGGGAGGAGCAGGACGAGCGCGATGCCGCTCTTGCGGCGGACCGCGGGCTCCTGGTCCTGTGTCGGCGGCGCCCCCGTGAATGCGGCGAGGGCCATCTACGCCTCCTCCAGCTCCGTCAGCATCCGCTCGCGCGCCTGCGCGGCGATCGCCTGCGTGTCGGCGTCGTCGGAGAACCGGCCGTCGGCCGGCGGCTCGTCCGCGAGCACGAACGTGTGACCGGGGTCCCAGGCGACCCAGACCTCGGCGCCGAGGGCGGCGACGGGTCCGCTGGTGGTGTTCTGCGCGAAGACCACGATCGTCCCGAGGCCGGGCACGTCGACGAGGTACTGCGTACTCACCCCGCTGAACGACACGTCGGTGACGCGGCCGGGGCCGAGGCGGTTGGCGCCGGACGGGATGGTCTCCGGCGTCTCGTGCAGCGTCAGCTTCTCCGGGCGGACGCCGACCGTGACGTAGCCGCTGGTGCGCTGCGCACGCGACCGGGGAACCTGGATGCGCTCCCCGCCGACGTCGACGCCGATCGTCTCGCCGCCGGACTCCTGCACAGGACCCGCGAACAGGTTCGACTGGCCGAGGAAGTTCGCGACGAACACGGTCGCCGGGAGCTCGTACAGGATCTCGGGCGAGCCCATCTGCTCGATCCGTCCCTTGTTCATCACGGCGACCGTGTCGGCCATGGTCATGGCCTCCTCCTGGTCGTGCGTGACGTGCACGAAGGTCAGGCCGACCTCGGTCTGGATCGACTTGAGCTCCAGCTGCATCTGCCGGCGGAGCTTCAGGTCGAGCGCGCCGAGGGGCTCGTCGAGCAGGAGCAGCGCCGGCCGGTTCACGACCGCGCGGGCCAGGGCGACGCGCTGCTGCTGACCGCCGGAGAGCTGCGCCGACCGTCGGGCCGCGAGGTGGTCGAGCTCGACCAGACGCAGCGCTTCATGCGCCTTCGCGACCGGGTCGCCGATGCGGCGGCGGCGGAGGCCGAATGCGACGTTCTCGAGGATCGTCATGTGCGGGAACAGCGCGTAGCTCTGGAACACCGTGTTCACGGGCCGCTGGAACGGCTTGGTGCGTGTCACATCCTGACCGCCGATGAGGATGCGCCCCTCCGTCGGTTCCTCCAGCCCGGCGACCAGGCGCAGGGTCGTCGTCTTGCCGCATCCACTCGGCCCGAGCAGCGCGAAGAACGAGCCGGCCGGGATGGTGAGGTCGAGCTCCTCGATGGCGGTGAAGCCGGGGAACCTCTTCTTGATGCCTTCCAGGCGCAGGTCGGCGCCGGACTCGGCGAAAACTCCCTTGGCCATCAGGCCCCCAGGATCACTTTCTGGAACGCCGCCTGGTACTTCTGCTCCTCGGCCGGGGTGAGCGACCGGAAGATCTTCACCTTCGACAGGGTCTCCTCGTCGGGGAAGATCAGCTGGTTGTCCGCGAGCTCCGGGTCGATCTTCGTGGCCGCCTCCTTGGCGCCCTCGACCGGGGTGATGTAGTTCACCCAGGCGGCGACCTCGGCCGCCACCTCCGGCTGGTAGTAGTAGTCGATCAGCTTCTCGGCGTTCGCCTTCTGCGACGAGCCGATCGGGATGACGAAGTTGTCGCTCCACAGGGTGCCGCCCGCCTCCGGGATGGCGAACTGCCAGTTGTCGCCGGCCTCGGCGTTGAGCTGGGTGATGTCGCCCGACCAGCAGATCGCGGCGAGGGTGTCGCCCGACTTGAGGTCGTTGAGGTACGAGTTGCCCTTGATGTTGCGGATCTGCCCGTTGCTCACCTGCTTGGTGATGGTGTCGATCCCCTTCTCGAACTCCGCGTCGCTGAAGTCCTTCGAGATGTCGACGCCCTGCTGCATCAGGATGAGGCCCATCGTGTCGCGCATCTCGCTGAGCACACCGACCTTGCCCTTGAGCTCGGACTTCCAGAGGTCGTCGACCGACTTGAGGCCGCCCGGGAGCTTCTCCTTGTTCCAGCAGATGCCGGCGAATCCGCTCTGCCACGGGAGGGACTTCTTGCGTCCGGGGTCGAAGTCGACGTCCTGGAGGTTCGCCACCAGGTTCTTCTTGTTCGGGATGGCGGACTCGTCGAACGCCTGCACGTAGCCGAGGCGGATCCACCGGGCGATCATCCAGTCCGTCAGACAGACGGTGTCGGCGCCGATGTCCTTGCCGAGGGCGAGCTGGTCCTTCACCTTGGCGTAGTAGGTGTTGTTGTCGTCGACGGCGACGTCGTACTTGACCTTGAGGCCGCTCTGCTTCTCGAACGCCTCGAGCGTCGGATACTTGCCCGCGTCGTCCTGGTCGAGGTACGCCTGCCAGTTCGCCCAGGTGAGGGACTTGTCGGTGGCCGACTCGTCCTTGGCCGGAGTGGGCTTGCCGCTCGCTCCGCCCGTGGAGCAGGCGGCGAGGGCGAGGGCCGCAGCACCGGCTCCCGCACCAGCGAGGAGGCCGCGCCGCGTGAGCTGCGACGCACGCGCCGACTGCACGAGCTGACGGATCATCGGGTCTTGCGGAAGGTTGCTCGGTTTCACTGGAGTGCTCCTTGGGGGATCGAACTCGGACCACGGGCGACGGCGCTTTGGGCGGCACACCGATGTGCCGTCGCGGTGGACCCGATCCTGACACACAACCGTCGCGATCCGCATCAGAAAGTGGCCGGATCGTCCATTCGGAAACACAATCTTTACGAAATCCGTGCCGGATCGGTCGAATCGCCCGGGAAACCGCAGACCGGGTGTTCTGCCGCGACGAGTGGATGACGAGGGGATGCTGCCGAGCGGCCGCGCGATGCCGGCGCTGCGGAAACCGTCTGCGAGATGGCCGTCCGTCCGCGAAATCAGCACCGCTTCATCCAGAATTCAGTCGAAATCCTCCGTGAACCCCGCTATGGTGAGAGCGAACCACCACGTCGAAGTGTCGAAGGAGCCCCATGAAGGTCGCGATCCCCCGCGAGATCAAGAACAACGAGTTCCGGGTGGCGATCACGCCGGCCGGTGTGCACGACCTGGTCGGCGCCGGTCACGAGGTCTTCGTCGAGTCCGGCGCGGGCGTCGGGTCGTCGATCCCGGACGAGCTGTACGTCGGAGCCGGCGCGACCATCCTGCCGGACGCCGCCGCCACCTGGGCCGCCGGCGACCTGATCCTCAAGGTCAAGGAGCCGATCGAGAGCGAGTACGGCTACTTCCGGCCGGGGCTCGTGCTCTTCACCTACCTGCACCTCGCGGCCGACGAAGCCCTCACCCGTGCGCTGATCGACGGCGGCGTGACCGCCATCGCCTACGAGACGGTGCAGCTGCCGACCCGTGCCCTCCCCCTGCTCGCCCCGATGAGCGAGGTCGCCGGACGACTCGCGCCCATCGTCGGCGCCAACACCATGCTGAAGCCGAACGGCGGCCCCGGCCTGCTCGTCCCCGGCGTCCCGGGCACGCACCCGGCGGTCGTGACCGTGCTCGGCGGCGGCGTCGCGGGCACGAACGCCATCTCGGTCGCCGTCGGCCTGGGTGCTGAGGTCACGGTGCTCGACACCAACATCCAGCGCCTCCGCGAGCTCGACGCCCTCTACGCGGGCCGGATCAAGACGATCGCGTCGAACAGCTTCGAGATCGACAAGGCGGTCGTCGCCTCCGACCTCGTCATCGGCTCGGTGCTCGTGCCCGGTGCGAAGGCGCCGAAACTCGTCACCAACGAGATGGTCTCGCGGATGAAGGCGGGCAGCGTCCTCGTGGACATCGCCGTGGACCAGGGCGGCTGCTTCGAGGACTCGCACCCGACCACGCACGCCGACCCGACGTTCACGGTGCACCAGTCGCTGTTCTACTGCGTCGCGAACATGCCGGGTGCGGTCCCCCACACCTCCACGTACGCGCTGACCAACGCGACGCTCCCCTACGCCCGGGCGATCGCGAACCGCGGCTGGCAGGAGGCGCTGCGGGCGGACGCATCCCTCGCGCTCGGCCTCAACGTCCACGACGGTCACGTCACGAACGAGGGCGTCGCCTCGGCGCACGGCCTCGACTCGCTCCCCGTCGCCGACGCCCTCGCCTGAGCCCGGCTAGCCCGCCGTCGAGTACGCAAAGACTGCACGGAATCCCGCTCGGGACCGTGCAGTTTTTGCGTACTCGACGGGGGGACAGAGAGGGCGGGGACGGAGAGCGCGGACGGAACGGGTCAGGAGACGTCGAACCAGTGGTCGCCGATTTCTACGCGGGTGCCGCGGGTGACGCGGTAGCGGCGGCCGGCCTCGCACTGGCGGGCCACGCCGCCGAGGGGATGCGCGATCGTGCCGTTGCCGGAGTAGCGGTCGCAGATCCACAGTTCGTCGCCCTCGAGGCCGAACTCGAGGTGGGTCTTTGAGACGCTGCGCCCGGGGTCCGAGACCACCACGAGCTGGTCGATGTGCTCCCCCGGCTGCGTGATCGGGCGGCGGCCGATGAGCCCGGAACCCGACACCTCCACGACATCGCCGGTCGAGAAGCTCAGCGTGTACGCCCGCTGTGCCGGCTTGTGCGCCGGCGGGGCCTCCTCCGCGGGCACGATCGTCATCGCCTGCGTCGGCGGGAGGCCGTCCTCATCCAGGAGGACATCCTCCGGAAAGCGTCCGGCGACCGCAGGGGCGGGTCGCGACTCGGCGAGGCGGTCGGAGATGATCGACGTGTCGGATGGACGCGGGTCGGCGATCTCGGGAGCGCGCACGCGAGAGGACGTGACCGAGCTGCCGCACAGCGGGCAGAACAGCGTGCCCTCGGCCAGCTCCGCTCCGCACACCCGACAGTTCATCGTTCCCGTCCCTTCCCGTTCCGTCTTCCACGGTAGCCGAGCGATCGCAGCGAGACGGCCGCGAGCAGCCGCTTCCAGCGCGTGTCGCGCTTCGCGAGCTGCGAGCGGAGCTCGTCGACCGCCTTCCAGACCGTCTCGGCCTCCGCGGGCGTCGGAGCGATGCCGCTGAAAGTCGCCCGGTCGGCGACCTTGGCGAGCGCGTTCGCGCGCGATCCACCGATGGTGTCGGCGAACTCCACGCGCGTGGCGGCCGGCGGCGGATCGTAGCCGTGGTCGACGGCCGCGTCGGCGAACTCGCGCCACCCGCCGACGATGCGTTCGCGCGCCGTCGGTGCCGATCGGCGGATCGCGCGCCTCCGCCACTTGGCGGCGAGCACGGCGAGGAACGGCGACGCGACGAGCGCCAGGATGAGCAGCGTCCACCCGACGATCATCAGCACGGCCAGGAGCGTCTCCAGCACCGGGTTCGGCTGCGGCTGGTTGGACGGGTCGACCTGGGCCTGCGGCGGTTCGTCGTTGCGCTGCGGATTCTCGTCGATCGGCGGCTGCACGTTGGTCTGCGGCCGGGAGATCTGCGTGGGCTGGTCGGGCTGCTTCGGCGGAACCGGGCGCAGCGGCGGGGTCGGGTCGACGGTCACCCAGCCGGAGGTCGTCTGCACTTCGATCCAGGCGGAGATGTCCGATCCGACGAACGTCAGGTTGGAGCCGGTCGCGTCCTTCGGCGCCACGAAGCCGACGACGACCCGAGCCGGGAACCCGAGCTGCCGGGCCATGAGCGCGGCGGTGACCGCGTACTGCTCCTGGTCGCCGAGCATGGGGACGTCGGTCAGGAGCTCGGTGATCCGGTCGGCACCGTGCCCCGACCGGCTGGCGGGCTCCTTCGGGCCGACGCCGTGGCTGATGTAGCCGTCCTGCGCGAGCCCGCGGAGGGCCGCCGCGAGCTTCGCTCCGGCGCCGTCGACTCCCGCGGTGTACTTCTGCAGGACGGACGCGAGCTCGTCGGGGATGACGCGCGGGCGCGGCACGGAGTCCGTCCCCGGCTCGACCTTCTCGAGCTGATCGGCCTTCAGCTGCGGCTTGACGACCGTCTCCTCGGTGTAGGTGTCGCCGCTGCGGAGCGCCGTGGTCACCGCGCCGGTCCCGGTCACGTCGTTGTAGAAGAACGCTCCCGCGAGGCGCTGGGCGTCCTCGCCGCTGAACCGCACCTGCTCCAGCTGGCCGCTTCCGGGAAGCCACGGGCCGCGGTAGTCCCGCACGACGACGCTCGTCGTCGTGCGCTTGCCCTTCGTCGCGCCCTGGTCGATGCGGTACGGGACACGGGTGAACGAGCCGGATGCGCTGGTCTCGTCGCCGCTCCCGACCGCGTAGGTGACGCCGTCGTACGTGTCGAGGGTCGCGATCCGCAGCCGCCGGTCGGCAGGGAGACCGGTGACGGTCAGCATCGCCTGGTCGGCGTGCTCCGGCTCGAAGTAGGAGCGGAAACCGCTCAACGGGCTCGGGTACTCGCGCGGGTCGAAGGGCTGCTCCACCGCGGTCCGCGCGACCTGCCGCGCGCCGGCCGGCGGGATGAACGCCGCCGCCGCGATCCCGGCAGCGGCCGCGGTGATGAGCATCACCGTGGCGCCCGCCGTGGTCAGCAGGGCCGTCGAGCGCCGCTCCCGCCGCGACTCCACCAGCAGCCCGCTCTGCTCCCGCAGCGACCGGATGGATGCGGCACGCCGCTGCAGCCGGAACCGGATCAGCCACGACAGCAGCACGACGAACAGTGCGAACAGCAGCGGAAGGGGCAGCGACGAGACCGACGATCCGAGCACGATCCCGGCGACGAAGAGCAGCGCCGGTGGGAGCGTCGCGAGCTCCGGCCGCGACGACCGGAGGGCGATAGTGACGGTCAGGACCGTGGCCACCAACGTCAGCAGGAACGCCGGGACGAGCAGCGCCTGATACGACCCGACCGGGATGCTGATGGTCACCAGCTGCTTCCAGCTGAGCCAGGTGCTCTGCACCAGGTCGACGAACCCCGCTCCGGTCGGCAGCAGACCGCCGGCGGTCGCCTCGGACGGCACGGCGAGCTGGACCCCGAGCCCCAGGTAGACGACCGCGATCAGCCCGGTGACCGCGATGCTCGGGAGGCGGAACGCCCATCCCACCGCTGCCACGGCGGCCCCCGCCAGCAGCGTCACGGCCAGCATGAGGACGAACTCGGGCGACTGGTAGACCGGCCAGAACGACCACGCGCCGAGCGTGACGGCGACGAGGGCGAAGAGGACGTCGATCAGGACGGCGGCGGAGCGGCGGGCGGGCATCAGAGCGCCAGCCTTTTCGCGAGGCTGCGCTGGAGGTCCTCCAGGTAGCCGATGGTGAGGACGCTGAGGTCGGCGACCCGTCGCATCGACGGCACCGCGCCCTCGTCGCACACGATCGCGACGACGTCCACGCCGAGCGGGAAGTGCCCGGCGGCGGCGCGCAACTGCGCGGCCGACGGCGTGGAACCGCAGATCAGGAAGGCGATCGAAATGCCTGCCGAGCCGTCGGAGGCGACCTGCGCCAGCTCGGGGAGCCGGAGGGCGGATTCGGCGGTCTCCACTCCGGACAGATCGTCGAGCAGCCGCCCGCGGTTGACCGTGCTGAGCCGCCGGGCGCTGAACACCATCCGTTTGGCGAAGTCCGGGGTCTCCGCACTGGCGACGACCGAGACGGTCCGCGAGTCCTGCATCGCGCGCACCCCGAGCGAGCCGGTGACGCTCACGGCCAGCTCGAACTCGTCCTCGGTGGCGTAGTCGGCCGCCGACAGGCTGAGCGCGACGAGGAGATGGCTGCGCCGGGTCTCCTCGAACTGGCGCACCATGTAGCTGCCGGTCTTCGCGGTCGACTTCCAGTGGATGTAGCGGCGCTCGTCGCCGGGGACGTACTCGCGGAGCGCGTGGAACGCGATGTCGCTGGCCGTGAGGTCGCGGGTCGGCGACCCCTCGAGGTCGCGCACGAAGCCGGTGCTCATGCTCGGGATGGCGATGGTGCGGGGATGCACGAACAGGTCGAGCGAGTCGGCCCAGACCACCTCGCGGCGGAGCAGCCCGATCGGGTCGGCGCGGACCGTCCGCACCGGGCCGATCGGCACGATCCCGCGCCGGGTGGTCGGCACCACGAAGACGTCGGAGTGCTCCTCGCCCGCCGCGAGCGGAGGGGCGGCGAACTCGGCGAGTCCCTGCCCGACGGGCACCTCGACTCGGAGGCCGGGGAGGCCGCGGCGCAGGGTGTTGCGCACGGCCACCTCGCCGGGCGCCCGATCCCCCACCACGACGCGGTTCGCCGGAAGCGAGAGCCCGACGTCGTACGCGGTGCGGCCGATGAGGTAGCCCGAGGCGACGACGAGCAGCACCAGCGCCGTCCATCCCGCCACCACCGCCTCCACCCAGCCGAAGACGTAGCCCGCGGTCAGCGCGACGAGCGCGAGCAGCAGCATCGACCAGCCGAGCGCGGTGACCACGGCGCTGATCCGCCGGGCGAGTGTCGCGACCGCGCGCCCGGCCGTCGCCGACGTGCGGACGACCCACACGATCGCGTCGGCCAGGAAGCCATCGCGCTCCCCGACGATGCGGGCGCGCGCGTTGGTGA
Source organism: Leifsonia sp. 466MF (assembly GCF_900100265.1). Taxonomy (NCBI): domain Bacteria; kingdom Bacillati; phylum Actinomycetota; class Actinomycetes; order Micrococcales; family Microbacteriaceae; genus Leifsonia; species Leifsonia sp. 466MF. The sequence goes on from NZ_LT629696.1 coordinate 1,882,581, forward strand.
GCTCGGTCTGCGAACGGGTGACGGTGGTCACACGGCGGCCCGATCGCTCGGCGGCGGGGTCTCGATCAGAAGCTGGCCGATGAGGCTGGACGAGCTGACGCCCTCGAACTCGGCCTCCGGGTCGAGCACGAGGCGGTGGGCGAGCACGGGCTCTGCGAGGGCCTTCACGTCGTCCGGCGTGACGTAGTACCGTCCGGATGCCGCGGCCATGGTCTTGGCCGCGCGCAGGAGGGCGAGGGCTCCGCGCACGCTGACGCCGAGCCGGATCTCGTCGGCGGTCCGGCTGGCCTCCACGAGCCGCGAGACGTAGTCGTTGATCGTCGCGTCGACATGGACACCGCGGGCCATGGTGGCCATCTCGACGACCGTGGAGGCGGAGATGACCTCCGGCACGACGACCTCGTGCGCTCGGCGCTCGGATCCCTCGAGGATGCGCAGGGTCGCCTCGTGGTCGGGATAGCCGATGGACGCCTTCATCAGGAAGCGGTCGAGCTGGGCCTCCGGCAGCCGGTAGGTGCCCGCCTGCTCGATCGGGTTCTGGGTGGCGATCACCATGAACGGAGCGCCGACGGAGTGCCGGACGCCGTCGACCGTGACCTGCTGCTCCTCCATCACCTCGAGGAGGGCGGACTGCGTCTTCGGGCTCGCCCGGTTGATCTCGTCGGCGAGCACGATGTTCGCGAAGACCGGACCGCGGTGGAACTCGAAGGCGCCGCTCCGCTGGTCGTAGATGTTGACGCCGGTGATGTCGCCCGGAAGGAGGTCAGGGGTGAACTGGACGCGGTTGGTCGTCCCGCGCACGCTCTCGGCGATGGCGCGGGCGAGCGAGGTCTTGCCGGTGCCCGGGAAGTCCTCGAGCAGCAGGTGCCCCTCGCTGAACAGCGCGGTCAGGGCCAGCCGGATCACGTGGGTCTTGCCCAGGAGCACCCGGTCGATGTTGGCGACGAGCCGATCGAAGACTCCGGAGAACCACGTCGCCTGCTCGGGGGTCATCGTCATGCTCCGGCCTCTTTCGGTTCGGGGCGCGGCCGGTCGGGCCGCTGGGAAGGGGATGCGGGCCGCACGGAGCGGCACATCTCATCAGTATGGCGTCCTGCGCTCATTGCAGACTCGATCCCGGGTACGGCTGGCTGTACGTGTCGGACCCGCTGACAACGCGCACGACCAGCGTCGGAGACGGGTCGTTCGCCGGCGCCGTGCAGGACGCGGTCTGCCCGACCGGCGGCATGGGCAGCTGGGTCGTCCCGTCGCAGCTGTAGGTGACGGCGTCGTACTGTCCGGTCGGCCAGCTGGTCCAGGTGAACACGTGGCTGGCGGGGTCGTAGCGGCCACCGCCGATGGCGAGGCTCACAGCGACCCCGAGATCCTGCGTCGCCGATTGGTCGGAGCAGAGCGGCGCGCTGTCCGTGTAGCTCTCGCAGACCCGGGTGATCCTGACGGTGAGCGGCATCCCGTAGTGGTTGCCGCCGGAGCCTGTGAGGACGCCGGACGTGCCCGCGAGCTGGCCCGAGTCCACGACGGTGTTCCCGCTGAGCAGCTGATAGTCGAAGACCGGGTTGGACCCTCCGCCCGCACGGTAGGAGATGGAGACGCCGAAGTCGACGGTGTCGCCGTTCTGCGTGCGCCCGGTGACCGCGATCTGGTTCACGTCGCCCGGCGCCTGGCGCGGAGTCGCACTCACGACGGCGGCCGGTGTGCAGCCCTGACCGTTGTAGGCGTAGACGATGAAGTTGTAGGTGCGGTTCGGGTTGAGGCCGTCGAAGGTCGTGCTGCCGCCCTGCACGCGGGTGAGGCCGCCGGTGCTGAGCGTGGGCTGGCCGTCCTCGACGCCGTCCACCCGGCAGAAGGTGGGATTGCCGCCCTGGAACACGGCGACGTAGTACGCCGTGATCGCCGTGCCGTTGTCGCCGAAGACGTTCGACCAGCTGAGCGTGGCGCTGGTGCCGTCTGTCGTGCTCGGGGTGGCGACGGGTGCGATGCCCGTCGTGGTCGGCGCCCCCGCAGGCACACCGCTCCCCTGGCTCTGGTTCCAGGTGGTCCTGCCCTGGTAGAAGTCGTTGCGCGAGGCGACCGTGAAGCCGATCGCCGCGCCGTTCGCGATCCCCGGGTCGGTCACGTTGAGCGCGTACCGGGTGCCGACCGGATCGGTGCCCGCCACCTGGATGGCCTTCGTCACGCCGCCCACCGACACAACGTACGAGGTGATCGGGCTGGCCCCCGCGGCGTCGGCCGGCTTCGCCCAGGTGACCCGGAGGCCCTGGTCGAGCGGCGTCGACGAGAGGGCGGCAGGAGCGTTCGGCACCACATCCGACCACACCGGTTCGGCATACGTCGTCGGGTCCGAGAGTCCGAGTGCGTTCTTCGCGCGCACGCTGAAGGTGACGGAATTGGACGGCCCGTTGCCCGGTGTGGTGATCGCGCAGGTCGTCGTCGCGCACGGCGTGGTGGACAGCACCGCACCGGTCGACGCCGACGCCATAGTCACCTCGAAGCCGGTGATCGGCGAGTTGTTGAAGGCACCGGGGATCCAGGTGAGCGTCAGGCTGCGGTCGGCGATCGCGCTGATCTGCACGTTCGACACCGGAGCGGGGCGGTCCTGAACCGAGACCGTCACCGTTCCCCAGACGTACCGGTCCGGGTCGCCGGTCGCGTCGGCGACTTCGTACTGCAGCGTGGTGTCGGCGGCGGCCGCGGTCTGCGAGACGGTGATCTGGAGCTCCGAGTTGTCGGCGCTCGGCGTGATGCTGACGCCGTCCGGCAGCCCGGCGCCGAGGCCGCGCACAGCGACGACGCGCAGCGGCTTTCCCGGGAACGGGTTGGTCGCGCCGTCGTTGGCCAGCACATCCACCGTCGACGTCTGCCCGCGCGGCGCGATCACCCGGTCGGGCTGCGGACTCGCGAGCGGGCGCGTCGAAGGCACGACCGAGATGTCGATGCGCCCGGCCTGCCCGGCGTTCACGGCATCCTTCACGCCGATGGAGAGCGACGGCCGCGTGCCCTTCTCGGCGTCGGCGGCCACGGTCACGGTCAGCTTCTGCCCGTTCAACGACGCGGAGACTCCGGCGGGTCGCGGATCCTGGATGGAGTACACCAGCTCGCCGAGGTCCTTTGCGTACGGGTACTTGGTCACCTTGGTCAGGTCGATCGTCTTCGTCTGGCCCGGCTCGAAGTCGATGAGCGCCCCGGTGAACACCGGCGGCTGGTTCTCGCGCGGCGTCACCTCGATCGGGAGCACGATCGTCGCGACGTTGCCGTCCGGGTCGGTCGCGCTGGTGCCGTCCGTCACCTGGAACGAGATGGAGGCCGGCCCGAAGTACCGTGGCGACGACGTGAACTGGAGGGTGTCGCTCCCGGCGACCAGGTCGTCCCCGTTCGCGTGGGTGGCGCGCACGGTCGCAGCGTCGGTGAGGCGTACCTTCCGGTCGCCGACGGCCACGATGTAGTCGTTCAGGTGGATGGTCAGGGTCTTCTCGCTGACCACCGTCAGCTTGGGCGCACCCCGCTTCAGCTGGGGCAGGGCGTCGTTGTAGCCGGGCACTCGCACGAACCCGTAGGCGACGACGGTCTCGTCCTCCGGGTTGGCGACCCGGAACGGCACGATCTGGCTCTTCGCGCCGATGGCGATCCGGATCCGCTTCGACGAGGTGACCTGCGCATCGCTGGTGTATCCGGGCACCAGCGACAGCTTCAGGCTGGAGACCGGTCCGTCGGCGAAGAACACGTTGGCCAGCACGTTCACGTCGACCCTGTCCTTGCCGAGGATGTCGGAGAGGCCGAGAGTCGTGTCGGAGACGACCGGACGAGCGGGCGGCGCGTTCTTGTCGACCGTGAGCCGCAGGAAGGCCTGGCTCGTGCCGCCGCGTTCGTTCTGGATCGTGTAGAGGAAGCCATAGGCGCCCTCGGCCTGCGGCGCGGTGACGGTGACGACCTCGCCGCTGATCTTCGCCTTCGCCTTGCCGTCGAGCGATGTCACCGCCGTCACGCTCAGCGGGCTGCCGTCGGGGTCGCTGTCGTTGGCGAGCACCTGCACCGACAGGGTCCGGCCCGGCCGGGCGGTCACGTCGTCCTCGACCGCGATGGGGTTGCGCGCGCCTTCCACCCGGGCGGCGATACCCACGCGGACCGTCCCGGTGGCACGGGCTCCGAGCGCGTCGACCACGGCGTAGGTGAAGGTGTCGGTGCCCGCCGCGTAGTCACCGGCCTGGAAGTCCATCCAATCGGGCCCCGACGCGATCACGGCGCCCTTCTGCGGGTTCGTCTCCTGGCCGATGAACTGGACGGAGTCGCCGTCGGGGTCGATCCCGGACAGCGGGACGGTGATGCGGACCGTGTCGCCGGCGAGTACGCGGGCAGTGACGGTCTTGGGCACGGGCGGGTTGTTGGTGGCGGCGTCGCGCTCGCGCACCGCGATGGTCACCTCGGCCGTCGCCCACTGGCCGTCGGCGCCGTAGACCTTGTACGCGGCGGTGTAGTTGCCGGGCTTCCCGGGCGCGAGGTATCGGAGGTGGTCGCCGCTGGCGAACAGCAGGCCGGCGCCGCTCGGCAGCGGAGTGGCCAGCGTCGGGTCGAGGGTGAGCTTGTCGCCGTCCGGCTGCACGTCGTTGGCGAGCACCGGGATGTCGACAACGTCGTTCACCCGGACCGAGACGTTGTCGGGAGCGGCGATCGGCGGTTGGTGCACCGTCAGCGGCGGGAGCTGGACGACGGTGACCGTGCCGATCGTGTCGGCCAGGCCGTTGCTGAGCCGGTAGTGGAAGTCGACGGGACCTTCGAGCGGTCGGCTCAGCGTGACGCGGAGGGTGCGCTGCTGCAGCACCTGGACGCGGACGCCGGTCGCGGCGTCCGGCTCCGTCACCCCGGTGACGAGCAGCACGCCGCCGGACGGGTCGATGTCGGTCGCCAGGACGTCGACGTCCTGCGTCGACTGCTCGCGGATGAACGCGGTGTGCGGCACCGCGATCGGTGCCGTCTTGGCTCCGGGCGGCGCCTTCACCTCGACCCGGACGACGCCCGTCGCCGTCACGATGCCGTCGGTGACCGAGTACTCGATGTTGTGCGTCCCGGCCTGGTCGGACTCGAAGCGGAAGGTTCCGCCCTGATAGTCCGGCGTGATCGTCGCGTCCGCCTTGGTCGGGACGGTGCTTAGGCGAACGGTGCCGTTGCCGCCGCGCACGTGGTCGAGCGGCGCGACCGTCACCTCCTGCCCCTGATAGGCCACCACGGCGAAGGGATCGGCGATGATCGGCACCTGGCCGGGGGCGCGCACCGTGACGGCGAGCAGGCCGGCGGCCTCTGCGCGCCCGTCCGAGAGCGTGAGAGCGACATCCTTCACCCCCTCGCCGTCACCATGGTCGGAGTAGGCGACCTGGCCCTGCGGGGTGAACGTCACGGTGTCCGGAGCGGGGACGGATGCGCCGGCGAGATAGAAGGAGTCGCCGTCGGGGTCGTAGCAGTCGCCCAGCACCGGAGCCGACACGCGGCCTCCGGACTGCACGACGGCCTTCGCGTTGCGCACGCACACCGGCGGGCTGTTCTCGGCCGAGGTCCGCACCGCGACGGTCACATGAGCGGTCGCCGTCCCGCCGCGGCCGTCCGAGATCGTGTAGTCGAAGGCGATCGTCCCGGTGGCCGTGTCGGGGAGGGAGAGCTGGAGCTGCTGGTCGGCGTTGGTGAGCTCGATCGTGCCCTGGTTCGACGGCACTGCGGTGAACGAGTCGATCGTCAGCACGTCGCCGTTGGGGTCGTAGTCGTTCAGGAGCACCGGCAACGGCGTCACGCGTCCGGGCCGGGCACCGAAGGAGTCGGCGACGGCGACGGGAGGCTGCTCCTGCTTCTCATACTGCGGAGCGTCATCCTGCTTGGTCTGGTTGACGAGCTCCTGCGTGGTCTTCTTCGACACCAGCTCGTCCCAGTTGTCGATGCGGGCGTTTCCGCTCTGCACCGCCCAGGAGACGCCGGAGCGCGCGTCGTTCAGCACGACGCGGTCGCCGTTCACGCGGAAGCCGAGCACGGCGCCGGACGGCACGTCCTTCAGGGTCGACCTCTCGCCCGATCCCGACGCCGAGCACGACCGCCAGGCCGTCCCGTCGTTCCAGGCGGCGTACGTGCAGCCGTCGACCGTCACCGGCGCAGCCGGCGCCCCGGACTGCCGGGCGAACGCACGCGTCGCCGAGCCGCCGTCGAGCGGCACCCGGATCAGCCCGGCGGTGGAGGCGATGAACACGGCGTCCCCATCCGCCGACGGCTGCTGCAGCACCGGATCGTCGCCCTCGGGCAGCAGGGCTGCGAGGCTGACCGTCCGGCCCTCCATCGACAGCGTGCGCGCCGACGGGTCAAGCAGGGCCCAGTGGCCGCCCACCGAGGTGAGCGAGACATCCGCTCCATCGCCCCGCGTGCGCAGAGTCTCGGTCGTCGTGGACGGCTCGGCGCCGTCGAGGGCGACACGCACCAGCGCACGAGTCGACGGCTGGTACGCGAACAGCACGCCGGACGGGTCCATCGCCGACACCGCACGGCCGCCGAGGTCGATCGTGGCCGCCGAGCCGGAGTTGAAGTCCTCCAGCTGGTCGACGCCGGTCAGCCACAGCTGGCCCGTCGTCTGGGACAGCAGCGCGACGTGGCCGTCGGCCAGCGACACCTGCGGTGCACGCGGCGGGAGCGCGACCGACTTGCCGGCCTCCGCCGTGGCCGGGTCCACCACCGCGACCGTGTTCGCCTCCCGGTCGAGCAGGAGCACGTCGGTGCCGTCCTGGACGACGTCCAGCGCCTCGCCGGTGCCGGCCACCACCGAGTTCAGCTTGTCGATCTCGGTGTTCGCCCGCCCGAGCGACTTCTTGGCGTCGCTCGCGACCCAGACCGAGGCGTCATCGAGCCGCAGGTGCTGCGCGCTGTAGCCGCCCGAGACGACGGCGAGCGTCGTCACCAGAGCGGCCACCGCCGTCCCGCTCACGGCTGTCGCCGCGATGGACTTGTGCGCGGCGAGCCAGGAGCCGATGGCGCCGAGGCGGGTCACGTCCCGCCCGTCCCTTCGACGCATTTCTGCCCGCTCGGCGTACCGGTCTTGCCGTCGCGGTTCACCGTGACGGTGACGCAGACGGTCTGACCCGACTTCGCATCCACGCGGAACTCGGTCGCGTGCTGGCTGCTGGGCGGCTGGTCATCGACCGTGACCTGGTACGTGTCGCCCTCCTGCAGCCCTGGATCGGTCCAGGTGAACACGATGGTGCTGCCGGTCACGCGGCCGCTGAGGTCGCGGACGGTCGGGATGTCGTCGCTGGCCCCGGCTCGCACGAGCACGATGGAAGCCGTCACGGCGAGCACGACGACGAGCACGACGCACGCGACGAGCGAGAGCACGAGAGCGCGGGAGGTCTTCGACGGGGCGGCCTGCTGCGGCGTCTGCGCGCTCCCGCTCTCGCGGACGACGGTCCGGGTCGGTGCCCGGGTGACCGTCGCCGAGGCAGGGGCCGCTCGGCGGCGACGACGACGTGCTCCGGGGTCGACGGCCACCACGCCCTTCACGCGGGTGCGGTCCTCCGGGTCGCCGGCCGTCGCCAGGGCCCAGTCGTCCATGGCGACCTCGATGGGCGTCTGCGGCAGTCCGAGCTCGCTTTCCACCGCCTGCAGCTCGCGGATGAACTCCAGCGCGCTCCTCTGTCGTTGGGAGGGGCGGCGAGACATCGCGCGCATCAGCACCTGCTCCAGCCGCGGCGGGACGTCGGCCCGCCCGATCGGGAGCGGCCGGCTCTTGGTGATGCGCTGGATGAGCTCGGCGGAGGTGTTCTCCTTGCCGGGCACCTCGAACGGCGAACGCCCGGCGAGCAGCGAGTACAGGGTGGCGCCGAGCGACCAGACCTCGCTCGCGATCGTCCCGCTCGTCTCGTCGAGCAGCACCTCGGGAGCCGACCACGGGATGGAGAGGCCGATCGCCTCGGTGACGTCGGCCTCGCTCAGGGTGGCCGCGATGCCGAAGTCGCTCAGCACCGGGTGCCCGTACGCCGTGCTCAGGATGTTGGACGGCTTGATGTCGCGGTGCAGCACCCCGGCGCGGTGGGCGGTCTCGACCGCGCTGGCGATGCGCACGCCGGTGCTGAGCGCCTCCGGCACCGACAGCGGCTCGGTGCGGTACCGCTGGCCGATCGCCGCGGAGCAGAGCTCCATGACCAGGTACGGCCTCCCGTCGGAGGAGACGCTGGCCTGGTAGACGGTGAGGATCGAGGGATGCGTGCTCAGCTGCGCCATCAGGTTGGCCTCGGCCTGGAACATCTGCTTGACCTGGCTCGTGACCACCTCGGCGAGCATCACTTTGACCGCCACCTGACGTCGCGGCATGTTCTGCTCGTACAGGAAGACGTCGGCGAAGCCGCCGGAACCCAGCACCCGGACGTAGGAGAAACCGGGGAGGTTCGGCGGCTGGGACGGCAAACGCCGGGCCATCGGCTCCTCCCGTTCGTCGATCACGCCTTCGCCGCTGCGAGGCGTCTGACAATTGTAGGCAGCCGGATACCGCCGCCGACCGGCCCGGACCCGCACTGGGGACAACTCGATTACCCCCAAGTCGGGGGGCAGAATCAGTGGCGGCGAGCGGCCCTGCGGGAGACGCCTTCGCGGTGCGCTCCGGACTCCGGGGTCGCCAGCACGTCGACGACCACGACGGTCACGTTGTCGCGCCCGCCGTTGCCGAGTGCCGCATCCATCAGCTGCTGCGCCGCGTCGAGCGGAGAGGAGCCTTCGCCGAGGAAGTAGCGGATGCCGTGCTCGGTGAGCTCCTTCGTCAGGCCGTCCGAGCACACCAGCAGCCGGGAGCCGGCGACGATCGGCAGCAGGAAGTAGTCGGGGACCGGGTCCTCGTTGAATCCGACCGCGCGCGTGATGACGTTGCTGTGCGGGTGCACCTCGGCCTCCGCCGGGGTGATGGCACCGGCATCCAGCAGCTCCTGGACGATCGAGTGGTCGACGGTGAGCTGCTCCAGCGTCCCGTCGCGGTAGCTGTACACGCGGGAGTCGCCGATGTTGAACACCAGCCAGTACGGGTTGCCGTCGACCAGGGTGAGGGCGATGCCGGTGACGGTCGTGCCCGTTCCGAGGTCGGTCTGGCCTACGCCGCGGGTCATGTCGTCGACCGCCGAGCGGAGCGCCTCGGTGAGGGCGAGTTCTCCGACGAAGTCGGCCTTCACCTTCTCGGCGAGACGCGTGACCACCGCTGTGCTCGCGAAGTCCCCCGCGGTGTGGCCCCCCATCCCGTCGGCGACGGCGAAGATCGGGGACCGCGCGAGGAGGCTGTCCTCGTTCACGCTCCGGCGATATCCGGTGTCGCTGAGGGCGGCCCAGGAGAGGCTGATGCGGGCGTCGGGATCGCCGGGGACAGCCACGGTGTGGCGTCTGCTGCTGCGACCGATCTGGGTCACTCGCGTCCTTCGTCTCTGCGGGCGGTGATCTCGATGATATTACCGTCGCCGATCTCCACTCTCGCTCCGGCGAGCACGACGGACGACTCCCCCGGCCGCAGCCGCCGCGCGCCGGTGGGACCGGTCACCACCGTCCCGTTCGTCGAGCGGAGGTCGGTGACGACGACCGCGTCCCCCGACTGCTCGATGCGGACGTGGGTCGACGACACCTCCTGGCTGGGCGACACGACGGCGACGAGGCGCGGCTCCACGCCGGAGTCGACACGCTGCGGGGCCGGCCGTCGACCGATCAGGACGGGCACGTCGAGCGCGATCGTGTCCCCCGACGGCAGGCGGGCAGCGAACGTCGCGCGGGGCGGCGGCAGCACCACCGGTTCCGTCGGCGGAAAGACCTCATCCGTGCGGATCGTCAGCGGCCCAGCGGGCGCGACCGGCGTGTCGCGAGCCGGGGCGATGATGGCCGGAATCGCGGGTTCGTCGATGTCGACAGCGCCGGGGAGCTCGTGCGGGGCGGGATGCGCGGCGGGCGGCACGATCTCCGAGTCAGCTCCGGCATCCCCGGTGCCCGCGTCGCCGGCATCGCCCGCGCCTCCGGCTCCCCCGAACAGGCTGGAGCTCTGATTGCGGTCACGGATGATCGTCTCTTCCGCGGCCGGTCCGGTCACCGCCGCAGCCGCGACCGGAGCCTCCCGGCTGCGCTCGGCGCGCTCGATCGGCTGCAGCGTCCAGGTCAGGAGCTCGCCGTCGGTCACCCCGACCCGCAGCGGCAGCGACCCGATGGAGAGCCGGGCGACCGGGCCCGTCGGCGCGTCGTCGCCCTGCAGCACCAGGCCCGTCACGGTGCGGAACTCGGCCAGCACCCACGGCTGGACGCCTCCCGCCGAGAACCGGCGTGCACCGCCGACCGAGAACACGTCGACGGCGGCCGAGCCGCGCACCACCGCCGTCACGGTGACTTCGCCCGCGGCGTTGGGCTCGGCGATCTCAGCGACGGCGAAGGAGCGGACGCTGTCCGGCCCGGCGAGCGGGAAGGCCCCGACGACGGATTCGATGGTCGCGAGCTCGGAGTCCGCCAGCCAGTACACCGCATCCACGATCTCGTCGGAGGCCGTGCTCTCGACCGCGGCAACGAACCGGCGACCCGCGATGAGCAGCCACCGGGACGGGCCGGCCGTCGGCGCATACCGGATGAAGCCGCCAGTCATCGTCGGCTCCTCCTGGTCGTCCGTGTGGTCCCCGGCGGCTGTCGGCCGGCCGGTCGCGCATTGCGCTGGTCGATGCGAGTTTAGTTGCTCGCGGCGTGATGGAGACGGCTCCGCCCATACGTGCGACAGATCGCTGTGTTCACTCTGCTACGCTCCCCCTGATGAATTCCATGTTGCAGCATCACATTTCAGTATCTGACGGCCGCGATACGGCTAACAGGGCCGCTGTGCGTATTGAGGTTCAGGATCGTGAGGACGCGAAGCAGTGAGTGTTGTGGAGTTTTCTGCTGATGCGTGGCAGGCGTCGTCGCCGCGGTTGCAGACGGGGATCGCTCGTCGCATGGAGGCGGTGGGTCAGCTGCAGCAGGGGCTGGAAGCGTTGGCGGCGTCGGAGAAGGTCAGCGGGCAGGGTGCTGATGCGATGCGGGCCTATATCGGCGAGGTGCACGTGCCGATCGTGCAGTTGCTGCAGCTGGGTTTGTCAACGTTCCACACGGCGATCGGGGTGTATTGGTCCGGGTACGGGCAGGTGGATTCCGGCGGGAACTTCCGGCTGGTGCGGGATGAGTTCCAGGCGCATCTGGCCCAGCTGGAGGGCGGGATGGAGCAGCTGCGCGGGTTCGCGACCCAGCTGCGCGGCATCGCCGCGGCGGCATCCCACCTGGTCTCGCTCGGCGGGGCGGGCGCGGGCGCGGTGGAGCAGACGGTGAACGATCTGCAGGGCATGCATGCGATCGTGAAGGGGCAGAAAGAGGGGTGGGAGGCGTATGAGGCCTCCGATCCCGGGTTCGGGCCGGTGAAGGACCTGATCGCGCAACTGGCCGGCATCGTGAACAACGTCGGCGCGCTCACGGCCGGTCAGGGCCGCTCCTACACTGCAGGCAGCTTCACCCTGACCCTGCAGCAGTTGGGGCCGCTGACCTCCGGGATGTTGGATTACTGCACGCAGAACCAGAAAGCCGCGACGGCCGGGTGGGAGAGCATGTTCTCCGGCTACGCCAAGGACATCGAAGCCGCGGAAGCAGCTAGGCGGGAGCAGGCCGGCTGGGACCTGATCTGGGACGGGTTGCAGATCGTCGCCGGCGCCGTGATCACCGTCATCGGGCTCGGGTTGACCCCGTTCACCGGAGGAGTCTCCCTCGGCCTGACCGTGTTGGGCGGGTCCCTCCTGATCGGCGGCATCAACAACGCCATCAACCACGCCTCCATCGCCACCACCGGAAACGAACTCAACCTCGCCGGCATGGCCGGGCAATGGTGGGACGCCAACGTGGCCCAACCCGTCGCCTCCTGGGGCGGAGGTTGGGAGTTCGTCGGCGGCGCCCTCTCCGGCGTCGGAAGCGCCCTCACCGGGGCGGCACAGCTGAACGTGAAAGAGATCGGTACCGGTGTAGCCGCGATCATCGCCGATCCAGGCGCCTCGTTCGCAGGAATCTGGGAACAGGTCACCGCCACCGTCCGCAAAATAGGCGAGGGAAACGCCTACGCGAACGGACAACTGGCCGGAGAAGCCGCCGCCGTTCTCATCCCCGGCCTAGCCGCAGCGAAGATCGCCCGCGCCGGCAGCCTCCTCAACAAAGCAGGCGACCTCGGTGCAACAGCCCGACTCACAGGAGCCCAGCAGACGCTCCTCGACGAACTGCTCCAGAGCGGGATCAAGGTCAGCCCTGAGAAGGTCGTCACTGTCATGAAGACGCCGGAAGGGAGAACTGTATGGCTTGAAGAAGGGAAAAGCAGCGAACTGACGGACCGGCCGTCCGGTCTCGCTCACATTGTCGAGGATCACGGCGGCGAGTTCGCGCAGAAAGGAATCGGCGAAACCGAGATTCCTCAGGTGCTGACGCGGGCCATCCAGGACGGCAGGATCGTCCGCTACCAAGGCAAAGGGTCCGATCGGCCGATTCATGAGTTTGAGTACGAGGGAAGAACCCTCAAGCTCGCGATCACAATCAGCGACAACGGCTACATCGTAGGAGCAAACTTTTCAAAATGAGTGAGTTTCAAATCACCCTTCCCATTCTCGAACCTGACGAGCCTCCGCGTGTTGATGTTCACTATGAATGGCGGCAGTACGCTCTGTGGTTATCGGGCAGATACGGCCTCGACAACGTGGATGGACACGAGATCGGACTCAGCCCTGCGCTCGTCCGTGATCTTCTGCTTTGGACAGACACTGAGGATGCTCTCTTCAACGAGGATGATCCGGCCAACAGTCCTTCTTCTCCGAACTTTCGGGCGAATGGTTTCGAACTGGCGAAGCGAGTCCGGGCGGAGCTTCCTTCGGAGTGGATCGTCACGACGTTCGATCCGGATTCCCGAAAGAGGGTGGTGCTCCCGCTGCCCCGCTGAGCGCAACTGGGAACTGAGGGCGCAAGCGCATCTCACAAAATGAATGACATCCGAATTTCTCTGCCCGTCCTGGAACCTGACGAGCCCCCGTGCGTCGACGTCCACTACGAGTGGACCCAATATGCGCTCTGGTTGGATGGAAAGTACGGCCTCGACAACGTGGATGGACATGAGATTGGTCTCAGCCCGCAGTTGGTTCGCGATCTTCTGGCGTGGACAGACGCCGCGGATGCTCTCTTCAATGAGGATGATCCGGCCAACAGTCCCCTGCCTCCAAACTTCGATGTGGACGGTTACGAGCTGGCAAAGCGCGTTCGGGCTGAGCTCCCTGCGGAGTGGATCGTCACGACGTACCACCCCGTGTCCCTCACCAGGGTCGTGGTTCCAGTAGGCGATTGATTCAAATTCGTGGAGGTCAGAGCAGCGACGGTCCGAACTCCGTGATCGCTGACCCGAGTGCCTGGGCGACAGCACTCCGCATGGGCGCCAGGAGAATCACCCGAGCCCGAAGCCTTCCGGACAACGCAGTTCAGCTCTCAGCAGAGACTGGCCTCCTGGCGCACAGCAAGCACCGCTGAACGAGCCAATCCGGGTCGGGATCAGATCCGACGTGACACGGTCGTCGCCGCCGTTACCGCGGTCGTGTGTATTGGTCCGGGTATGCGCAGGCGGATTCCCGGGGGAACTTCCGGCTGGTGCGGGAACGCCTCGTTCGCGGGCATCTGGGAACAGGTCACCACCACCGTCCGCAAGATCGCCGACGGAAACCATTGCGAAACCACCACGAGTCACTGATCCAGGCTTACGGAATCGACTTAACCAAGCTATTTGCGTGGCGGCCTTGACTCGAGGATTGGTGGAAACGGTTCATTGGTCGCAGCGATTCGACATGAACTGCGGACGGGTGAACTGGTCGGCGGCAGGGACCACATGGCGAAAGCCACTAAAGATCATGAATTCGTTGAGGAATTGGCTACGAGGAAATCCCGACGCGTCGCAGAGTGATAGAGAAACGGCGCAGCGCCTTCAGGAAATCGAGGATGCAATCAATGGCAACTAACACCGGTAGTCCTTTTGAGGACATTGCTTTCTGCGAGGAGGTCGTCGCACAGATTCCGGCCCTTATCTGGACTGTGGGAGCAGCACCTTGAAAACGAATCTGGGGAGGCGTTGCCGTACGTTTTCCTCAACGACGTTGCTGCCTGGGCAGAGGACAACGCCATGACCGAAGCAACGTCCATCAAGCGTCTTGTAGAAGTGCTCAATGATGCTCTCGAAAATGGACCGGGCGATGTCCCAAACCTTGTGCTAGCAGGCTTTATGGAGGGCATGTCGGTAGGGACTGACTTGGTCCCGCATGTTGATGGGACGCTGAAGGCGTGGCTTGAATATGAGTTCGGTATTGCCGACACCCATCCCACGCTCCGGCGCGGCGAGGAGTGAAATCGGACGGGGCACGACATCCGAAGGCAGTCTCGAGTTGGCTATGCGGGTGCGAGCGGAGCACCCTGCGGAGTGGATCGTCACAGCCTTCGACCAGGTCTCCCGAACCGACATCGTGCTTCCCCCGCCCAACCGATCGCGGCTCGGAGTGCACGCATTCGGAAAGCCCGCTGATGGCGGACACAAACTGCTGGCTGCCGGAAGCCCCCACCGCCGCTCAGACTCCGGTCGCCACCAGCCGGAACGTCGTCCCCGCGCACTCTTCCGCATCGGGGCCGACGGGGATGACCGTCCCGGCCGGCACAGCCGGATCCGTGGACACCGTCACGCGGCCGTGCTCATTGACGAGCGCCAGCGGCCGGTCGCTCGCGAGCATGGCCGGGAGCAGCTCCCGTTCGAGGCGCTTGACGTACACATCCACACCCACGACGCCGAGCATCCGCCCGTCGTACTCGACCGGCGACGTCACCGTGACGATGTAGTCGCACGCGCACAGGTGGTCGACGTACGGGCCGGTGATGTGCGTTCGGTGGGTCGACTGGGGGACGCTGTACCACTCCAGCGACCGGAAGTCGCGCAGGTACTCGGAGTACGAGCGCGCGGCGAGGTCGAGCTTCGAGGGCGCCTGCGTCGCGCCGAACACCGGGTTGTCGTCGAGCGGACCGAGCCACCAGCAGAACCGGACGTCGGTGCCGCCGGTCAGTTCGGGCGCGGCGACGAAGCCCGCGCCGATGAGCAGCGGGTCGTCGGCCGCGAGGGCCGGGAGCACCAGCGCGGCGACCCGGTCGTCGAGCGAGGTCGCCCCGGCCGGCTCGTCGGCGAGGATCGCCTCGCGCCATCCGCCAAGGGTGTCGTGGATGCGTGAGAAGAGCTCCGAGACCCGGACTGCCGCGGTCGGGGCCGTCGACACGGCCGCCGTCGTCGTCTCAGCCATCGATCGTCCCTCCGCGCTCGATCCGCGCCTTCGCCGAGAGCAGCCACCGGGCCACCTCATCCAGCAGCCCGCTCACCCGGGCACGAGCGGTCGCGGCGTCGCGCGCCGCGATCGCCTCGGTGACCTCCCGAGCGGCGGAAACGGTCGCCGCACGCAGCGCCGGGTCGCGCATCCCGAGCCACAGCAGCGGACCGAACTCCGCCTGCAGCCGCAGCTGCTCCCGCACCAGTCGGGCGGACTGGCTGAGCACGGCGAGCTCCAGCAGGAACCCGCCGGCATTGCGCCGCGCCTCGGCGGGCGCGGAGAAGTCCGCGGCCGCGACCCAGGAGCGCAGCCGGTCGTCGTCGGCGGGTGTCGAACGCTCGGCGGCGCGGTCGGCGCACCCAGCGGCGATCGTCGTCACGTAGACCGCGAGGTCGCTGAGCTCGACCTGCGAGAGCCCGCGCAGCCGCGCGGACAGAAAGGTGTCATCGGCTTCACCGGGATGCACGATGAAGCTGCCGCCGTCGCGCCCGCGCCGCGTCTCGACGAGCCCGGCTTGCCGGAGCATCCCGAGCCCCTCCCGCGCCGTCACCAGCGCGACACCGAAGCGGCGGGCGAGCTCGGCCTCGCTGGGGAGGCGCTCGCCGGCCCCCAGCACCCCGAGCACGATCGCATCCGTCAGCCGCCGGGCTACCTGCTCCGCCCGTCCCGCGTCGTCGAGCTGCGCGAACACGGCGTCGCGCGCGCCCGGCGCCGCGCGGCCGGTCCGTGCTTCGCGCGTGGAGGTGGTCACCCGTCCACGATAACGCGATCGAATCATTCGCTATAGGATGAATTCGTGTCGAGCGAAGGAGCGAGCATGGCCGACGACCGCGGCCCCACCCCCGAGAAGCCGGAGGCGGGTGTGCTGAGCGGGGTCCGCGTGGCCGACTTCTCGCGCGTGCTCGCCGGGCCGTACGCCACCATGATGCTGGCCGACTTCGGCGCCGACGTGATCAAGATCGAGAGCCCCACCGGCGACGACACCCGTGCGTGGCGTCCTCCGGTGGACGACGCGGGCGAGTCCACCTACTTCGGTTCGGTCAACCGAAACAAGCGCTCGGTCGTCTGCGACCTCTCCACCCCCGACGGGCTCGCGACGGCCCGTCGCCTGGCGAGCACGGCCGACGTCGTGATCGAGAACTTCCGGCCGGGCGTCATGGAGCGCTTCGGCCTCGACGAGCAGACCCTTCGAGAGACGAACCCGCGGCTGGTGTTCTGCTCGATCACCGGCTTCGGCCGCGATGCGGGAGCGGCGCTCCCCGGCTACGACCTGCTCGTGCAGGCGGTCGGCGGCCTGATGAGCATCACCGGCGCGCCCGACGGCGAACCGAGCAAGGTCGGCGTCGCCCTGGTGGATGTGCTGACCGGGCTCAACGCGTTCTCCGGCATCCTGCTCGCCCTCCGCCAGCGCGACGCGACCGGACGCGGCTCCCGGGTGGATGTGGACCTGCTCGGGTCGCTTCTGGCCGCCCTCACCAACCAGGCGTCCGGCACGCTCGCGACCGGACGCTCCCCCGCCCGTCTCGGCAACGCGCACCCGAGCATCGCGCCGTACGAGCTGTTCCGGGCGGCGGACCGCGAGCTCGTCGTGGCCGTGGGCAACGACCGCCAGTTCGCCGCGTTCGCCGGCGTCCTCGGCCGTCCCGGGCTCGCCGACGACGAGCGCTTCGCCACCAACGAGGCGCGCGTGCGCGACCGCGGCGCGCTGCGCGGAATCCTCGAACCGCTGCTGGCCTTCCGGACCGCCGCCGACTGGGTGGATGCGCTCACCCGTGCCCGCGTCCCGGCTGGGCTCGTGAACGACATCGGCGAGGCGTTCGCTTTCGCCGAGTCGCTCGGGCTGGAACCGGTCGTGACGAGCGTCGACCCGGAGACCGGGCGCACCTCCCGCCAGCCGGCGACGCCCATCCGGCTGGACACGGCCCCGGCCGTCCACCGCACTCCGCCCCCGCTGCTCGGCGCGCATGAGGCGCGCTGGACGGATGAGCGCTAGCGCTCGCACGACCACCCCCACCTGTATCACCCCGAAAGGACCGACCGTGACGACGACCCTCGACGAGGCGTTCACCATCGACCAGCTGCTCACCGATGAGGAGCGCGGCTGGCGCGACCGTGCGCGCGCGTTCGCGACCGAACGCATCCGCCCGGTCATCGAGCAGGACTTCGAGGACAAGCACTTCCGTCGCGAGCTAGTGGCGGAGCTCGGCGCACTCGGCGTGCTCGGCATGCACCTGAAGGACGAGGGATGCGCGGGCGCCGGCGCCGTCAGTTACGGTCTGGTCTGCCATGAGCTGGAGGCCGCCGACAGCGGCTGGCGCACGTTCGTCTCCGTGCAGGGCTCCCTGGCGATGAGTGCGATCTCGAAATTCGGCTCCGACGAGCAGAAGGCGGAATGGCTGCCGCCGATGGCCCGAGGCGAGCGCATCGGCTGCTTCGCGCTGACCGAGCCGGAGGGCGGGAGCGACCCGGCCGCCATGCGCACGACGGCCCGCCGCGACGGCGATGACTGGGTGCTCACCGGCGTCAAGCGCTGGATCGGGCTGGCCGCCCTCGCCGATGTCGCCGTCGTCTGGGCGGCCACCGACGAGGGTGTCCGCGGCTTCCTGGTGCCGACGTCGACGCCCGGGTTCTCCGCGACCGCGATCGACGGAAAGCTCTCGATGCGCGCCTCGGTGCAGTGCGATGTGGTGCTGGAGGAGGTCCGCCTCCCCGCTTCGGCGCTCCTCCCCGGCGCGCGCGGTCTCTCGGGTCCCTTCTCGTGCCTCAACGAGGCGCGCTACGGCATCGTCTGGGGTGCGATGGGGGCCGCCCGGGACTGCCTGGAGGTCTCGATCGAGCGCGCGACGACACGCGAGGTGTTCGGACGTCCGATCGGCGCGACCCAGCTCATCCAGGAGAAGCTGGCGAACATGCTGGTCGAGTACGAGAAGGGGATGCTGCTGGCGCTCCATCTGGGCCGCCTGAAGGAGTCGGGTCGCCTCACGCCGACGCAGATCAGCGTCGGCAAGCTGAACAGCGTGCGCGAGGCGCTGGCGATCGCCCGCGAGGCGCGCACCATCCTGGGCGGCGATGGCATCACGAACGCCTTCCCGGTCATGCGTCACATGGCCAACCTGGAGTCGGTGCGCACCTATGAGGGCACGGACGAGATCCACACGCTCGTGCTCGGCCGGGCGCTGACCGGGCTGGCGGCGTTCGCATGAGCGGGATCGCGGGCGTGTCCGCGACCGCCGTGGCGGATGCGGCGATCGCGGACACGGACGAGATCCACACGCTCGTGCTCGGCCGGGCGCTGACCGGGCTGGCGGCGTTCGCATGAGCGGGATCGCGGGCGTGTCCGCGACCGCCGTGGCGGATGCGGCGATCGCGGCCGCCCGTGCCGCCTCCACCCCCACGACCCGGGAGGAGCGCGCCGGCTGGCTGGAGGCCCTGGCCGACGCCCTCGACGGCGACCGGACGGAACTCGTCCGCATCGCCCACGAGGAGACGCACCTCTCCGCAGCCCGGCTCGACGGAGAGGTGACGCGCACCGCCGCGCAGCTGCGGTTCTTCGCGGGGGTGATCCGTGAGGGTGCGTACCTCGAGGCGGTGGTCGAATCGCCCGACCCGTCGCTCATCCCGCCGCGGCCGGACCTCCGCCGCATGCTGCGCCCGCTGGGCCCGGTCGCGGTGTACGCGGCGTCGAACTTCCCGTTCGCGTTCTCGGTGCTGGGCAACGACACCGCGTCAGCGCTGGCGGCCGGCTGCCCGGTGATCGTCAAGGCGCACCCCGGCCACCCCCTGCTCTCCCGCCGGACGGCCGCTCTCGCCACGCGCATCCTCCCGCCCGGCTGGTTCGCGCTCGTCGAGGGGATGGACGCGGGCACCGAACTGGTCCGCCACCCGCTCGTGCGCGCGGCCGGGTTCACCGGCTCGACCCGCGGCGGTCGGGCCCTGTACGACCTGGCCGTCTCGCGCCCCGACCCCATCCCCTTTTACGGGGAGCTCGGCAGCATCAACCCGGTCGTCGTGACGCGGGCCGCGTCAGCGGAGCGCGCAGACGCGATCGGGACGGGCCTGGTCGCCTCCTTCACCCGCGACGCGGGTCAGTACTGCACCAAGCCGGGACTCGTCTTCGTGCCGTCCGGCGGCGGCGTGGAGGAGGCCGTGCGGAACGCGCTCGGCGACGCGCCGTCGAGCCGTCAGCTGACCGACGGGATGTCGGCTGCCTTCGCCGACGGCGTCGCCGCATTCTCGGCGCGTCCGTCGGTCGAGGTGCTGCGCGGGAATGCTGCCGACGGCGCGTCCGCACCGACCGTCGTGCTCGTGGACGCCGACACCTTCCTGGCCGACCCCGCACCATTCCTCGCGGAGTGCTTCGGACCGGTCACCGTGCTGGTCCGCTACGACGACCCCCAGCTGCCGGCGCTGGTCGCAGCGCTGGAGCCGTCCCTCACGGCGACCATCCACCGCGGAACGGAGGAGGACGTCACCGCACTGGCCGCCGCTCTCTCCGCCGTCGCCGGACGCCTCCTGTTCGACGGCTGGCCGACCGGTGTCGCCATCGGCTGGGCGCAGCACCACGGCGGTGGCTGGCCATCGACGACCGCGAGCATCCACACCTCGGTCGGAGCGACCTCTCTCCGCCGCTGGCTGACGCCCCTCGCCTACCAGGACGCCCCGCAGGCCGTCCTCCCGCCCGAACTGCGCGACGGCAACCCCCTCCGCATCCCGCGCCGCGACTCCTGACCCGCCGCCTACGCCAACAGCTCCGGACTTTTTCCGCCCGACACGCTGCGGCGGGGGCGAAAAACTCCGGAGCTGTTGGCAGGGGTCAGGAGGTGGCGCCTCCGGTGACCGACGCGATCCACTGGCGGGTCGCGGGGTACCAGACGTTGTAGCTGCGCGATCGTGTGGTGGGTCCGCAGGTCTGCGGGGTGATCGCCCAGGCGACGCCGACCAGGCGGTCTCCGGCCGACGTCTCGACGATGTCGGGGCTCCCGGAGTCCCCGTAGCAGTTCCCTTCGGTGCCGGTGGCTCCCTTCGCCGTGAACTCCCAGTACGGGCTCGCCCAGTCGATTCTGAAGCGGCCCTCCGTGAGGCGCTCGCCGCTCCCCTCACCTGCGCCGACGCTGATATAGGTGTCACCCGCCACGAGCGGTGCGTCGGCCAGCGGAACGGTCGCGATGCCCGGCGTCGCCGGCACGCGGATCAGCGCCATGTCGACGGTCGGATGCCAGTACGCCTGGATACCGTGGAGGGTGACCGGACGACCCTCGCCGGCCCTGGTCCATCCCGCCGTCACGACGACGTCGCGAGCGTCCCCCTGTGCGACGCAGTGGCCGGCCGTGATCGCCCATTCCGTGCCGATCATCGCGCCGCCGCACACGCCGGCAGGCCCGGACACGGTCGCGAAGTAGGGACGTTCGCCGACCGCGACCGGCGTCCCGCCGATCAGGGCGCCCGCGGGCACGGACGGCGCGAGAGCCACGACGAGGGCGCCGGCGACAGCCGCCGCAACGGCAGCCGCACGTACGCACCGGCGCACACGGGAGGGACAGGACGGGGTGCTGGAGTTACGACAGAGAATCACCCGGGGAGTCTAGAGAGCACGCGCGTTGTGATAACGCGCTCTGACCTAAATTCCGATGTACGACATGACGTGCTTGATGCGCGTGTAGTCCTCGAAGCCGTACGCCGACAGGTCCTTCCCGTAGCCGGAGTGCTTGAACCCGCCGTGCGGCATCTCGGCGACGATCGGGATGTGCGTGTTGATCCACACGCAGCCGAAGTCGAGCCCCTTGGCGAACCGCATCGCCCGGCCGTGGTCCTTCGTCCAGACCGACGACGCCAGCCCGTACTTCACGCCGTTCGCGTTCGCCAGCGCCTCCGCCTCGTCGGTGAACCGCTGCACCGTCTGCACCGGCCCGAAGATCTCGTTCTGGACGGCCTCGTCGTCCTGCCGGAGCCCGGACACGATCGTCGCCTCCCAGAAGTAGCCGCGGTCGCCCTGGCGGTTGCCGCCCAGCTCGACGCGGGCGTGGTCGGGCAGCCGGTCGACGAATCCCGCAACCTGTGCCAGCTGGTTGGCGTTGTTCAGCGGACCGTAGAGGATGCCGTCCTCCCGCGGAGCGCCGGTGCGCGCGTTCTCGCGAGCGTACTGCGCGAGGGCGGCGACGAAGTCGTCGTGGATGCCGTCCTGCACGAGCAGGCGGGTCGCCGCCGTGCAGTCCTGGCCGGCGTTGAAGTATCCGGCCGCGACGATTCCGGCGACCGCCTTCTCGATGTCGGCGTCGTCGAACACGATCACGGGCGCCTTGCCGCCGAGCTCGAGGTGCACCCGCTTGAGGTCGAAGGAGGCCGCACGCGCCACCTCCATGCCGGCCCGCACCGATCCGGTGATCGAGATCAGCTGCGGGATGGGGTGCGCGGTCATCGCCGCGCCTGTCGTCCGATCGCCGAGCACGACGTTGAGCACGCCCGCCGGCAGGAACTCGGCGGCGACCTCCGCGAGCAGCAGCGTCGACAGCGGGGTCGTGTCGGACGGCTTCAGCACGGTCGTGTTGCCCGCGGCCAGAGCCGGGGCGAACTTCCACACCGCCATGTTCAGCGGGTAGTTCCAGGGCGTCACCTGACCGACGACGCCGATCGGCTCGCGCCGGATGAACGAGGTGTGCTCGGGCATGTACTCCCCCGCCGACCGCCCCTCGAGATTGCGGGCGGCCCCGGCGAAGAAGCGGATCTGGTCCACCGACAGCAGGATCTCGTCCTCCACCAGCGTGGCGCGCGGCTTGCCGGTGTCCAGCGACTCGGCGTCCGCGAACTCCTCGGCCCGCGCCTCCATCGCGTCGGCGATCCGGAACAGCGCGAGCTGGCGTTCGGCCGGCGTGGTCTGCCCCCACGTCTGGAAGGCGCGCTCGGCGGCGGTGTACGCGTCGGCGACATCCGCCTCGGTGGAGACGGGCGCGGTGGCGTAGACCTCCTCCGTCGCCGGGTCGATCAGCGGGATACTGTCCGTGCCGCGGGCTTCAACGGAGCGGCCGTCGACGAAGTTCCGGAGTTCGCGTGCTGAGGAGCCGGGAGCAGAGCCGTCACGAGCAGTCATGGCGGTTAGCCTACTGATTTCGTCAGCGAAACGGTCAAATTCGTGCGGAATCGCTTGCCAGACATCCAATCCACTGACAGAATCGCTCCATGAGTACCCCTCGGGCAGCGAACGGCCAGAAGGCTGCGGTCATCGACGACGTCTCCAAGGCGATCATCGAGCAACTGCAGGCGGACGGCCGCAAGTCGTACGCGGAGATCGGCAAGGCCGTCGGTCTCAGCGAGGCGGCGGTGCGCCAGCGCGTGCAGAAGCTGACCGAGTCGGGCGTGATGCAGATTGTGGCCGTGACCGACCCCATGCAGCTCGGCTTCTACCGTCAGGCGATGATCGGCGTGCGCTGCACGGGCGACACGCGTGCGGTGGCCGACAAGCTGGCGGCCATGCCGGCGGTGGATTACGTGGTGCTGACTGCCGGCACCTTCGACATCCTCGCCGAAGTGGTGTGCGAGAACGACCTCGACCTCATCACGATGCTCAACTCCGAGATCCGGACGCTGGAGGGCGTGCTCTCCACTGAGACGTTCGTGTATCTGAAACTCCACAAACAGTTCTACAACTGGGGAACGCGATAACCATGACGACAACCGTAGAAACGTTCGGCGAGCCGATCGCGGCCGAGGAGGCGGCGCTGCAGGCGAAGGCGCGCGACCACCTCTGGATGCACTTCGCCCGCCAGTCGGTGATGGAAGAGGGCCACGGCGTCCCCATCATCACGCGCGGCGAGGGCCACCACATCTGGGACTCGCACGGCAAGCAGTACATCGACGGGCTCTCCGGACTGTTCGTGGTGAACGCGGGCCACGGCCGCAAGCGTCTCGCCGAGACGGCGGCGAAGCAGGCCGAGCAGCTGGCGTTCTTCCCGATCTGGTCGTACGCCCACCCGAACGCGATCGAGCTGGCCGACCGGCTGGCCTCCTACGCGCCCGGCGACCTCAACCGCGTCTTCTTCTCCACCGGCGGCGGTGAGGCGGTCGAGACCGCCTTCAAGCTGGCCAAGTACTACTGGAAGCTGCAGGGCAAGCCGACCAAGCACAAGGTGCTGTCGCGCGCCGTCGCCTACCACGGCACCCCGCAGGGCGCCCTGGCGATCACCGGCATCCCGGCCATGAAGGAGATGTTCGAGCCGCTCACCCCCGGCGGGTTCCGCGTCCCGAACACCAACTTCTACCGTGCGGGCGAGATGGGCGCACCGACCGACGACATCGAGGCCTTCGGCGTCTGGGCGGCGAACCGCATCGAGGAGATGATCCAGTTCGAGGGTCCCGACACGGTCGCGGCCATCTTCCTCGAGCCGGTCCAGAACTCGGGTGGATGCTTCCCGCCGCCTCCCGGGTACTTCCAGCGCGTCCGTGAGATCTGCGACAAGTACGACGTCCTCATGGTCAGCGACGAGGTCATCTGCGCATTCGGCCGCATCGGCCACATGTTCGCGTGCGACGAGTACGGCTACGTCCCGGACATGATCACCTGCGCGAAGGGCATGACCAGCGGGTACTCCCCCATCGGCGCGACGATCATCAGCGACCGCATCTACGAGCCCTTCAAGCACGGAAACACGTCGTTCTACCACGGCTACACGTTCGGCGGCCACCCGGTCTCGGCCGCGGTGGCGCTGGAGAACCTCGACATCTTCGAGGAGGAGCAGCTCAACGAGCGCGTCCGTGAGAACTCCCCGCTGTTCCGCGCCGAGCTCGAGAAGCTCCTCGACCTGCCGATCGTCGGCGACGTCCGCGGCGCCGGCTACTTCTTCGGCATCGAGCTGGTGAAGGACAAGAACACCAAGGAGACCTTCAACGACGACGAGTCGGAGCGTCTGCTCCGCGGGTTCCTGTCGAAGGCCCTGTTCGACGCCGGCCTGTACTGCCGCGCCGACGACCGTGGAGACCCCGTGGTGCAGCTCGCCCCGCCGCTCACCATCGGCCCGAGCGAGTTCGTCGAGATCCGCCAGATCCTGGAGTCGGTGCTGACGGAGGCCTCGAACCACCTGTAAGACCCCCAAAGGACGAATCCGGGACTGCTCACGCGGTCCCGGATTCGCGCCTTAACGAGAAGGAGCGCAATGGACTACCGCACGGTCGGCTTCTGGTTCGACTCCATCGCCGCCGACGAGGACGGCTTCCGCCCCCGGCCCGGCCTCGACGCCGATGCCGATGTGGATGTCGCCGTTGTCGGCGCCGGTCTCACCGGCCTCTGGACCGCCTACTACCTGCAGGAGCGCGACCCGTCTCTGCGCATCCTGCTGCTGGAGAAGGAGGTCGCCGGTTTCGGTGCGTCCGGCCGCAACGGCGGCTGGTGCTCGTCGCTCTTCCCGTGGTCCGCCTCGAAGCTCGACGCGCGGTACGGCCGGGATGCGGCCGTGGGCATGCGCCAGGCGATGGTCGACACCGTCGACGAGGTCGGGCGGGTCGCCGAGACCGAAGGCATCGACATCGACTTCGCTCGCGGCGGCACGGTGACGTTCGCCCGGTCGACGCCGCAGGTCGCGGCCGCGCGCGCCGAGTTCGAGGAGTCGGAGCGCTACGGCGTCGACCGCGTGGCGCTGTGGGGCACCGAGACGGTCCGCTCGCGGTTCGGCGTGCGGGATGCGCTGGCCGCGACGTACACGCCGGCGTGCGCGCGCATCCACCCGGCCAAGCTGGTGCGCGGTCTCGCCCGGGTCGTCGAACGCCGCGGAGCGACCATCGCGGAGGGCACGGAGGTGCTGTCGTGGGACGCCGGGACGGTGCAGGTGCGCTCCGGCGGTTGCGCGCGCACGGTCCGAGCGGGCACCGTGGTGAACGCGACCGAGGGATACGGCTCGCAGCTTCCGCAGGTGGGCCGCCGCATCCTCCCGCTCTACTCGCTGATGATCGCCACCGAGCCGCTGCCCGACGCCACGTGGGAGCGCATCGGCATCGAGCACGGGCAGACGTTCACCGACTTCCGGAACCTCATCGTCTACGGGCAGCGGACCGCTGACAACCGGTTCGCGTTCGGGGGCCGCGGCGCGCGGTACCACCTGGGGAGCGCCATCCGGCCGGGATACGACCGGTCGCCGCGCGTGCGCGACCACCTCATCCACACGCTCCACGACCTCTTCCCGGACGCCGCGGGCGCCAGGATCACGCACCACTGGGGCGGACCACTCGGCGTTCCGCGCGACTGGCACGCGAGCGTCGGCTACGACCGCGACGCACGCGAGGCCTGGGCCGGCGGTTACGTCGGCGACGGGCTGAGCACCACGAACCTGGCCGGGCGTACGCTCGCGGACCTGCTCACCGGATCCCGCACCGACCTGACCATGCTGCCGTGGGTGGGGCACCGCTCACCGCGATGGGAGCCGGAGCCGCTCCGGTTCGCCGGGGCCAACGCGGGCCTCGTCGCGATGGAGTCCGCCGACCTGGAGGAGTCCGTCACCCGTCGCGCCTCCGTCATCGCGCGCACCCTCTCCCCCCTCATCGGCCACTGACCCGCCCCCTCTCAAACGCCTCCGCCCACCGTCGAGTCCGCAAACTTTGCACGCACGCGTGGCGTGTCGTGTGCAAAGAGTGCGTACTCGACGGTGGGCGGAGGGGCGCTGGGGGCGGGGCGCAGGGGCGCGAGGCGCAGGGGTCAGGAGGCGAGGACGGCCTGGAGCTCGAGGGTGATGGTGACCTCGTCGCCGAGCAGCATGCCGCCGGTCTCGAGCGCGGCGTTGTAGGTCAGGCCGAAGTCCTCACGGTTGATCTTGGTCTTCGCGGTCGCGCCGGCCTTGTAGTTGCCGTACGGGTCCTGGCCGAAGCCGCCGAAGTCGAACTCGAAGGTGACGGGCTTGGTGATGCCCTTGATGGTGAGGTCGCCGTCGACGAGGAACTCGCCGTTCTCGTGGCGCACGCCGGTCGAGACGAAGTCGATCGTCGGGTGCTCCTCGGCGAGGAAGAAGTCGCCGGTGCGGAGGTGCGCGTCGCGGTTCTTGTCCTTGGTGTTGATGGAGGCGACGTCGGCCTTCGCGGTGACCTTCGACTCGAGCGGGTTCTCGGCGGTCACGAAGGTGGCGTCGAAGTTCTCGAAGACGCCCTTCACCTTGCTGATCATCAGGTGACGGATGCTGAAGCCGACCTCGCTGTGGGCGGGGTCGATGGTCCAGGTGCCAGCCTTGTAGCCGGGGATCTCGATAGTCACGGTGTCTCCTAGAAGTCGCGCGCCGGGCGGCCCATCCGCCCCGCGTCGAATACATGCAAGCGTATGGACTCCCGGACTATTCCGCGATTCACGAAAAAAGTTGACGCGTCACTCTTCCGCGGAGAGCGATCGACGCAGCTCCAGCAGCTTGAGCGCGTCCGTGTCGATCTGCGCGACCGGGATGCGTCCCTGCTGCACAGCCGTGACGACGGCATCGATGAGAGCATCCGGATCGCCTCCGGCCGGCAGCACGTCGAGCACCATGGTGTTCCCCGCCGCGATCGCCTGCACCGCGTTCTCCCCCGGGTCCTGGTACTGCGGCAGCCCCGTGTCCTGCAGCATCCGCAGATCGTCGGTGATGCTCGCGCCGCGGAACCCGAGCTCGTCGGTCAGGATGCGGTGCCAGGCCGCCGAGAGCGACGCGGGCGCCGCATCCACCTGGGTATAGGCGAGGTGCCCGAACATCACCAGCTCGGCACCGGCGGAGATGCCCGCCTGGAACGGCGGGGCGTCACGCGTCGACCAGTCCTGCTTGCTGACGGCGGTCGACGGCACGGCATTGTGCGAGTCGGCCTCGCTCTCGCCGTGGCCGGGGAAGTGCTTGAGCGTGCTCAGCACCGTCCCGCGCTCCCCCGTCACCGAGGCGGCGACACGGGCGGCCGCCGCGCCAGGGTCCGTCCCGAGCACGCGGTCGGCGATGAACGAGGCCGGGTCCGCGGTGACGTCGGCGACAGTCCCGAAGTTCACGGAGATCCCGGCCTGCTTCAGGAGCGTCGCGCGCCGGGCGAAGGCGTCGCGCGTCGCTGCCGGGTCCTGGTCCCGCAGGGTGTCGGCGCCGGGCTGATCATCCCAGCCGAGGCGCGTGACGTCGCCACCCTCCTCGTCCACACCGATCAGCGGAGGGAGGCCCGGGTCGGAGGCCGTCATGGCCGCCGTCTGCGCGGCGAGCTCGGCGGGGGTCGACGGGATGTTGTCGCCCATCAGGATCATGCCGCCGACGCCGTACCGGTCGACGTATCCGCGCAGCGCCGGGGGGTCGGTACCGGGTGTGTGCAGCATGAACAGGCTCGCCACCTTCTGCCGCAGGGTCAGGTTGGCGAGGCGCTGCCGGGCGTACGCTTCGACCGGGTCGACGGTCGGCGTCGGCGACGGGGTCGGAGCCGCGCCCGCGGTGTGGGTGGCGCCTATCGTGTGGGCAGGAGCGGCACCCACGCATCCGCTCAGCCCCGCCATCAGCAGGGTCGCCGAGAGCGCCACGGCGACCACCGCGGCCGTCCGGCGTCGGGCTGCGCGCATCCCTCGATGCTAACCCAGCCGTCTCATCCCTTCACGGCGCCGCCGAGCCCCGCGCTCCGCAGGAACAGGCCCTGGAACACCAGGAACAGCACGATCGGGATGAGCGTCGAGATGGCCAGGGCGGCCAGGTACACGTCAAGCTGGATCGCCGCCTGCAGCGTGGGGAGCCGCACCGACAGCGGTTGGATGGCCGGGTCGCGCAGCACGAGCAGCGGCCAGAGGTAGTCCTTCCACGCCGCAATGATCGCGAACACGGACACGACACCGAGGATCGGCTTCGACATCGGCAGCACGATCGACCAGAACAGCCGGAAAGGCCCGGCCCCGTCCGTCCGCGCCGCCTCGAAGATCTCCCGCGGCAGGTTGTCGAAGAACCGCTTCACCAGCACGACGTTGAAGGCGCTGGCGCCGGCCGGCAGCCACACCGCCCAGAACGTGTTGATCAGCGACTGGCCGAGCAGCGGCGGGTTCAGGATGGTCAGGTACAACGGCACGAGCAGCACAACCGACGGCACGAACAGCGTCGTCAGGATGAGGCCGTACAGCACCTTCCCGTACGTGGGCCGGAGCACGCTCAGCGCATACCCGGCCGTCGTCGCCACCAGGATCTGCGCCGCCCATGAGCCGGCCGCGACCCAGATCGTGTTCATGAACTGCACGTCGATGTGGACCGTCGACCACGCGGTCGACAGATTCGCCCAGTCGACCCCGTTCGGGAACAGCGCCATCGGCGTGCGGAGGGTGTCCTCCGTCGGCGTGATCGCCGACTTCGCGAGCCACAGCAGCGGACCGAGGCCGACGATCACGAGGACGACGAGCAGAGCCCCGTGGATGACGCGCGCGCTCCACCGCACACCGCGTTTCCGGCGGTCGGAGATCGAGAGGATGCCGCGGTCGCCCGCGTCCTCCCGCTCACGTCGTCGGGTCCGCTGCCTTCTCTCCGGCTCGTGAGGAGCCGGCGCGAGGAGCTCCTGCGCGTTGGCCGCCGCCTCGCGCGGCAGCTCGGTCGAGGTCGTCAATTCTGGCTCCAGGACTTGGTGAGGCGGAAGTACACGAGGGACAGCACGGCGAGGAACGCCGCCAGCATCAGACTGAGCGCGGTGGCGGCGCCGTAGTCGCCGCCGAGCGAGTTCTGGAACGCGTACCGGTAGATGAGCAGCAGGATGGTGACGGTCGAGTCGACCGGGCCGCCGCCGGTGAAGAGGAACGGTTCGAGGAACACCTGCGCCGTGCCGATGATCTGCAGGATGAGCGTGATCAGCAGGACGCTGCGCAGCTGCGGCAGCGTGACGTGCCAGATCTTGCGCCAGATGCCCGCACCGTCGACCTCGGCCGCGTCATACAGCTCCGGCGCCACTCCGGTGATCGCGGCCAGGTAGATGATGATCGTTCCGCCCGCCGCGGCCCAGGTCGCCTCGACGACGAGAGACGGCATCGCCTGCGTCGCCGACTGGATCCACGGCTGCGGCGGGATCCCGATCCATCCGAGGATCGTGTTGAACACGCCGTCCGGGCGGGCGTCGTAGAAGAACTTCCACAGCAGCACCGCCACCACCGGCGGTACGACCACGGGCAGGTACGCGAGCGCGCTGTACAGGCCCTTCGCGCGCTTCACCTCGCTCATCAGCACCGCCGCGATGAGCGGGATGGGGTACCCGAGCAGCAGCGCGAGGAAGGCGAACCAGGCGGTGTTGCCGACCGCCGTCCAGAACAGCGGATCGTTCACCACCTGCACGAAGTTGTCCCAGCCGACCCAGGTGGGCGCGCTCACCAGATTGGTGTGCTGGAAGCTCATGACGACGCTCCGCACGATGGGCCACCAGGAGAAGATGCCGAAGATCACGAGCATCGGCAGCAGGAACAGCAGGGAGCTGAGGCCCCCGCCGCGCACCCAGGTCAGGGGTGTGCGGCGGGGACGGCTCAGCTGTCGATCGTGTGTTGTCACTTGTCTGCGTTCGTCACTTGTTCGTGTTCGTCACTTGTCTGCGTCGACGAGCTTCTGGATGTCGCTGTCGACCTTCTTCAGCAGCTGGTCGATGTTCGCGTTCTTGTCCGTCAGCACGGCCTGGACGACGGAGTCGAGCGCGCCGTACAGCTCCTGCGTGTGCTTGTTCGGCTCGGGGACCAGGTTGGCGTCGAAGATCTTGTCGGTGAACGGCGCCACGTTCTCCTGCGGCACATTGATCTCGCCCGCGATCCACTCCATGTTCTGGTCGTACGTGGCCTTGTCGAAGAGCGGCAGGGTGGGAACGCCGACCGGCTGGTTGGACTTGACGAGCACCTTCGCGTCGGCGATCGCCTGATCCTTGTCGAGCAGCTTCTGCATGTAGTAGAAGTCGATCCACTTGACCGCAGCTTCCTTCTGCGCCTGCGATGACTTCGGGCTGACGGCCGCGACGTTGCCGCCGCCGAGGACGCCGGCATCACTGTTCGACGAGTCGATCGGCAGCATCGTCAGTCCGTAGTTGGCCGGGTCGACGTTGTTCTGCTGCACCAGCGAGGTGAGCACATCGGATCCCGACGGGTACATGGCGATCTGCCCGGCGCCGAACGCCTGATTGATGCCGCTCCAGTCGAGCAGGAAGTTGCTGCCGACCGAGTTGTCCTCCCAGCGGAGGTCGTGCAGCCACTGCAGCGCCTCCTTGGTGACCGGGTTGTCGGTGGTGACCTTCGTCTTGCCGCCGTCGGTGGTCTCCATCCGGCCGCCGCGGGCGTACACGGTCGTGATCAGCTGCCAGCCGCCGGTGTTGCCCTGCGTCATCTGCATGTAGCCGGCGACACCCGGAACCTTCTCGGAGATGGTCTTGGCGGCCGAACGGACCTCGTCCCAGGTCGTCGGCGGCTTGTCCGGGTCGAGCCCGGCCTTCTGGAAGATCTCGCGGTTGTACGACAGTCCCATGGCGTACGGGCCGTACGGGATGCCGTAGATCTTGTCGCCGGACTTCGCCACTGCGAGCACCTTCTCGTTGAACTTGTCCGCGTACGGCAGCTTCTTCACCTCTGCGGTGATGTCGGCGAGCTGACCCGCCTGGAGCAGCGACTGGGAGTCGGTGAACGGAACGTTGAAGACATCCGGGAGAGTTCCGCCGGCGAGCTGCGTCGCGAACGTCGGCCCCGTCCACTGGTACTCCTCGGACTTGATGTCGATGTTCGGGTTGGCCTTCTCGAACTCCTTGACCCGGTCGTCGAAGGCCGTGAACGCGGCCTTGTCGCTGCCCGGGATGAGGCTGGCGACGGTGATGTGGACCTTCCCGTCGCCGGAGTCGCCGCCGGATGACGAGCATCCGGCCAGGAGCCCCGCTCCGGCGAGGGTGACCGCGGCGACCGCCGTGATCCTGAGTGATGACTTCATTGTCTGGACCCTTTCGAGTGATGGTGCAGTGCGTGGATGGTGCAGTGCGTGGATAGTGCGTTCAGGTGGTGAGGTGTCCCGTCGGCCGGTGCTGCGTCCGCAGCCAGACCGTCGAGTCGGGTGGCAGCTTCCCGTCGACGAGCGGGCGGCTGCTGAGGAGGATCGCCTGGTGCTCCGGGAGGTCGACCGGAGCGGCGGAGAGGTTGGTGACGTTCGCGAAGGCGGCGCCGCGGGCGAAGGCCAGCACACCGTCCGGCGCATCCAGCCAGGTCAGCGGTCCGTCGCCGAGGCCGGGCTCTGCGCGGCGGATGCGGAGCGCCTGCCGGTAGAGCCACAGCATCGAGGCGGGGTCGCTCTGCTGCGCCTGCACGGTCAGCGCGGCCCAGCCGGCCGGCTGAGGCAGCCACGGATCGGCGTCGGCGCCCTCGGGGCTGAAGCCGAACGGCGGCTGCGTCCCCCGCCACGGGAGTGGGACCCGGCAGCCGTCGCGGCCGGGGTCGACGCCGCCGGAGCGCTCGTGCATCGGGTCCTCGCGGAGCTCGTCGGGAAGGTCTTCGACCTCCGGCAGCCCCAGTTCGTCGCCCTGGTAGATGTACAGCGAACCGGGCAGGGCGGCCGTGAGGAGCGCCGCGGCGCGTGCCCGGCGCGTCCCGAGGGCGAGGTCGGTCGGGGTGCCTTTGCGCTTGGTGGCGAAGGCGAACGAGGTGTCCTCGCGACCGTACCGGGTCACCGCTCGGGTGACGTCGTGGTTCGAGAGGACCCACGTGCTCGGAGCGCCGACCGGCGCATGCGCCGCGAGCGTCTCGTCGATGGATGCGCGCAGCTCCACCGCATCCCAGGGCCGGGCCAGGAAGTCGAAGTTGAACGCGGTGTGCAGCTCGTCCGGTCGCAGGTACAGCGCGAACCGCTCGATGTCGGGCAGCCAGATCTCGCCCACCAGCACCCGGGTTCCCGGATACCCGTCGGCGAGGGCGCGCCAGCCGCGATAGATGTCGTGGAGCTCGTCGCGGTCCTGGTTGGGATGCTCCCCCGCCCCGGGATGCTCGGGCACCTCGGGCAGCGCCGGATCCTTCACGAGCAGCGCGGCCGAGTCGATCCGCACTCCGGCGACGCCGCGGTCGAACCAGAACCGCAGGATGTCCTCGTGCTCGCGCCGCACATCCGGGTGGTCCCAGTTGAGGTCCGGCTGCTGCGGGCTGAACAGGTGCAGGTACCACTCGCCGGGCGTCCCGTCGGGGTTCGTCGTGCGCGTCCAGGTGTCTCCGGAGAAGTTCGACGGCCACGATGTCGGCATCTGCGAGCCGTCGTCGCCGCGGCCGGGCCGGAACCAGAAGCGTTCGCGCTCGGGCGATCCCGGGCCGGCGGCGAGGGCTTCCTGGAACCAGCGGTGCCGGTCGGAGACGTGGTTCGGGACGACGTCGATGATGGTGCGGATGCCGAGGGCGAGCGCCTCGCCGATCAGCGCCTCCGCCTCCGCCAGGTCACCGAATGCCGGGTGGATGCGGCGGTAGTCGGCGACGTCGTAACCGCCGTCGGCGAGCGGCGAGTCGTACCAGGGCGTGAACCAGAGCGCGTCGACGCCGAGGTCGGCGAGGTACGGCAGGTGCTGCCGCACGCCGGCGAGGTCGCCGACGCCGTCGCCGTTCCCGTCCGCGAAGCTGCGCGGGTAGATCTGGTAGATCACCGCGCTGCGCCACCACTGCGGGTCGTCGGACGGCGGTGCGGATGCGGCACGCGCCGTCGCACCGGCGCTCGCCGGCTGCGGAGCGGCGACGGGTGCGGCGGTGCCGCCGTCCATCACGGTGAGATCCACGCTGAGCCCTTCGGTCATCTGTCGTCGCGACGGACACCGCGGCGCCGTCGTCGTTCACCGAAATGTAGCTAGTTCGACAGAATGACGCAAGAACTCAACAATGCGTAATTCATTTGCGCACTTTTGCGTGCGCTTGCGGCTCAGCTCGCGTGCGGAGCGGGCCCGGTGGAACCACGCACCACCAGTTCCGGCTCGAAGAACAGCTCGTCCCGGATGGCCGAATCGCTGGAGATCTGACGGAGCAGGAGCTCGATGATCGTGCGTCCCATCGGCTCGATGGGCTGCCGGATCGTGGTCAGCGGAGGCTCGGTGCAGTTCATCAGCGCGGAGTCGTCGTAGCCGACGACGGAGACGTCGCGCGGCACCGAGAGCCCGGCCCGCCGGACGGCCCGGATCGCCCCGAGCGCCATCGGGTCGCTCGCGCACACGATCGCCGTAACGCCGGCGGCGAGAAGCCGGGTCGCCGCCGCCTGGCCTGCCTCGAGGGAGTACAGCGAGTGCACGACGAGGGACTCATCCAGCTCGTCGCCCCACTCCGCCGTGATCCGGCGGGCTGCCGCGAGCTTACGCTGCGACGGGATGTGGTCGCGCGGCCCCAGCAGCAGCCCGATCCGCTCGTGGCCGAGCGACCGAAGGTGCGTCAGCGCCTGGGTCGTGGCCA
The DNA here is from genome assembly GCF_900100265.1 of Leifsonia sp. 466MF. Classification (NCBI taxonomy): domain Bacteria; kingdom Bacillati; phylum Actinomycetota; class Actinomycetes; order Micrococcales; family Microbacteriaceae; genus Leifsonia; species Leifsonia sp. 466MF. Next base: position 1,916,289 of record NZ_LT629696.1, read on the forward strand.
CCGTGTCGTCGCAGGAGACCGTGGCGAATCCCAGAGAGTCGACGGGGGCGTTCACGAGGACGGTCGGGAGGTGCAGGTCGGTCAGCCGGCCGTAGTGGCTGTGGTCCGCATCCTGCTGGGCATAGGCGCCGCCGACGAAGACAACACCGGAGACCTGCTGCTGCAGCAGGAGCTCGACATAGTCGGCCTCCGAGATGCCGCCGGCGGTCTGCGTGCAGAGCACCGGGGTGTAGCCGTTCTGCGCGAGTGCTCCCCCGATGATCTCGGCGAAGGCGGGGAAGATCGGGTTCTGCAGTTCGGGGAGCACGAGCCCGACGAGCCGAGCGCGCTCTCCGCGCAGCTTGGTCGGCCGCTCGTAGCCCAGCACATCCAGGGCGGTCAGCACCGCCTGACGGGTGGCGTCCGACACTCCCGGCTTGTCGTTGAGGACGCGGCTGACGGTGGCCTCGCTGACACCGACCTTGCGCGCCACTTCGGCGAGTCGTTTCGACATGACCACAGTGTACGCAAATCCTTGCAGATCAACGCAAGTAGTTTGCAGTCCGGCCCCGGGATACGATGACGGCATGGCGAAGAAGGTGCTCTCCCTCCTGCTCGCCAGTCACCCAGGGCCCACCGTCGTGGTCACGGTGATCGCGACGCTGCTCGGCGTCGGCCTCGGCTATCCACCCGGCCGGCTCGTGATCCTCGCTCTGGCCGTGCTCTTCGGCCAGCTGTCCATCGGCTGGTGCAACGACTGGTTGGATGCGGCCCGCGACCGCGCGGTGGAGCGCAGCGACAAGCCGGCGGCGCGCGGAGACGTTTCGGTCCCGACCGTCCGCGTCGCCGCCTTCGTGGCGCTGGCGGCGGCGATCCTGCTGACGATCCCGCTCGGGCCGGGGGCGCTGATCGCCCACGTGGTCGCCATCGCCGGCGGCTGGGCGTACAACCTGGGGCTGAAGGCGACCGTCTTCTCGTTCGTCCCGTTCGCGGTGTCGTTCGGTGTGCTGCCCGCCATCGCCACCCTGGGTCAGGAGCAGCCCGCACTGCCGCAGTGGTGGGTGTTCGCCGCCGGCGCTCTGCTCGGCGTCGCCGCGCACGTCACCAATGTGCTCCCGGATCTGGAGGATGACGCGCGCACCGGCATCAGCGGGCTCCCGCACCGGCTGGGCGCGCGGCTCAGCGGACTGCTCGCCTTCGCGGCGCTCGCGATCGCGACCCTGCTCATCACGTTCGGCCCCGGCCTCCCGGTCCGCCCGCTCCTCATCGTCGGCCTGGTGATCGGCCTCGCGGCGACAGTGACCGGTGTGGTCCTGCTGTTCCGCCGGAGTCCGACGCGCCTCCTCATGCAGCTGATCATGACCTGCGCCATCGTGGACGTCGCCATGCTCGCCCTGACGGGTCAGTCGGTCACGGTCTGAATCTTGTCGGCGACCGGCGCCTTGTTGCGGATGCCGATCGCCGACACCACGCCGCCGACGAGCAGCAGCGCGGCCGCGGCGATCATCGCTCGGTGGAGTCCTTGCGTGTCGAGCGTGCCGCCGATGATCATCCCGGCGGCGGCGACCGCAAGCAGTCCGGCGATGCGCGACACGGCGTTGTTCACGGCAGACGCGATTCCCGCCTGCTCCGGGTGGATGGCGCCCAGGATTGCGCTCGTCAGCGGCGCGACGGTGATCGACAGGCCGACGCCGAACAGCAGCACCGCGGGCAGCAGGGTCGTCCAGTAGTCGACGTCCGTGCCCATCATCAGCAGCCAGAGGAAGCCCGCGGAGGCGATCATCGGCCCGACCGCCATGAACAGCCGGGGCCCGTAGCGTCCGGCGAGCCCGCCGAACAGGCCGGAGAGCAGCAGCATGCACAGCGTGGACGGGATGAACACGAACCCGGCCGCGATCGCCGAGAACCCGGCCACCTGCTGCAGGTACAGCGTGACAATGAGCGGGCCGAACGACAGCGCGCCGTAGACGAAGAACGTGGAGACGTTGCCGACCCAGAAGTTATGGACGCTGAACAGCCCGAGCGGCAGCATCGGCTGCTTCACGCGCGTCTCCACGATGAAGAACGCCACCAGGCTGAGGATGCCGACCACGAGCGGGATCCAGACGCGCGGATTCCCCCATCCGTACGTCCCCTGCTCGATCAGGGCGAACACGGTCCCGGCGAGACCGACCGATCCGAGGATCGCACCGGCGTAGTCGACGCGGCCGCCCATCCCCTTGTCCTCGCCCTTCAGGGTCATCATGAGGATCAGCGTGATCGCGATCGGGATCACGTTGATGACGAACACCCACCGCCACGACAGCGTGTCGACGAAGATGCCCCCGACCACCGGGCCGGCGATCATGGCCACACCGGTCCACGCGGTCCAGCGACCGATCGCCTTGGCCTGGGCCGGGCCGTCGAAGCGGGAGATGATGATCGCGAGTGAGCTGGGCACCAGCAGCGCCCCGGCGACGCCCTGCAGCGCGCGGGCGATCACAAGGAACACCCCGGTCGGCGCGAACGCACACATCAGCGACGTGATGCCGAAGCCGATCAGTCCCGCGTAGAGCACGCGCTTGCGGCCGAACACGTCGGACAGCGACCCGGCGATGAGGATGAGCGAGCCGAGCGTGACCAGGTAGCCGTCGACCACCCACTGCTGCAGCGGGAGCCCTCCGCCGAGCTCCCGCGAGATCGCCGGGAGGGCGACGTTGATGACGGCGCCGTCGAGGAAGGCGACGAAGCTCGCGAGGATCGCGATGACGAGCACTCTCAGCTGGAGCGACGACATCCGCTCGATCCGCACGTTGGTCATGGACTCATTCAACGTGGTCGCGGGGATCGAGGCAACATCCCCCGATCGCCCCGTGTCGGAACCGGAGGTGGATGCGGCTGCTCGGCGCCCCATCCCCTCCGTTTCCCGTCGACACGCCGTCGCAGCCCGCCGAATTCCTCCCTATTCGTCACGCAGCGACGCGCGCGACGAACGGAGGAGATACCGACCTGCACCCCGGCGTTTCGCCACGAACGGAGGCGGATGCGCGCCCGCGGAGCGCGCAGCTCCTCCGTTCCGCGCACCGAGACGCGGCTAGTTGTTGCCCTTCGTGCAGGTCTGCTGCGCCGCCGTCTGGCCGGTGATCGTCGACGGCAGCTCGACCGCTCCGCCGGCGGACGGGTCCGTCGTCGCGGGCGTGCCCGGCGCCGCAGGAGCGGTGGGCGTCGCTGGCGACGGTTCGCCACCCGGTTCCGGCGCGGGCGACGCGGTCGCCGTCGGGTCCTCGGCTGCTCGGCCGGTCGAGCCGGTCAGCTTCACCGGCTGGTCGTTCACGAGGGCCTCGTTGAGCGCGTCCGCCGCCGACTCCTGCGGAACCACGCGGTTGGGGTTGTCCGGGTCGGTCACCGCCGGGTACTGCACGAACACCATGTTCTGGAGTCCCGTGTCCTTAAGCGCCAGCGCGATCTGCACCAGCGTCGTCGGGTTCGTCAGGGTGTCCGACGGGGTGATGTTGTTCACGGCCGCCTTCGCCAGCGCGTACAGCTGCACCGGGTTCGAGAGCACCCCGCCGTCGACGACCTTGCGGGCGAGGGCCGACAGGAACACCTGCTGGTTGGAGATGCGGCCGAGGTCGCTGCCGTCGCCGACCCCGTGGCGGCTGCGCAGGAACGAGAGCGCCACATCCCCGACGATCGTGTTCTCGCCGGCGGGGAGGTCGAGCGGCGGGTTCGTGTAGTCGTCGGTGACGGGCGAGGCGAGGCAGACGGTGACGCCGCCGACCGCGTCCGACATGGCGCTGACGCCGTTGAAGTTGATCACCGCCGCGAAGGGGATGCTCAACCCGGTCATCTTCGACACCGTCGCCACCACGCAGTTGAGACCGCCGCGGGACAGCGCCGTGTTGAACTGCGCGTACGAGCTGCCGTCGATCGTCCCGCCCTTCGGGTCCGGGCAGTCCGGGATGGGCACCATCAGGTCGCGCGGGAAGCTGACGACCATCATGCTCTTGTGGTCCTGCGCGATGTGCAGCAGCATCGTGACGTCGTTGTTGCCCGCGCCGCTGCTGGCGTCCTGCTCGTCCTCGCTGTTGTAGATGCCGCCCAGATCGCTGCGGCTGTCCGTGCCGGCGAGGAGCAGGTTGACTCCGCCGGGGAGCGCGCCGACGTTCGGGATGTCCTGCGGGATGGGAGTCTGCCCGGGCAGCGCCTGCAGGTGGACGCCGGTCTTGATGGAGTGGGCCACATCCCACACCGCGTACGCGGCGACGGAGCCGATGCTGACGAACGCGACGACGAGCGCACCCGCGAGGAGCTTGAGCGCTGCGATCGCCGCACGCCGTCGCGGCAGCCGACCGTGACGGACACCCTCCGGCCCCCGGGCGCGCTGATGCCGTCGCGGCAGATCGGTCATCGGCATCCCTCGGTTCGGCGGACGTTGCTGAAATCCTAGCGACCCTCCCTTTCCGCGTGCTGCGAGGCGCGCATACGGGATGAGGACGTTCACATGGCCGCAGGCGGTGAGGGGTTCCCGCCACCCCGCGGCGGCGCAGGCGTTCCGTTGAGTGTTCTCCCCGATGCCAGGGGCGACCGGCCGGCGTCACCATCGACTCGCGACGGCCGCTCGACCGCCGAGTACCGCCCGGAACCACGGAGACCACCCCAGGAGCACCCATGACCATCGCCGAACACCGCCACGACGCCGACAGCACCCGTGCCGAGGACATCCGCCCGTTCACCTACACCGCCACCGACGAGGAGCTCGACGACCTCCGACGGCGGATCCGCGCGACCCGCTGGCCGGAGCGCGAGACCGTCGACGACAGCTCGCAGGGCGTTCAGCTCGACGTCATGCGCGCCCTCGCCGAGTACTGGGCCGACCAGCACGACTGGCGCACGGTCGAGGCACGGCTGGCCGAGATCCCGCAGTTCATGACGGAGATCGACGGCCTCGACATCCACTTCCTGCACATCCGCTCGCCGCACCCGGACGCCCTCCCGATGATCGTCACGCACGGCTGGCCGGGCTCCGTCATCGAGCAGCTGAAGATCATCGGCCCGCTCACCGACCCGAGCGCCCACGGGGCCGAAGCCTCCGACGCCTTCGATCTCGTCATCCCGTCGCTTCCCGGCCACGGCTTCTCGGGCAAGCCGGATGCGACCGGCTGGGACCCGATCCGCATCGCCCGGGCGTGGGCAGAGCTGATGCGGCGGCTCGGCTACGACCGCTACGTCGCCCAGGGCGGCGACTGGGGCAACGCCGTCACCGAGCAGCTGGCTCTGCTCGCCCCTCCCGGGCTCATCGGCATCCACACCAACATGGCCGCGACCATCCCGCCCGCCATCCAGGAGGCGTTGGATGCTCACGAGCAGCCGCCGGCCGACCTCGACTCCGAGGAGCGCGGGGCGTGGGACCAGCTCGCCTTCTTCTACGCGCACGGTCTCGCCTACGCGCAGGAGATGGGCAACCGGCCGCAGACCCTCTACGGGATCGCTGACTCCCCCGTCGGGCTGGCCGCGTGGATGCTCGACCACGACGCCCGCAGCTACGACCTCATCGCCCGGGTCTTCGCCGGCGCCTCGGAGGGACTGACCCGCGACGACATCCTCGACAACGTCACGCTGTACTGGCTGACGAACACCGCGGTGTCCTCAGCCCGGCTCTACTGGGAGAGCAAGCTCGCGTTCTTCGCGCCGAAGGGGGTCACCCTCCCGGTCGGCGTGAGCGTGTTCCCGGATGAGATCTACGCCGCACCACGGAGCTGGGCGACCGCCGCCTACCCGAACCTCATCCACTTGAACCGCCTCGACCGCGGCGGGCACTTCGCCGCATGGGAGCAGCCGGAGCTGTTCTCGCAGGAGCTGCGCGCCACATTCCGGTCTCTGCGCTGAGCACCGTCGGGGGCAGGATCGGATCAGACGACGGGAGCGCGACGATGGCGGGAATCGACGGGACATCCGAAACCGACGGGATGGGCGCGGTGCGGCAGGTGGACGCCGGCGAGCTGAACATCGGGTACACCGACAGCGGGCCGGCCGACGGACCACCGGTGCTGCTGCTTCACGGCTGGCCGTACGACATCCACAGCTTCGAGGGGGTCGTGCCCGCACTCGCGGGCGCCGGCTTCCGCGTCGTCGTGCCGTTCCTCCGCGGCTACGGCACGACGACGTTCCGCCACCCCGGCGCCCTGAGGACCGGTCAGCCGGCCGCGCTCGCCGCCGACGCGATCGCCTTGCTGGATGCGCTGGGCATCGAACAGGCGCTGGTCGGCGGCTGCGACTGGGGCGCCCGGACGACGAACATCCTCGCCGCCCTGTGGCCGGAGCGTGTGCGCGGGCAGGTGACCGCGAGCGGGTACCTCGTCGCCGGACAGGCCGCCAACGCGAACCCGCTGCACCCGGTGGACGAGCTGACGTGGTGGTACCAGTTCTACTTCGCCACCGAGCGCGGCCGGGCCGGCTACGACCGGTACCGCGACGAGTTCGCGCGCCTGATCTGGCGCACGGCGTCCCCGCGCTGGGACTTCGACGACGCCACCTTCGAGCGCAGCAGGCCGGCGTTCGCCAATCCCGATCACGTCGACATCGTCATCCACAACTACCGGTGGAGGCTGGGGCTGGCCGACGGCGACCCCCGCCTCGACGAGGTGGAGGCCCGCATCGCGGCCCGTCCGGCGATCCCGGTCCCGGCGATCACTCTGGAGGGCGACGCGAACGGCGCCTTCCACCTCGATCCGGCCGCCTATCGCGACCGCTTCACCGGACCGTACGAGCATCGACTCATCACCGGCGGTGTCGGGCACAACCTGGCGCAGGAGGCGCCGCGCGCGTTCGCCGACGCCGTCCTCGACGTCGCGCGGATGGCCGACGAGGCCGCCACCCGAGCGGAGAACGACCGTGTCGGCTGACGACGACCGCGAGCGCGGCCTGTTCCGCACCATCGCGCACCGGCTCGCGGGCGACGAGGAGCCGCTCCCCGACGAGGGCCGGCTCCCACCGTTCGCCCGCGCCACCGGCTGGCTCAACTCCGAGCCGCTGACGCCCGAAGGCCTGCGCGGCCGCGTCGTCCTCGTCGGCTTCTGGACCTACACCTGCGTCAACTGGCTCCGCACGCTCCCGTACCTGCGCGCCTGGCACGAGAAGTACGCCGCCGACGGGCTCACCGTGATCGGCGTCCACACGCCCGAGTTCGGGTTCGAACACGACCGCGCCAACGTGATCGAACGCACCCGCGCGCTCGGCGTCGAATACCCGGTCGCGGTGGATGACGACTACGGCGTCTGGGACGACTTCGCCAACCACTACTGGCCGGCCGTCTACCTGGCCGACGCCGACGGGCGGCTGCGGTTCCACCATTTCGGCGAGGGCGAGTACGAGCGCACCGAGATGATGATCCAGCGGCTTCTGACGGCGGCGGGCGCCCGCGATCTGGATCTGAACCTCGTGATGGTCGAGCCGCACGGACTGGAGGTGGCGGCGGACTGGCGTGACCTCCGTTCGCCCGAGACCTACCTCGGGTACGGCCAGAGCAGCGGCTTCGTCTCCGAGTCGGCCGACCGCTACGACCGGAGCGAGTCCTACGACGGCACCGGCGCGCTGCCCCTCAACGGCTGGGACCTGACGGGCCGCTGGACGCATGCACGGCACGCGGCCGTGCTCGACGAGGCCGGCGGCAGCGTCGCGTTCGCCTTCCACGCACGTGACGCGAATCTCGTGATGGGACCGACCCCGGCCGGCACCCACATCCCGTTCCGTGTGCTTCTCGACGGCCGGCCGCCCGGCGACGCGCACGGCACGGATGTCGACGCCGACGGTGGCGGCGTGGTCGACCGCCAGGACACCTTCCAGCTGATCCGGCAGCAGGGCCGCGTACAGGATGCGGTGCTCCAGCTGGAGTTCGACCGCACGGGGCTCGAAGCGTACTGCTTCACCTTCGGGTGATCCGCGCTCGGGTGATCCGCGCTCGGCTGACTCCCGGTCAGACGACCCCGTGCCGGAGCGCGAACGCCGTTGCCTCGCTGCGCCGACCGACCCCGATCTTGCGGTACAGACTCGTGATGTGGCGCTCGACCGTCCGGTCACTAAGCCACATCACACCGGCGATCTCCTTGTTGCTCAACCCCTGCGCGAGAAGGCCGAGCACCTCGAGTTCGCGGCGGGTCAGCGTCTCGTCGAGCGGCGCCATGTCGTCTGCCGCCGAGCCGCGCACAGGAGCCGGATCCAGAGGTGAGCCGCGCAACGCTACGACGGCCCGCTCCCCCGCATCCGGTGCCGAGAGAGGATGCGTGCCAGCGGCACCGAGCGACACGTTCGGGTCGTCCGCCTCCTTCGCCGCCTGACGGACCCGGCGCGTCGCCTCCGTCAGTGCCGGGCCCAGGTCGTCGAGGAGGGCGTGCAGGGCGTGCGTCTGACGATCGCGCTCCCGCTCGGCCGCCCGACGGGCATCCTGCTCGGCCGCCAGGCGCCGTGCCGTGTGGAGGGCGATCGCCGCCTGCCCGACCGCGACCCGCAGCAGGTGCGTCTCCCGCTCGGTCGGGAAGTCGGCCCGGGATGCCGCCACCAGCACGCGTGCCGACTCCCACGGCAGCGCCAGGCTGAGCCCGGCGACCCGGGTGATCCGTCCGGTCGTCGCACCGCCCACCTCGGCCGTCCGCACGGCGGCTGTCGCGAAACCGGTCGGACCCGGTTCCGTGCCGCCGGAGTCCGGGAACGCACGACCGGACCGCAGCGCCTCCACCAGGGAGTCCGGCGCAGGCGGCCCGGACGGACGCCAGGCCTCGAGCCGCTCCTGACCGCCGGGGATCTCGAACCGGGCGAAACCCGCCTCCAGCCGCAGGACGCCGACCAGGACGCTCAGCAGGCCGTCCGCGATCTCGGCGGGACTGTGATCCACCCACAGCGACGGCAGCGCGAGCATCGCCCCGAGGTCGCGCATCCACCCCCGATCGTCGGGTGCGAGGGCGGGCTCGGGGGCGGGATAGTCAGCCACGGGCGCTCCGTTCCTGCAAGAACTCCTCCGGCGGTACGAAGAACGGGTTCTCCTGCAGCAACCCGCCGATGAGGACCATCGGATGCGTGCGCAGGATGTCAATGATGAAGGCGCCGTCGAAGCGGGACGTGTCGTAGGCGCAGATGACCACGTGCTGGTGGCGGGCGTGCAGGAAGTTCGCCCGCGCCTCGAACTCGATCAGATCGTCCGCGACCCCGTCCCGGTCGACCGCCCACCCCATGTCGGCAAGCAGCCGGATGCGCGGGCGGCCCGACGTGCCGAGCATCGCATCCAGCTGGTCCAGCATGTCTGCCTGGTCGAAGTCCCCGCTGCGCAGGTACGTCTCGGCCCAGGTCCGCACCTCGCAACGCCTCTCCTCGAGCAGCGCGCCCGTGTCGAACCCCAGGCGACGGAGACGGCGGAGCGGAGCACCGGGCGTCGCGGTGTCCACCAGGTACAGGAGGCGGTCGCCCGCATCCACGCCGTCCCGGAGGAACGGATCGAGCACGGCGTCGGCCTCCGCCTGCCCGTTCACGAAGGCGCAGACATGGCGGTAGCGGTCGAGCACCCCGCCGGCGAAGGTGACAGGGTCTGTTGCGCGTGGGATCTCGGCTGCCATCCACGACTCCCGTTCCGTGCGGGAGGATAGCCCAGCGATGACGCGACGCACAACGGGCACCGACCGTTCCGCGCACCCCGGCTAGCGGCTACGCTCGCCTCATGACGAACAAGACCCCGCGCGAAGAAGAGATCCAGAAGGAGCAGGAGGCGAAGGACGCCGAGAAGGAGCGTCTGGAGCAGGAGGAGGAGCGCCGCCTGCGCTGAGGCTCAGCCTCCTTCTGCAGGGTTGCGCGCATCCCGCCACATCGTGGTGACGGCAGCCCCGTCGATGACGGAGGTGAAGCCGCCGACCGCCCGGAAGCCCGCGCGCTCATACCGGTGGTCGTTGGCCGGATTCGTCGATTCGAGGTACGCCGGGAGCCCGTCCGCATCGAATCGGGCGAGATCCTCGGCGAGCAGCCGCTGACCGATCCCCCGCCCGCGATGAGCGGGATGCGTGGCCAGCAGGCTCAGGTACATGTGCGGTTCGCCGTGCGGGTGCGTCTCGTCGAACCGCTGCCACAGCCGCCGGTACGCCTCGAAGCGCTCGGGCGTGAGCGTGCGCGCCATCAGGGCGTCCACCTCCGCCTCCTGCTGCTCGGTGAGTTCGTCGACCCCCGGCGGCAGCCAGACGGCGACAGTCGCTGCCTCGCCCGAGGGGCCCTGCTGCATGGACACCGTTCGATGGCCGATCGCGCCCTCGACGAAGTACCGCCAGAACCGCTCCAGGTGCGCGGTTCCGCCGTCCGGCGCCGCAAGAGCGGGCCCCCACACCGGGTCGTCGCGGAAAGCCAGGGCGATCGTCGTCGTGATGGCGTCCGCGTCGGCCGGGCCGGCGATCCGAGTGTCCATGGATGCGACTGTACTTCCCAGAATCACTGCTGGCATGTATAGTCGTGAATCCTGCGCCGACCGGCGCAGGCAGCCCACGCTGAAGAACGCCGAACGGAAGGACACCGGGATGCTCAGCATGCAGTACCCGAAGCGCGAACAGCGCACCTTCCGCGCGCTCGAGCGCCCGCGGGGTCTGTAGCACCGCACCTTCCGGTGTGTCGCAGCCCCGCCGTTCGAGGTCCGGGGCTGACCTCCTCCTTCGCATCTCCGCGGGGAACGGCCGTCCCGGCCGCACCCCGATGAGAAACGAAAGGATCATGGAAAGAATCTCGAACCGCCTGCTGAGCTGGGCCTCCCTGCTGGAGGACTCCACGCGCGAGCAGGCGGTCACCACCTCGCGGATGCCGTTCATCCACCCGCACCTCGCCCTCATGCCGGACGCCCACCTGGGCCTCGGCGCCACGGTCGGGTCGGTCATCCCGACCCTCGGCGCCGTCATGCCCGCGGCCGTCGGCGTGGACATCGGATGCGGGATGATCGCCGTGCGGACGCAGTTCACGCGCGACGACGTGGCGGCCTCCTCCGCTCCGCTCTCGGAGCTGCGCACCCAGATCGAGCGCGCCATCCCACTGTCCGCCGGCGCCCGCAACCGGAAGATCGTCGCGACCGCGGAGCCGCGCATCCAGGAGCTGACAGAGCTGGCCGAGCAGGCCGGCTTCGACCCGTCGACGCACCTGCGCGACTGGGAGCGCCAGCTGGGGTCGCTCGGCTCCGGCAACCACTTCATCGAGGTCAGCCTCGACGAAGAGGACGTGGTGTGGCTGTTCCTGCACTCCGGCTCCCGTGGCGTCGGCAACCGGATCGCCGGTCACCACATCAAGGTCGCGCAGGCGCTGATGGAGAAGTGGTGGATCGAACTCCCCGACAAGGACCTCGCCTACCTGGTCGAGGGCACGCCGGAGTTCGACGAGTACATCGCGCAGCTGCGGTGGGCTCAGCACTTCGCGCTGCTGAACCGTGAGGAGATGATGGACCGTGTGGTGCGTCAGACGTCGGAGTGGTTCGGCGTGGACGTGATCGAGTCGGAGCGCATCAACTGCCACCACAACTTCACGCAGAAGGAGAACCACTTCGGCAAGGACGTCTGGGTGTCGCGGAAGGGCGCCATCTCGGCGCGCGTCGGCCAGGCGGGCCTGATCCCCGGTTCGATGGGGACGGCGTCGTACGTGGTCTCCGGGCTCGGCAACCCGCTCGCGCTGCACTCCTCGCCGCACGGCGCAGGACGCCAGTTCTCGCGGACGGCCGCGCGCAAGCGGTTCACCATCGAGGAGCTGCGTGAGGCGATGACCGGAATCGAGTTCCGTGACACGGAGGCGTTCCTGGACGAGATCCCGCAGGCGTACAAGCCGATCGGCCAGGTGATGGCCGACGCGGCCGACCTCGTCGAGATCCGCCACACGCTTCACCAGCTGGTCAACGTGAAGGGCGACTGACCGCCAGCGGCCAGACACCGACCGTAACAGCACAGAAGGCCGGCCCTTTCGGGCCGGCCTTCTGTCATCTTCGGTGGATCTGAGGGGACTCGAACCCCTGACCCCCTGCATGCCATGCAGGTGCGCTACCAGCTGCGCCACAGACCCAGAGTGTGCGCCGTTCGGGCCTTTCGGACCTCCCGGAACAACTCATTCAGACTACTACATCGCGCCCGCCAGAAAAAACTGAGCGCCGCTCGTGTCAGTCGAACAGCTCGCTGAGCCAGTTCTCCTTCTTCTTCTTGTAGGGGCGTTGGCTCTGCTGGTCGTAGCGAGGGTCGCTGTAGCGCTGGTCGCCGTACCGAGGCTCACGATACTGCGGCTCCGCGTACGGCTGCGGCGCGGCGTACTGCGGCGGCACCGGCTGCGGGGCGGCCTGGGGGCCGGGCGCGGCCGGAACCGAGGTCCCGGCGCGGTCGATGATCTTGTCGAGCTCTCCACGATCGAGCCAGACTCCCCGGCACTCCGGGCAGTAGTCGATCTCGATGCCGTGGCGTTCGCTCATGACCAGGGTCGCGTTGTCGTTGGGACACTTCATGTGCCCATCCAATCGGCCCTTCATGAGAGGCCTCTCAGGTGAACCCGACAGAACGCTGGGAGCCGGGTGCGCGGCGCCTTACTCGGCGTTCTCGTGGACGGGCAGCTCGATCGGGATCGTCGGGCAGTCCTTCCAGAGGCGCTCGAGCGCGTAGTACATGCGGTCCTCTTCGTGGAAGACGTGCACGACGAGGTCGCCGAAGTCGAGGAGCACCCAGCGGCCCTCCCCCTTGCCTTCACGGCGCAGCGTCTTCACTCCGGCCTCATTGAGGCGGTCCTCCACCTCGGAGGCGATGGCGACGACGTTGCGCTCGACGCGCCCGCTGACCAGCAGGAACGCATCCGTCAGCGGCAGCGGGCCCGACACGTCGAGGGCCACGAGGTCCTGTCCGCCCTTCGAGTCGGCGGCGGCGGCAGCCACCTGCAGAATCTCCCGGGCGTGCTGGGATGCGGTCACGGAAGGTCCTCCGGTCGTGGGGTCGCGGTCGGTGCGAGAAGAGTGGCGCAGGTGCGGATGATCAGAACACCTTCAGCACGTAGGCGGCCACGAGCAGCGCGGTGACGCTCACCGCCAAGACGCCGGCCGTGACCATGAGGATCACCGGCAGCGTGTTGCCGCGCTTCTTCGGCGGGGCGATGACGCCCCGGGTGGAGGTGTGGGTGCTGATGGCGCGCGACGCGCGGACCGGCTGAACCTCCGAGGTGTTGAACTCGTTCTCCTCGCCGTCGAGCAGACGGTCGAGGTCCGAGGAGTCGATGCGGTCGGGGTGGGCGCCGGTGGCTCCCATCCCGCGCGGCAGGTCGATCGAGCCGGTGACCAGGATCTCCCCCGTGCTCGTCAGCGGCGCGCGGGTATCCGGCTGCGGGATGACGGGCAGGATGAGTGCGTTGGTCGTCGTCGCGGCGGTCGACTGGGCGACGTTGCGCGAGATGATCGGCTGGTTCTGATCGTCCAGTTCGGCGGCCGTCGACCAGTGCCCGGTCGGCGGGGTGAACGGCCGGCGCTCCTGTGCGGCGGTCTCGCTCGGCTCCTCGTTCTTCGCCGGGGCGGGCGCGGACGGGGCCTCGACAGCGGGGGCGTCGGCCTTCGGCTCCGCAGTGCCGAAGGCGGCGAAGGGAGAGGTGGAGCTCTGGGTGACCGTGGTCTCGGACTGGCCGGAACGGGATGCGGTCGGCGCTGACGACGGAGTCAGCGGGGCGAACGGCCAGGCCGACTTCTCGCTGGTCGGGGCGGGCGTCGCGGGATCGGCTGCGAGCGGATCGGCGGCGGGAGCAGCAGCAGCGGCCTGCGGAGCCGACGAGCCGGACTCCGCTGCACCTTCCTTGGCGCCGGACTCTTCGGGACCGGACGTGAAGGACACGGGGAAGACCTGCTCCCCGGCGGCCGGCGCGTGATTGGCCTGGGCGTTGGCCTCCTGAGCCTGCAGCATCGCGCGGAGCTCGCGGCGCGTCAGAGTGCGCTCCGACCCGGCGTTCGCTGAAGCCGGCGGGGTGGACGCGGGTGCCGCGGGCGGCGTGGTCGGCTGGAGGATGGCCATCGGCTGCGTGACGGGCTCGGGCTGCGTGGTGTCCGGACCCTGACGGAACAGGTCGAAGGCGTCACGCGACGGCGACGAGACGCCGGGTTCAGCGAAAGCGCTGGCCGGAATGGCCGGACGCTCCGGCTGGGCCGGCGCCTGCTCGGCCTTCGGGGCGGCGGGCTCGGCCTGCTTCGACTCGGACTGCGGCTTCTCGGCGCCCTGCGCCTCAGCCTGCGGCTTCTCGCTCTGCTGCGCCGTGCCGGCCGCGGCAGCACCCTCGTCGGACGCGCGCGGGGGCACGGTGGTGGTCATCTCGGGGATCTGCCCGCCGGGGGTCGGCTCAGCGGTTCCGGCACGTCGGGAGGCGGAGCGCTCGAACTCCCTCGCCTGTCGCCGCGTCTGCGGCTGGCCCGTCGGCGGCTGTTCAGGCCACGATGTCATGCCACGCTCCGATACAGATGGTGTTTGGAGATGTATTGAACAACCCCGTCCGGTACCAGGTACCACACCGGGAATCCCCTGCTCACCCGGCTCCGGCAATCGGTCGACGAGATCGCCAGGGCCGGAACTTCCAACAAGCTTACGTCTTGCTCCGGCAATCCAGAAATACTCAAGTCATGTCCCGGGCGACTCACAGCCACGAAGTGGGCGAGCTCCCAGAGCTCCGCGACGTCGCGCCAGCTGAGGATCTGGGCGATGGCGTCCGCGCCGGTGATGAAGAACAGCTCGGCGTCCGGACGCTCGCGGTGCAGGTCGCGCAGGGTGTCGATGGTGTAGGTGGGACCGACCCGGTCGATGTCGACCCGGCTAACCGTGAACCGCGGATTGGATGCGGTCGCGATGACCGTCATCAGGTAACGGTGCTCCGGCGGGGTGACGGCGCCCTTCTGCCAGGGCTGACCGGTCGGGACGAAGATGACCTCGTCGAGGTCGAACGACTGGGCCACTTCGCTGGCGGCCACCAGGTGGCCGTGGTGGATGGGGTCGAAAGTGCCGCCCATCACACCGATCCGCGGCCGGCCCGTCTCCTTCAGCTCCATGCCCGGATCGGCTCAGTGCCCCTGGGTCGGGTGGCCGGTGCCGTGGTGCGTGGCGCCCGGAGCGCCCGCGTGGGCGGCGGCGTCGGGGGCGGAGCGGTGGCTGTGCCGGTTGGCGACATCCTTGAAGCTCCAGGCGACGAAGGCGAGGGCGATGAAGAGGACGATGGCGATAGCGCCGAACGCCCAGGTGGGCATCGGCAGTTCGACGTGGGTCTCCGCCTCGGCGAGGACGGTCGTCAGGAATGACATCGTGCGTGATCCTTTCTCGGGGCCTTCGGCCCACCGTCAAGTCTAGCGGTCGGTCACGCCCGGACCTGGCCGGACCCGCGGACGATCCACTTGGTGCTGGTGAGCTCAGGGAGTCCCATCGGCCCGCGTGCGTGCAGCTTCTGCGTCGAGATGCCGACCTCGGCGCCGAACCCGAACTCGCCGCCGTCGGTGAAGCGCGTCGAGGCGTTCACCATCACGACCGCGGAGTCGACCTCGGCCAGGAAGCGCTCGGCGTTCTGGAGGTCGTTCGTGATGATCGACTCCGTGTGCTGGGTGGAGTACCGGCGGATGTGCTCGATCGCCTCGTCGAGGTCGTCGACCACCTTCACGGAGATGTCGAGGCTCATGTGCTCGGTGGCGTAGTCCTCGTCCGTCACCGGCACCGCATCCGGAGCGAAGGGCAGGGCGCGGTCGTCGGCGTGGATGGTGACGCCCTCGGCGCGCAGCGCGGAGAGCACGGGAGGCAGCAGCCGCTCGGCCGCGGCGCGGTGCACGAGCAGCGTCTCGACGGCATTGCACACGCTCGGCCGCTGCACCTTGGCGTTCCGCACGATGTCGACGGCCCAGTCCTCACGGGCCGACTCGTCGAGCACCACGTGAACGACACCCGCGCCGGTCTCGATCACCGGCACCGTCGACTGCGTCACCACGGCCTGGATCAGGTCGGCGCTCCCCCGAGGGATAAGCACGTCGACGAAGCCGCGCGCCGTCATCAGCTCGGCGGCGCCTTCGCGGCCGAAGTCGTCGATCGTCTGCACGGCATCCGACGGAAGGCCGGCGCTCGCCAGCGCCTGCTGGATGACGTGCACGAGCACGCGGTTGGTCTCGATGGCCGCGCTGCCGCCGCGCAGCACCGCGGCGTTGCCGCTCTTGATCGCGAGCGCGGCGATGTCGATCGTGACGTTGGGGCGGGCCTCGTAGATCGCGCCGACGACGCCGAAGGGGACGCGCACCTGCGTGATCTTCACACCGTTCGGCAGCGAGCTGCCGCGCACGGCCTGCCCGACCGGGTCGGTCAGGCCGACGATCTCGAGGACGGCGTCGGCGAGACCCTGCAGGCGCGCCGGGCTCAGCGTCAGGCGGTCGAGCAGGCCGGTGGAGAGGCCGTTCTCACGGCCGTTGGCCAGGTCGAGCTCGTTGGCGGAGAGGATGTCGGCCGACGCGGCGAGCACACCGTCGGCGATGGCGCGCAGCGCGCGGTTCTTACGATCCGTGTCGGCGATCGCGAGGTCGCGCGACGCGGTCTTGGCGGCGGCGAGCCGTTCGTGCAGGGAGAGCGCGGCCGTGGGCAGCGCACCGGTCAACGAGGACATGCGTCGATTCTAGGACGCCGCGGCGTCGGAGGTGACGGCTGCGGTCGAACCGGTGGAGAGCCCGGACCTGGGGACGGACCCGTCGGATCCGTGCGTGTCGGGCGCCGGGGCGAACCAGGTCCCGACCTGCTCGCCGCGCAACGCCTGCGATACCAGCGACGTGGCGGTGAGCACCACGGCGGTGCCGCGCTCGGCGGCCTGGCGGGCGGCCGAGACCTTCGTGACCGCTCCCCCGCTGCCGACGCCGGAGAGACCGGTCGACCCGATCTCGACCCCCTCCAGCTCGTCGTCCCAGCCGACGACCTCGATGCGCTCGGCGCCGGGCTCGTGCGGCGGACGCGTGTAGAGCGCATCCACGTCGGACAGCAGCACCAGGAGGTCGGCGTCGACGAGCAGTGCGACCAGCGCAGCCAGGCGGTCGTTGTCGCCGAACCGGATCTCGTGCGTCGCGACCGTGTCGTTCTCGTTCACGATGGGCAGGATGCGGAGGTCGAGCAGCCGCTCCATCGCACGCTTGGCGTTGCTGCGGTGGGTCGGGTTCTCCATATCGCCCGCGGTCAGGAGCACCTGCCCCGCGACGATGTCGTAGCGATCGAAGCTGTCCTGGTAGCGGTAGATGAGCACCGTCTGACCGACCGCGGCCGCCGCCTGCTGCGTCGCGAGGTCGGTGGGGCGCTCCGAAAGCGACAGGAAAGGCGTGCCGGTCGCGATGGCGCCGGACGAGACGAGGATGACCTGCGTACCGCGGCCGTGGGCCTCGGCGAGGGCGTCGACCAGCGGCACGATCTGCCCCGCGTTCTCGCCGCTGATGGACGACGAGCCCACCTTGACGACGATGCGTCGGGCGGAGGGGATCTGGCTGCGGTCGTCGATGGTCATTCCTCTGCGGTCTCCTCGTCTCCACGGCTGCCGTCGGCCGCGCTGCGCACCACGTTGTCGTCGTAGCTGTCGTCCTGCCACAGCCCGGCCTCGCGCTCGCGCAGGAGCTCTTCGCGGGCCTCGGCCTTCGCATCCATCCGCTCGAAGTAGTCGTCGCGGCGCTGAGCGCGGGTCGGACGCGCGTTGGTGTCCAGACGCACATCGCTTCCGCGTGGCGAGGTGATGAGCTCCGCGGTGGAGGTGAGCGTGGGCTCCCAGTCGAACACCACACCGTTGTCACGGCCGATGACGACGGTGGAGCCGGCGACGGCGCCCGCGCGGACCAGCTGGTCCTCGACGCCGAGCTTCGCGAGGCGGTCCGCCAGGAAGCCGACGGCCTCGTCGTTGGCGAAGTCGGTCTGGGCGACCCAGCGCTCCGGCTTCGCGCCCAGGATGCGGTACACCGGGCCGTCCGTGCCGCCCTCGACCTTGACGACGAATCCGGAGTCGTCGACGGCCTTCGGGCGGATGACGATGCGGGGTCGTGCCTGCTCCAGCGCGGCCTGCTCGGCGCGCGCCTGCTCCACGATCTCGGCCAGGGCGAACGACAGTGGGCGGAGGCCTTCATGGCTGACCGTCGAGATCTCGAAGACGCGGTAGCCGCGCTGCTCGAGCTCCGGGCGGACGAAGTCGGCCAGTTCGCGGGCGTCCGGGACGTCGATCTTGTTCAGAGCGATCAGCTGCGGACGCTCCAGGAGCGGCGTCTGCCCCTCGGGGACCGGGTAGGCGGCCAGCTCGCCGAGGATGACGTCCAGGTCGCTCAGCGGGTCGCGACCGGGCTCCAGGGTCGCGCAGTCGAGCACGTGCAGGAGGGCCGAGCAGCGTTCGACGTGACGGAGGAACTCCAGGCCCAGCCCGCGTCCTTCGCTCGCGCCCTCGATGAGACCGGGGACGTCGGCGACGGTGTAGCGGACGTCGCCCGCCTGCACGACGCCGAGGTTCGGGTGGAGCGTGGTGAAGGGGTAGTCGGCGATCTTCGGCTTCGCGGCCGACATGGCAGCGATGAGGCTCGACTTGCCCGCCGAGGGGTATCCCACCAGGGCGATGTCGGCGACCGTCTTCAGCTCGAGCTGGACGTCGCCCTCCCACCCGGGGGTGCCCAGCAGCGCGAAGCCCGGCGCCTTGCGCTTCGGGTTCGCCAGCGCGGCATTGCCGAGGCCGCCGACGCCGCCGGGAGCGACGACGTAGCGCATGCCGGGCTCCGACAGATCGACGAGCTCGTCGCCGTCGGCGCTCTTGACGACCGTGCCGACCGGGACGGGCAGTTCGAGGGTCTCGCCGGTGTGGCCGCTGCGGTGGTCGCCCATGCCGAAGCCGCCGTTGTCACTCGAACGGTGCGGGTGGCGGTGATAGCCGAGCAGCGTGGTGACCTGCGGGTCGGCGACGAGGACGATGTCGCCGCCGTTGCCGCCGTTCCCGCCGTCGGGACCGGCCAGCGGCTTGAACTTCTCGCGCCGGACCGAGACGCACCCGTTGCCGCCGTTGCCGGCGCGCAAGTGCAACGTCACGCGATCAACGAACGTCGCCATGGTGCTCTCCTACTGCTTGTGGTGCTGAAACGGCGGATGGGCGGGCCGAAGCCCGCCCATCCGGAAGAGTGGTGCTCGTGGTCGAGGCTCAGGCCTCGGCCGCCACGATGTTGACGACCTTGCGGCCGCCCTTGGTGCCGAACTCGACCGCGCCGGCGGCGAGGGCGAACAGCGTGTCGTCACCGCCACGACCGACGTTCACGCCGGGGTGGAAGTGGGTGCCGCGCTGGCGGACCAGGATCTCGCCCGCGTTGACGGTCTGGCCGCCGAAGCGCTTCACGCCGAGGCGCTGCGCGTTGGAGTCGCGGCCGTTGCGAGTGGAGCTCGCTCCCTTTTTGTGTGCCATGGTGTCTTCTCCTCGAGAGCCGTCGGCTACTTGATGCCGGTGATCTTGACGCGCGTGAGCTCCTGACGGTGGCCCTGGCGCTTCTTGTAGCCGGTCTTGTTCTTGAACTTCTGGATGACGATCTTCGGGCCGCGGAGGTCGCCGAGGACCTCGGCGGTCACGGTGACCTTCGCGAGGGACTTGGCGTCGGAGGTGATCTTGTCACCGTCGACCAGCAGCACCGGCGCGAGCTCGATCTTGCCGTCCTTGTCGGCCTTGACGCGGTCCATCGTCACGATGGTGCCGACCTCGACCTTCTCCTGCCGGCCACCGGCGCGCACAACTGCGTAAACCACTTTCACGTACCTTTTCGTCGGGGAACAGTTCCCGGCGCTGCCGCGGACCTGGTCCTGCTTCTTCAACTGTTTGGAAGTCACTGGCGAGTCCCGCCGGTAGCGACATGCTCCCGGCTGCTCTCAGAAAACCATGATGGCTGCGCGGGTCACACCCGGCACACACCAACGGTCAACTTTACCCGACGCCCGACAGGCCGTCAATTCAGCGCCGTCGTCACGGTGGCGACACCGTTCCGGCTTCGGGACCGTCCGGCTCCGACTGCGGAACCGGTTCCTAGAATCATTCTATGACGGTCCTGATCGATCCCCCGGCATGGCCGGCTCACGGCATGTTGTGGTCGCATCTGGTCAGCGACGCGTCTCTCGACGAGCTGCACGCCTTCGCCGAGGCGAACGACATCCACCGCCGCGCCTTCGACATCGACCATTACGACGTGCCCGACCGGCGCTACGACGAGCTCGTGGCGGCCGGAGCGCATCCCGTCTCCGGCAAGGAGCTCGTGTCGCGGCTCATCGCCAGCGGGTTACGGGTGCGGGCGCGCGACCGGGTCCGCCGCCGGCACTGACGGCGTCCCGGTCGCTCCGGCCCGGTGGTGGAGGCTACTCGCCCTTCGGCGCCAGCTCACCGCCGGCGATGACCGCCGTGCTCGCGCGTCGGCTCCGGTTGCGGCCCTGACCCGGCTCCTTCGGCGCGGGCAGCGCCTCGAGGACGGAGTCGAGCAGGAGCTCGGCCTCCTCCGGCGACGGACGCGCCGCGGTCGGGCGCACCTCCGCCGGCTCCGGGAGGTCGAGGAGCGGGAGGATCGGCTCGGCCGACGGCTCCGAAGCCCCAGCCTCGGGCGCAGCCTCCGCCGAGCCCTCGGCCGGCTGCTCCGACGCGGGCTCGCTGACCGCGTCCTCGGACGGCGTGGTCTCGGCCTGCTGCCGGTCGGCACCGCCCTTGCCCTTGCGGCGGCGCTTCTTCGTGGCGGTGACCTCGGTCAGCGTCACCTCGGTCACGCTGATCTGCTCGACGTCGGCCGACGCGGCGTTCTCCTGCGCCTTCGCCTCCTCGTCGTGGTGGATGGTCGACGCGGCGATCTTGGCCAGCGCGTTCTTGGCGTCGTCGGTGATGGCGTGTGTGCCGTTGTGGCCGCCAGCGCCGTTTCCGCCGTTTCCGTTGCCGCTCCCGTTCGAGCCGCCGTTGCTGCTGCCGCCGGCGCTTCCACCGCGGCCGCGGCGACGCTCGTTCTGCGGCTGCTGCGGCTGGCGGTGCTTGACGACCGGGTCGTGGTGGACGATGACACCGCGGCCGGCGCAGACCTCGCACGCCTCGCTGAAGGTCTCCAGCAGGCCGAGGCCGAGCTTCTTGCGGGTCATCTGCACGAGACCGAGCGAGGTGACCTCGGCGACCTGGTGCTTCGTCCGGTCGCGGCTCAGGCACTCCACCAGACGGCGGAGGACCAGGTCGCGGTTCGACTCCAGCACCATGTCGATGAAGTCGACGACGATGATGCCGCCGATGTCGCGCAGCCGGAGCTGACGGACGATCTCCTCGGCCGCCTCCAGGTTGTTCTTGGTGACGGTCTCCTCGAGGTTGCCGCCCGAGCCGACGAACTTGCCGGTGTTCACGTCGACCACCGTCATGGCCTCGGTGCGGTCGATGACGAGCGAACCGCCCGACGGCAGCCACACCTTGCGCTCCAGCGCCTTCTCGATCTGCTCCGTGATGCGGAACTCGTCGAACGCGTCGCGCTCCCCCGTGTACGGCTCGACACGGTCGAGCAGGTCGGGGGCGACCTGGCGGAGGTAGTTCTCGATCGTCTGGCGCGCGTCGTCGCCGGCGATGACGAGCTTCTGGAAGTCCTCGTTGAAGACGTCGCGGATGATCTTGATCAGGAGGTCCGGCTCGCTGTGCAGCAGAGCAGGAGCCTGCTGGGTCTCGACACGCGTGCTGATGTCAGCCCACTGCGAGGTCAGGCGGGTGACGTCGAGCGTCAGCTGCTCCTCGGTCGCACCCTCGGCGGCGGTGCGCACGATGACGCCCGCGTTCTCGGGCAGCACCTCCTTGAGGATCTTCTTGAGGCGCGAGCGCTCGGTGTCCGGGAGCTTGCGGCTGATGCCGTTCATGGATCCGCCCGGCACGTACACGAGGTAGCGGCCCGGGAGCGAGATCTGGCTGGTGAGGCGGGCGCCCTTGTGGCCGACCGGGTCCTTCGTGACCTGGACGAGCACGCGGTCGCCCGGCTTCAGGGCCAGTTCGATGCGGCGCGGCTGGTTGCCGGTCTCGACCGCATCCCAGTCCACCTCGCCCGAGTACAGGACGGCGTTGCGGCCACGGCCGATGTCGACGAACGCGGCCTCCATGCTGGGGAGCACGTTCTGCACGCGGCCGAGGTAGACGTTGCCGATGAGCGACGCCTCCTGCGAGCGGGCGACGTAGTGCTCGACGAGCACCTTGTCCTCGAGCACGCCGATCTGGATGCGGCCACCCTTCGAGCGGACGACCATCTGCCGGTCGACGGACTCGCGCCGGGCCAGGAACTCGGCCTCGGTGATGACCGGGCGGCGACGGCCGGCGTCGCGACCGTCGCGGCGGCGCTGCTTCTTCGCCTCGAGACGCGTGGACCCCTTGACCTTCTGCGGCTCGGTGATGAGCTCGGGCTCGCGCGGCGTGCGCACCTTGACGACGGTGTTGGCCGGGTCGTTGGCGTTGTCGCGCGACTCGCCCGCGCGGCGGCGGGACCGACGGCGGACACCGCCGGCGGGCTCCTCGTCGCCCTCGGGGAGCGGCGGGAGCGGCAGGACGTCCGGCGCCTGGAAGAGCAGGGTCGTCGGGGGCAGGCCGGGCGCGGCGGCGCCGACGACCGGCGCCTCCACCTCGCCGTGCTTGTCCGGGAGCGCCGGGGGCTCGAGGCCGGCAGCGGGCTGCACGCCGTCGGCGGCGAGGGCGCGCTGTGCCGCGGCCTCACCGGCGGCGGGCGCCGTCTCCTCGACGGTGGCAGCCTGTGCCGCTTCGGGCTCGGCGGCCGTCGGCTCGGCGGCCTGCTCGGCCGCACTCTGTCCGGAGGAAGGCGGGAACGCGTCGGCCTGTACGGCCTGGAAGGGCTTCTTCACGACGCGTCGTGCGCCGAAGAGCCCTTTGCGCTTCCGTCCTCCCGTCTCCGTCTCGTTGTTGTCCGTGTTGTCGATATTTTCGTTATCCACCATCGCTGGTGCACTCCTCGACCGGTGGCGGTTGCCCGCTCACCGGGTCTCTCCGTCGGGAGGCGGCGCGAGCGGCGCCTCCCTCAATCCTGTTCGGATACCGCCGGGCTCGTGGCGCGGCCTGCATCCGGCTCATGTTCTCCACCGGCCATCACGGCCGGCATTTTTCACGGACGCTCTGGGCGCCCTCAAGCCTTCTGTCGGTGCTCCCGGCCTCGGCCGGGACGACTGCTGCAACGATTATCGCACGGGCGCGGGCCCACCCGAGTCTCCTCCCAGGACGACACGCAGACGTCATGCCATAATCCGAGGGTGCCAGACAGCCCCGCCGAGGTTTCCTACCGCCGCCCGACCGCTCTCGCCGTCTTCCTGATCATCGCCGGACTCATCGGAGTCTGGGCGGCGTTCATGCTCACCGTGGACAAGTTCCACCTCCTGGAAGATCCGAACGCGCAGCTCTCCTGCAACTTCTCCGTTCTCGTCGGGTGCGCCAAGAACCTCAACTCCTGGCAGGGATCGCTGCTCGGCTTCCCGAACCCGATCCTCGGTCTCGGCGGCTGGACGGCCACGATCGCCGTCGGCGCGGGCCTGTTGGCGAATCGTGCGCGCTTCGCCCGCTGGTACTGGATCGCGTTCAACGTGGGCGTGCTGCTCGCGCTGGTGCTCGTGATCTTCCTGATCACCCAGTCCATCACCGTGCTCAACGTGCTGTGCCCGTGGTGCATGGTGACCTGGCTCGTGACCATCCCCACCTTCTGGGCGGTGACCCTCTACAACCTCAAGGAGGGCAACATCCCGGTGCCGGAGCGCGCCCGTCGCGTATTCCGCACCCTGTACGGCTGGGTGCCGCTGATCACCATCGTCTGCTACGCGATCGTCGCGATCCTTGCCCAGATCCAGCTCGACTGGATCCACCGCGCCTTCGTCTGATCGGCGCCTGAAACGGAGGAGCATCCGACCCGACACACCGCTGGATGTGCGAAAGGGAGGCGCCCGGGGCCGTAGCGGCCGGGGGCGCCTCCCTTTCGTGTAGCTGTCGGCTCAGCCGAACCAGAGACCGAGCTCGCGCTGTGCCGACTCGGGCGAGTCGGAGCCGTGCACGAGGTTCTGCTGCACCTTGAGGCCCCAGTCGCGGGCGAGGTCGCCGCGGATGGTGCCCGGGAGCGCGGTCGTCGGGTCGGTGGCGCCGGCGAGGGAGCGGAAGCCCTCGATCACGCGGTTGCCCGCCAGGCGGATGGCCACGATCGGGCCCGACTCCATGAACTCCACCAGCGGCTCGTAGAACGGCTTGCCCTCGTGCTCGGCGTAGTGCTGCGCGAGCAGGTCGCGGTCGGCCTGCAGCATCCGCAGGTCGACGAGCGAGTAGCCCTTCGCCTCGATCCGGCGCAGGATCTCGCCGGTCAGCCCGCGGGCCACTCCATCCGGCTTGATGAGGACGAGGGTCTCTTCGACGGCACTGGTCATGGGTTCTCCGTTCCATTGTCGGCCGCGGCAGCCGCGGCCCGGTTGTTTCGGTCGATGCGTGCGGCGGCGATCATGCAGTACGCCCACATGGCGGTGAAGATCGCGCCGACGATGAAGAAGGCGGGGACGAGGAGGCCGGCCGCCACGATGACGACCTGGACGATCCAGCCGAGGACGACGCCGACGGTGTTCCGCAGCAGCCCGATCGCGACGATCATCAGCACGATGAGCGCCGCTCCCCCGCCCAGTGCGACGCCGGCGGGCAGCGAGCCCAGGCCGAACAGCACGAGCGCGCCGAGGAAGACGACGAGCAGCTCGAAGCCGAGGACGATCGAGCCGAGGAGCTCGCGGAGCGATCGCTGACGGCGCGGGCGGCCGGCGCGCTGGTCCCCCGCAGACTGCTCGGGCGCGTCGCCCGCGGATCCGGCGTCGGTCACGTCGCCGCCTTCTTCCACTCCTGCTCCTCGGCGTACGCCATGGCCTGGCCGACCAGCACGATGCTGCCGGCCACGACGACCGCGCGGCGGCCCTCCTCGCCCGCCCAGTCGCGGGCGGACTCGAGCGCGTCGATGGGGTCCGAGTAGACGATGGTCGCCTCGTCGCCCACCTCCTCGCGCACCAGCTCGCCGAGGTCCTCCGCCTCCCGCGCCCGGTCCGAGTCGGGACGCGTGACGAAGAACTGCGTGGCGACCGGCGCGAGCGCTCGGATGACGCCGCGCGCATCCTTGTCGCCCAGGATTCCGACGACGAAGGTGATCTCGTCGAAGTCGAAGTAGCTGCGAAGCGCCTCGGCCAGCACCGCGGCGCCGGCGGGATTGTGCGCGGCGTCGACGAGGATGCTCGGCTCGATGCCGATCAGCTGCAGGCGGCCGGGCGATGTGGCCGTGGCAAACCCCTCTTCGACGAGGGCGGGATTGAGCGGCTGGGTCCCGCGCCCGAGGAACGTCTCCACCGCTGCAACGGCGACGGCTGCGTTCTGCGCCTGGTGGTCGCCGTACAGCGGGAGGAAGACGTCCTCGTAGGTCGCCGCGCGTCCACGCACCGTCACCAGCTGTCCGCCGACGGCGACGCGGGTCGATGCGACATCGAAGTCGCCCGGCTGCTCGGCGAAGGTCGACTCGGTGAGCAGCGCGGCATCCCGCAGCACCCGGTCGGCCTCGGGAGTCTGCGCCGACGACACGACGTCGGCCGACGGCTTCACGATGCCGGACTTGGTGCGCGCGATCTCCTCGACGGTGTCGCCGAGCGCCTTGGTGTGGTCGAGGGCGATCGGGGTGAATACGGCCACCTGGCCGTCCCCGACGTTGGTGGAGTCCCACTCGCCGCCCATGCCGACCTCGATCACCGCGACATCGACCGGCGCATCCGCGAACGCGGCGAAGGCCAGGGCCGTCAACGCCTCGAAGAACGTGAGCGGTGCCTTGCCCGCCTCCCTCAGCTCCGCATCCACGATCTCCAGGTACGGGCTGATGTCCTCCCAGTTGCGCACGAGCGCCTCGTCCTCGATCGGCTCGCCGTCGATCACGATGCGCTCGTTGAAGCGCACCAGGTGGGGGCTCGTGAGCAGTCCGGTGCGGAGGCCGTAAGCGCGCAGCAGGCTCTCGGCGATGCGGCTGGTGGACGTCTTCCCGTTGGTGCCGGTGACGTGGATGATCGGGTACGCGCGCTGCGGGTCGCCCAGCAGCTCAACCGCACGGCGGGTGGCGTCGAGCCTCCGTTCTGGCGCTCCCTCGCCGACCCGGGCGAGCAGCGCCTGGTAGACGGCCTCTGCGCGGTCGCGGTAGTCGTCCTCGTCGGTCACGACTCCTCCTCGTTCAGCTTGGTGACGCCGACGGTGAACGCCCCGGCGTTGGCGAACTGCCCGGCGCCGAACTGCTGCTCGTACGCGGGCTGCTCCGGTGTCGATGCTCCCGCGGCCGACACCTGCACCGCCAGAGCCAGCGTCTCGGTCGCGATGTCGACGTCTCCCGCGAGGTCGAGCGCGCGCGCGTCGTCCTCGTGCTCGAACGCCAGCGCGAGCCGGATGCGGTCGCTGACGTCGAGTCCGGCCGCCTTGCGGGTGTCCTGCACGGCGCGGATGATGTCGCGCGCGAGTCCCTCCGCCTCGAGCTCCGGGGTGGTCTCGGTGTCGAGCAGGACGAAGCCGCCGCCGGCGAGCAGCGCCAGGGCCGAGGTCCCGTCGCCGTCCGACGCGGTCTCGAGCACCAGGTCGTACTCCCCCTCGACTAGTTCGACCCCGCCGACGGTGACGACACCGTCGGTCTCCGACCAGTCGCCGGCCCGGGCGGCCTGGATGACCTGCTGCACCTGCTTGCCGAGTCGTGGACCTGCCGCGCGGGCGTTCACGGTCAGCTTGCTCGTGATGCCGTAGTGCGCAGCGCTGTCGTCCTGCAGCTCGACCAGCTCGACCGCTTTCACGTTGAGCTCGTCGCGCAGGATGCCCTCGAACCGGGCCAGCGCGGCGGCGTCATGCGCCACGACGGTGAGCGAGGCGAGCGGCAGCCGGACGCGCTTGCCGGCCTGCTTTCGCAGCGACAGCGCGGTGGAGCTGATGGCACGGATGCGGTCCATCGCATCCACCAGGGCGTCGTCCGCCGGGAACTCGGCGGCCTCCGGCCAGTCGGCGAGGTGGACGCTGCGGCCGCCGGTGAGGTCCTTCCAGATGCGCTCGCTGACGAGCGGCAGGAGGGGCGCGGCGACGCGGGTCACGGTCTCGAGCACGGTGTAAAGCGTGTCGAAGGCCTCGGTACCGCTGCCGTCCTCGCTGACGCCCTCCCAGAACCGGTCGCGTGAGCGGCGCACGTACCAGTTGGTGAGCACGTCGGCGAAGTCGCGCAGCTTGGCGGCGGCGAGGGTCGAGTCCAGGGCCTCCAGGTCGGCGGTCACGGCCTCCACCAGGTCGCGCGTCTTGGCGAGCAGGTAGCGGTCGAGCACGTCGGTGGACGCGGTGGAGCGCTTCGCCTCGTATCCGGACGCGTTGGCGTACAGCGAGAAGAAGTACCAGGTGTTCCACAGCGGCAGCAGCACCTGGCGGACGCCCTCGCGGATGCCCTCCTCGGTGACCAGCAGGTTGCCCCCGCGCAGCACGGGGCTCGACATCAGGAACCAGCGCATCGCGTCGGAGCCGTCGCGGTCGAAGACCTCGTTGACGTCCGGATAGTTGCGGAGCGACTTCGACATCTTCTGTCCGTCGCTCCCGAGCACGATGCCGTGGCTGATGACGTTCTTGAAGGCCGGGCGGTCGAACAGGGCCGTCGCGAGCGTGTGCAGCAGGTAGAACCAGCCGCGCGTCTGCCCGATGTACTCGACGATGAAGTCGGCCGGGTTGTGGCTGTCGAACCAGTCGCGGTTCTCGAACGGGTAGTGCACCTGCGCGAACGGCATCGACCCGGAGTCGAACCACACGTCCAGCACGTCCGGGATGCGGCGCATCGTGGATCGGCCGGTCGGGTCGTCCGGGTTCGGGCGCGTGAGCTCGTCGATGAACGGGCGGTGCAGATCCGGCTCGCCCGCAGCATTCAGGGGAAGGCGGCCGAAGTCACGTTCCAGCTCCTCGAGCGACCCGTAGACGTCGACCCGCGGGTAGGCCGGGTCGTCGCTCTTCCAGACCGGGATGGGCGATCCGAAGTAGCGGTTGCGCGACACCGACCAGTCGCGGGCGCCGGCGAGCCACTTGCCGAACTGGCCGTCCTTGACGTTCTCGGGCACCCAGGTGATCTGCTGGTTGAGCTCGCCCATCCGGTCGCGGAAGTCGGTGACGCGGACGAACCAGCTCGACACCGCCTTGTAGATGAGCGGGTTACGGCAGCGCCAGCAGTGCGGGTACGAGTGCTCGTAGCTCGCCTGGCGCAGCAGCCGGCCCCGCTCCTTGAGCAGGCGGGTCAGCGGCTTGTTCGCGTCGAACACCTGCAGACCGACGACGTCGGACACGTCCGGGAGGAAGCGTCCACCGTCGTCCACCGAGATGATGACCGGGATGCCGGCCTTCTCGGTCACACGCTGGTCGTCCTCGCCGTAGGCGGGCGCCTGGTGCACGATGCCGGTGCCGTCCTCGACCGTGACGTAGTCGTCGACGAGGATGCGCCACGCGTTCTGCGTGCCCCACTTCTCGGTGTCGGCGTAGTAGTCCCAGAGCCGGTCGTACTCGACGTCGGCGAGCTCGGAACCGCGCAGCATCCCGGTGATCGCCGCCACCGCGTCGGCAGGCGACTCGTAGCCGAGGTCCTTGGCGTAGTTGCCGACGAGGTCCTTCGCCAGCATGTAACGGCCGCTCAGGACTTCCTGGTCCGGACCGCCATTCGAGTCGGCGGCGCCATGGGGGCCGGACGGCAGCACGGCGTACTCGATGTCGGGGCCGACCGCGAGCGCGAAGTTGGTGGGCAGTGTCCACGGGGTCGTCGTCCACGCGAGAGCGCGCACGCCGGTGAGCCCGAGCACTTCGGCCTTCTCGCCGACCAGCGGGAACGTGACCGTCACGGTCTGGTCCTGACGCATCTTGTAGACGTCGTCGTCCATCCGCAGCTCATGGTTCGACAGCGGGGTCTGGTCGCGCCAGCAGTACGGCAGCACACGGTAGCCCTCGTAGGCGAGGCCCTTCTCGTGGAGCTGCTTGAACGCCCAGATCACCGACTCCATGTACGTGGTGTCGAGTGTCTTGTAGTCGTTGTCGAAGTCGACCCAGCGTGCCTGGCGGGTAACGTACTCGCGCCATTCGCGGGTGTACCGCAGCACCGAGTCCTTCGCCGCCTGGTTGAACGCGGCGAGACCCATCTCCTCGATCTGGCTCTTGTCGGTGATGCCCAGCTGCCGCTCCGCCTCCAGCTCCGCGGGCAGACCGTGGGTGTCCCAGCCGAAGCGGCGCTCCACCTTCTTGCCGCGCATCGTCTGGAAGCGCGGGAAGACGTCCTTCGCGTACCCGGTGAGCAGGTGGCCGTAGTGCGGGAGGCCGTTGGCGAACGGCGGGCCGTCGTAGAAGACCCACTCCTCGGCGTCGGCGCGGTTGTCGATGGAGGCGCGGAAGGTCCCGTCCTTGTCCCAGAACTTCAGGACGTCGGTCTCGATCTCCGGGAAGACGGGACTCGGCGTGACGTCGGGGCGCTGCTCGCCGTCGTGCGGCGAGTCCGGCGCGGACTTGGGGTACGGCATCTCACTCCTGGCAGGTTCTCGTGCTGGACGAGGACGCCGGACGCTCGCACGCCCGTCGCGGTACCACCCCGCTTGCCCCACCCACCGCCGGTGGCGGAAAGGGCCTCTCATTCTTCGGCTGTGACGGGCCGGCCCCGTTCGGTTCTACTGAGCGCCGCTCGCGCGTCCGCCGTTCTTCCGAAGACTCCCCGGCGATACCCGGATCCATGCCTGTGCCCTCCATCTTATCCGCTCCACGCACCTCCGCGTCCGGCTTTCCGTGAAGTGCACCTTGTTGCGGTCGACACGCCGTCCGAGACCGCAACTACGTGCACTTCGCGACGAAGGGCGTCGCGAGGGGCCAAGCAACCTCAGAGGGCGGAGGCGTAGCCGCGGCAGACCGGTGCGACGGCCGTCCGGACGAGCGGGGTGAGGGCGCCGCGGCGGACGCCGGCACGCGCCCACGCGGTTGCCGCCGAGACGGCGGCTCCGACGACCGCGGTGGCGGCGGCACGCGGGAGGAGCGCGTCGGCGCCGAGCGCCGCGCGGGAAGCGATGAACGCCTGGAGGCTGCGGACGAGCGCGAGGAACCGCGGGAGCGCGGAGGCCTGCAGTTCCGCGTCCGTTCCCATCAGCTCCACCTGGGTCACCGCGAGCGGCAGCCGCCCGGGGCCGAAACCGTCGGCGAGGCGCGTGACCGCGTCCAGCACCGCATCCATCGGCGCCAGCTCGGACGAGACGGACGCGAGCGTCGTGTCGAATGCGGCGAGCGCCTCATCCACCTCCAGCCACAGCAGGTCGCTCTTGGAGCCGAAGTAGTTGAAGAAGGTGGCCCGGCTGACGCCCGCGCGTCGCGCGATGTCGTCGACCGTGGTGCCGGTGTACGTCTGCTCGAGGAAGAGCTCGGCGGCCGCCTCGGCCAGCATTTCGCGGGACGAGGAGCGCGGCCGACCGGAGCCGGACGAGCGCGGGGAATGCGGCAGCGCCATCGTGCGTTCCCTCTCGTGCCATTATTGGACCCGGTCCACATATTAATCCGTTCTGAAGGACACCCGTGACAACCACCACCAGCCCCGTCCGCAGCGAGACCGACCGCCCGGGCATCACCCCCGGCACCGCACGCCGCGTCACCATCGCCTCGTTCGTCGGCACGGCGCTCGAGTCGTACGACTTCTACCTCTACGCGTACTTCGCGGCCTTCTTCGTCGGCCCTCTGTTCTTCGCGCCCCTCGGTGCCTTCGGCGGAGCGCTGGCCGGGTTCCTCGCCATCGCCGCCGGCTTCGTCATCCGCCCGATCGGCGCTGTCGTGTTCGGCAACCTGGGCGACCGGATCGGACGCCGCCCGACCCTGCTCATCACCATCCTCATCATGGGATTGAGCACCGGCCTCGTCGGACTGCTCCCGACCTACGCGGCGGCCGGATGGTTCGGAGCGATCGCGATCGTGCTGCTGCGTCTGCTGCAGGGCTTCTCGGTCGGCGGCGAGTGGGGCGGCTCCATCCTGCTGGCCACCGAGTACGCCAACCCGAAGCGGCGCGGCTTCTACGCGGCTCTCCCCCAGCTGGGCTCGCCGGTCGGCTCCATCCTGAGCGCGGTGGTGTTCATCGTCCTCACCCTCACCATGTCAACCGCGGACATCGCGGCCTGGGGATGGCGCATCCCCTTCCTGACGGCGTTCCCGCTGCTGCTCGTCTCGCTCTACCTGCGGTGGTCGATCGACGAGACGCCCGTGTTCCGCAAGCTGCTCGAGACGGGAACGCGCGACCGCTTCCCGGTGATCGACGTGTTCCGCAAGGCGCCTTCGGGCTTCTTCATCGGGATCGGCGCCGCCGTGCTCGGCATCGGCTCCTACTCGCTGATGAACACCTACATGGTCGACTACGGCACGTCGGTGCTGGGCTTCAAGTACCAGGATCTGCTGGTCGCCACGACCATCGGCGGTCTGCTGCAGCTGGTCACCATCCCGCTCTTCGGCCTCTGGGCGACGCGGATCGGTTCGGCGAAGGTCGTCGCCATCGGTGCGGTCGGAACCCTGATCGTCGCCTTCCCGATGTATTTCCTGCTGCAGTCCGCGTCGTTCGCGATCCTCGTGGGCAGCATGATCATCGGCGGCATTCTGCCCACCCTGTCGTGGGCGGGGCTCGGCGGGCTGATGTCGGACCTCTTCCCGAGCGAGGTGCGCTACAGCGGACTCTCGGTCGCCTACAGCCTCGCGGCGCTGCTCACGTCGTTCGTCCCGGCGCTCACCCTGATCTTCGGCAAGGCCACCGGCAACGCCTGGTGGCACCCGGGCATCGTGCTCGCGGTGATGTCGGCGATCACCCTGGTCGCGGCCCTGCTCGCCGCGCGCCGGAAGCCGATCATCGACGAGGTCTGACGCGCGGTCTGACGCGAGGTCTAGCACCCGGCCGGACACCCGGCCGGGTGCCGTGCTGACGCGTTCGTACCCGAGGTTCGGTACTCTGGAGGGGATCCCACACTCAGGCACCCCGTGGACACGGTGCCGCACATATCGACTCGGAGGACCCCTATGAGCGAGAACACGCCCGCCGCTCGCGTACCGGACAAGCCCGCACTGGAGGGTCTCGAGTCGAAGTGGGGTGACCGCTGGCAGCAGGACGGCACCTTCCTGTTCGACCGTGACGCTGCCCTCGCCGCCGGCCGCGACAGCGTGTACTCGATCGACACCCCGCCGCCGACGGCCTCCGGGTCGCTGCACATCGGCCACGTCTTCAGCTACACCCACACCGACGTGATCGCACGCTTCCACCGCATGCGCGGCAAGAAGGTGTTCTACCCGATCGGATGGGACGACAACGGCCTGCCCACCGAGCGCCGCGTGCAGAACTACTACGGCGTGCGCTGCGACCCGTCGCTCCCCTACGAGCCGGACTTCCAGCCGCCGTTCGAGGGCGGCGACAACAAGAGCACGAAGGCCGCCGACCAGAAGCCGATCTCGCGCCGCAACTTCATCGAGCTGTGCGAGCGCCTGACCGAGGAGGACGAGAAGCAGTTCGAGGCGCTCTGGCGCACCCTCGGCCTCTCCGTCGACTGGTCGCAGACCTACCGCACCATCGGGCGCGACTCGATCCGCACCTCCCAGCTGGCCTTCCTCCGCAACATCGCGCGCGGTGAGGCGTACCAGGCGCAGGCGCCGACCCTGTGGGACATCACCTTCCGCACCGCCGTCGCCCAGGCCGAGCTGGAGGACCGCGAGCAGCCGAGCGCCTACCACCGCGTCGCGTTCCACGGTGCCGACGGCCCTGTCCACATCGAGACCACTCGCCCGGAACTCCTGCCCGCCTGTGTGGCGCTGGTGGCGCATCCCGACGACGAGCGATACAAGCCGCTGTTCGGCACGACCGTCCGCACCCCGCTGTTCGACGTCGAGGTGCCGGTCGTCGCCCACCACCTGGCCCAGCCGGACAAGGGATCGGGCATCGCCATGATCTGCACCTTCGGCGATGTCACCGACGTCACCTGGTGGCGCGAGCTTGACCTCCCGAACCGGGCGATCATCGGCTTCGACGGCCGCATCCTCCCCGAGCCGCCCGCGGCGATCACGTCGGAGGCCGGCAAGGAGGCCTACGCCCAGCTGGCCGGCAAGACCGTGTTCTCGGCGAAGCAGGCGGTCGTGGAGCTGCTGCGCGCCTCCGGCGACCTCGAGGGCGAGCCCAAGCCCATCCAGCACCCGGTGAAGTTCTTCGAGAAGGGCGACAAGCCGCTCGAGATCGTCTCCACCCGCCAGTGGTACGTGAAGAACGGCGCCCGCGACGAGGAACTGCGCGCCCGGCTCATCGAGCTGGGTCGCGAGATCGACTGGCACCCCGACTTCATGCGCATCCGCTACGAGAACTGGGTCAACGGCCTCACCGGCGACTGGCTGATCTCGCGCCAGCGCTTCTTCGGCGTGCCGATCCCGGTCTGGTACCCGCTCGACGCGGTCGGCAACCCGCTGTTCGACGAGCCGATCCTCCCGACGGAGGAGATGCTGCCGGTCGACCCGTCGTCCGACACCGCGCCCGGCTTCGACGAGGCGCAGCGCGGCCAGGCCGGCGGCTTCGTCGGCGAGCACGACGTGATGGACACGTGGATGACGTCCTCCCTCACCCCGCAGCTGGCGGGCGGCTGGATGCGCGACCCGGAGCTGTTCGACGCCGTCTTCCCGTATGACCTGCGGCCCCAGGGGCAGGACATCATCCGCACCTGGCTGTTCTCGACCCTGCTGCGGGCGAAGCTGGAGGCGGACGTGGCTCCGTGGCGCAACGCCGCCCTCTCCGGCTTCATCGTCGACCCCGACCGCAAGAAGATGTCGAAATCGAAGGGCAACGTGGTGACGCCCGCCGACATCCTCGAGCGGCACGGCTCCGACGCGGTGCGGTACTGGGCGGCCTCCAGCAAGCTCGGCACCGACGCGGCGTTCGATCCGCAGAACCCGACGCAGATCAAGATCGGCCGTCGCCTGGCGATCAAGCTGCTCAACGCGGCGAAGTTCATCCTCGGCTTCGACGCGCCCGAGTCGCTCGACCTCGACCGGGTGACCAGCCCGCTCGACCGCAGCATGCTGCAGAACCTCGCCGGGGTCGTGGCGGACGCGACGGCCGCGCTCGACAACTACGAGCACTCGCGGGCGCTGGAGATCGTCGAGCCGTTCTTCTGGACATTCTGCGACGACTACCTGGAGCTCGTGAAGGAGCGCGCGTACGGCGAGGCCGGCGCAGAGCAGGCCTCCGCCGTCGTCGCCCTCCGGGTCGCGCTCTCCACGTTCCTCCGGCTGTTCGCCCCCGTGCTGCCGTTCGCGGCCGAGGAGGCATGGAGCTGGTCCGAGGAGGGCTCGGTGCACGTGGCGCCGTGGCCCGAGGCCCGGGAGGTGGCGCTCGACTGGAGCGCGGACCGCGAGGTCCTCGCCATCGTCGGACGCGCCCTGACGGGCATCCGCGGCGCCAAGACGGCCGCCAAGGCGTCTCAGCGCACGCCGGTCGACTCGGCCGTCATCGCCGGCCCGGCCGACGAGATCGCGGCCGTCGAGTCCGCCGCGGGCGACCTCCGCTCTGTGGGCAGAATCGCCGACCTGCGGTTCGCCTCCGCCGACGAGCTGCAGGTGACCGATATCCTGCTCGCCGCAGCCCCGAGCGAGGAGGAACGATGACGGCGACGGTCCGGCGCGTACGAGACAACGAGTTCTTCACCTGGCTCGACCTGTACGCAGGCTACGGCGACTTCTACGAGCGACCGGTCACCGACGAGAAGGCTCTGCTCGTGTGGAGCTGGATCTCGGACCCGGACAACGAGCTGGAGGCGTACTTCGCCGTCGACGAGGAGGACACGCCGATCGGCCTGGCGCACGTGCGCGAGTTCGTCCGCCCCCTCGACGGCAGCAAGGGCCTGTACCTCGACGACCTGTTCGTGAGCCCCGACGCGCGCGGTGCCGGAGCCGGCTCCGCCCTGCTGGAGGCCCTGCGCGAGAGCGCCAAGGAGCGCGGTCTGTCGGTCGTCCGCTGGATCACGGCGAAGGACAACGAGACCGCTCGGCGCCTCTACGACAGGTTCGCTGAGAAGACCAAGTGGGTCACCTACGATCTCGTCCCCTGAACGTGACCGTTATATGGTCGGAGGACGCACCGGTCTCGCGACCGGGCGCGAAACGCGAACGGAGGAATCCATGTCGATCGAGGTTCGACCGGTCAAGGACGGCGATTTCTTCGCCTGGCTCGATGTGTACGCCAAGTACGCCGAGTTCTACGACACCCAGCTGACGGACCAGAAGGCCCTGGTCCTGTGGTCGTGGCTCACCGCCGACGACCACGAGGAGGACGGCTACGTCGCCGTCGACGGCGACCGCATCGTCGGGCTCGCCCACATGCGCGAGTTCGCCCGCCCGCTCGAAGGAGACCGCGGCCTGTTCCTGGACGACCTGTTCGTCGTCGAAGAGGAGCGCGGCAAGGGGGTCGGCGGCGCACTCATCCAGAAGGCCCGTTCCCTCGCCGAGGAGCGCGGGCTCGGTGTCGTGCAGTGGATCACCGCGCAGGACAACTCGACCGCACAGAAGCTCTACGACCAGGTCGCGAGCCGGACGTCCTGGGTGACGTACGAGATCGACCTGGCGTCCGCCCGCGTCGAGGCGGGACGCGCCTGATGCAGCTCGGGACGCGCTGGGCGGTCGGCGAGCAGCCTCCCGCCTCCCTGCCGGAGGTCGTGGCGTACGCCGTGCAGACCGTCGAGGAGGAGCTCGTCGCCACCGATGTGGAGACGACCGGCTGGAGCTGGACGCTCACCTGGCTGGAGGGCAAGCCGGTCGTCACGCTCGACGACGGCACCGAGATCCGTTACAACGCCCAGGAGGACTCGGCCACGATCACGCAGACGATCGAGGCCGACGCGTCCGACTACGACGAGGCCTGACCCGCCGTCAGCAGGTGCCGCTCAGCGCGGCAGCTGCGGCAGGGTGTGTGCGGCCGCGTCGCGCGTGCGCTCGATGAGCTCCACGCGGTCGGCGTGCCGGACGCCGCGCGGCAGTGGACGGGCGCCCCACGCGGTGAGGGCGGTGCCGACCCGCAGGGCGACGCGGTGGGTGAGCGGGCGGTACGGCGTGACCAGGACGGCGGTCATGAGGGTTGTCCTTCCGGAACGGGTTCGTGGGCCGGCGTCTGCACGGACGCCGACAGGATCAGGCGCGACGCGACGAGCGTCAGGACGACCACCAGCCCGCCGCCGATGACGAACGGCAGCCGGAGGTCGATGCGGGCGACGAAGCCGCCCAGGACGGTGGCGATGGGCGTCAGCCCCCAGCCGAGCGTGCGGACGATGCCGAGTGCGCGGCCGAGCATGGCGTTCGGGATGATCGCCTGGCGGAGCGCGCCCCACGGCACGTTCCAGACGGCGACGCCGAACGCGCCGATGGCGTAGGCGGCGATCGCGATGACGACGTTGGCGGTGACGCCGACACCGAGGATGCCGACGCCGCTGATCAGGATCGCCCAGAACATCACGCGGCCGCGGCCGAAGCGCTCGACGAAGCGGCTCGAGACGAGAGCGCCGACGAGCGCACCCACCCCGACGGCGGCAGTCACAACGCCGACCAGGGCGGCCGGCACCGAGAACGTCTGCAGCAGCAGGAGCACGACGCTCCCCTGCGCGAAGGCCAGAGCGGACGCCGTGGTCGACGTGAGCAGGATCATCCACCGCAGGAACCGCTGCTGCCAGAGGAAGCCGACGACCGCGGAGAGCGTCGGCCGCGGCTCGGCCGCTCCCGCCTCCCCGTGATGAGCCGCATGGGCCGCGGCGGCCGGGATGGTCAGCGCCAGCATCCCCGCGACGAGGAAGCCCGCGCCCGTCAGCCAGACCGGCAGCACGATGGCCACGGCGAACAGGAAGCCCGCGACCGGGGTGGCGATGAAGTTCTGGATGGTGATCTCGGCCGACTGCATCCGCCCGTTCGCCCGATCCAGCTGATCGCGCGATACGAGGGCGGGGACGACGGTCGAGGTCGCGTTGTCGAAGACGGTCTCCCCCAGCCCGAACGCCAGTACGCAGGCGTACAGCAGCCAGATCGTCAGCGCGTCGGTGGTGATGAGGATGGCGAGCACGGCGGCGACCGCGAACCGCAGCGAGTTGGCCACGGCCATAGCGACGCGCCGGTCGACGCGGTCGAGGAGCATGCCCGCCGGGATGCCGAACAGCAGCCACGGCAGGAAGGTCACGGCGCTGACGCCCGCGATCAGCGCCGGGTCGCGGGTCAGGGTCGTGGCGATCAGCGGGACCGCCGTGCGACCGAGACCGTCGGCCAGGTTGCTGGCGATCGCGGCGGTCCACAGGCGACCGAAGCCGGCGCCGAGCGGCGTGCGCGCCGCGGCAACGGCGGATGCGGATGCGGACATCAGCGGTCCTCCTGCTCCACCAGCGGGAACGCGTTGAACTGGATCTGCACCCGCTTGCGGTCAGCGACCTCGCCTCCGGCCTTCTCGACCTCGGCGTTCTCGGCCTTCCACTTCTCGCGAAGGCGCTCCTGCAGCACGTAGTACTCGCGGCCGAACTCGGCCAGCTGCTCGCGCGTGAGCTCCTGGTGCGACGTCGACAGGGTGCTCGACTGCATCCAGTCGAACCCGAACGTGTCGAGACCGCGACGCAGGAACGCAGCGAGGCGGCGCTCGTTGTTCTGCTGCCAGCCGAGCGAGATCAGCTCGCTGGCCTCCCGGCCGGCCGGCGTCGACAGTGTCTCTGCGGAGCCGATGGTCACGCCGCCGGGAGCCATGCGCCACCAGCGCTCGCGGCCGGAACCGCGCTCGGTGTCCTCGACGATGATGTCGTGCTTGGCGAGCTGACGGAGGTGGTAGCTGGTCGCACCGCTCGACTCCCCCAGGCGCTCGGCGAGCATGCTCGCGGTGGCCGGGCCGAAGTCGGACAGCTCGTTCATGAGCTCGACGCGGAGTGGATGGGCGAGCGCGCGCAGCGCCGCCATCCCCAGAGCGTCTTCGTAGCGGGAGCTGCCGCCCGCGACGCCGGCGGCGGGTGCGGTCTGCTCGGGCTGTCCCTCGTTCGTCATGTGACCAGAGTACGACTGCAAAGACTTCTTTGCAACTGCTTCTTTGCAATACTGTCTTTGCAATCGTTCCTTTGCTCAGCGCCACGGGTTGTCTAGGCTGGAGCAATGGCCGAGACCGCGAATCCCTT
Organism: Leifsonia sp. 466MF; assembly: GCF_900100265.1. Classification (NCBI taxonomy): domain Bacteria; kingdom Bacillati; phylum Actinomycetota; class Actinomycetes; order Micrococcales; family Microbacteriaceae; genus Leifsonia; species Leifsonia sp. 466MF. The sequence continues at coordinate 1,954,451 of NZ_LT629696.1, forward strand.
CTTCACCGCAAGCACCCTCCCCTACCAACTGCCTCCGTTCGCCGAGATCCGGGATGAGCACTACCGGCCCGCGTTCGAGCACGGTTTCGAGGAGCAACTGGCTGAGATCGACGCGATCGTCGCCAGCGACGAAGCCGCGACCTTCGAGAACACGATGCTTCCGCTGGAGCGCTCCGGTCAGACGCTCCTGCGCGTCGCCGAGGTCTTCTTCAACAAGAGCTCCAGCGACAGCACCGACTTCACGAACGCCCTCGAGGAGGAGATGGCACCGCGCCTGGCCGCCCACCAGGACGCCATCCGGCTGAACCCCGCCCTCTACGCGCGCATCGCCTCCCTGCACGCGCAGCTCGACGAGCTCGGCCTCGACCCGGAGTCGCAGTACCTCGTCGAGCGCTACTACACCGAGTTCACCCTCGCGGGCGCCGGCCTCGACGACGCCGACAAGGAGCGTCTGCGCGAGTACAACCAGCGGCTCTCGACCTTGACCACGCGCTTCGAGAAGAACCTCCTCGCCGACACCAACGACCTCGCGGTCGTCTTCGACAGCGCCGAGGAGCTCGACGGCCTCGGCGAAGGCGAGCTGTCCGCCGCAGCCCAGGCCGCCGCCGAACGCGGGCTGGACGGCAAGTTCGTGGTCAGCCTCGTCCTGCCCACCGGCCACCCGTGGCTGGCCGACCTCACCCGGCGCGAGAGCCGGGAGCGGATCATGGCCGCATCCCGCGCCCGCGGCATCCGCGGCGGCGACAACGACAACCGCGATCTGGTGCTGGAGATCACCCGACTGCGTGCCGAGCGCGCACGCCTGCTCGGCTTCGACACGCACGCCGCCTACGTCACCGCCGACCAGACCGCCCGCACGCCCGAGGCCGTCGCCGACATGCTCGGCCGCCTGGCACCGCCGGCGGCGCGCAACGCCCGCACCGAGCAGGCGGACCTGCAGCGCCAGCTCGGCGACGACGAGACCGTGGAGGCCTGGGACTGGGCCTACCTCACCGGAAAGGTGCGCGCCGAGAAGTTCGACGTCGACTTCGCCGCGATGCGCCCGTACTTCGAGGCGGAGCGCGTGCTGCGCGATGGCGTCTTCTACGCGGCGAACCGGCTCTACGGCATCAGCTTCACCGAGCGTCCCGACCTCGTCGCCTACCACCCCGACGCCCGCGTGTTCGAGGCCCGCAACGAGGACGGCTCCGAGCTCGGCCTGTACATCCTCGACCTCTACACGCGTGACTCGAAGCGCGGCGGCGCGTGGATGAATCCCCTCATCTCGCAGTCCGCCCTGCTGGACACCCCCACGGTCGTCGTGAACAACCTCAACGTGCCGAAACCGGCCGCCGGGGAGCCGACGCTGCTGACCTACGACGAGACGAACACCCTCTTCCACGAGTTCGGGCACGCGCTGCACGGCCTCTTCGCGCGGGTGACCTATCCGCGCTTCGCCGGCACGAACGTGTTCCGCGACTTCGTCGAGTTCCCGAGCCAGGTCAACGAGATGTGGATGCTGTGGCCGGAGGTGCTCGAGAACTACGCCGTTCACTTCCAGACGGGCGAGCGGATGCCGCAGGAGCTCGTGGACAAGCTGCACGCCGCCGAGGGCTTCAACGAGGGCTTCGCGACCAGCGAGTACCTGGGGGCCGCGCTGCTCGACCAGGCCTGGCACCGAATCACCGCCGACGACACGGTCGACGACGTCGCGGCCTTCGAGGCGCGCGCGCTCGCGGATGTGGGGCTCGACAACCCGGCCGTCCCGCCGCGCTACGCGAGCACCTACTTCGCCCACACATTCTCGGGCGGCTACGACGCCGGGTACTACTCCTACATCTGGAGCGAGGTGCTCGACGCCGACACGGTGGAGTGGTTCCGCGAGAACGGCGGCCTCACGCGTGAGAACGGCGACCGGTTCCGGGCACGGCTGCTTGGCGTCGGCGGGTCGAAGGACCCCCTGGAGGCGTACCGCGACTTCCGGGGCCGCGACGCCGAGATCGAGCCGCTCCTGAAGCGTCGCGGGCTGGACAACTGAGCCTAGCCCGCCTCACCGGCCACCCTCTACGCTGAGCCCATTCGAGCGCTGAGCCCAGTCGAGTGCTGAGCCCAGTCGAGCGCTGAGCCCAGTCGAGCGCTGAGCCCAGTCGAGCGCTGAGCATTGCCGAGAGGGGGTGGCCATGACCGCCACGCAGCCGGAACTCGCAGCGCCGTCCGTTCGCCAACTCGTCCTCCTCAGCATCCCCGCCGTCGTCGTCGGCGTGGTCAGTGCCCTCGCCCTCTGGGCGATCGAGTCGCTGGCAGGCTTGATCGAGGACGGCGTGTGGACGAACCTCCCGAAAGCCCTCGGCATCGACCCGTCGTCGGGGTGGTGGATCTTCGCCGTCCTCACCGTGACCGGTGCCGCGGTCGGGCTGACGGTGTGGCTGGTACCGGGCCACGCGGGCCCCGACTCCGCGACGACGGAACTCGTCGCCCCGCCCCTGCGCCCCGCGGTGGTGCCGTCGCTGGCGCTGGCCGCGGTCCTGGGCCTCGCCGGCGGTGTCAGTCTGGGGCCGGAGAACCCGATCATCGCCATCAACATCAGCTTGATGGTCGCGCTGGTCGGTCGCCTGTGGAAGGCCGTGCCGGTGCAGCTGGTGCTGACGATGGCTGCATCCGGCACCATCGGCGCCCTGTTCGGGACGCCCGTCGCCGCGGCCCTGGTGTTCACCGGGATGGTCGCAGCAGTGAAGGGCGGTGGTGCGCTCTGGGACAAGCTGTTCCTGCCGCTGGTCTCGGCGGCGGCCGGCTCGCTGACGATGACGTTCCTGGCGCATCCGCATTTCGCCATCCCGATGCCCGCGTATACGACGATCACCGGGTGGGATGTGCTGGCGGCTCTGATCATCGCGGTGCTCGCGACCGCGGTGGGGCTCGTCGGGGTGTACCTGTTTCCGCTGGTCCACCGCGGGTTCCACGCCCTCCGCCACCCCCTGCTGATGACGCTGATCGGCGGCGCGGTGCTGGGAGGCCTGGGGGCACTCGGCGGCCCCATCACGCTGTTCAAGGGGCTGACGCAGATGAATCAGCTGGTCACCTCGCGGGGCGACTACACCGCGGGTCAGTTGGCGCTCATCCTCGTGGTCAAGCTGGCTGCACTGCTGGTGGCCGCGGGAGCCGGGTTCCGCGGCGGTCGCATCTTCCCTGCCGTGTTCATCGGCGCGGCTGTCGGGACGCTCGCGAATGCGCTCGTGCCGGCCGTGCCGGTTCAGATCGCCGTCGCTGCCGGCGTGCTCGGGCTGACCCTGGCCATTGCGCGCGATGGATGGATCGCCATCTTCATCGGCGTCGCGGTCACGCAGAACCTGCTCATCCTGCCGATCCTGTGCCTCGCCGTGCTGCCCGCGTGGCTGCTGGTGACAAAGGCGCCGGAGATGCTGATCAAGCAGCCGGTGCTTACGCCGACTTCTCCTCGCGCCGCGGGCGGTGCGGGACGATAGTCGGCGCCGCGTTCTCGAGCACCGCCTCCTTCGTCACGACCACACGAGCCACTTCGGAGCTGGACGGCACCTCGAACATGATCGGGCCGAGCACCTCCTCCATGATGGCGCGGAGGCCGCGGGCGCCCGTCTTGCGGAGCACCGCGAGATCGGCGATCGACTCGAGCGCCGCGTGGTCGAACTCCAGCTGAACGCCGTCGAGCTCGAACATGCGCTGGTACTGGCGGACCAGGGCGTTCTTCGGCTCGGTCAGGATCTGCATGAGCGCTTCCTGGTCGAGCTGCGTCACCGTCGTCACGACCGGGAGACGGCCGATGAACTCGGGGATGAGCCCGAACTTGTGCAGGTCTTCCGGCAGCACCTCGCTGAAGAGGTTGATGTCGTCGCCCTTGGAGTGCAGCGGGGCGCCGAAGCCGATGCCCTTCTTGCCTGCACGCGAGGAGATGATCTCCTCCAGCCCGGCGAAGGCGCCGGCCACGATGAACAGCACGTTCGTCGTGTCGATCTGGATGAACTCCTGGTGGGGGTGCTTGCGGCCGCCCTGCGGCGGGACCGAGGCGACCGTGCCCTCGAGGATCTTCAGCAGCGCCTGCTGCACGCCCTCGCCCGAGACGTCGCGCGTGATCGACGGGTTCTCGGCCTTGCGGGCGATCTTGTCGACCTCGTCGATGTAGATGATGCCCGTCTCGGCCCGCTTGACGTCGTAGTCGGCGGCCTGGATGAGCTTGAGGAGGATGTTCTCGACGTCTTCTCCGACGTAGCCGGCCTCGGTGAGAGCGGTCGCGTCGGCGACGGCGAACGGCACGTTGAGGCGCCGGGCCAGCGTCTGGGCGAGGTACGTCTTGCCGCAGCCGGTGGGGCCGATCAGCAGGATGTTCGACTTCGCGATCTCGACGTCGTCCATCGTGTCGGCGGCCGTGAGGCTCTGCCGGGCGCGGACGCGCTTGTAGTGGTTGTACACCGCGACGGCCAGAGCGCGCTTGGCCTGCTCCTGGCCGATGACGTACTCCTCCAGGAACCCGAAGATCTCCTTGGGCTTCGGAAGGTCGAACTCGCTCGACGCCTCCTCACCCGCCTCGGCGAGCCGCTCCTCGATGATCTCGTTGCAGAGCTCGACGCACTCGTCGCAGATGTACACGCCAGGACCGGCGATGAGCTGCTGAACCTGCTTCTGGCTCTTGCCACAGAAGGAACACTTGAGCAGATCGGCGCTTTCCCCGATGCGTGCCATCCCTCTCCCCTCCTTCTTCGGGTCTGTTCTGACGAGCCTAACCCGTGCGGACGACAATGGTGCGCAGCCCGGCCGTTTTCGTTCACGCGGCGGTTCTGCTCACAGCAGATGGCCTCCCCCGGACACACGAACGGGGTGGCCGTCCGTGCGGACGACCACCCCGTTGCGGGTGCGGCTGGTTACTTGACCAGCGCCGGAAGCGACTTGCGGCTGGTGAGCACCTGGTCGATCAGGCCGTACTCGAGGGCCTCGGCCGCCGACAGGATCTTGTCGCGGTCGATGTCCTTGTTGACCTGCTCCACCGAGCGGTTGGAGTGCTTCGAGAGCGTCTCCTCCAGCCAGGTGCGCATGCGCATGATCTCGTTGGCCTGGATCTCGATGTCGGACGCCTGCCCCTGACCGGCCTCGCCGACGGCGGGCTGGTGGATGAGGATGCGGGCGTTCGGCAGCGCCAGACGCTTGCCGGGGGTGCCGGCGGCCGTCAGCACGGCGGCGGCCGAGGCGGCCTGGCCGAGCACGACGGTCTGGATCTGCGGGCGGATGTACTGCATCGTGTCGTAGATCGCCGTCATCGCGGTGAACGAGCCACCGGGCGAGTTGATGTACATGACGATGTCACGGTCCGGGTCCTGGCTCTCGAGCACGAGGAGCTGGGCCATGATGTCGTCGGCGGACGCGTCGTCCACCTGCACACCGAGGAAGATGATGCGGTCCTCGAAGAGCTTCGCGTACGGGTCCTGACGCTTGTAGCCGTAAGCCGTTCGCTCCTCGAAGCTGGGGAGGATGTAGCGGGCGCCGGGCGCCTGAACGCCGCTGAAGGCCTGACCGCCGAGCATGGGGGTGTTCATTCTGTTGTCCTTATCCTTTTCGGCGGCCTGCTACTTGGACTCCGGCTCGGTCCCGCCGCCGCCCGAGACGTCGAGGGCCGACTCCCGGATGTGGTCGACGAAGCCGTACTCCAACGCCTCCTGGGCGGTGAACCAGCGGTCGCGGTCGCCGTCGGCGTTGATCTGCTCGACCGACTTGCCCGTGGCCTCCGCGGTGATCTGCGCGAGGCGGTTCTTCATGTCGATGATGAGCTGAGCCTGGGTCTGGATGTCGCTCGCCGTTCCGCCGAAGCCGCCGTGCGGCTGGTGCAGCAGAACGCGGGCGTTCGGGGTGATGTAGCGCTTGCCCTTGGTGCCTGCGGTGAGGAGCAGCTGCCCCATCGACGCGGCCATTCCGATTCCGACGGTGACGATGTCGTTCGGGACGAACTGCATCGTGTCGTAGATGGCCATGCCCGCGGTGATCGAGCCACCCGGGGAGTTGATGTAGAGGTAGATGTCCCGCTTGGGGTCCTCCGCGGCCAGGAGCAGCAGCTTCGCGGCGATCTCGTTCGCGTTCTCGTCCCGGACCTCCGAACCGAGCCAGATGATCCGGTCCTTGAGAAGTCTGTCGAAAACACTGGGCTGGATACCCATATCGGCCATGTTCGCTCCGTTTCCTTTGTCGCTTGGTGTCGAATCTATCGGAGCGCCGAGCGCATTTCGGCGCTGTTCGCCCTCGGCAGAGAGAGCAGCGCGCCGCGGAGTGGATGCGGGGGTCAGTCGTCGTCGAGGGCGGCCGCATAGGCGGTCACTGCGCGGCCGTACCGCGGCAGGTGCGGGGCGAGTGCGCCGAGCGCCTCGCGGAGCGCGTCGGCGCGCATCCCGTCGTCGAAGAGGCACAGCGCGGCGAACGCGCGGGCCGCGTCGGCGAGGGGATGCTCGGGCTCTGCGCCGAGGAAGTCGCGCAGCAGGCTGAGTGCTTCGGCCGGGCGGTCGAGGTTGCGGAGGGTGCTCGCCAGCTGCACGATCGCCTGCCCGCGGTACGGCTCGGCCAGACCGTGCGCGAGCGCCGCGCGATAGAAGGGCTCGGCGTCGGCTTCGCGGCCGGCGAAGTCACGGCCGCTGGCCGCTTCGAACAGCGCCTCCGGGTCGTTCGCGGGGCGTTCGGCGACGAGTGCGTCGATCGCGTCGAGGGTGGCCTGCTCGCGCGTGTCGTCCGCGTCGGCCCAGACCGCGTCCACTCGCTGTCGCCAGTCGTCCATTCCCGCTCTCCTTCGTCCCGTTCGGTCTGTGGGGCGCAACACGCCGTTCTCATGGTGCCAGAACGGCGCGTCGCGTCCCCAGATGCACGAAAGCCGGGCCGCGCGGATGGCGCGGCCCGGCTTCGTGACGGCGCGACGTTACTTGTCGTCGGCCTTCTTCTTGGTGGAGCGCTTCTTCGGCTTCTCCTCGGCGGCGGGGGCCTCCTCAGCGGGGGCCTCCTCCGTGGCGGACTCGGCGGTGGGAGCCTCGTCCGCAGCGTCGGTGTCGTCGCCGTCCGCGATGGCGGTGAACTCGGCCAGGTCGACCGGCTTGCCGTCGGTGTCGACGACCTTCACCTTGCCGAGGACGATCGCGAGCGCCTTGTTGCGGGCGACCTCGCCGACCATCGACGGGATCTGGCCGTTCTCGCTGAGGATCTTCACGAACTCGTTCGGGTCCATGCCGTACTGGGCGGCACCCTGCACGAGGTACTGGGTGAGCTCGTCCTGGCTGACCTTGACGTCGTTCTCCTGCGCGACCTCGTCGAGGAGGATCTGCGTCTTGAAGGTCTTCTCGCTGGACTCCTTCACCTCGGCGCGGTGCACGTCGTCCTCGAGGCGGTTCTCCTGCTCCAGGTGGCGGTGGACCTCGTCCTCGACCAGCTGCTCCGGGACCGGGATCTCGACCAGCTCGAGGAGCTTGTCGACCAGCTGGTCGCGGGCGGCCGTGCCCTGGCCGAACACCTTGGCGCGCTCGACCTGCGTGCGCAGGCTCTGGCGCAGCTCGCCGATGGTGTCGAACTCGGAGGCGATCTGGGCGAAGTCGTCGTCGGCCTCGGGGAGCTCGCGCTCCTTGACGGCGTTCAGCGTCACGGTGATCTGGGCGTTCTCACCCTCGTGGTCGCCGCCCATGAGCGGCGCCTCGAACGTGGTGGTCTCGCCGGCGGTGAGCGTGTCGAGGGCCTCGTCGATGCCGTCGATGAGCTCGCCGGAGCCGATCTCGTACGAGATGTTCGCCGCGGTGTCGACCTCCTCGCCGCCGATCACGGCGACCAGGTCGATCTGGGCGAAGTCACCGGTCTTGGCGGGACGGTCGACCGTGACGAGGGTGCCGAAGCGGCTGCGGAGCCGGTCCAGCTCCTCCTCCACGTCATCCACGCCCACCTCGGCCGCGTCGACCGTGATGGTGATGTCGTCGAAGTCGGGCAGCTTCACCTCGGGGCGCACATCCACCTCGATGGTGAGGAGCAGGTCGCCCGAGAAGTCGGACTCGTTCGGCCACTCGGTGATGTCGGCCTCGGGGCGGCCGAGGGGACGAACGTCGTTCTCCTCGATCGCCTGACGGTAGAACCCGTCGAGACCCTCGTTGACCGCGTGCTCCAGGACGGCGGCCTTGCCGACCCGCTGGTCGATGATGGGCGGCGGCACCTTGCCCTTGCGGAAACCGGGGATGGTCACCTGCTCGGCGATGTGCTCGTACGCGTGCTTGATGGAAGGCTGCAGCTCCTCCGGCGTCACCGAGATGGTGAGCTTGGTCCGGGTGGGGCTGAGCTTCTCGACCGTGGTCTTCACGATGTCTGGGTTCTCCTGAATGATCGAACGATGGTCTTCTCGCAAGGAACGAGGTCCTCGTCGGGGCGACAGGATTCGAACCTGCGACCTCCCGCTCCCAAAGCGGGCGCTCTAGCCAAGCTGAGCTACGCCCCGGCTTGAAGCGGTGCGAAAGACCGTGGGCAAGTCTACTGCACGCGTGCTCCCCCGCGCGTGTACTACGATGGTCGTCGGCCGCCGCACAGATCGGGCGGCCACCGTGCCGCATCTGCGGCGCCGGGGATGTAGCTCAATGGTAGAGCCTCAGTCTTCCAAACTGATTACGCGGGTTCGATTCCCGTCATCCCCTCCATTGGATGCGCTGGGCGAGCGGCCCGTTGAGTGAGACGCTCCGGAACACGATCCCCGGCAGAACCCCGTGCACTGGGGTGAGAGCGGTCGCGGGCCAGCGTCTATGATCTGGCCATGAGTCTGCCTTCCGCGTACTTGACGAGTACCAAGAACACGTCTGACATCCTCCGAGCGATGCAGGCGGCCCAGGCACCGGACCGCTTCACCATCAAGTTCTTGGAGGGGCTTGGTTTCGCGGGCAGCAATGACCGGGCAATGGTCAACGTGCTGAAAGCGCTCGGCATGCTCAATGAGTCAGGCGTTCCGACTCGGCGTTACCACGAGTACCTGGACCAGACGCGCTCCGAGCTGGTTCTGGCCGAGGCTATCCGGGAGGCGTACAGCGACCTGTTCCGCGTTAACAAGAACGCCAACACGATGTCTCAGAGCGACGTTCGAAACAAAATGAAGACATTGTCCGAGGGGTCGTATACAGATCGAGTCTTGACGGCCATGGCGGCGACGTTTGCAGCTCTCGTCAAGTCGGCAGACTTCTCAAAGGCGCAGCAGGCACCGGACCCTGACGAGGACGAACAGGAAGATGAGGCAGCCGGCACTCCTGAAGATGATCGACTCGGCGACCCTCGCGGCGGTCAGAAGTCGGGCAAGATCGGTGACCTCGTCTACAACATCAACATTCATCTGCCGGAGTCGCGCGATCCGGCCGTCTACAACGCGCTCTTCAAATCGTTGAAGGAGCACCTGGGGTAGCCGTGGACGACAGAATCTACAATTTCGTCTACCGCGGAATGTTGACCGAGGAAGCACTTGATTCCGCCGGGCGTCCTGGGCGGCCTGCGTTCTCGGCCACCGAGGCCGACATCGAGGCTGCATTGAGCCTGGAATTGTTCGACCCCGACATGCTTGACGAAGCGCGATTGATGTCGGTCGTGTATGCCGCAATCGCCGCCTTCGAGCATTCGGTACGCAAGTTCGTCTCACGAGTCCTGATCGACGAGTTCGGGGAGGACTGGTGGGACAACGGCGTCTCGAAGAAGATTCGCGACTTTGCCGAAAGCCGCAAGTCGGACGAAGAGAAGACCAAGTGGCATGGCGTGAGGGGAGAGGATCTCCTCAGCTTCACGGAACTGGGACATCTGCCGAACATCATGCAGCAGAACTGGGACCTCTTTGAGCCTTACGTTCGTCGGCTCGATTGGGCCACCTCAATCTTCGGCACCATCGAGAGGTCCCGGAACGTCATCATGCATAGCGGGACGCTAGAAATGCCCGATGTCGAGCGCATCGGAATCCTCATGCGGGACTGGAATAAGCAGGTGGGACTGTGAAAGTCCCGGGTAAGACACGCAGGCACAGTTACATCGCGTCGACGCTCGCCTGTCTGGCGCTCGCGCTAGTCGGTTGCTCGGCAACGACTCCCCGGTCAGACCACCCAAAGGCTCCCCCACCAATGTCAGCCCCTGCTGCACCCGCCATGAGCGCGGCTGAAAGCATCGCGATCGCAGAGCAAGCTGCGAAAGACGCACTCCCGGACGCGCCGATCTGGAAGGGAATGACGTTTAAAGGCGTCATGATTAGCGAGTCGCAGGTCTGCGTAGATCGGACCTGGGCACCAGGGGGCGGCCCGAACGACGACGGCGGCAACGCTGGATATGTAGTCGTTACGTTGCCAAGCAAGAAGATGGGTGAGCCTCAGGATGGGCTTTGTTCTGACATGCCTTCAGCGGTGGTAACGACTCCCCCTGTGGTCAACGTTCCGAGCAAACTTCGAGACGATCCGGGGCTGCTGGTGAGCACCGACTTTGGTCGCGCATGGCCGTTGACGGTGCCCTACGTGATCGTTGGCTGCAAGAGCATCACGGCCGGTGGGCAACGCCTACATGTCGTTTCCGTTACAGATCCGGACGGGAAAACGTACGCCGGAAACGGTTCAGCCAAAGACCACACCGATCTGCCGGCGATTGATCCCATCTGGGCGCCAGATCCGGACGTTGGCGGGCTCAAGGTCGACAACACTCCTGTCGTGGACGCAGGTCTAGAACTCTGTGACTAGCGCTTCTGTCTGAGTTCGTGACCGTGCGAGCGCCGCAGCTCTTCGAGGACTTCCGCGCACGAGGCGACGATCTGCTCGTAGGCGAACTCGCGGACGGCGGCGTCTAGCCCCCGGGATTGAGCACGTGTGGCACCAGCAAACTCGGCGGATCTCTGGGGCTTGTAATGATGCGTCGAACCCGGTCACCCGCGCGCTCGTCCAGTGCCACGACGACAACACGCTGCCGCTAGTTCAGTGACCATGCGGGTGACGTGCGCAGGGCCGTCTAGGCCGTGGAGCATGGCGCGGGCCGCGGTGTCCGGGTGCCTACGCCGTTCAGATTGAAACGCCTTCACTATGTACACCTTTCGGGCAATACCCGATCATCGGTGCCGCTGCGAGACTCGGGCAAGCTAAAGGAGGATCGCGTGTACCAAATTACCGCCATTAAGGTTTCAAGTCGCCCGCCCCAGCTGGGAACCATCACTGACTATTTCTTTGAAGGACGAAATGGGGAGATGAACAAATGGTTCACGAAGTCGAGCGCGGTCGATTACGTAAATCGCCACCCTTCCACGGTTTATGTGGCTGGAGGAGGGACGACTGCTTACGTCGAGGTGGTGTCTGGCTCACCGGATTACCTTCGGACCCATGGCGACGGAACTCTGAGCGATAACCTCCTCTCTCTGCCGATCTACTGACGGCATAGTGCGTAGTAGCACCCGAGCCATGCGCCGGTGCTGATTCGATTCGTCTAGTGCACATCGTGGCGTGCCGCGGCACAATTCCGTCATGACGCCGACTCCCCCGCCTCCTGACGGGCTCACGGACGCGCAGCGCAGCCTGCGCGCGCAGTTGCTCGCGACAGAGCACTGGAGCCTGCTGGCGTCGCGGAGCACGACGCAGAGCGAGGTGCTGACGCGGATCGCGATCTTCTTGACGCTCGTGTCGGCGGGACTGGTGACGCTCGGGTTCATCGGGCAGGCAAGTGCGTTCCGGGGGTGGTTCGGGCTGGCGGCGCTCGGGGTGCTGCTCGTGCTCGCGCTGTTGGGGCTGATCACGATGGTCCGCGTCTTCAACACGTCCGACGAGGACATGATGTACGTGGTCGCGATGAACCGGCTGCGGGCGGCGTACCTGGAACTCGACCCGGGACTCGACCGGTACCTGTACGCGTCCGCGAACGACGACGAGGCCGGCATCCGGACGACTTACCACTTCTTCTACGAGCGCGGCGGGAGCTCGGTATTCGGCAGCTCCATGATGCTCATCGCGGTCGTGGAGTCGATCGTGCTCGGCCTGCTGGCAGGCGGGGCGACGGCGGCGTTCGGTGGGCCGCCGGTAGCCGCCATCGTCGTGGGCGTCGGCGTCGCACTCGCCGCGGTGGCGCTGGCGATGCGGTGGGGCTACTCGATCTATCGGCGCGCGATCAGGTCGCTTCAGCCCATCCGGCCGACCGCGTGACCGCTATTCGTTGCCGACGTGCTTGTCGGCCTCGTCGCGCGCGCCCTCGATCTTGTCGTCGAACTTGCCGCCCGTGACCTTTTTCGCGGCGCCCGCGACGCCGTCGAGGAGCTTGTCGCTGACGCCTTCCGCCTGCTCGGAGTTGAGCGCGTCCTTGACCTTCGGGTCGTTCAGGAACTCCTGCGCCTTCTTGGTGATGTCGTCGAATCCAGCCATGCGGCCATCCAACACCTCAGCGCTGCAGGAAGGCCAGTACCGCCAGCACCCGGCGGTGGTCGTCGCCGGAGTCCTCCAGGCCCAGCTTCTGGAAGATGGAGGTGACGTTCTTCTCCACTGCGCCGACGCCGACGACCATGCGCGCGGCGATCGCCGCGTTCGTGCGTCCCTCGGCCATCAGCTCCAGCACCTCCCGCTCGCGCGGGGTGAGGCGCTCCAGCGGGTCGGTCCGCCGGGTCAGCAGCTCGCGGACCACCTGCGGGTCGAGCACCGTGCCACCCGCAGCGACCCGGGTGACCGCATCCCGCAACTCGTCGAGGGAGGCGATGCGGTCCTTCAGGAGGTAGCCGGTGCCGCCTTCGCCGCCGGCGAGCAGCTCCTGCGCGTAGGTGCCCTCGACGTACTGCGACAGCAGGAGGACGGCGATCGACGGATGCTCGCGGCGGATGCGCAGCGCAGCCCGCACGCCCTCGTCGCGGAAGGTCGGTGGCATGCGCACGTCGAGCACCGCGACATCCGGCATCAGGTCGGGCACCGCCTCCAGCAGCGTGTCCGCGTCGCCGAACGCGCCCACGGTGTCGAAGCCGGCCTCGTCGAACAGCCGGATGAGGCCCTCGCGCAGCAGGACGGAGTCGTCCGCGACGACGACACGCAGGGGGACGGATTCGCTCGGCACCCACCCAGCCTAGAGCGCGGGCCCGACCCACCGGGTTGACGCGACACGCCGTCGCGCCAGGCTGGCGGACGGCGTGTTGCGTCAACTGGATGGGCTAGGCACGGCCCGCGGCTCAAGCGAGCGGGATGCGCGCACCGATGCGGGTGGGGCCGCCCACGGGGCTGTCCACCACGAGCTCGCCGCGCAGGCCGCGCACGCGCTCCTCCAGTCCGCGCAGGCCGTGACCCTCGACGAGGGAGGCTCCCCCGCGGCCGTTGTCGGTCAGCCAGACGCTCAGCCAGGCGGCGCCCGACGCATCCACCGACCGCTCCAGGAAGAGGCGACCGGCCTGCGCGCCGGAGTGCTTGGCCAGGTTCGCGGCGAGCTCCGCGAGCACGTAGTAGGCGTTCCGCTCGATCTCGGGGCTGAAGCGCTCCCCCGGCTGCAGCGACGACTCCACGGTGACCGGGATGGGGCTGCGCGCGGCGAGAGACTCGGCGGCGGCGACCAGGCCGCGGTCCTGCAGGATCGGCGGGGCGAAACCGCGCGACAGGGCCCGCAGCTCCTCCAGGGTGTCGCCCGCCTGCTGCCGCGCCTCGGCGAGCAGCGTCGCGGCGGCCTCCGGGTCGTCGGCGAGTTTGCGCTCGGCGGCGGCGATGTCCATCTGCAGCCGGATGAGACGCTGCTGCGGACCGTCGTGCAGGTCGCGCTCCAACCGGCGCAGCGCCTGATCCTCCGCAGCGACGGCCGCACCGCGCGAGGCGGACAGGTCGGCCACCTCCTGCTGCAACTCCTCCGACGGCCACCGGCCGAGCAGGCCGCGCGCCACCGCCTCGTGCAGCAGCGTCAGACCGCGCGTCACGAACGGCAGGGTCGCGGCGAACAGCACGCCCGCGATCAGGTACAGGATGCGGTCGCCCACGGTCGGGTCGAACGTCGACGTGGTGCGGAACACCGCATCCACCACCGTCTGGGAGAGGAAGAAGTCGCGGTCGCCCTGCGGGATGAACGGCTCCCAGATCCACCCGGTCAGCCCGCCCAGCGCGACCGACGCCCACACGATGGTCAGCGTCCACGAGACGATGCTGACGATCGGGTTGATGAGCATCCCGTGCAGCAGGTACAGCCAGTAGTGGCCGTTCGCGAACGGCCCGAACACGGAGCGGAGGAAGGTGCGCGGGGTGCCCGGCTTCTCCCAGACCGGGCGCGGGATGGACGGCCGGCCCGCCCAATCCAGTCGCGTCAGTTCGACCAGGCCGAACCCGCGAGCGGTGTAGAAGGCGGCGACGATGACGAAGAAGCCGACGTAGATCACGATCGTGCCGACGCCGGTCCAGAACAGCGACATCAGCACCGACAGGCCGACGATCGCGATCGGCATCGTCAGGAGCAGGAAGCCGAGCTCGCGCGGCACACCGCGCCACAGCGAGCCGTAGTTCGCGCGGGCGGGATGGGGCTGGGATGGCGTCACAGCATCCAGCGTGGCAGAAGGTCGGGCGGCGCCGGGCTGCCCGGTGTCCGTTTCAGTGGTCATGACTGGTGTCCTTTCGTGGGCCGCTTCCGCCGTGCGGAGCGGTGGTGTCTTCCGGAACGACGCCCGCGTGCTCGCCGGGGCGGACCACGACGAACTGGCCCATCATCCCGGCGTCCTCGTGGGCGAGGAGGTGGCAGTGGTACATGTACGGCGCGTCGGGGTCGGTGTAGTCGGCGAACTGCAGCAGCAACCGGAACTCGGTCTGCGGCGGCAGGTAGACGGTGTCCTTCCAGCCGGCGAGCTCGGGCGGCGGCGGTGCGCCGCCGATCGACGCGATGCGGAACTGCACGTCGTGGACGTGGAAGCTGTGCGGCAGATCCATGGTGTTGGTGACGACCCACTCCTCCGCCGTGTCGACGGTGACGGTCTCGTCGATGCGGCCGGACTCCATCTTCCGGCCGTTGATCTCGTGGCCGTCGAGACGGAAGGTGCGTGTGACCTGCGGTATCGGTAGCGGCTCGGCTGGCGCCAGGACGGCCGGCACGTCGGGGCGGTGCTCGAGGGACGCGGCGGCGCGGAGCTGCAGCACGTCGAGGGTGTCGGTGCCCGCATTCATGCCCGGCAGCGGACCGTCGAGCCCCAGGTCTGGTGGGAACGACCGCAGTACGGCGCGCTCCCCCGGCTGCACGGCGACGACGATCTCGGCCCGTTCGCCCGGAGAGAGCCGGATGTGGTCGAGAGCCGCCGGGGCCGGGAGGAGTCCGCCGTCGGTCGCGATGAGCTGCACGGTCCGCCGGTCGGAGAAGCCGAAGTCGTAGGTGCGCGCGGCGGAGGCGTTGAGCAGACGCAGGCGGACGCGGTCGGTGGTGACCTCGGCGTACGGCCCGACGGCCCCGTTCACGACCAGGGTGTCACCGATCGGGCCGATGAACCCCGAGCTGGAGTCGGTGAACTGTCCGTCGGGGCCGAAACGCTTGTCCTGCACGATCACCGGCAGGTCGTCGACCCCGTACGTCCGCGGGAGGGCGAGCGCCGCCTCCTGCGGGTCGCGGACGAGGAACATCCCCGCCATCCCGAGCTGGACGTGCTGTTCGGTCCGCCCGTGCAGGTGCGGGTGGTACCAGAGAGTCGCGGCGGGCTGGTCGATACGCCAGTGCGGCTCCCACACTTCGCCCGGTGACACCATCTGGTGCGGGCCGCCGTCCATCCGGGCCGGGAGGTGCATCCCGTGCCAGTGGACGCTGGTCTCCTCCGTGAGGTGGTTCGTGACGCGCACACGCACCTCGTCGCCGCGGTCGGCGACCAGAGTGGGGCCGAGGTAGGAGCCGTCGAAGCCCCACGTGGTCGTCTTCTTTCCGGGAAGGAACTCGGTCGTACCGGCGCGGGCGTCGAGCTCGAAGGTCTTGGTGCTGTCAACCTCGACGGTCGGGACGGCGAGGGCCGGGACGGGCAGTCGGGTGTCGAAGTCGACCTTTCCGGCGGTGTCGATGGTTCCCGCGCCGAGCCCGCTGCAGGCGACAAGCGTCGCGGCCGAGGTCACCGCCAGGGCGACCGTCAGGCCGAGGGCGATGAGGGATGCGCGTGGGCGGCGGAGCCTCGGCGGCGGTGTGGATGTCATGGTTCGAGCCTCGTCGCACGCGGCTCAGCGCCCCATCCCGGGCGCCGCCGAACCCGTACGGGGGTTAACCCGAGACGCGTGGATGAGAGGGCAGGCTAACTAAGCGCAGCCTTCGCTTCGTTGCGGAATTCGCGGGCCTGAGTAGCGTTATCGCAGGCAGAAGAAAGGACGCCAATCATGACGGACATCGCCGCAACCCAGAGTGTCTCGAACCCGGACGTCGCCGCCGGGGTCGCCCAGTTCCTCACCCCCGTCGTCATCGACCTGACCGCCATCGTGGTCAACGGCAAGCAGGCGCACTGGCACGTGCGCGGGGCCAACTTCATCGGCGTGCACGAGCTGCTCGACACGATCGTCGACCACGCCCAGGAGTGGGCCGACCTCGCCGCGGAGCGCATCGTCGCCCTCGGCCTCCCGGTCGACGCGCGCCTCGGCACCGTCGCCGCCAAGACCACCACCGGCGAGCTCACCGCCGGCTTCCGCCCCTCCAACGAGACCATCGCCGAGGTCATCGCGCAACTCGACGCGGCCCTCGCCGGGGTGAACACGGCGGTGCGCGAGCTCGCGGAGCTCGACCAGACCAGCCAGGACGTCGCGATCGAGATCGCCCGCGGGCTCGACAAGGACCGCTGGTTCCTGTTCGCGCACATCAGCGAGTAACGACTGCCGATTCCGGTGCGAGGGGCCGCCCGCGGATGCGGGCGGCCCCTTCGTCGTTCAGCGCGTGGCTGGCGGTCTGCGTCGGCTCGCGCGGCGCGAGATTTGCGCCAAATCGTCGTTATGGCGGCGCCAAAACCGGGATTTGGCGCAAATCGTGCCCCTGCCGAGCTGCGAGAGACGCGAGGGCGGCGGGTCAGCGGAGGGTGTCGTGGGTGGTGCGGCCGGCGACGAACGTGGCGGCGACCGGCATGGTGCGGAGGTCGTCGGGCGTCGCCGTGAGCGGGTCGCGATCGAGCACCGCGAGGTCGGCCGGCTGACCCGGCGCAAGCGTCGAACGAGTGGATGCGCGCAGCGCGACCTCCGCCGGGATCGACTGCTCGGGATGCCACGGGTCGCGGCCGTCGCGGGAGCGGCCGACGGCCGACGCGATCGCCGCCCAGGGGTCGAGGGGCGCGACCGGCGCGTCGGAGCCGAAGGCGAGGCGGGCGCCGGCGGCGTGCAGGTCGGCGAGGGGGAACGCCCGGTCGGTGCGGTCGGGCCAGAGGCGGTCGGCGACGTCCCGGTCGTCCATGGCGTGCTCGGGCTGGACACTCGCGGTCACGCCGAGGCGCGCGAAGCGCGGGATGTCGGCGGCGTCGATCAGCTGGGCGTGCTCGATCCGGCCACCCGAGCCGATGGCCTCGAAGGCGTCCAGCGCGCGACGGTTCGCCTCGTCGCCGATGGCGTGGACGGCAGGCACCAGGCCGTGTTCGACGGCGAACCGCATCCGCTCGACCAGTTCGTCCGGAGTCAGGTTCGCCACGCCGTGGCAGCCGTCGGGATAGGCGTGCGAGTACAGCGCCGTGCGAGTGTTCAGCGAGCCGTCGGAGATCACCTTGAACGGGCCGACCGTGAGCAGGCCGGCCGTGTCATCCACGACGTCGTCGGTGCGCAGGCCCAGCTCGGCGGCGCGCTCCAGGTGCTCCCCATAGACACCGAACTCGACACGAAGATCGGCGGAGCCGGATGCGCCGCCCGCGATGCGCCGCCGCCAGACGTCGAGGTTCCAGCCGTACTCCAGGTCGACGATGCCGACCACGCCCCGGGCCGCGGCGACCCGTGCCGCGTCGGCCGCCCAGCGGTCAAGCGTCGCGTCATCGGCGGCGGTGAGGAGGCTGGTCACGGCGAAACTCGCGTCTTCCCGGAGCACAGCGTCCGAGGTGCCGGGCGCGAAGCGCGCGGCCGCGGCCGAGTTCAGCCAGGAGCAGTGCAGGTCGCCGGCGATCAGCACGACCGGACGGTCGCCCGCGGCGGCATCGAGCAGCTCGCGCGTCGGCACGTCCGGCCAGAGCGCGTCGTGGAAGCCAAAGCCGACGAGCACTTCGTCCGCCGCATCCGCCGCCGACGCTGCCCCCGCTCCCGCCCCCGACGCGCGCTCCCGGACCAGCGCGGCGGCCTCGGCGGCCGACCCCGCCCGGGACACATCCAAGCGGCGGGCGGTCTGCGCCCACTGCGTGAAGTGCACGTGCTGATCCCACAGCCCCGGCACGAGCCAGCGACCGTCGAGGGGGATGCGCTCCCCCGCCGCACGGCCGCCCGCCGACCCGGTCGGCTCGACCGAGGCGATCCGATCGCCATCGAGCACCACATCCACCAGTCCGTCGCGCCCGGGAAGCCGTGCGCCGGCGAGCAGCAGCGTCATCGTGCGGCGCGGCGCCGGTCGTGCGCGAGACGCATCTCGCGCAGCAGGCCGGCGCTGGCGTACGGGCCGTCGCCGCCGAGCTCGTCCATGATCGCGTCGACGATGTGGTCCGGGCGGTTCTGGCTCATCTTCTGCTTTGCGACAACGCGCGTGGGCGTCAGCCGCAGGCCGACCGTGCCCGAGACGATGCGCTCGGCGTAGGCCGCATCCTCCAGCGTGCCGCGCATGCGGCGCGGCTCGGGCAGCTCGTCCTCGAAGTGATCCACCAGCCGGGCCAGCACGTCGAGGTTCTCCTCGTCGCCCAGAAGCTCGGGAACGCCCGAGAAGTGAGCGGCGATGAAGTTCCAGGTCGGCACCGCGGGTTTCTCGTCGTACCAGCCGGACGAGATGTAACCGTGCCGACCCTGCACGATCACGAGCAGCTCATGCTCTCCCAGTTCGTGCAGCTGCTCGTCCGGACGGCCGACATGGCTGAGCAGCGTCAGCTCTTCCCGCGACTCGTCGAGGATCACCGGATAGTGGGAGGCGACCAGCCCGGCGGACGTGTTGCTCACGAATGTGGCCCACGGGTTCTCGCGCACGAGCCGTTTCAGCTCGGCCGGGTCGGTCAGGGTGAAGCTCGGATTCTGTCGCACAGGGTCCTCCTACGCCTGGTCTACCGGGCACCAGTACAGCTTGCGGCCGCCCAGCTCCTCCATGACGATGTTCGTGCCGCAGACCCGGCAGGGCAGTCCCTCGCGCTTGTAGACCCAGTGGCGGTCGTCGCGGTTCGCCATCGCCTTGCGGTAGGACTGCTCGTCGAGGTCGTCCATCGTCATCATCTGGCCGGTCTCGACGCCGATCCGCAGCAGATGCACCCAGTCGCGCCACAGCGCCCGCACCGTCTCCTCCGGCACCTGCTTGCCCGGCGTGTGCGGGTTCTGCCTGGCGCGGAACAGCAGCTCGGCGCGGTAGACGTTGCCGATGCCGCTGACGACGCTCTGGTCCATCAGCAACAGCGCGATGGCGGTCGGCTTGCGGCGCACGATCGAGACGAAGCGGTCCTCCGCCTCCTGGCTGTCGTCGACCTGGGGATCAGGCCCCAGCTTCGCGATCACCGCATCCACCTGCGCCGGGTCGAGCACCTCGCAGGCCGTCGGCCCGCGCAGGTCGGCGACCGCGGTGTCGGTCAGCAGCCGCACGCGCACCTGGCCGATCGGCTCGGGCGGGAAGGACGTGATCTCGGCCTCCACCTTCTCGGACTCGGCCATGCGCAGCCGCGTGCGCCGGGGCGCGCCGATGGAGTGGAGGGAGTTCTCGCCTGCGCTGTCGAGCACGGGATCGAGGTCGGTGCCGCGCTGGTTCGTCTGGCCCATCCGGCCGTTCGCGCTCGCGATCGTCGGGTCGATGCTGATGTCGCCCGCGAAGTCCCACGCGCCGTACAGGCCGAGGTGTACGCGCAGCCAGAGGCCGTTGTCGAACTCGAGGAACATCTGCTTGCCGACCGCCTTGGCGTCGGTCATCACGTGGCCGTCGATGCGTGTCGCATCCGCGGCGAACCGCCCCTGCGGCGACGAGACGGAGACCCGGTGGCCGACGAAGTTGACCGCGAACTGCCGGGCGATGCGATGGACGGAGTGACCCTCGGGCATCAGCGGTCCACGTGCTTGCCCGCGATGTCGCCGGTGGCCTCGTACTCCGCCAGCTGGGCGATGCGGCGGACGTGGCGCTCCTCGAACGAGAAGGGCTCGGCGATGAAGGCGTCGATGAAGCCGGTGGCCTCTTCGACGGTGTGCTGGCGGGCGCCGATCGCGATGACATTGGCGTCGTTGTGCTGGCGGGCGAGCAGCGCGGTGGACTCGCTCCAGACCAGGGCGGCCCGGGCGCCGCGGACCTTGTTGGCGGCGATCTGCTCTCCGTTGCCGGAGCCGCCGAAGACGACGCCGAGCGCCTCGACACCGGCCTGCTGGTCGCGCACCACGGCGGCGGCGGCATTGATGCAGAACGCCGGGTAGTCGTCGATGGGGTCGTACTCGACCGGTCCGTGGTCGATCACCTCGTGACCGGCAGCGGTCAGATGCTCCTGCAGGTGCCTGCTGAAGTCGAGTCCGGCGTGATCGGTGGCGATGTGGATGCGCATATCCACAGTCTAGGGACGGCCACCGACGGCGTCGGAACCGGTGGCTAAGGTGGACGGGTGGACACGATCCACCCGTCCGATCCCCTCGAAGGAGTCAGCGTTGCCCGGAGAAAACCTCACCCGCATCGAAGCACAGGAGCGCGCGTCGCTCGTCCGCACCCACAGCTACGACGTCAGCCTCGACTTGACGACGGGTCCGGAGACGTTCCTCAGCACCACCACGGTGCGGTTCTCGGCCACCGCGGGTGCGTCGACCTTCATCGACGCGATCACGCGGACGGTCCACAGCGTGACGCTGAACGGTGCGGAGCTCGACCCGGCGACCGTGAGCGACGGGGTGCGCATCCAGCTCGACGGCCTCCAGGAGGAGAACGAGCTGACCGTGGTCGCCGACGCGATCTACACCAACACCGGTGAGGGCCTGCACCGCTTCGTCGACCCGGTCGACGGCGAGGTCTACCTCTACAGTCAGCTCGAGGTCCCGGACTCGCGGCGCATGTTCGCGGTGTTCGAGCAGCCGGATCTGAAGGCGCAGTTCACGTTCACGGTCACCGCCCCGGCGCATTGGGCCGTCGTGAGCAACTCCCCCACCCCCGAGCCGCAGGATGCGGGCGACGGCAAGAAGGTCTGGTCGTTCGCTCCCACCCCGGTCATCTCCTCCTACATCACCGCGCTGATCGCCGGCCCGTACGAGTCGGTGCACAGCGAGCTGACCAGCCGCGACGGCCGCGCCATCCCTCTCGGCGTGTACACGCGCAAGAGCCTCGCCGAGTACCTCGACGCCGACTACATCTTCGACAAGACCCGCGAGGGCTTCGCCTTCTACGAGGAGCGCTTCGACTACGCGTACCCCTTCGAGAAGTACGACCAGCTCTTCGTCCCCGAGTTCAACGCGGGCGCGATGGAGAACGCCGGAGCCGTCACCTTCACCGAGACGTACGTCTTCCGCTCGAAGGTCACCGACGCCATCAAGGAGCGCCGGGTCGTCACCATCCTCCACGAGCTGGCGCACATGTGGTTCGGCGACCTGGTGACCATGAAGTGGTGGAACGACCTCTGGCTGAACGAGTCGTTCGCCGAGTACGCCTCCACCCTCGCGACCGCCGAGGCCACCGAGTGGACCGAGGCGTGGACGACCTTCGCCGCCATGGAGAAGAGCTGGGCGTACCGCCAGGACCAGCTGCCCTCGACGCACCCGATCGTCGCGACGATCAACGACCTGGAGGACGTGCAGGTCAACTTCGACGGCATCACCTACGCGAAGGGCGCCTCCGTCCTGAAGCAGCTGGTGGCGTGGGTCGGCCAGGACGACTTCCTCGCCGGTGTCGCGCAGTACTTCAAGAAGCACGCGCACGGCAACACGGAGCTCAAGGACCTCCTGGTCGAGCTGGAGGCCACGAGCGGCCGCGACCTCACCGACTGGTCCAAGAAGTGGCTCGAGACCGCCGGCGTCAACACCCTCCGCCCTGAGCTGACGGTGGATGCGGACGGCACCATCACCTCCTTCGCCGTTCTGCAGTCGGCGGCCGACGACTACCCGACGATCCGTCCGCATCGCCTGGCGATCGGCCTGTACAACCTCCGCGACGGCAAGTTGATCCGCGACGAGCGCTTCGAGCTGGACGTCGACGGAGAGCGCACCGAGGTCGCCGACCTCGTCGGCACCCGCCGCCCCGACCTCGTGCTCATCAACGACGACGACCTCGCCTACGCGAAGATCCGCCTCGACGAGGAGTCGCTCAAGGTCGCCATCGAGCACCTCTCCGACATCGAGAGCCCGCTCGCCCGCTCGCTCGTCTGGGGTGCGGTGTGGGATGCGACCCGCGACGCCGAGACGAGCGCGAGCGACTACGTGCGCCTGGTGCTCGGCAATATCGCGTCCGAGACCGAGTCGACGACCATCCGCACCACGCTCAACCAACTGGTGCTCGCGGCGTCCGCGTACGTCGCGCCCGAGCGCCAGGAGCAGACGGCTCAGGATGCGGCGTCCGCGCTGTGGGAGCTGGCGAAGGGCGCAGAGGCCGGCAGTGACGCGCAGTTCCAGTTCGTGAAGTTCTTCGCGGCGCTCGCCTCGACCGACGAGCAGCTGGAGACGATCGCGGCGCTGCGCGACGGCTCCGTGACGCTCGAGGGCCTGACGATCGACACCGACCTGTCGTGGGAGCTGCTCATCGCCCTCGTGGCGGGCGGCGCGGCCGGCAACGCCGAGATCGACGCGGCCCTCGCCGCCGACAACACCGCGAACGGCGGCCAGTTCGCGGCGCAGGCCCGGGCCAGCATCCCGACGCTGGAGGGCAAGCAGGCGGCGTGGGACTCGGTGTTCGGCTCGGACGGCCTGCCCAACACGATCGTCCGGTACACCGGCATCGGCTTCCAGCGCGCGAAGGACAAGAGCGTGCTCGCCCAGTTCGTCGAGCCGTACTTCGCCGCGCTGCAGCAGATCTGGACCTCGCGCACGTACAAGATCGCGGAGTACCTGGTCGAGGGCATGTACCCGGCACCGCTGGCGAACGAGGCCCTGCGCGACGCCACCCGCGCCTGGCTCGACGCCAACCCCGAGCCGGCGGCACTGCGTCGCATGGTCGTGGAGAACCTCGCGGGCGTCGAGCGGGCGCTCGCCGCTCAGAAGCGGGACGCGCAGTAACGGGCGCGCACTGACCATCCCGCCGCACCGAACGACGGAACGAGGGGCCTCACCGCGGTGGGGCCCCTCGTGCCGTGCCCGGGGCCGACCCGCCGTCGTACCGCGGGACGATGACGAGCCGACCCGTCACCCCTAGTCTCGGAGTCATGATCCAGCTCGATCACCTCACCAAACGCTTCGGCGCGAAGACCGCCGTCGACGACATCACCGTGACCATCCAGCCCGGCAAAGTGACGGGCTTCCTCGGCCCGAACGGCGCCGGCAAGTCGACCACCATGCGCATGATCATGGGGCTCGACCGCCCGACCCGGGGCCAGGCGCTCATCAACGGCAAGCGGTTCGCCGAGTTCCGCTCGCCGCTCACCGAAGTGGGCGCCCTGCTCGACGCCAAGGCCATCCACACCGGCCGCACCGCCTACGCGCACCTGCTGTCGCTGGCGGCGACTCACGGCATCCCGAAGTCCCGCGTCCACGAGGTGATCGGCATGACCGGTCTCGAGTCGGTCGCCAGCAAGCGCGTCGGCGGCTTCTCGCTCGGGATGGGACAGCGGCTCGGTATCGCCGCGGCCATGCTCGGCGACCCGGCGACGCTCATCCTCGACGAGCCCGTGAACGGACTCGACCCCGAAGGTGTGCTCTGGGTGCGTCAGTTCGCCCGGCATCTCGCATCGCAGGGCCGGACGATCTTCCTCTCGTCGCACCTGATGAGCGAGATGGCGCAGACCGCCGACCACATCGTGGTGCTGGGCCGCGGACGCGTGCTCGCGGACGCCCCGGTGGACAGCATCCTCGCCGCTGCCACCCGCCACGCGGTCCGCGTACGGACACCGCAGCCGGAGCAGCTCGCACGGGCCGTCGCCGGCGCGGACGTCGCCGTCACCGGTGTCGAGGCGCAGCTGCTCGAGATCACCGGCCTCACGGCCGCCCAGATCGGCGAGACCGCGGCGCGCGACGGGATCGTGCTCCACGAGCTCACCCCGATCAGCGCATCGCTCGAGGAGGCCTACCTCGAGCTCACCCAGGACGACGTCGAGTACCGCACGGAGGTCAGCCGATGAGCACCGCCACATCCCCCGCCACCCCGGTCGGGCACCCGCACACCTCGCTCGGCCGGCTCAGCTTCCCGCGGGTGATCCGGTCGGAGTGGATCAAGCTCCGCACCCTCCGGTCGACCTTCTGGACGCTGATCAGCGCCGTCGTGCTCGTGGTCGGAATCGCCGCCCTCGTCGCGGTGGCCATCCCCGAGAAATCGTTGCTCGTCGACCGGGTGCCTGAGGGTCAGCGCGCCGCCATCGAGGCGCAGAGCGCGGCGTTCGCAACGACCGCCGCTACCGCCGGGCTGACCTTCGCGTCCCTCGTGATCGCGGTACTGGGTGTGCTGGTGATCAGCGGCGAGTTCTCGACGGGCCAGATCCGCTCGTCGTTCACCGCCGTCCCGCGCCGCTTCCCGGTGTTCGCGGGGAAGACGCTCGTGCTGTTCGTCGTGGCGTTCCTCGTCGGCCTCGTGTCGTCCGCCGCATCGTGGGCGGTCGCCGTCCCGATCCTCAACGGAAAGGGATACGAGGGCGACCTGCTGTCCTCCGACACGCTGTGGGCGATCCTCGGCGCCGGTGCGTACCTCGGTCTCGTCGCCGTCTTCGCGCTGGGAGTCGGCGCCATCCTCAAGTCGACCGCCGGCGGCATCGCCGGTGCTCTCGGCGTGCTGCTCGTGCTGCCGATCATCGCGAACCTCGTCAGCGGCCTCACCCGCACCCAGTGGGTGGCCGACGCGGGGCATTACCTCATCAGCAACGCCGGACAGGGCCTCGCCGGAGTCGGCAACGGCGACCTCGAGCCCTGGGCGAACGTGGTGACCGTGCTCGTCTGGGCGGCCGTCGCCTTCATCGCCGGATCGGTGCTGCTGCAGCGCAGGGACGCCTGACCCTCGTCGTGACCTCGGAGGCGACCACCACGCAGACCCCGGACGGACTCGAACTGCCGAGACCGCCCGGGGTCGTGCGTCGTTTCTTCGGGGCGCATCCCCTCGCTGTCGACATCTTCGTCGCGGCGTTCTACCTCATCCCCTCGGTCGTCGGGGCGCTCGTCGTCTCGGCCGTCCACCCGACGCCGCAGGAGCTCATCCACCTCGTCCTGTCGGCCGTGGCCGGCGCTGCCCTGCTGGCGCGGCGGCAACAGCCCGCGGTCGTCTTCGCGATCGCGACCGTGCTGCTCGGCACCAGCGTCTTCCTCGGCCGCGACATGGATGTGGTGCCCACCCTGTTCGCGCTGTACGCGCTCGCGGTTTACCGCTCGATCCGCTCGGCGTGGGTGGCCTTCGCCGTGACCTCCGCCGTCACCGTCTCTACGCTCATCGTTCAGGTGCTGCTCACGCAGGCGAAGGTGTTCACGCCGCTCGAGACGGCGGCGATCCCGTCGGGCATCCTGGTGCTGTCGTTCAGCGTCGTCTCCGTCCTGATCGGCAGCAACGTCGGAAACCGCCGGCGCTACCTCAACGCCCTCATCGACCGCGCCCGTCAGCTCGCTCGCGAGCGGGACCAGCAGGCGGAGATCGCCGCCGCGGCGGAGCGGAGCCGGATCGCACGCGAAATGCACGACATCGTCTCGCACAGCCTCACGGTGATGATCACGCTGGCGGACGGCTCCGCGCGGATGGCAGATACGGCCTCCGATCGTCCGGAATCCGAGCGGACGGAACAGGCCGAGCGGTCGGCGCAGGCCATGCGTCTCGTCGCCGAGACGGGACGCGGCGCTCTGGCCGACATGCGCCGCCTGCTCGGCGTGCTGCGCGACGGCGAGAACGGCGCTGCGGCACGGGAACCGCAACCGGGCGTCGGCGAGTTGGCGGAACTGGTCGAGACGTTCCGCGCCGCGGGTCTGCCGGTGCGGATCACCGTCACCGGTCTGCCCCCGGAGGACATCGGGCAGCAGCTCACCATCTTCCGCGTGGTGCAGGAGGGCCTCACCAACGCCCTCCGTTACGCCCCGACTGCGACGGCCGTGCGCGTCGTCATCGTCTTCCAGCCGGGGACCGTCATCGTGACCATCGATGACAACGCTGCACTGCATCCCTCAGCCGGGCAGGGCTCCGGACGCGGGCTGATCGGTCTGCGCGAACGCGTCGGACTGTACGGCGGGACGCTGGAGGCGGGGCCACGGCCCGGTGGAGGCTGGCGGGTGCGGGCGGTGTTCGACGCCGTTCGTGCGGCTGGGCCCACCTCGGCGGCGCCACCTCCGCCTCCGCCTCCAGACATGACGACGACGCCCGCCCCCGCGACGACCCCGAAGGAGAACCCGTGACCGACGCCCCCATCCGCATCCTGCTCGTCGACGACCAGCAGCTGGTCCGCATGGGCTTCCGGATGGTGCTGGAGGCCGAACCGGACCTCGCCGTGGTCGGCGAGGCGGCCGACGGTGCCGAGGCCGTCCGGCTCACCGCGCAGGTGCGTCCGGATGTGGTGCTGATGGATGTGCGGATGCCGGTTCTCGACGGCATCGAGGCGACCCGGCGCATCGTCGAGACCGACCCGGGCGCGCGGATCATCATCCTCACCACCTTCGACCTCGACGAGTACGCGTTCGGCGGGCTCCGCGCGGGCGCGAGCGGGTTCCTCCTCAAGGACGCACGTCCCGACGAGCTGATCGGCGCCGTTCGCGCGGTGGCCGCGGGCGATGCGGCGGTCTCCGGCCGGGTGACGAGGGCGATGCTGGAGATGTTCGCCGACCGGCTCCCATCGGGATCGTCGCCGAACCAGACCGGGCACGACCCGGCGGCCGCCCTCACCCCGCGCGAGCGCGAGATCCTGCTCGCCATCGGCGAAGGCCTGAGCAACGGTGAGATCGGCGCGCGGTTCTACCTCACCGAGTCGACGGTGAAGACGCATGTCGGCCGCGTGCTCTCGAAGCTGCAGCTGCGCGACCGCGTGCACGCCGTGATCTTCGCGTACGAGCACGGGCTGCTGGAGCGATGAACCGCCGCGCCCCCGATTCCAGCGACCGCCAAGGCGCGGCTCGCTAGGCTCGACGGGGTATGGAAATCCTCAAAGCGAACTTCTGGACCGATCTCGGATCCTGGGCGGTCGACGCCGGCTGGAACATCGTCAACGCCGTCTGCATCGTCGCCGGTGCCTTCCTCCTCAGCTGGATCCTGCGCGTCGTCATCCGCAAGGTGGTCGGCCGGATCGTCAGCGGCGTCAAGAAGGGCCAGAACGTCAGCGACACGCAGGCGCTCGTCGCGTCGCCGCTCGCGGCCGTCCGCGTCGTGCAGCGCACCCGGACGCTCGGCTCGGTGCTGACCAACATCGTCAACGTGACGATCGGCATCATCGCGATCATCCTCATCCTCAACGTCTTTGTCCCCGACGTGCTCGGATCCTTTGCCCTGCTCACGGCCGCGATCGGCGCCGGTCTCGGTTTCGGCGCGCAGAACATCGTCAAGGACGTGCTCAACGGCCTGTTCATGGTCATGGAGGACCAGCTCGGTGTCGGCGACGTGGTCGACCTCGGCTCCGCGACCGGCGTCGTCGAGGCGGTCGGAATCCGCGTCACCCAGGTGCGCGACGTGAACGGCACGCTGTGGTTCGTCCGCAACGGCGAGATCCTCCGCGTGGGCAACATGTCGCAGGGCTGGGCGCGCGTCATCATCGACCTGGCCGTGCCCTACGAGGCGGACGTCGAGGCGGTCGAAGCGAAGATGCTGGAGACCGCGACGGCGCTCGCGACGAGCGCCAAGTGGCGCTCGCGCATCCTCGAGAAGCCGGAGCTGTGGGGAATCGAGTCGATCTCGGCCGACGCCATCGTCATCCGCATCGTGCTGAAGACCCGCACGACCGCGAAGGACGACGTCTCGCGCGAACTGCGCCTCCGCCTCAAGCAGGCGCTGGACGAGATGGGTGTAAAGCTCCCGTCGCTCTCGGCCGTCGTGCTGAGCGGATTCGACAGCGCCGGGAGCGTCACGGGCGCGAAGCCGCCGCGGACCCGGCCGAGCCAGGCGGTGACGCCGGAGCCGCCGCTGAAGGGGCGCAAGGCGCGCGCGGCGGCGAAGCGGCAGCAGGCAGCGAGCGGACGCGTGGCGGATCCCGGCGCGATCCGGATCACGCCGGCGGTCGAAGGCGGTGCGTCGGTGCGGGCTGCTGCGGAGAAGGCGGGCGCGGAGAAGCCGGTCGAGAAGCCGGCGGGCGACAAGCCGGCGGACAAGCCCGCGCCCCGCAAGCCCGCGACGCCGAAGCCGGACGCCGACGCCGCGCCCGACGCCCGCCCCGACACGGACGGACCCGCCCGATGAGCATCCCCGTCGGCCCACAGCCGAGCTTCTACGACCAGATCGGCGGACACGAGACGTTCGTCCGGCTGGTTGACGCGTTCTACCGCGACGTCGCCGACGACCCGGTGCTGCGACCGATGTACCCGGAGGAGGACCTGGGCCCGGCGAAGGAGCGGCTGACGCTGTTCCTGGAGCAGTACTGGGGTGGTCCGACGACGTACAGCGAGCAGCGCGGACACCCGCGGCTGCGGATGCGTCACAACCCGTTCAAGGTGAACCCGGACGCCCGGGACCGCTGGCTGACCCACATGCGGACCGCGGTCGGCGAGCTCGAGCTCCCGCCGCTGCAGGAGGAGACGCTCTGGAATTACCTGGAGCGGGCCGCGTTCGCTATGGTCAACACATTCGAGGAGTAGCGCTCCTCCCGCCATCCCGGTGCCGAAGGAGACACGGATGACCTACGAACCCGACGCGATCGTCGTCGGCGCGGGCCTTGCGGGCCTGGTCGCCGCATCCGAACTGCTGGACGCGGGGCGCCGGGTCACGATCGTGGAGCAGGAACCGTCGGCGTCGTTCGGCGGGCAGGCGTGGTGGTCGTTCGGCGGACTCTTCCTCATCGACTCCCCCGAGCAGCGCAGGATGGGCGTGCACGACTCCCTCGCGCTCGCCCGCGACGACTGGTTCGGCACCGCCGGCTTCGACCGCGACGAGGACCACTGGCCACGGCAGTGGGCGGAGGCGTACCTGCAGTTCGCGGCCGGCGAGAAGCGCGCGTGGCTGCACGAGAAGGGCGTCCGCTTCTTCCCCGTCGTGGGATGGGCGGAGCGCGGCGACGGCAGAGCCGGCGGTCACGGCAACTCGGTCCCCCGCTTCCACATCACCTGGGGAACGGGACCCGGCGTCGTCGAGCCGTTCGCCCGCCGGGTGCAGTCGGCGGCGGCGAACGGACGCGCGGCGATCCGCAACAGGCACCGGGTGGACGAGCTGATCGTCGAGGACGGCCGGGTCGTCGGCGTGCGCGGCGCGGTGCTCGCCCCCGACGTCGCCGGCCGTGGTGCGCCCAGCAACCGCGACGTCGTCGGCGACTTCGAGCTCCGCGCGCCGGTCGTCATCGTCGCCTCCGGCGGGATCGGCGGAAACCACGACCTCGTCCGAGCCGCCTGGCCTGCGCGGCTGGGCGAGCCGCCCGCATCCATGCTCTCCGGAGTGCCGGCCCACGTCGATGGCCGCATGCTGGGGATCGCAGAGACCGCGGGCGCCCACCTGATCAACGGCGACCGGATGTGGCACTACACCGAGGGCATCCAGAACTGGGACCCGGTGTGGGAGCGGCACGGAATCCGCATCCTGCCCGGCCCGTCATCCCTGTGGCTGGATGCGCACGGCGACAGACTGCCGTCGCCGTTGTACCCGGGATTCGACACGCTCGGGACGCTGGAGCACCTGCGGCGGACGGGCTCGGACTACAGCTGGTTCGTGCTGACCCAGAAGATCATCGAGAAGGAGTTCGCACTCTCCGGCAGCGAGCAGAACCCCGACCTGACCGGCAAAGACGTGCGGCTGCTCGCCAAGCGGGTCGCTCCCGGCGCGCCCGGGCCGGTGGAGGCGTTCAAGGAGAAGGGCGCCGACTTCGTGGTCGCCGACACGCTCGACGAACTGCTGGCCGGGATGCAGCGCATCGCCGACGTCCCGCTCGACACCGAGCTGGTCGCACGGCACGTGCACGAGCGCGACCGCCAGCTGGACAACGAGTTCGGCAAGGACCTGCAGCTCGCCGCGATCCGGGCGGCGCGCCGGTACCGGGGCGACAAGCTGATCCGCGTCGCGACGCCGCACAAGCTGCTCGACCCGGCGGCGGGACCCTTGATCGCGGTGAAGCTGCACATCCTCACACGGAAGAGCCTCGGCGGGATCGAGACGGACCTCGACGGGCGGGTGCTGTCGGCCGACGGCTCGGTCGTCCCGGGCCTCTATGCGGTCGGAGAAGCGAGCGGCTTCGGCGGTGGCGGGATGCACGGCTACCGCGCCCTGGAGGGCACGTTCCTGGGCGGCTGCCTCTTCTCGGGCCGCCAGGCCGGCCGAGCCGCCGCTCGCGCCTGATCCGCGCTCCCGTCCCGTCCCTTCCGTCGCGCGCCCCTCCGCCCGCCGTCGAGTCCGCAAACTTTGCACGCTGAAGCCCCGCCGAGCGTGCAAAGTTTGCGGACTCGACGGCGGGGGTGTGGGTCAGCGGCGGAGGGTCCAGGCCTGGCGGCGGACGAGGGTGTGGCCGCGGCGCGTGGTGAGGCGCGTCCAGGGGCCCGTCTCGTAGATGGTGACGGTGTCGTCGTCGCCGACGAAGCCGAGGCTGTCCGCGGCGAATGCGGCGCCCGCCGGGATGTACTCGAGGTCGTCGATCGGACGGCCCCACACCTCGGCGCGGACACGCTGCACCAACTGCTCGCCTGTGCCGGTCGGAACGGCCTCGGCGACCTCTGCGACTCCCGCCTTGGCGGTCGACTGCAGAAGCGCGGAGGACGTCTCTCCGACCTTCTGCCAGCCGCCCCGCGGCGGCGAGATGCCCGCCCACGTCACGGTCGAGACCTCGAGCGGCAGGCGGATCTCAATGGGCTCGGCGGCCCCCTCCGCGCCCGCGCCCTCGGACTCGGCGGCCTCTGCGTTCTCGCGCACCCGCGCGACGCGGTCGAGCAGCGAGCGGATGGGCACGACGACGTCGAACTCCACGTCCGCGCCCGTCGCGAAGGTCCGCAGGCCCAGCACGGTCGGCGTCTCATCCATCAGCCCGCGCGGATACAGGATCGCCGTGTAGACGGCCAGCACCCCCGATCCGGCGATCAGGCGCACGGAACCCTCCTCGACGCGGGCGGCCCGCGACAGATAAGTCTGCAGATCGGCGACGGCGAGGAGATCGACTAGAGAAAACGACTGGCTCATCGGATGTCTAAACTACCAACACACCACCGACTTGGAGGCACCGTGACCGAGCCCCTGGCTTCCCTACTGACCGCGCTCGATCTGACCGACACCGGCGCCCGCACCAGTGAGGACATCTTCACGGGCCCGTCGCAGTGGATGCCGCTGGGCCGCGTGTTCGGCGGCCAGGTGCTCGCCCAGTCGATCATTGCGGCCACCCGGACGGTCGAGGACGACCGCAGCATCCACTCGATGCACGGCTACTTCCTGCGTCCGGGCGACGTGAACTTCCCGATCACGTTCTCGGTCGACCGCATCCACGACGGCCGTTCGTTCTCCACACGCCGCACCCAGGCGTACCAGAACGGGCTGCCCATCCTGTCGATGATCGCCTCGTACCAGACGGAGGACGAGGGCATCGAGCACCAGGATGCGATGCCCGAGGGACTCCCGGAGCCGGAGAGCCTGCCGTCGACCGCCACCTCCCTCGAGGATGTGCGCCATCCCGTCGCGCAGTACTGGGCCAGCCAGCGCCCGTTCGACATGCGGCACGTCACCTCGCCGATCTACCTCTCGGTGGAGGGCGATCGCGTCGCCCACCAGGCGGTCTGGTTCCGCACGATCGGCGACATGCCCGATGACCCGGGGCTGCATCGGGCCGCGCTGGCGTACGCGAGCGACTACACGATCATGGAGTCGGTCATGCGCCGGCACGGGATCGCCTGGGCGACCCCGGGGCTCAAGGCCGCGAGCCTCGACCACGCGATGTGGTGGCACCGACCCGCCCGGGTGGACGAGTGGCTGCTCTACGTGCAGGAGTCCCCCACCGCCGGTGGCGGGCGCGGGCTCTCGCAGGGCCGCATCTTCACCCGGGACGGAGTCCTGGTGGCGAGCGTCGCTCAGGAGGCGACGATCCGCCTTCCGCGCGCCGACGACTAGTCGAACGTGCTCCGCAGCAGCACCGTGCCTCCTGCTGCGCGGATGTCGACCGAAGCGATGTCGGCGATCGGGATGCTCGTGGTCGCGACCGGGGTGGCGACGGTCCCCGCCTCGGCCGTCCACGTCGAGATCTCGTGCTGCTTGCCGGAGCGGTCGGTGACGACCATCGCGTAGGTCCACGCGCGGTCGCCGTCGTCGCCCCCGAGGTGGGCGTAGCGGCAGTCGGAGTCGATGCGGGTGCCCCACGGCTCGGCGGTCAGCCGGAGGTCGGCGGTGAGCGGGCTCGGTTCGACCTGCTTCATGACCACGGCTGCGGTGGGCGTGGATGCGGGCTGCAGGATCGCGGGCAGGGCGAAGGCGGCGAACCCCACCACGATCGCGGCAGCGGCCGCCGACAGCCCGGCGACCAGCCAGCGGGAACGGATGCGGCGCCGGCGCGCCTGGTGCAGCAGCGACGGGAGCACGTCGGGCCCCGGTCCCCCGGCCTCGGGCCGGTCAGTCGCGCTCGGCGCGGGCAGGGGCTCCTCCAGCAGCGCTGCGGCCTGCTCGCGCGGGACGCGGCTGAGGATGCCGGGCATGCCCGCCAGCTCGGCGACCGCCTCGGAGCACCGGTCGCATTCGCGCAGGTGCGCCTCGAAGGCGCGGCGTTCCGTCGGTGAGAGCGCGCCGAGCACGTACGCGGCGTCCCAGGTGGCGAACTCGTCGTGCGTGGTCATCGTTCCGTCACCCCTCTCTCCTGAAGTGCGAGCCGCAGCGCTCGCAGACCGTAGTGGAGGCGCGACTTGACCGTGCCTTCCGGGATGTCGAGCTCGCGTGCGATCTCGGCGATCGAGCGTCCGCCGTAGTAGGCGTGCACGATGACCGCGCGATGCTCGACGGACAGCTCCGCCAGCGCGTCCGACACCAGCCAGGCGTCGAGGACGGCGTCCGCCTCGCTGTCCGGTGCTGGATGTTCCGGCAGCGTGTCCGTGCCGAACTCGTGCCGGTGGGCGGCGCTGCGGCGGCCGTCGATGACGAGGTTGCGGGCCACGGTGAAGAGCCAGGTGCGCGCGGACTGCTGCGACTGGTCGAGCACGGATGGCTTCCGCCAGGCGCGCAGGAGGGTCTCCTGCACCACGTCGTCGGCCATCGCACGGTCGCCGGTGAGGTGCACGACGTACCGCCATACGGCTTGCGCGTGCTGGTCGTGCAGCTCGCGCAGCAGGCGGGCGTCCTCCTCCGGCATGTTCACCTCCACCTCGTACACGATGCAGCCGACGGAAAGGTTCATGCGGAACGGTTGAACCGACCGCGCGACCGTCTCGTGATAACCGTAGAAGACGTATCCGCCGAACGGGAGGAATCCGCATGAACGACCACGCACCGCTCACCCGCCGCACCCTCGTCACGATCGGCGGGGCTTCCGCCGGCGCGGTCCTGCTCGCCGCCTGCACACCCGGCGGCGGACAGGACGCGAACGGATCCGGATCCGGGTCCGGGGACGGCGGCTCGTCCGCGGGCGGCGGAACGGCCGAGGTCTCGCTCGCGTCCATCCCCGTCGGCGGCGCCGTGTCGGCCACGCTCGCGGGAAAGCCCATCGTGGTGTCGCAGCCGTCCGCCGGTCAGGTGGTGGCGTTCAGCGCCGTCTGCACGCATCAGGGGTGCACGGTCGCGCCGCAGGGCAAGGAGTTCGATTGCCCGTGCCACGGCTCGAAGTTCGACGCGACGACCGGTGATGTCCTCAACGGCCCTGCGCGCGATCCGCTGCCGAAGCTGAAGGCGACCGTGTCGGGCGACTCCGTCACCGTCACCGCGTAGGGCGCGCCGTGGAGGTCAACGGACTGCCGCTGCACGTCCTCCTGGTCCACTTCGTCGTCGTTCTGGTGCCGCTGACGGCGATCGCCGCCCTGCTGGTGCCGATCTGGCCGGCAGCACGCCGACGGCTCGGGATCGTGGTGCCGCTGCTCGCGCTGGCTGACCTGATCCTGGTCCCCGTGGTCATGGAGGCCGGCGAGTGGCTGCAGGCGCGTCTGCCCGCTACACCGCTGATCCAGCAGCACGCGGCCCTCGGGCGGATACTCCTGCCGTGGGTGATCGCACTGTTCGCGTTCACCGTCGTGCAGTGGGCGTGGTTCTTCTTCTTTGACCGGCCGGACTCGCCGCGTCGGCCGAGCGTGACGGTGCGCCGGATCGCGATCATCGTGCTGACGGTGATCGCGGTCGTGCTGGCCGTCGGAACGGTCGTCGAGGTGATCGTGATCGGCGAGGCGGGATCTCGGGCGGTGTGGGAGAACTCCTTCAGCCCGAACCCGGTGCAGAGCAACCCGGCACCGACACCGACCCCGTGAGCGAGGAGCGGGGCGTCGTCTAGGACCGCTTGGCGAACGCCACCGGCTCGTCGAGGTACGGCGTCCAGGCGTCCCGCTCGCGCTCGTTGATCCGGCGCGGCCGCTGTGTGGTCGCGTCGACGAGCACGATCGTGGTGGCCGCGCGCGAGAACAACGTCTTCGGCTCCGTGCCCTCCGGCGACCAGACCTCGTAGCAGACCTCGAGGCTCGCGCCGCCGAGGCGGCCCAACCAGAGCTGCACGTCGAGCGGCTGACGAAGGTAAGGGATGGGCGCCAGGTACTCGATCTCCTGCCGCGCGATCAGCGTGAGCGTGTCCGCACCCGGACGGCCGTCGAGGACCGCGGTCGACCCGCCTACGGCTTCGCCGCTCCCGGCCGCCGCGCCGTTGGCGTCGCCATCGGAATCGTCCGTCGCCCAGAACGCCTCGATGCGCGCCTCCTCCAGGAGGCGCAGCATCTCGGCGTTGTTGACGTGGCCGTAGGCGTCGAGGTCGCTCCAGCGGAGCTTGATCGGGACGTGCAGTCGCATGGCCGGCCGACTCAGTCGCGCGTGAGCTTGCGGTACGCGGAGCGGTGGGGCTTCGCGGCGTCGGGGCCCAGGCGGTCGACCTTGTTCTCCTCGTACGCCTCGAAGTTTCCCTCGAACCAGTACCAGTCAGCCGGGTTCTCCTCGGTGCCCTCGTAGGCCAGGATGTGGGTCGCGATCCGGTCGAGGAACCACCGGTCGTGGGTGATGACCACAGCGCAGCCGGGGAACTCGAGCAGGGCGTTCTCCAGGCTGGACAGCGTCTCGACGTCGAGGTCGTTCGTCGGCTCGTCGAGGAGCAGCAGGTTGCCGCCCTGCTTCAGGGTGAGGGCGAGGTTCAGGCGGTTGCGCTCACCACCGGAGAGCACGCCCGCCTTCTTCTGCTGGTCCGGTCCCTTGAAGCCGAAGGTGGAGACGTAGGCCCGCGACGGCACCTCGGTCTTGCCGACCTGGATGTAGTCGAGCCCGTCGGACACGACCTCCCAGACGTTCTTGTTGGGATCGATGCCGCCACGCGTCTGGTCGACGTAGGAGATCTGCACGGTCTCGCCGACCTTCAGGTCTCCGCCGTCGAGCGGCTCGAGGCCGACGATCGTCTTGAACAGCGTCGTCTTTCCGACACCGTTCGGGCCGATGACGCCGACGATGCCGTTGCGGGGCAGCGTGAACGTGAGGCCGTCGATGAGCTTGCGGTCGCCGAAGCCCTTCTCGAGGTTCTTCGCGTCGATCACGATCTGACCGAGGCGCGGGCCCGGCGGGATCTGGATCTCCTCGAAGTCGAGCTTCCTCGTGCGCTCCGCCTCGGCTGCCATCTCCTCGTAGCGGGCCAGACGGGCCTTCGACTTGGCCTGGCGCCCCTTGGCGTTGCTGCGCACCCAGTCGAGCTCCTCGGAGAGGCGCTTGGCGAGTTTCGCGTCCTTCTTGCCCTGGACCTCGAGGCGCTCGCGCTTCTTCTCGAGGTAGGTCGAGTAGTTGCCCTCGTACGGGTACAGGTGACCGCGGTCGACCTCGGCGATCCACTCGGCCACGTGGTCGAGGAAGTACCGGTCGTGGGTCACGGCGAGAACGGCGCCGTGGTACTTGGCCAGGTGCTGCTCGAGCCAGAGCACGCTCTCGGCGTCGAGGTGGTTGGTGGGCTCGTCGAGGAGCAGGAGGTCCGGCTTCTGCAGCAGCAGCTTGCAGAGCGCGACACGGCGCTTCTCACCACCGGAGAGCGTGTGGACCGGCCAGTCCCCCGGCGGGCAGCGGAGCGCATCCATCGCCTGGTCGAGCTGCGAGTCGAGGTCCCAGGCGTCGGCGGCGTCGATCTGCTCCTGCAGCGTGCCCATCTCGGCGAGGAGCGTGTCGAAATCGGCGTCCGGGTCGGCGAGCAGGCCGGAGATCTCGTTGAAGCGGTCGACCTTCTGCTTGATCTCTCCCACGCCCTCCTGGACGTTCTCGAGGACGGTCTTGTTCTCGTCGAGCTCGGGCTCCTGCATGAGGATGCCGACCGTGTAGCCGGGGCTGAGCTTGGCGTCGCCGTTGGAGGGCGTGTCCAGACCGGCCATGATCTTCAGGATGGTGGACTTACCGGCGCCGTTGGGACCCACGACGCCGATCTTCGCTCCCGGCAGGAACGCCATCGTGACATCGTCGAGGATCACCTTGTCGCCGACCGCCTTGCGGGCGCGCACCATCGAGTAAATGTATTCGGCCACTCTTCTTCTTCAACTCCCTGTCGTCGGCTTACTGCCGTATTCGAGGATACCGGCCCTGCGCCGCCTCCCGGGCGGCTCCGGCCCTACCAGTCGATCGGACGGGTCTGCCCGATAAGGCAGTTCCCGGTGGACAGCACGGGCGTCACCATGCTGGAGTATCCGCCCGCGTCGGCGCCGTTCTGGCCGATCAGGCAGGTGTCGCCCATCCGCACCGAGAACTGGATCGAGTTCGCCTTGAGCCCGATGGTCGTCGTGTCGACGGTCACCTGCATGTCGGCCTTGGTGAAACCGGCCTTGACGAGCGCGTCGATGAAGTCACGACCCTGGGCGTTCGGGTTCGCAGCGAGCGTCGCATGGTTCACCGTGTCGAAGTAGGCGAGGTTCTCCTGCGCCGTGCCGCCCGGCACCAGCCCAGCCGGCGTCGGTGTTGCCGTGCTCGTGGCCGTCGGTGTCGCGGTGGGTGTCACGGACGCCTTGGGCGTGGAGCCCGTGCACCCGGCGAGGGCGAGCGCAACGGTCAGTCCGGCCACCAGTGTGAGAGCTGACGCGGCGGGCGAACCAGCCCGGCGGACCACGGAAGACGGCATATCCGGCATCTTAGGGTGCCGCCGCTGGGATTCCCTCGGGAGGTGCCGATACAGGATCACCGTCGGTATCCGCTCCGGCCGCCCGCGTGAACCGCGATCGCCCCCAGGTGAGGTCGTGCCCGATCGACTCCGCCTCGATCTCGACCGTCATGCCCTGCTTCTCGCCCGTCCACTCGCGCAGGCACAGCCGCCCGGCGACCAGCACGGGATCGCCCTTCGTGATGGACTCCGCGGTGCCCAGAGCGAGACGCCGGAAGGCGCTCACGGTGTACCAGTTGCTGCCGCCGTCCTCCCAGGAGGACGCCTGGCGGTTGTAGCGGCGGTGCGTGGTGACGAGCCGGAAACTCGTGATCGGCACGCCGCCCTCGGTGACGAGGTGACGGGGCTCGGTGGCGACGAAGCCGCGGACGGCCACGGTGTCGGACATGTTCTCCTCTTCTCTGCGCCCGCTCCTGCGGCGGGCACAACCCCAGCCTCGCCGGTCGCGTGCGTCGGCGGCCGGGGATCAGCGGATCTGTGGAGAACGGGCGGAACCCGAAAGAGGTGGACGGATTCAGGCCGCCACGTAGTCCGCGTAGGAGGCGCGGATCTTGTTCACCTTCGGCAGGGCGACGGCGAGGCAGTACCCCTGGCCCGGGTTCTTCGCGAAGAAGTCCTGGTGGTACTCCTCGGCGCGGTAGAACGGCCCGAGCGGGTCGATCGTTGTCACGATCCCGCCGTCCCAGTACTCGGCAGCGCGGTCGCGCGCACCCTCGAACAGCTCGCGCTCGTGCTCGCTGTCGTAGAACATCGCCGAGCGGTACTGGGTCCCGATGTCGTTGCCCTGCCGGTTCAGCTGGCGCGGGTCGTGCAGCGTGAAGAAGACGTCGAGGATGACGCTCGGCGGGATGACCTCGGGGTCGAACGTGACCGCCACCGCCTCCGCGTGGCCGGTGCGGCCGGTGCACACCTCCTCGTAGGTCGGATCGACGGTCGTCCCGCCGGTGTAGCCGGACACGACATCCTGCACGCCGCGGAGCACGCGGTACACGGCATCCAGGCACCAGAAGCATCCGCCTGCCAGCACGAAGGTCTGCATGGGGTCCCCTTTCGATCGTCGCCTCCATTCTGCCGCGCGGCGCGGACGTCGTGCGCGGCGGACGCCGTGCCCGTTTGACGACACGACGGAAAGGGTCCGCGTCGAGGTGGACAACCGCGGCTACCATCACGGCATGCAGTGGTGGAATGACTTCGTCGATTGGCTCACGTCGCCGGCCGCGCGCCCGGCGATCTTCTACGCGGCGGTCCTCGCGGTCGCCGTGATCGTCTCCGGCCTGATCTCCGCATGGATCGCCCGAGGCGCCCTCAAGAGACTCCTCTCCCGCACCGACCGCCAGCAGAAGGCGTCCGCGATCGCCGCGCTCGTCGACGCCGCGACCGAGGCCTCCGTCTGGAACTCCCTCACCCCTGCCGAGCAGGTGCTCTCCGACCGCGCCGTCGGCCAGGCCGACATCATGGTCCGGCTGCTCCCGATCAAGACGGCAGGCCTCGCGGCCACCTGGGCGGGCCACCAGCTCGCCGAGATGAAGCGCGCGTCGGCCACCTTCGGCTACCAGCTCGATCCCGCGATCGCGGAGTTCCGCGACCGCCTGCTCGAGTGGCAGAACAACCCGCGCCGCGCCCGCCGCATCTTCCAGAGCGACCTCGAGCGGTGGCGGTTCGAGAACACCGACACCGAGCGCTCGCTGATCGCCCAGCAGGATGCCTGGGTCGCCCAGCAGCACCACGAGCAGTACGCCGCACCGGCGACCGCGGCGGCTCCCGCGACGGCTGCGCCCGCGCGGGACGACACCGCCGAGACGAACCCGTTCGTCCAGGCCGCGGCGGCCGGCGCTCAGCAGCAGGACACGTCGCCTACCAGCCGCCTGGGCCAGCCCGTCTGACGACCTCCGCTTCGGCGGCAACGCACTCCACCCGACACGAAGGGCGCCGGCATCACGCCGGCGCCCTTCGTCGTTCCTCGGACAGCTCAGCGGCTGTACGCGGTCTCGCCCCACCAC
The DNA here is from genome assembly GCF_900100265.1 of Leifsonia sp. 466MF. Lineage (NCBI taxonomy): Bacteria > Bacillati > Actinomycetota > Actinomycetes > Micrococcales > Microbacteriaceae > Leifsonia > Leifsonia sp. 466MF. The sequence goes on from NZ_LT629696.1 coordinate 1,993,943, forward strand.
GAGTCGAACATGCTCGCCGGCGGCTGCCGCTTGTGCTCGGTCGCCCGGTATCGCGCCTCCAGCGCCTCCGCGACCTCGTCCGACACGTCCTTCCCCTCGAGGAAGTCGTCGATGTCGACGTACGTCAGCCCCAGGTTGTCCTCGTCGGTCTGGCCCGGGTTGAGGTCGAGCAGGTCGGCCGTCGGCGCCTTCTCGTACAGCCGGGCGGGTGCACCCAGGTGCGCGAGCAGCTGCTTGCCCTGCCGCTTGGTGAGGCCGCTCAGCGGGAGGATGTCCGTGCCGCCGTCGCCGTACTTGGTGAAGAAACCGGTCACCGCCTCGGCCGCGTGGTCCGTGCCGATCACGAGCAGAGTGCGCTGGCCGGCGATCGCGTACTGGGCGACCATGCGGATGCGCGCCTTGACATTGCCTTTCACGAAGTCGGTCATCGGCTCCCCGAGCGCATCCGCGTACTCGTCCTCGACGCCGTCGGTGCCGCGCTGGATGTTGAAGACGACCGAGCTCTTCGGCTGGATGAAGGACAGCGCCAGTTGCGCGTCCTCCTCGTCCCGCTGCACGGCGTAGGGCAGACGGACCGCGATGAAGTCGGCGTCCGTCCCCTCCGCCGCGAGACGCTCGACCGCCAGCTGGGCGAGCCGCCCGGCGAGGCTGGAGTCCTGGCCACCGCTGATGCCGAGGACGAAACCGGCCGCACCCGTCGCCCGGAGGTAGTCGACCAGGAAGCCGACACGTCGCTCGATCTCGGCGGCGGGGTCGATCTCCGGACGGACGTGCAGCTCTTCGATGATCTGTGCCTGAAGTTCGCGCATGACGCCAGATTATCCCCGTCCGGTTTCGCCCATGTGAACGCGACCGTTCTCTCACGAACGGTCTGCCGCGAACGCCGTGCCGGTCGCTAGCATGCGCCCATGGAACCCGCCGTATCGAGCGTCGTGCTCGTCCCCCTCCTCGGCGTCCTGGCCGCGCTCCTCACCACGGCGGTCGGGCGGTTCGTGAAGATCCCGCTCGTGGTGTTCGAGATCGTCCTCGGCCTGATCATCGGCCCCAGCGTCCTCGGCTGGGTGCCGGAGACGGCCGGCCTGGATGCGATCGCCAACTTCGGCCTGGCCTTCCTGTTCTTCATGGCGGGCAACGAGATCGACTTTCCGGCCATCGCCGGCCGGCCGCTGAGACGTGCCTCACTGGGCTGGCTGTTCTCGCTGGTGTTCGCGATCGTGCTCGCCACGCTCATCGCGGGATCGATCGTCCCCGGCGTCTACATCGGCATCGCACTCACGTCGACGGCCCTCGGGACGCTGATGCCGGTGCTGCGCGACGCCGGCGAGATGCACACGCCGTTCGGACGCGTCGTCACCGCGGTCGGCGCCGTCGGCGAGTTCGGCCCGCTGCTCGCGATCTCGCTGTTCCTCAGCGGCCGGAAACCGTTCGCCGCCGCCCTGGTGCTGATCGGGTTCGCCGTGATCGCCGGCGCAGCGATCTGGTTCGCCTCCCGCGGCGGCCACGAGCGCTTCCACCGGCTCGTCCGGGCGACGCTGCACACCAGCGGCCAGTTCGCCGTTCGGTTCGTGGTGTGCGTCATCGCGGCCCTCGTCGGGCTGAGCATCGCCCTCGGACTCGACATGCTGCTCGGCGCGTTCGCCGCGGGGGTGCTCTGCCGCATCCTGCTCTCCGGGGCGAAGCCGGAGGACGCGCATCACATCGAGAGCAAGCTGGAGGCCGTCGCCTTCGGCGTGCTGGTGCCGGTGTTCTTCATCAACACGGGCATCGGCTTCGACCTGAAGGCGCTGCTCGGCGACCCGCGGGCACTGATCCTGCTGCCGATCTTCCTCGTCCTGCTGCTCCTCCTGCGCGGTGTCCCCGCGTCGTTCCTCGTGCCACCGGGCTCGACGTTCCGCGACCGGGCGGCACTGACGCTGTTCAGCGCGACCGGGCTGCCGATCATCGTCGCGGTGACCGCGATCGGCGTGCGGGAACACGATCTGCAGGTCGGGACCGCGACGGCCCTGGTCGGAGCGGGGATGCTGTCGGTGCTGCTCTTCCCGCTGATCGCGCTGACCCTCCGCCGGAAGTCGGCGGACGGCGGCGTGCGGCCCTCAGATCCGGACGCGGTGCCGATCGAAGGCTGAGCCGGCTCAGGCCACGCGGCTGACGGCGCGGGCCAGGATCGCGGTGGTCAGCGCATCCACCGGCTCCCGAGCGGCCGACGGGTTGGACAGCAGCGTGAAGTCGACGTGGCCGAGCTCCGGCAGCCCGAAGCGGTTCGTCACCTTGATCAGATCGGTGGGGATGAGCGACCGCGGGAAGACGGCGACACCGATTCCCGCCCGGACCGCGGCGAGCACGCCGTTCACCTCGCGGGTGTTACACGTGATCCGCCAGGTGCGGCCCGCCGCCTCCAGCGCGTCGATCGCGACCTGACGACTGAGGCTCGGACCCTGGTACGAGATGAGCGGCACGGGCCCGTCCGGATCGAGCACGGTCTTCTCCTGCCCCATCCACACCAGCTCGTCGGTCGCCACGACCGCACCCTCCGTCGTGCCCGGCGTCTGCTTGATGAAGATGAGGTCGAGCTGGCCTGCCTTCAGCTTGCGGTGCAGCGGGCCGGACTGGTCGACGGTCAGCTCGAGGTTGATCTGCGGGTTCTGCTGGCGGAAATGTCGAAGGATGCGCGGGAGCGTCGTGATCGCGAGATCGTCTGCCGCGCCGAAACGCAGGCGCCCGCGCATGGCCGACCCGCTGAAGTAGCTCTCCGCCTCGGCGTGCGCGGCCAGGATGGTGCGGGCGAAGCCGGCCATCGCATCCCCGTTGTCCGTCAGCCGCACCTCACGCGTGTCGCGGGCGATGAGCTGACGCTTCGCCGCCTGCTCGAGTTTGCGGATGTGCTGGCTCACGGTCGGCTGGCTGATGCCCAGCCGCCCGGCGGCCTTGGTGAAGCTCCGCGTGTCGGCGACGGCGAGGAAGGTCTGCAGCAGTACCGGGTCGAACATTCCGCATCCATTCGAAAAGCCAATGGGACTTATAGCCGTGATCGGCTCCAAGAATAGTCCGGATTGCGTAGGGTCGAAGGGAGACTTCATACGGAACCAGCGACGACATCGAGGTAACACGCAGTGGCGCACTCCCCCGCAGCCGCCCCGCCCACCGGACCCATGCCGGTCCTCTCCACCCGGCCGCCGTGGCGCGAGACGTTCGCCTCGCTGCGGGTGCCGAACTACCGCCGGTTCGCGGCGAGCAACCTGGTCGCCAACACGGCGGTGTGGATGCAGCGCATCGCGATGGACTGGCTGGTGCTGCAGCTGTCCGGAAGCGTCGCCGCCGTCGGCGTCACCGTGTTCATGCAGTTCACGCCGATGCTGCTCTTCGGCCTCTGGGGCGGAGTGATCACCGACCGCTACTCCAAGCAGCGGCTGCTCGTCATCACGCAGTCGTGCGCGGCCGCGCTCGCGGCGCTGCTCGCCGTGCTCACGCTGACCGGCACCATCGAGGTCTGGCACGTCTACGCGATCTCGTTCACCCTCGGTCTCGTCACGGTCGTCGACAACCCGGCACGTCAGGTGTTCGTCAACGAGCTCGTCGGTCCGCGCTACCTGCGCAATGCGATCAGCCTGAACTCGTCGATCTTCCAGCTCGGCGGGCTCATCGGGCCGGCCGTCGGCGGCATCCTCATCACCGCGGTCGGAGGCGGATGGTCGTTCGCCATCAACGCCGTCGCGTGCCTCGCCGTGGTGTTCGCCGTGGCGACGCTCAAGCGGTCGGAGCTGCACGCGTCGCCCGCGGCTCCCCGCGGCAAGGGGCAGCTCGCCGAAGGGATGCGGTACGTGCGCCGCAAGCCGGTGATCTTCTGGACGATCGTCATGGTCGCCGTTGTCGCCCTGTTCGCCTTCAACATGCCCGTGTTCCTCGCCGCCTACGCGAACGACGTCTACAACGTCGGCGCGCAGGGCTACGGGATGTTCAACGCGCTCGTCGCCGCCGGCGCGCTCACCGGCGCACTTGCTTCGACGCGCCGCACCAGCGTCCGGCTGTCCATGGTCGTCGGAACCGCCGCAGCCCTCGGGATCGTGCAGGCACTCGCCGGATTCGCGCCGGGCGAGCTGGCCTTCGGGCTACTGCTCGTCGCCATCGGCGTCGGCAACCTGCTCTTCATCACCGCGGCCAACTCCCTGGTGCAGATGTCGTCGAACGTGCAGATCCGCGGGCGCGTGATCTCGCTGTACATCCTCGTGCTGCTCGGCGGGCAGGCCCTCGGCGGCCCGCTGATGGGGTGGATCGTGGAGCAGGTCGGCCCGCACGTCGCCATGGCGATCTCCGGGCTCGTGCCCGCCGCGGCGGCTGCCGTGATCGCCGTGCTGGTCGCCCGGCAGGCGAGCCTCCGCCTCCGCTTCGGCCTCCGCGGGCGCCGCCCCGTGATCGCGATCGTCACCCGCGCGGGGAAGACCGGCCAGACGCTCTGACGCGGCGGCAGCGGAGCGCTCCGGTATCGTTGACTCGACGCCCCCGTAGCTCAGCGGATAGAGCAGGAGCCTTCTAATCTCTTGGTCGCAGGTTCGATTCCTGCCGGGGGCACCGTGGAGCAACTCTCGCGGTGCTTCTCATCTCTTGGTCGCAGGTTCGATTCCTGCCGGGGGCACCGTGGAGCAACTCTCGCGGTGCTTCTCATCTCTTGGTCGCAGGTTCGATTCCTGCCGGGGGCACCGTGGAGCAACTCTCGCGGTGCTTCTCATCTCTTGGTCGCAGGTTCGATTCCTGCCGGGGGCACCCTCACTCCTCTGCGCATCCCCCACCGTCGAGTACACGAACTTTGTACGTTTTCGGCGCCCCGAGCGTGCAAAGTTTGCGGACTCGACGGGGGCGTGGGGATGCGAAAAAAGGGCCGGACTACGGGAGTCCGGCCCTGTGTGGGGTGAGTAACGGGGCTTGAACCCGCGACCTCCTGGACCACAACCAGGCGCTCTACCAACTGAGCTATACCCACCACGGCGCCTCGCCGATCACGCGGATCGACCGAAGCAACTCATCGATTCTAGTACATGCGGGGAGCCCATTTTTCCACCACGCCCGCGGCCAGCGCCTGGGTGTCCTCCGTTGTGGGCCCGGGCGGTGCGACGAACGCGGCCGAGCGGTAGTAGTCGAGCTCGCGGATCGACTCGAGGATGTCGGCGAGCGCCCGGTGGCCGCCGTTCTTCTCCGGGGCGTTGAAGTAGATGCGCGGGAACCAGCGGCGAGCGAGCTCCTTGATCGAGGACACATCCACGTTGCGGTAGTGCAGGTGGTTGTCGAGCCGCGGCATGTACTTGGCGATGAACATGCGGTCGGTGCCGATCGTGTTGCCGGCGAGCGGGGCCGTCCGAGCGGTCGGCGCGAACTTCAGCACGTACTCGAGCACCTCGTACTCGGCCTCGGCGAGGCTCTTGCCGTTCGGGATCTCCTCGATCAGGCCCGAGGTGGTGTGCATCTGCCGGACGAAGTCGCCCATGTTCTCGAGCGCGGAGTCGTCGGGCTTGATGACGATGCTGAGACCGGGGTCGAGCACGTTCAGCTCGAAGTCGGTGATGACCACCGCGATCTCGACGAGCTCATCGACCTCGAGGTCGAGGCCGGTCATCTCGCAGTCGATCCAGACCAGTCGATCCGAGGAAGTAGCCATAACAGGAGTCTAATGCTGGCCCCCGACAGGGCCGGACAGTGCCCCGAAGTCGACCCGCTGCGGCACCGGGAGCTTCGGCCCCATCCCGTCGCCGGTCGACACGTGCCGCACCCGCCGGGCGATCCACGGGATGGCGTACACCCGCAACCAGGTCCGGAACGGCACCGAGTCGGGCGGCATCGGCGCCGTCGCCTCCGGCGCGACCGTCGTCTCCGGCCCGCTCACCTCGGCGTACGGCACCCCGAGGGCGTGGGCGGCCTGCGCGGCGAGGAGCCGGTGGCCGCGCGTGCTCAGGTGCACGCGGTCGGATGCCCACATCGCCGCGTCGCGGAACTCGCGGACGCCCCACACGTCGAGCACGATCGCGCGCTGATCCCGCGCGATGCTCCAGATGTTCGCGTTGAAGACGGCCGCGCGCCCGCGGAACGGCTTGAGGAAGAAGGCGAACTGCGGATCGAAGATGTTGGCGAGCAGGACGGTCGTCCCCGCGGCCCGGAGGTCGCGGATGCCCGCTTCGAGCCGCGTGGCGAGCGCGTCCGGGTCGGCCGCGGGGCTCATCAGGTCGTTCCCGCCGATCATCACGGAGACGAGGTCGGGCCGCAGGTCGAGCGCGTGCGGGATCTGCGCATCCACCACGTCGGCGATGCGGCGACCGCGCACGGCCAGGTTGGCGAACTCCAGCGAGGCGCCGGCGAGCCGAGCGTCGCCGTCGAGGATTCCGGCCAGGCGGTCGGCCCAGCCGAGGAAGGCGTCCGCGTGCCCGGGGGCGCGGTCGCAGAGGCCCTCGGTGAGCGAGTCTCCGAGGGCGACGTAGCGCGTGAAGGTCGTTCGGCTCACGGGACGATTCTGTTCGTCCCGCTCCCCCGGCGGTGGCGCCGACGGCCCGCTCCGCGCGATCGTCGCCGCGATTTCCCCGGACGTACACTGACGGTGTGGATTCGACACCGGCCGTTGTCCCGGAGGTCACCGGGAAGGCGCAGCTCACTCTCTACACGTCCGCCTTCTGCGAGCCGTGCATGCAGACGCGTGCCGTGCTCGCCGAGGCGACGCGACTCGCGCCGCGGATCGTGGTGACTGAGCTGGATGTGGCACGCAACCTGGAGCGCGCCGAGCACGACCGCATCCGCTCCACCCCGACGGTGGTCGTCGAAGCGCCGGACGGCACGGAGGTCTTCCGCGCGGAGGGCGTGCCGACCCTGGCGCAGGTGCTCGCGGCCGCCGCGACGGCGCTCTAGGACGCCTTCCCGGCGTCCTCTCCCTCATCGTCGGCCGGGGAGGCCGTCCTGTGCAGCAGGAACAGCCCGCCGTGCGCGGGCAGGTGCCGCCGCTCGGCGTCGGTCTCCACGTACTCGTCGATGACGGCGACGATGCGCCGGTCGAGTTCGGCCACGTCCGCGGGTGAGAGATGCAGCGAGAAGCGCGCGTACGTCGCGATGGATGCGGGACCGGCCTCGGCGAGCTCCTGCTGGAACGCATCCACCGGCGCGAAGCCGTCGCTCAGGTCGAGGTCCTCCAGAGGCACGGACAGCCACCAGGTGCGCCCGGTGGAGCGGTAGGGCTTCTCGAGAGCGCCCGTCTCCCCCGTCCGCACCTCCGCCGGCTCCAGGAACCCCGCGTCGACCAGCTGGCGCACGTGGTAGTACGCCGTGCCCGGGTCGACGCTCAAGCGGTCGGCCAATTGCTTGTTGGTGAGCTCGCGGTCGCCGCAGAGCCGCACGATGCGGACACGCAGCGGATGCGACAGGGCCTTGAGCTCCTGCGGCGTCGCCGGGCGGCGCTTGGCGTCCGGTCCTGCGTCGGTGCTGGCTTCGTCGGTCACGCTCCGACCTTAGCGCGGATTGGGGTTTCATCCATCGATTGAGTTTTCTCAATCACTGTGCAACCCTTGCCGTATGACCGCGAACGGACTCGGCGCACGCTACTGGAAGCTGTGGACCTCGGCAGGCCTCTCGAACCTCGCCGACGGCGTGATGAAGGTCGCACTGCCACTCGTCGCAATCCGCTACACCGACTCCCCCGCGATCATCGCCGGCCTCACGTTCGCCTTCACCCTCCCCTGGCTGCTGTTCGCGCTGACGGCCGGAGCGCTCGCCGACCGGCTGGATCGCCGGCGCCTGATGCTCGTCGCGAACGCGGCCCGCGCGCTCTTCCTCGCCTTCCTGACGATGGCCACGCTGACCGGGATCGGGTCCATCTGGATGCTGTACGCGGCGGCGATCTGCATCGGCGTCGCGGAGACCGTGTACGACACGTCATCCCAGTCGATCCTGCCGCAGCTCGTCCCGCGCGACCGCCTCTCCCGGGCGAACGGGCGCCTCTACGCGGCAGAGCTGACCGCGAACGAGTTCGTCGGCCCTCCGCTCGGAGGCTTCCTGGTGGCGACCGGTGTCGCACTCGCGTTCGGCGCGCCCGTCCTGCTGTGGCTCGCGGCGATCGGGATGCTGCTGCTCGTCCGCGGGCATTACCGGGCCGATCGCCCAGAGCGCACGACGATCCGCGCCGACATCGCCGAGGGCCTCCGCTTCCTCCGCGGCAGCACGCTGCTGCGCACGCTCGCCATCATGGTGGGCGTCTTCAACTTCGCGAGCTCCGCCGTTTTCACCGTGTTCGTGCTGTATGCCGTCGGCCCGCAGTCGGCCATGAAGCTGACCGACCCGGGATACGGGCTGCTGCTGACGGCGTCGGCCGTCGGAAGCGTGCTCGGCACCTTCCTCGCGGAGCCGGCAGAGCGCCTACTCGGACGGGCGCGCGGCCTCGCATTGACCATCGTCGGCTCCCTCCTCACCGTCGCGACGCCGTTCTTCACCACGAACCCCTTCGTCATCGCGGCGGGCATGCTGATCGGGGGCGTCACCGTCTCGATCTGGAACGTGATCACCGTCTCGTTGCGGCAGCGCGTCACCCCCACGCGCCTTCTCGGGCGCGTGAACAGCGCGTACCGCCTGCTCGCCTGGGGCACGATGCCGCTGGGCGCACTCGCCGGCGGCCTCATCGGTCAACTGTTCGGCGTGCGCTGGGTCTTCCTCGTGATGGGCATCCTGGTCGTGCTGCAGCTCATCCCGATGCTCTGGGTCACCGACCGGCGCATGGATGCGGCAGAAGCCGAGGTGGAGGCCGAGGAGCGCGCGGAGGCTCCGACCGACTCGCCGACAGGTCGTTGACGCGTACACGAGTTTGCCAGGATCTATGCCCGAACCGTCCAGAAACAGCGCCTAGGGTCATTTACCGACGGCAGTGAAAGCCGTCCGTGCCGCGCAGGCGCGCATCCAGGCCCCGAACCCGCAAGGCCCCCAACCTGAGACGTCCCCCGGCGTCGCCCTGGACACGCAGCCCTTCCCACGCCCGGCACACCCGCGCCGCATGCCGCGCCTTCCGGACCACGGGTCCACGAGGCGCTTCCGCGCGTGCCGCGCGGCAGTCAGCCCGCAGGACCACCCGAAAACACACGGTCCGGTCGCATGGACGCCCACGGCGTCGCCATGCGTCAGGCGGGGAAGCCCGATCCAGGAAAAGCATGCTGAGTTCTCTCCGTACCACCCTCAAGAGCAGTCCCATTCCCTTCGGCCGCATCGTCTCCGGTGCCGCCGCCGTGCTGGTCAGCGCCAGCCTCCTCGCCCCCGCGATGGCCCAGCAGCAGGAGAGCGAGCGGAAGACCCGCGAACTCTCCGAGGCCACCGGGATGCGCCACGAGCAGCTCTCCGTGTACGACTCGATCGTGCGCGACCGTCTCGAGCGCCAGGCGAAGACGACGCTGACCGGAGCAGAGGCCACCGTCAACGCGAACCAGGCCAAGGCCGACGCGTCGGCGGCGAAGACCGCGATCGCCGGCCTGAGCGGCTACACCAAGCTCGACGAGGACACCCTCCGCGACAGCATCGTGGCGACCCAGGCCGCGTCCGACGCCCTGGCCGCCGCCGGCGCCGAGGCCGACCGCCGTGCCGCCGAGGCCGCCGCTGCTGCCGCCGCCGCTCTCGCCAACGCCAACACTCCGGCGGGCGCGAAGGCGACGGCCGCGAGCCTCGCCGCCAGCCAGTACGGCTGGGGCGCCGACCAGTTCCAGTGCCTCGAGCAGCTGTGGCAGCGCGAGTCGCAGTGGAACTACCAGGCGTCCAACCCCGGCAGCGGTGCGACCGGCATCCCGCAGGCCCTCCCGGGCAGCAAGATGGCGTCGTTCGGCACCGACTGGGCGACCAACGCCACCACCCAGATCAAGTGGGGACTCGACTACATCTCCCGCGGGTACGGAACTCCGTGCGCCGCGTGGGGCCACTCCGAGGCCGTCAACTGGTACTGACCTGAGAGCCGGGAAGGCGGGCGGCGGCCGCCGGTAGACTCGCGCGAGTGAGCACCGAGCACGCCCCCGTCTCCCCCGCCATCCGCGGAGCCCATCTCGTCGGCAGCGTCAACCTGCCGGACGCCGAGACGGTGTTCCGCACCGTGAACGCCCATCTCGGCGACCGGATGCGCCGCATCCCGGACGGCGAGGTGGGCGAACGCTTTTACTGGGTGCAGTTCCAGACGGGCCGCCTCGACACGATGAGCGGCCTTTCGCGCATCCCCGGTGATGCGCCGCTGCTGCGCGGCGTGTTCGACCCGCGTCCGTTCCATCTCGATGAGGGTGTGTCCGCCGACGACCTCGTCTTCCCCGACCTCGGCTATGCGGAGGCGGCTCTCGACTCGTACGGCGTGTTCCGCAGCCTCCGCGAGGATGGCGTGATCCCGGCGGGCGTGCGCTTCCAGGTGTCCCTGCCGACACCGGCCGGCGTGGTCGGGCCGTTCATCGTGCCGGAGGACCGCGCCGCTGTCGAACCCGCCTACGAGCGGGCACTCTTCGGCGAGCTGCGGCGCATCCTCGACGGCATCCCGCACGACGACCTCGCGATCCAGTGGGACACCGCCGTCGAGTTCGCGCTGCTCGAAGGGCGGATGCCGTCGTGGTTCGGCGCCGACGTGCTCGACGGCGTCGTCGAGCGCGCCGTCCGGCAGGCCGCGGCGGTGCCCGCCGACGTGCAGCTCGGCTATCACCTCTGTTATGGCGATGTGGAGGAGCAGCACTTCGTTCAGCCCACCGATGCGGGGCGCCTCGCCGCGGTGCTCCGCGGCATCCTCGACGCCTCTCCGCGCCCCGTCACGTGGGTGCACCTCCCGGTGCCGATCGAACGGGACGACGCGGAGTACTTCGCACCGCTCGCCGACGTCGTGGTTCCCGCGGAGACCGAGCTGTACCTCGGGCTGCTGCATCACGAGGACGGCGTGGAGGGCGCGCGTCGCCGGGCGCAGGCGGCCGCGACCGCGCAGCCCCGCTTCGGCGTCGCGACCGAGTGCGGGTTCGGCCGCGGCCCGAGCGAGCGCACGGCCGGGCTGCTCGACCTCCACGCCGCCGTCGCCGAGGCGTGGTGAGCCGCGCGTGACGCTCGACCTCGACCAGGACGCCTTCGAGGCGATGGTCACGGACGAGCTCGATCAGCTCCCGGATGAGATGGTCGACGGCCTCGACAACGTCGTGTTCGTCGTGGAGGACCGCCCGGAGGACGGCTCCCTCGACCTGCTCGGCCTGTACGAGGGTGTCGCCCTCACCGAGCGCGACACGTACGGCTTCGGCGAGATGCCGGACCGCATCGTGCTCTACCGAGAGCCGCTCCTCGCGATCAGCGCCGACGAGGACGAACTGCGCGACGAGATCCACATCACGCTCGTGCACGAGATCGCCCACTACTACGGCATCGACGACGAGCGTCTGCACGAGCTGGGCTGGGCTTAGCCAGGACGACCGGCGTAACCCACGGGAATCAGCGGGAGGCCGGCATCAGCGGGAGGTCAGGCGCCGTTCCCGAAGATCGACTCGTCTTCCTTGTCGGCCTCCACCGGGTCGGAGTCCGGAGCGTCGAAGTGGTACGACACCAGCTTCTGGCCCTCGACCTCGCGCTCCTCGCCCGCGACGTACCAGAACGTCGACTCCAGGCCTTCGACGGCGGCGATCACGCCGATGCGCTCGTCCACCTTGCCGTCCACGAGGAAGCGGCGGTCGCTCTGGCCGACGAGCGGCCCGTCGGCGTACTCGACGATGTATTCGGGGTCCTGTCGTGCGTCGGTCATGACTCCACCGTAGTACCCGATCGGACCTCGGTGATCCCACCCGGCAGGTCGAGTCCCGTCACGTCCAGGACGAGGTTCGCGGCGGCACGTGGATGCTCGCGGGCGACGAACCGCTCGAACTGCGCCTGCCAGCGGTCCCACTCCGCCGCGAACGTCTCACCGTCACGGGCGAGCGCGCGCTCTTTGCGCAGGGCGTCGTCCGCTTCCAGCCAGACGGTCAGGTCCGCGCAGGCGGCGTTCCGGCGCGAGAGCGTGCCGCATCCCTCGACCACGAGCGGCTCGCCGCCGGCCACCAGCTCGGCCCCGGCCGGATGATGGCCCGCCCAGTCCCAGCGCCGCCAGCTACCCGCGCCGATCGCCCGGAGCGGCTCGAGGAGGTCACGGCCGAGCGCCTCGCTTCCCGCATCGAGGCCGTCCCATCCCGGGTACAGGTCGTCCATGCGCACGAGCCGCGGGCGCCCCTCCGCCGGCCAGCGCGCGATGAGGAGGTCGGCGAGGGTGCTCTTGCCGGCGCCGCTCGGTCCGTCGATCAGCACGATCGGGGTCCGGCCGGCGCTCGTCGCGTCGGCGACGGCCCGTGCGACGGCTGAGCGGAGCACGCCGATCGGGTCGTCAGCTGAGCGGTGCATTCCAGCTCCCCGCTGCGACGGCCGCCGCGATCGCGAGCCCGGCGACCAGCGCCGCGACGACCAGGGCGGCCCAATCGCGCCCGCGGAAGACGGAGGGGCGCGCCCACGTGCGCGTCCCGGGCGCACCGAAGCCGCGCGCCTCCATCGCCGTCGCCAGCTTCGTGCCGCGGCGCAGCGACAGCACGAACAGGGCGAACGACTGCCCGAGGAACCGGCGGAAGGCGCCCGACTCCGCGACGCCGCGCGCACGGCGCGCCAGGGTGAGGGCGCGCCAGTCCTCCGCGAACAGTCCGACCAGACGGAGAGCAGCGAGCCCGCCGATCACGAAACGCGCGGGCAGGCGCACCAGCTGCGCCAATCCATCCGCCAGGTCGGTCGGGTCGATAGTGACGAACAGCAGCACCGCGGGCAGGCCGATGGCGAGCACGCGCAGGGCGGTCGCCACGCCGAGGGCGATCGAGCCGTCGCTGATCTCGATTGCCCACCACTGCACGTAGACGGTGCCGGACGTCTGCCCGTAGAGCACGGTCGTGAGCCCGGCGAGCGGGGCTGCGATCCACACCGGGGCGGTCCGCACGACGACGGAGCGGAGCGGGATGCGCGCGAGCGTCAGAAGCACGAGCTCCAGCCCCAGGGCGACGCCGGCCGAGACCGGGTCGATCGACAGGAGCAGGGCGACCGTGACGATGAGCGCCGCGCCCAGCTTCGCGACAGGATTGAGCGTCGCGAGCGGGCCGGTGCGGAGGGGCTGCAGCAGGGTCATGCGCGCACCTCCGCGACGTCGAGGCGGAGTGCGGCGGCACCGACGGCCTCGATGAACTCTGCGTCGTGCGTCGCCGCGACGATGGCGTGACCGTCCCGCCGCAGGTCGGCGATCATCCGCACGAGGCCGTCCCAGGTGCGCGCGTCCTGGCCGAAGGTCGGCTCGTCCAGCACCAGGAGGCGTGGCCGGGTCGCGAGCGCGGTGCCGACCGAGAGCCGGCGCTTCTGACCACCGGACAGCGTGAACGGATTCGCGTCGGCCACGTCGGTCAGCGCGAGCCCGTCGAGCAGCTCGTCCACCCGGCGCTCGACATCGTCGGCCGCCAGACGCAGTGCCCGGGGCCCCGCGGCGAGCTCCTCCCGCACCGTGGAGGCGATGAACTGGTGCTCGGGGTTCTGGAAGACGCTGCCGATGCGGGTGAGCAGCTCGCGCGAGCGCCAGGTCGCCGGGTCGGTGGATGCTCCGGCCGCCAGGTCCGGCTCGGCGACGAGCGCGCCGCCGAGCGGCGGCAGCAGGCCGCCGAGAGTCAGCGCGAGGGTCGACTTGCCGGCTCCGTTCGCTCCGGTCAGCGCCAGGGCCGAACCCTCGCGGACGGCGGCGTCGACCGGACGGCCGACCGGGGCCCCGACCGGCGGACGCCCGCCTTTCCGGCCCCGCGTCACCGCCGGCCCCCGGCCGAACACCAGCGACCGCGCCGTCAGCAGCGGGGTGCCCTCGGCGACGGACGGCGAGCGTGGCACCGGCGTGCCGGGCAGCCACACGCCGGCGCGCCGCAGCTCTCCGGCCGTATCGGCGAGGACCTTGCCGGGTTCGCCGTCGGCCAGCACACCGCCGTTGGCCCCGAGCACCACGACGCGCGTCACCAGGTCGCGCCACACCGCCACGCGGTGCTCGACGACGACCAGGGTGGCGCCGGTGGCGTCGAGGGCCGAGCGAACCGCATCCCGAACCTCCAGCACCCCGTCGGGGTCGAGGTTCGCGGTCGGCTCGTCGAGCAGCAGCAGGCCGGGCCGCATGGCGAGAAGGCCGGCCAGCGCCAGGCGCTGCTTCTGACCGCCGGAGAGCTGGCTCGTCGACCGGTCGAGCGGCACGTCGAGGCCGACGTCACTCAGTGCCCGCCGGACGCGTGCCCACAACTCGTCGCGCGGCACCCCGAGGTTCTCGCACGCGAAGGCCACATCGTCGCCGACCCGGGCGAGGATGACCTGGGCGTCCGGATCCTGCAGCAGCAGTCCCGCCGTCCCTCGCGCCGACGCAGGCGGTCGGCCGCCGACGGTCAGCGACCCTTCGGCCTCGCCGTCGTCATCCCCGCCGAGCACACCGGCCAGGCCCGCGAGGAGCGTGCTCTTGCCCGCGCCGGACGCGCCGAGCAGCAGCACGCGCTCCCCCGGCTCGATCCGCAGATCGACCCCGCGGGCCGCCCAGGCGTCCCGTCCGGCGTAACGCCAGCCCCACCCGTCGACCCGGACCCCGGCTGGGGCGGTCAGTCCCGACTCCACGGCCGTCAGGCCCGCGACGCCGTCCGCGACTCGCGGCCCGCGGCGAAGCGGCTGAGCGCCCCCGTCTTCGCGAGTGCACGGACGAGCAGCCACGAGCCGAGGCCCGCGACCACGATGCCCGAGATCGTCGTGGTGATCGCATACGTGATCGCGAACTCCGGCTTGGACCCCGGGTACCAGTACAGGAGGTCGAGGATCGACTCAGCGATCCCGGCGCCGGCGCCGGCCAGGAGGGCGGGTACGAGGCGCCAGTTCGCGTAGAGGAACAGCGCGAAGACGATCTCGGCGCCGAGTCCCTGCACGACGCCGGAGAGCAGGGTCGCGAATCCCCACTGCGTGCCGATCAGCGCTGAGACGGTGGCCGCGACGACCTCGCCGAACAGCGCGGCGCCGGGCTTCCGCACGATGAGTGCCACGAGTACCCCGGCGAACAGCCACGGGCCGTTCAGGATGCCCTGGAAGCCCGGGAGGACGGCCCCGACCGGGCCCGAGATCGGGTTCTGGACGATGCCCCAGACCCAGAAGACGACGCCGGACGCGACGGCGACGACGCTGGCGACGACGATGTCGACGACGCGCCAGCGGAAGACGCGCGAACGCGCGCCGGTGGACGTGGAGGTGATGGTTGCATGCACTGGACGTGCCCTTTCATTCAGCGAAACAGGGCACGGGATGTGAGATGGCCTCCCTGCGCTGGCATGACCCAGATCAGGTTCGACGGTCGAGACTTGGAGAAGTCTCCTCTCAGCCCGGCTCACCGGACTCCCGTGTTCGCCCCCAATACTAGTCCGCTGAGGGCACGGTGCTACTTCTTGAGCGCGCGGATCACGCGCGACCAGGCGTGACCGGCCACCCAGACGAACGGGATGCCGATCGCCAGCAGCGTGATCAGGTTCGGACGGAACCGGACCCCGGTCTCGTCGGAGACGTACGCGCCGAAGGGCACGGCCCATCCGCCGCCGCCACCGCCGCCGGGGGCGTCCTCGCCGCCCTCGCCCACGACTCCCGCGCCGAAACCGAACTGGACGGCCGCCACCGGCACGATGGTGGTCCCGTCGACGACGACGGGCTCGCCGTAGACCGACTTGATGCCGGAGGCGCTGAGGGTCTCCGCGAGCTTGAGCGAGATGTTCGTCATACGCCTGAGCGTAGCCCCCGGCTTCCCGTGCGACCAGGCCCGTTCA
Organism: Leifsonia sp. 466MF; assembly: GCF_900100265.1. Classification (NCBI taxonomy): domain Bacteria; kingdom Bacillati; phylum Actinomycetota; class Actinomycetes; order Micrococcales; family Microbacteriaceae; genus Leifsonia; species Leifsonia sp. 466MF. The sequence continues at coordinate 2,009,761 of NZ_LT629696.1, forward strand.
GTCGCTCACGTACTTCGGGTTGCGGCCGTCGCGCTCCTCCTCGTCGGCGTCGCGCGCACGGCGCACCAGGGAGGCCGGTCCGATCATCCCGCGGCCGAACCGCGCGCTCACCGCGTCGAGGGTGCGCTCGGTCTCGCGCCACTCCTCATCCGGGTCCCACAGGGCGACCGCGTCGCCGCCCGCTTCGAGCAGCTGCTCTGCGCGGACGCCGATGAGCCGCAGCGGCGTCTGCCGCACGTCGAGGTTGAGGGCGCCGAACACATCCCACGCCTCCTCGAACAGGCGCCTGCCGACGTTGGTCGGCTCCGCCAGCGTGCGCGACCGCGTGATCGTCCGGAAGTCGGAGAACCGCACCTTGATCGACACCGTGCGGGCGATCATCGCGTGCTTGCGGAGCCGCTCGCCGACCCGGCCCGACAAGCGCAGGAATTCGCGGCGGAGGACGTCCAGGTCGCCGACATCCGTTCCGAAGGTGTTCTCGTGGCCGATGCTCTTCTCGCGCGACTCGGTGACGATGCCGCGGTCGTCCCGGCCGTTCGCGAGCTCGTGGAGCTTGCGGCCGCTCGCGTCTCCGACGGCTTTCTGAAGCACGTGCAGCGGGGCGTCCGCGAGGTCGCCGACCGTGAGCAGCCCCATCCGCTCCAGCGACGCCTGCGTGCTCGCACCGACGCCCCACAGCGCGCCCACCTGGAGCGGGCGGAGGAAGGCGAGCGTCTCGGAGCGCGGGATGACCAGCAGGCCGTCCGGCTTGGCGCGGCCCGAGGCGAGCTTCGCCATGAACTTCGTCGCCGCCACCCCGACCGAGCAGGTCAGCCCGGTCTCCTCCTGCACCCGCGACCGGATCAGCTCGGCGATGCGGCGCGGCGACCCGAGCAGGCGGCGGGCGCCCGACACATCGAGGAACGCCTCGTCGATGCTGAGCGGTTCCACCAGCGGTGTGACCTCCCGGAAGATGTCCATCACCTTCGCCGAGTACTCGGTGTACCGGTCGTAGTGGGGCGGGAGGATGATCGCGTTCGGACACAGCCGGAGCGCTTGCGACATGGGCATCGCGCTGCGCACGCCGTACCGCCGCGCCTCGTAGGTCGCGCTCGTCACGACGCCGCGGCCGCCCGCATGCCCGACGATCGCCGGCTTGCCGCGGGCGTCGGGGCGCTCCAGCAGCTCGACGGACGCGAAGAACGCATCCATGTCGACATGCAGGATGGCGGACTCCGAGTCGTCGACGTCGGCCGCGCTCACCTGCCGCTGGCTGCCATCCGCTCGTCCCACGACTCCAGCTTCTCACCCGCCGCCGACACGCGGGACCCTCCTCCGCCGAAGTGCACGTCGTGGCGCCTAAAACCGGCGAATAGCGACCACGACGTGCACTTCGCGGACTCGGCGACGTACGTTTGGGGGCATGGAATTCAGGTACCTCGGCAACAGCGGTCTCAAGATCTCGGAGATCATCTACGGCAACTGGCTCACCCACGGCTCGCAGGTCGAGAACGACACGGCGACCGAGTGCGTGCACGCCGCCCTCGACGCGGGGATCACGACGTTCGACACCGCGGACGCGTACGCCAACACGGTCGCGGAGCAGGTGCTCGGCGACGCCCTGAAGAGCCAGCGCCGCGCCTCCCTCGAGATCTTCACCAAGGTCTACTGGCCGACGGGCCCCAAGGGCCACAACGACGTCGGGCTCTCACGCAAGCACATCCTCGAATCGATCGACGGATCGCTGCAGCGCCTCGGCACCGACTACGTCGACCTGTACCAGGCGCACCGGTATGACCACGAGACCCCACTCGAGGAGACGATGCAGGCGTTCGCCGACGTCGTCCGCGCCGGCAAGGCCCTCTACATCGGCGTCAGCGAGTGGACGGCCGACCAGCTGCGCGCGGGACACGCGCTCGCCAAGGAGCTCAACATCCAGCTCATCTCGAACCAGCCGCAGTACTCGATGCTGTGGCGCGTCATCGAGAAGCAGGTCGTGCCCACCTCGGGCGAGCTCGGGATCTCGCAGATCGTCTGGTCGCCGGTCGCCCAGGGCGTGCTCACCGGCAAGTACAAGCCGGGACAGCAGGCACCGGAGGGCAGCCGCGCGGCCGACGAGAAGGGCGGCGCCGACGCCATCCGCGGATTCATGCGCGACGAGGTGCTGACCGCGGTGCAGGGACTCCAGCCGATCGCGGACGAGCTCGGCATCACCATGGCGCAGCTCGCCGTGGCGTGGGTGCTGCAGAACCAGAACGTGTCCGGCGCGATCGTCGGCGCGTCGCGCCCGGAGCAGGTGCGGTCGAACGCCGCGGCCGCCGGCGTGCGTCTATCCGGCGACATCATGGGACGCATCGACGAGGCCGTCGGCGACGTGGCGCAGACCGACCCGGCGCTCACCGTCTCCCCCGCCAAGCGCCCGGCCTGATCCGCCGCTCGGGCGTCAGACGAGGGCGGCGACCAACGGGCGCAGCCAGTCGCGGAAGGCGACGGAGTCGTTTCGCAGCGACGCGCTGACCACGACCGTGTGCGGGCCGACGATCCAGGTGCCCTTCTCGGCGAGCGGGAGCACGTCGATGTCGAGCCGGAAGTACCCGGCCTGACGCCGGAGCTCGTGCTCGCGCTCCCGGACGACGTCGACGATGTCGGCGGCACGGCGGGCGTGGTGCTCGGCGCTGTCCACCAGGTACTCGGCGTGCCGCGCGGTCGCCCACCCGGCGGCCGCCTCGTAGTGGGCGATCACCGCATCCTGCAGCTCGATCACCCGGTCGAACGCCTCGAAATGCGGAGGCCGCAGCAGTGGCGCCGTGAGCCGGCGGTGCCGGTCGGCCGCCACCTCGAACCACGCCTCCCACTGCCGGGCGAGGGCGGCAGCGCCATCCTCCCGCGCCGTATCCGGGTCGGCGGCGGGCGCAGCCGGTCGTCCGGCGGGACGAGCGGGATGGATGAACGGAGCCGGCCGCGTGCGCGGCACCGGTGCGGATGCACTACGCCCGTCCACCGCCTCCGCCCGCCCGGAATGCAGCACCGGGAGCACCGTCGGCTCGAGTCGCGGAAGCGCGGGCTCCACCCGGCCGTGGAGACCGGCGAGCTCGCGCACGGCGAGGGCGACGAGCAGGTCCCACGGGCAGTCCTCCGTGACCTGCCATCGAAGGGTGCCCTCGACGAACATGCCGACATTGTAGGTTCGCGGCGCGCCGGGAGGTAGTGGGTGCCGAACCGGTTCAGCGGAGCGGCAGGATGCGGGACCTCAGCGGTCGTACGGTTCCTCGGCCACGAGGAGCGACGCCGGGATGATCGCCGTCTCGTACGGTCCGCGTCCGTCGCGTCGGTGCTGGGGCTCGAAGAACGACACCGTCCACGTCGTCAGGCCGTCCTGCGGCCCGTAGACGTTGCGCAGCCCGCGGTCGCCCGGCGCGATGATCACGCCCGTCGGCTCGCCGATCCAGTCGTCCGACGACACAGGATCATGCTCACGGACGTAGACCTGCACTCCGACGCCAAGCCCGGGACTGCGGCGGCCCGTGGTCTCCGGGCTCCCGCCCGTCGCCGATCGATCACCGGATGCGCGTCTCCACATGCCGTCCATCGTGCCACCCCCGGGCTGTGCGACCGCTCAGTGCTTGCGGTCAGTGCGACGTCGTCGGCCGCGTCGAACCCCCTGCGCGGCGCGCCGGGTCGAGAAGCCGGCGCAGCGTCCACCGCTCGGCCACCGTCCACGTCGTCGACGTGAGGATGTAGACGGCGGCCGCCAGCGGGACGAACGCCGCGAAGACCACGGTCACATAGGGCAGGAACGACAGCGCGCGCAGCATCCCGACCGGTGCCGTCGAACCTTCCGGCTGCGGCAGCGTCAGCACCCGTCGGGACACCGTGGTCACGATCGCGATCAACGCGAGGACGCCGAAGTAGACGAGGATCCCCGGCCAGACCCCGGCCCCCGCGCCGGTGAGCCCGACGAAGCTGGTTCCGAGCGGCGCCCCGAAGGCGTGCTCCCCGAGCAGCGTGTTGGCGTGCCCGGCGATGGTCGGATGCGTGAACACGGCGTACAGCAGCGTCACGACGGGGATCTGCGCGAGCAGCGGCAGCATCCCGGCGAACGGCGACACCTGCTCCTCGCGGTACAGCTCCATCGTCTTCTGGGCGAGCGTCTCGCGGTCGCCCTTGTGCCGGCGCTGCAGCTCGGCGAGGCGGGGAGCGATCCGCCGGCGGCTGTACTCGGCGCGCACCTGGCTGACGCCGACGGGGATGAGGACGACGCGGACGAGCAGCGTCAGGACGACGACGGCGACGAGGCCGGCGGCGGTTCCGGCGATCGGTTCGACGGCGGTGGAGAGAGCGGTGACGAGGCTGTATGCCCCGTCGAGGAGGGCCGCGATGGGCGGCCAGGAGAAGAAGTCCATGAGTGTGTGATCCCTGCGATTCGGACGGATGCGGACGCGTCTGGTCGCGAAGGCGCCGCCGTCCGCCCGGTGGCGGGATACGGGGTGCGGTTACGCGGCCGGCAGGGAGACGCCGGGCGCTCTGGGGCGCGGCCGGCCGTCGGCGTCCGGAGCCGACTGACTCTCGGCGAGCCATCCCGCGACGGGGAGGATCGGCCGGGACCACGCGGAGCGCACCCGCAGGGAGGCGGCGAGAGCCGCCACCGACCGGAGTGCCGCTGCGGCGACGACCGCAACCAGGCCGAGGGCACCGGCCACACCGGCCAGCGCGACGACGCCGGCGGGGCTGCCGCCGCCGAGCATGCCGAGCGCGGACGCGAAAGCGCGTCCGAGGAGCTCGAGCAGGGCGGTCATGCAGACGACGGTAACAGAGCCCGGCCCGAACGCCGAGAGCGTTCGCGCGAGGCGGACGCGTGTCGCCTCCCGCCGATGCTCGGTGGAAGGATGGGGTCATGACTCGAGTCGCGATCATCGGAGCCCACGGAAAAGTCGCCCAGCAGCTCATGCGGGTGCTCTACGACCGCGGAGACGACTTCGTCGGCGTCGTCCGCAGCGACGAGCACGCCGAGGATGTCTACCGCCTCGGCGGCCTCGGGGCGCTGGTCGACATCGAGAAGGCGGACGCCGACACCCTCGCCGAGGCGATCCGCGGCTGCGACGCGGTCGTGTTCACCGCCGGGGCCGGAGCGGGCTCGGGCATCGAACGGAAAAGGACCGTCGACTACGGCGGCTCCGTGAAGTCGCAGGAGGCGGCCGCGAAGGCGGGCATCCGGCGGTTCGTGCAGGTCTCGGCCTGGGGCGTCGACGCTCCGGTCGACGACGCCGACCCGGTCTGGAAGGCGTACGTCGAGGCCAAGCGCGACGCCGACACGGCGCTCCGCGCCTCCGGGCTCGACTGGACCATCCTCCGCCCGGGCGGCCTCACCATCGACGAGGGCACCGGACGGATCACGCTCGGCGACAGCGTTCCGCGCGGCAGCATCGCCCGCGAGGACGTCGCCACCCTCATCGCCGTCGTGCTCGACGAGCCCGCGGCGATCGGCCGGCAGTGGGAGGTCATCGGCGGCGACACCCCGATCGAGGACGCCGTGCGGGCGCAGGTCGCCTCCGCGTAGGCTTGCCGCCGTGACCACCGACAGCGCGACGAGCGACGGAGCCGCGACCGCGGGCGCCGAGCACCTCCCGTACAGTACGAAGCCCTGGATCGCCGGCTATGCGCCCGGCGTCCCGGCCGACGTGGAGGTGCCCGCCGGGTCCCTCTCGCACCTCATCGACGAGTCGGTGAAGACGTACGCCAAGCACGTCGCCCTGGAGTTCTTCGGCGCGACCACGACGTACGCCGAGCTGGGCGACCAGATCGCGCGCGCCGCCGAGGGCCTGCGGAAACTCGGCGTCTCGAAGGGCGACCGGGTCGCGCTCGTGCTGCCGAACTGTCCTCAGCACGTCGCGGCGTTCTACGCCGTCCTGCGCCTCGGCGCCGTGGTCGTCGAGCACAACCCGCTGTACACGCCGCGCGAGCTCCGCCACCAGTTCGAGGACCACGGCGCGACCGTCGCCATCGTCTGGGACAAGGTCGCCGCCACCGTGCAGGACCTCCCCGCCGACCTCGGCGTCACCACGATCATCTCCGTCGACCTCACCCGCGCGATGCCCGCCTCCAAGCGGTTCGCGCTGCGGCTCCCCGTCCCGGCGGCGCGCAAGGCCCGCGAGCAGCTGACCGCGAAAGTGTCCGGAACGATCTCCTGGGATTCGCTGGTCGCCTCCCGCCGGATCGCGAAGTCCTCCCCGCGGCCGGAGCGTGACGACCTGGCCCTCATCCAGTACACCTCCGGCACCACCGGCACACCGAAGGGCGCCATGCTCAGTCACGGCAACCTGAACGTGAACGCGGCGCAGTCCCGCGCCTGGGTGCCGACCATCGAGCGCGGCACGTCGGTCGTCTACGCGGTCCTCCCCTTGTTCCACGCGTACGGGCTCACCCTCTGCCTCACCTTCGCGATGAGCATGGGGGCGCGGCTGGTGCTGTTCCCGAAGTTCGACCCCGACCTGGTGCTGGATGTGGTGAAAAAGCACCCGGCGACCTTCCTGCCCGCTGTCCCTCCGATCTACGAACGGCTGGTGCAGGCGGCCGAGAAGCGGAAGGTGTCCCTGTCGGGCATTCAGATCGCGATCTCGGGCGCCATGAGCCTGCCGCAGGGCATCGTCGACCTCTGGGAGCACGAGACCGGCGGCTACCTCGTCGAGGGCTACGGCCTCTCCGAGTGCTCGCCGGTGCTGATGGCGAACCCGGTCGGCGCCACCCGCCGCGAGGGCACGGTCGGCCTCCCGCTGCCGAGCACGGAGCTGCGCGTGGCCGACCCGGACGACCCCTCGGTGGACCGCCCGTTCGGCGAGGAGGGCGAGCTGCTCGCGCGCGGTCCGCAGGTTTTCTCCGGCTACTGGCGGAAGCCCGACGAGACCGCCAAGGTGTTCTCCGACGACGGCTGGTTCCGCACCGGCGACATCGTGACGATGGATGAGGACGGCTTCGTCCGCATCGTCGACCGCATCAAGGAGCTCATCGTCACCGGTGGCTTCAACGTGTCGCCGACCGAGGTGGAGGACGCCCTGCGCTCCTTCCCGGGCGTCGCCGACATCGCCGTGGTCGGGCTCCCCCACCGCCGGGGCGGGGAGGACGTGGTCGCCGCTGTCGTGATGGAGCCCGGCGCATCCTTCGACGAGGAGGCCATCCGCGCATTCGGCCGCGACTGCCTCACCCCGTACAAGGTCCCGAAGCATGTGGTGCAGGTGGACGAGCTGCCGCGCTCGATCGTCGGCAAGGTCATCCGCCGCAAGGTGCGCGACCAGCTGCTCGCCGCACAGGCGAGATAGCCGCGCGGTCGGGCGTCAGCCGCCGATCGGGAACACCAGCAGCGAACCGGTCGCCGTCGCGACCGTCTTGCCCGCAGCATCCGTGATGACTCCGTCGGCGAAGGCGACGCGGTTGCCGGGCTTCGTCACGGTCGCGGTGCAGGTCAGTGGACCGGTCCCCGCGTGCACCGGGCGCAGATAGTTGACCGTGATCTGGATGGATGTGTACCCCTGACCTTGCGGCAGCGTCGTCTGCACGGCGCAGCCGAGCGCGGAATCGAGCACGGTGCACACGAACCCGCCGTGCACCGTCCCGATCGGGTTGTAGTGCGACTCGTCCGGCTCGCACACGAACGTGGCCGTGCCCGGGTCGGCTGCGACCAGCGTCATGCGCATCAGCTCGGTGATGGGAGGCGGCGGCAGCTCGCCGCGCAGCATCGACCGGAGGTACTCCAGCCCGGTCATGCTGGGCATCCGGGCGACGCCCGGAGCCGGGTCCTCCCAGTGGACGGTGCGAGTGCGGGTCTGCGTCTCGGTCTGGGTCTGGGTCTTCTCGGCGCCGGCGTCGCTCATGCCGTCATCCTCGCACGCGCGGCGCCCGCAGGTCAGGCTGCGCGGGTCAGGCCGCGCCGAGCCGGGCGAGCCGTCGCCGTGCCGCCAGCTCCGCCTGCGGCTGCGGACCGAGCAGAGTGCGGGCCCCGGCGAGCACCGCGGAGGTCGCACCGTGGAGCGGAAGCACGCGCTCGGCCGCCGTGGTCGGCAGCCCGAGGAGGTCGCGGTGCCGCGGTTCGAGCGTGGACACGGCGGCACGGAACACGATGCGGTACGACGGTCGCAGCGTGCGGCGGAGCGGAGCCCGGCGGATGAACCGCACGATCTCCTCGACCTCCGGACCACCGCGCAGCTCCCCCGCGTCGCTGACCGCGTCGATCTCGGCCCGCAACGCCGCTGCGGATCGCGGAGCATCCGGCACCCCCATGAGCTCCGCCGCCGTGGCCCACTCGGCCACGTAACCGTCCGCTCCGCCCGAGATGGGACCGCCCCAGTGCTCGTGCGCCGTCAGGAACGCGTCGGTGAAGGCGAGGTGCACCCAGCGGGCGAGGTCGGGGTCGTTGGCCGAGTACGGCCGCTCGACGCCGTGCCCGTCGACGTAGGTGCCGGAGACCCGGCGGTGCAGGGACCGCACCATCTCACTCCCCGCGACGGCCTGTCCCCGGCTGCCGAACGTGACGGTGTGGATCCATTGGATGGTCCCCGCAAGCCGGCCGAGCGGGTCCTCCCGGTAGCGGGAGAAGTCGCGCACTCCGGCCAGCGCGCCCGGGTGCAGGGCCTGAAGCAGAAGGGCGCGCACCCCGGCGACGAGCGTCGGCATGCCGCCGTGCACCGCCCAGGCAGCGCTGTCGGGACCGAAGAAGCCCTCGTCCTCGCCGTCCTCCAGCCGCAGGATCCAGGCCGGCACCTCATCCGATCGCCCGGCCAGGGTCTCGATCAGACGTGAGCGGACAGGTGCGAGCACCCGTTCGACGGCGGCTCCGATCATGCGGCCACGCTCATCCCGGGATCTCGAGGCCCAGACCGTCGATGACCTGCGCGTCGGGCAGCTCCCCGAGCAGGCGGCCGGGGAGAAGGATCTTGGAGCGGCGGACGCCGGACCCGATGATCACCACGCCGTCGTCGATCACGCGCGCGTCGACGAGCACCGGCCAGCCGGCGGGAAGGCCGATCGGGGTGATCCCGCCGTACTCCATGCCGGTCAGCTCCACGGCGCGGTCCATCGGCAGGAAGGACGCCTTGCGCACGTCCAGGAAGCGCTTGACGGTGTTGTTGACATCCGCCCGGGTGGTCGACAGGACGACGCACGCGGCGATCCGCTCCACGCCCTCGCGCTTGCCCGCGACCACCACGCAGTTGGCGAGGTCGGCGGCATCCAGACCGAACTGATCGCGCGTCGCGGACGTGTCGGACACGTCGGGGTCGATCTCGACGATGCCCACCTCGTCCAGCCAGCCGAGCGCCTCGAGCGCTTCGAGGGTGGCCGGAGCGAGGAGGTCGGTGCGGGAGGAGGCCGGTGCGGAGGTCAGACCCCCGAGAGTGAAGACGCCCATGCGCCTACTCTGCACGCGTCGCCTGGGAGTCCGCAAACAGCTCCGGTGCCGGGGCCGCCGGGCCCAGACGCTTGTACATGATCGTCGTGCCGCCGAGCAGTCCGGACGGGCGGACGGCGAAGTCCGGGATGCTGCCGACCGCGCTCCAGCCCCACCGGCGGTACAGCGTCTCCGCCAGGCTGCCGGTCTCCGTGTCGAGCACGAGGAGGGTCAGCCCGGTCTCCTGAGCGTGCCGTTCGAGCGCCGCCATCAACGCGGGAGCGACACCGCGGCCTCGGGCGGCGGGATGCACCATGAGCTTGACGACCTCCCCGCGGTGAGGGCCGTTCGGCTTCGGGGAACGCAGTAGCGTGATCGTGCCGACGGTGCGCCCGTCCGGCTCGCGGGCGACCCAGGTCGCGGCTCCCGCATCCGCGAACAGCGCGCGCCACCAGGCGGTCGCCTCCTCGGGCGACGGCGGTACGATCCAGCCGACGCTCGCGCCGCCCTCCACCGTCTCGGCGAGCACGGCGGACAGTGCGGAGGCGTCGGCTTCCGCACTCTCCGCCGTCACCCGTTCGACGAGGATGCCGCCCACGGGCCTGGCTACTCCGTTGCGCTCGCGCGCTCGAGCACCAGCTCGCGCACGCGTGCCGCGTCCGCCTGGCCGCGCATGGCCTTCATGACGGCGCCGATGACGGCTCCGGCGGCCTGCACCTTGCCGTCGCGGATCTTCGCGAGCACATCCGGCTGCGACGCCAGCGCCTCGTCGATGGCCGCGATCAGCGCGCCGTCGTCGGAGACCACCGCGAGGCCGCGGGCATCGACGACCTCCTGGGGCCGTCCCTCCCCCGCGATGACGCCCTCGAGCACCTGGCGAGCCAGGCGGTCGGTGAGCGTCCCCGCCTCGATCAGTGCGGCAAGTTCGGCGACGTTCTGCGGGCTGACCAGCGTTCCCGCCGGAACGTTCTGCGCGTTCGCGAGGCGGGCGATCTCGCCCGTCCACCACTTGCGGGCGGCGGCGGGGTCGGCGCCGGCGGCGATCGTGGCCTCGACCTCGTCCAGAAGGTCGGCGTTGGCGACGTCCTGGAACTCGAGAGCCGTGAAGCCCCACTCGGCGGTCAGGCGCTTGCGGCGCAGCGACGGCTGCTCAGGGAGCGTGCCACGGAGCTCGTCGATCCACTCGCGGGCCGGGGCGACCGGCACGAGGTCGGGCTCCGGGAAGTAGCGGTAGTCGTCGGCGTCCGACTTGGGGCGGCCGGCGCTCGTCGTGCCGGAGTCCTCGTGCCAGTGGCGCGTCTCCTGCACGATGGTGCCGCCCGCCTCGAGGATCGCGGCCTGGCGCTGGATCTCGTAGCGGACCGCCCGCTCGATGGAGCGCAACGAGTTCACGTTCTTCGTCTCGGTGCGCGTGCCGAGCTCGGTCGACCCACGGCGGCGGAGGGAGACGTTGGCGTCGCAGCGCACGTTCCCCTCCTCCATGCGGGCGTTCGAGACGCCGAGCGCCTTCACGATGTCGCGGATGGCGCGCACATACGTGCGCCCGACCTCCGGCGCGTCCGCCTCGGCGCCCTCGATGATCTTGGTGACGATCTCGACCAGCGGCACACCGCCGCGGTTGAAGTCGACCAGCGAGTAGTCGGCGCCCTGGATGCGGCCGGTGGCGCCGCCGACGTGGGTCAGCTTGCCCGCGTCCTCCTCCATGTGCGCGCGCTCGATCTCGATCGTCAGCTCGCGGCCGTTCTCCAGCTCGATGGTGATCGACCCGTCGTGCGCGATCGGCTCGTCGTACTGCGAGGTCTGGAAGTTCTTGGCCAGGTCCGGGTAGAAGTAGTTCTTCCGCGCGAACCGGCTCGACTCGGCGATGTCGCAGCCGAGGGCGAGGCCGAGCCGGATGCTCGACTCGATGGCCTTCTCGTTCACCTGCGGCATGCCGCCCGGGAGCCCGAGGCAGGTCGGGCAGGTGTTCGTGTTGGCGCCAGAACCGAACTCGTTGGCGCAGCCGCAGAACATCTTGGTCTTGGTGTTCAGCTCGACGTGGACCTCGAAGCCGAGAACGGGCTCGAACAGTTCGAGCGCCTTCTCGTAGTCCATCAGCTCTGCTGTGTGGGCAGTGGCGTTCGCCATCAGACGGCTCCCTCTTCGCTCGCGAACATCTCGGTGGCGCTCAGATCCGGCGCCTGGCTGAGCAGTGTGCCGCCCCACTTCTGCTCGAGCAGCTGCTCGAGCGCCGCCCCGAACGTGTAGAGGCGGGCATCCGCACGGGCGGGCGCCATCAGCTGCATGCCGACCGGCAGCCCGTCCTCCGGTGCGAGGCCGATCGGCAGGCCCATGCCCGGAACGCCGGCGAGGTTCGCCGGGATGGTGGTGATGTCGTTCAGGTACATCGCCATCGGGTCGTCGATCTTCTCGCCCAGCTTGAAGGCGGTGGTCGGCGCGCTCGGGCTGACCAGCACATCCACCTTCTCGAACGCGGCGGAGAAGTCGCGCTGGATGAGCGTGCGCACCTTCTGCGCACTGCCGTAGTAGGCGTCGTAGTAGCCGGCGCTCAGGGCGTAGGTGCCCAGGATGATGCGCCGCTTGACCTCCGGGCCGAAGCCGGCGTCGCGGGTCGCCGCCATCACGCGCTCGACGGTCACCGGCGGGTCGGCCGGGTTGACGCGCAGACCGAAGCGCACCGAGTCGAAGCGCGCCAGGTTGCTCGAGGCCTCCGCCGGGAGGATCAGGTAGTACGCCGAGACCGCGTACTCGAAGCTCGGAGCGCTGACCTCGACGATCTCGGCCCCGGCGGACTCGAGCAGAGCGAGCGCCTCGTCGAAGCGCTGCTTGACGCCCGACTGGAAACCGTCGCCGGCGATCTCGCGGATGACGCCGACACGGACGCCCTTCAGCGCCCCGTCCCGGTGTCCGGCGCGGGCGGCATCGGCCATCGACGGCCAGGTGTCGGCCAGCGAGGTGGAGTCGAGCGGGTCGTGACCGGCGATCACGTCGTGCAGTAGGCCGGCGTCGAGCACGCTGCGGGACACGGGGCCTACCTGATCGAGCGAGCTCGCCAGGGCGATCGCGCCGTATCGGCTGACGCCGCCGTACGTCGGCTTCACGCCGACCGAGCCGGTCACCGCGGCGGGCTGGCGGATCGAGCCGCCGGTGTCGGAGCCGAGCGCGAGCGGGGCCTCGAAGGCGGAGACGGCCGCGGCCGAGCCTCCACCCGATCCACCGGGGATGCGCTCCAGGTCCCACGGGTTGCGGGTCGGGCCGTACGCCGAGTGCTCCGTCGAGGAGCCCATGGCGAACTCGTCCATGTTCGTCTTGCCGAGCGGCACGAGGTCGGCCTCACGCAGCCGCCGGACGACGGTGGCGTCGTAGGGCGGGATCCAGCCCTCGAGGATCTTCGAGCCGGAGGTCGACGGCATGTCCTCCGTCGCCAGGACGTCCTTGATCGCGATCGGCACACCGGCGAGCGGGCCGAGCGGGTCGCCCGCCGCGCGGCGGCCGTCGATCTCGGCAGCCGTGCGGATCGCCTTCTCGCCGGCGACGTGCAGGAACGCGTGCACGTCCGCGTCGACGGACTCGATGCGGTCGAGGTGGGCGCGGACGGCCTCGACGGAGGAGACCTCGCCCGCGGCGAGCTTCTCGGCGAGGGCGGAGGCGGAGAGCCTGATCAGGTCGGTCATGTCGTCCTACTCCTCGTCCAGGATGGTGGGCACCTTGAAGCGGTCGCCCTCGCGCTCGGGAGCACCGGACAGCGCCTGCTCAACGGTCAGCGACGGCCGGACCTCGTCCTTCCGGAACACATTGGTGAGCGGGAGCGGGTGGCTGGTCGCCGGGACGTCGGGCCCGGCCACCTCCTGGACCTTCGCGACGGACTCGACGATTTGGCCGAGCTCCTTCGTGAGGCTCTCGAGCTCTTCCGGGCTGAGGTCGATCCTGGCGAGGTTCGCCAGGTGCGCGACCTGCTCTGCGCTGATCTCGCTTGCGCTGGTTTCAGACAAGGTGCGTCTCCGTGGATTCGGTGTTGGGGTGACGGGAGCTCGCGTCGCGGCCCGCCCTATCGATTCTAGGGCGCGCCGAACAGCCCGCGCCCCAGCCCGTTGACCGCTTGGTACGCCTCCTTGTAGGTCCGCGGCACCGCCGCGCCCGGCGCGCCGTAGCGTGCCATCAGCAGACCGACGAGGCCGATGCCCGGCGGGCTGAGCGGACGGTCCTCGTCCTCCGGCGCCGGTGCGTCGGACTCCGGGTTCGCCGGGAGGTACTGGGGATGCGTGTCCGGCCAGGTGCCCGGCTGCCGCGGGGTCGTGCGGTTGATCGCGTTGTCGATCGTCCTGGCGCCGCGGTCGCGCTCGGTGAGGTGCCTCATCCCGAACTTCTTGCACAGTGTCGCGACGACCGCCGAGTGGTGCATCTCCTCGTGGATGATCGTGTTGCGCGCCGTGTACGCCGAGATCGCGATGGCGGGCACACGCACGCCGAGACGGTCGAAGCCGAAGCCGTTCTCGCCCGGGCCGCTGTCGTCCGGCGGAGTCGCCGGACCCGGCGGGACGTGGTCGTAGGTGCCGCCGTGCTCGTCGAACGTCACCAGCAGCAGGGTGTTGAGCGCGTTGGAACCCTTCGCGCTGCGCGCGGAGCGGATGGCCGAATAGACCTTGTGCAGCAACAGGTCGCCTGCGCGCACGTCGGAGATCGCGCCTCCGACGACGACCTCGCCGGCCACGTCCTCCCCCGTCATCGGGCCGCCCGGGGGATGCATGTCGTTGTGGTCGTAGAGCAGCCGCGGTTCGACGAAGGCGTAGTCCGGCAGGGTTCCCTCGGCCGCATCCGCGTAGAACTGCGACATCGTGCGGAAGTGCGTCTTCCAGTAGGGCTCCAGTGCGGGGGCGTGGATGAATCCGGTCAGGGAGATCAGCTGCCGGTCGTCGAAGTAGACCCGCCAGCTCCGCCCCGCCTCCTCCAGCCGGTTGAAGATGGTCGGCGCGTCGTTCTTCGGGTCGAACCACTTGCGCAGCCCCTCGGCGCCGCCGTTGTCGACGTACCCGTGCGAGGTGGACGCGTTGAAGAACGACCGGTTGCAGAACGTCTGCGAGGGCACGGCGCAGTGCCAGTCGTCGTAGACCGCGAATTGGCGCGCCAGGGTCGAGAAGACCGGGAGCATGTCGGGCGAGAAACCGCCCATCACGCGACGGTAGTCGTCCACCGCCGGTTCGCGGCCGGTGTCCTTGCGGAGCACGCCCATGTAATCGCGCACGAAGCCGCGCATGGCCGGGCGCGCTCCCGGAGGCGGTGCGTTGTAGGGCGGCTGCATCTCGCGCAGGCGCGCATCGGCGTTCGACGGCGGGTCGACGATGTCGTAGAGCTGCGTGTTGACGTGCGGGTAGACCTCGCCGGGGTCGGGCGACGGCTGGCGCATCACGAAGTCGGTGGTGCCCTGGTAGATGTGCGCGGGGATGTCGGGCCCGCCCGCCGGGTCCGGGTTGCTGTAGTCGCCGAACGCCAGCCCCTCGAACCGCTTGCCCTTCGGCAGGGTCTCGTCGTCGTAGAGATGGCCGAGCAGGTTGTCGAAGGAGCGGTTCTCGTACATCAGCACGACCAGGTGGTCGAACCCCGGCCCGTCGCCGCGCGGAGGAAGCGGCGGGTACTCCTCGCCCGACTCGTCCGCGGTCGGAGAGGTGCGGCCCGCTGCCGCGCCGAGACTCGCGCCCGCCGCACCGCCGGCCGCGCCGCCCGCGACCGCACCGGCGGCCACCAGGCCGGCGCCCTTCAGGAAGGCGCGGCGGCTCGATCCCCGCTGTGTGGGGGAAGGGTCGTCGTCCGGTCGCATCCCATCCATTATGTGCTCCGCCGCCGACAACGGGGCGGAGGCTCAGGATGCGGTCAGCGCGAGGAGGCCGCGACGGCCTTCGGGTCCGAGGCGCCCGACGTCGTCCCGCTGATCACCAGGTCGCCGCGGTCGATGCCGATCATGGACAGGTTGCGCATGCACTCGGTCCCCGCGGTGAAGTACTCGTTGTGACCGGTCGACCCGGCCAGCGACGCATGCGTCAGCGGGTCGACGGCGCCGCCCACCCCCATCGGCTTCGCGCCGTACCCCGGCGAGCCGGGGTCACTGCCGAAGAAGGCGCTGTTGACGATCGGATCCATCGGGGCCTCGCCGACGAAGACGTTCCCGTTGCTCACCGCGAGTCCGGCGACCGACTGCGCGGCACTCCCCGGCGATCCCATCAGCGCCAGCGCATCCACCGTGACGGTGTGCCGTTCGAGCGCCATCAGGGCGGCCGTGGAGCCGTAGGAGTGGGCGAAGACGCTCAGGTACGGCTGGTCGGCGCCGCGGAGCGCCCGGATGCCCTCGAGCGTGCGCTCCAGGCTGTCGGCGCCCTGCTCCGCCAAGGCGGTCCCGCCGATGTTGGTGAGCACGGGCGTCTGGTAGCCGATCCACGCGACGACGGCGACGCCCGGCGCTCCCCCGTTGCCGCGCGGACCGAGGACGCGGCGCAGGAACCCGGTCTGCAGGTCGTACTGCTCCTGGGCGACCTTCGCCCACGACTCGATCTGCTCGCCGACGGACATGTACATGCCGGGCACCAGCACGCTCACGTACTTCGCCGTGCGGATATCGCCGACGACGATCGCGGCCTTCGCGTCGGCCGACGGGTCGAGGGTCACCAACGTCCGCTTGACCCCGTCGTGCTTCGAGAGCGCGGTCGAGACGTTGTGCAGGGTGTCGAGCTGGCGCTGCAGGGCCACACGCTCCGCGCGCCCGTGCTCCGTCTTGAGAGTCTTGGTGATGCTCGCCATCGTCTGCTTGAGGTCGACGGTGTTCGCGCGACCCCGGACGTCGTACGGGACGCCCTCGAGGTTGCCGATGACGTGCGGTGCGGCCTCGATCAGCGCCTTCTGCTTGTCGGGGTCGATCAGGTTCCAGAGGCGGCTCACATCCACCGCCGCCGGGGCGTCGAGGAGGAGCGCGTCGAGCTTCGCGCGGTTGGCGTCCAGGAAGGACGGCAGAGCCGAGGCGTCCACGCTGGCGATGGCGCCGAGGAATGCGGTCGACGCGGAGCGGGCCGCAGGGCCGGCGGGGACGTCGGAGACGGGGCCGGAAGCGGAGGTGTTCAGGGCCGGGACGGACGCGTACGAGACCGCCGAGATGGGTGCCGTCGGGGTGTCTGCGGGCAGCACGGAAACCCCAGTCAGTCCGGAGACCGCCGAGGTAACAGTGAGAACAGCTGCAAAGCCGACCAGCACTCCGTCCGGGTCCCTCCGAGAGCGAGCGAGCTAAGCCCTTTTGCGTGTGCGTCCGGGGGGAGCGCACATATTGACTCTACCCATGAACGGGTGGCCGACGGCGAGCCGTTCTACCCCCGATTCAGGGGGAGAATTTCTCTCCTGTCCGCGAGAAGGAGGACCGAAAACGTCACAAATCGAGTGCTGCGGGCCCTTCTTCGACCAGCGTCTTGAATTGGGCGGCGTCGATGATGCGCACGCCGAGCTCCTCCGCCTTGGCGAGTTTCGACCCCGCACCCGGCCCCGCAGCGACGAAATCCGTCTTCTTCGAGACACTGGATGCCGCCTTGCCTCCCGCGGCGATGATCGCCTCCTGGGCACCCTCCCGGGTGAAGCCCTCGAGCGACCCGGTCGCCACGATCGTGAGGCCCGCGAGCACGCCGCCCGCGTCATCCACTCGGCCAGGACCGGGGTGCCCCGGCGTGGTGAACTGCACGCCGTCCGCGGCCCATTTCTCCACGATCTCGCGGTGCCAGTCGACCTCGAACCAGGCGAGGACGGCGTCCGCGATGATGCCGCCGACGCCATCCACCGCGGCCAGCTCATCGCGCGAGGCGGACCGGATCGCGTCGAGCGATCCGAAGTGGTTCGCGAGCGCGCGGGCCGCCACCGGGCCGACGTGGCGGATGTTCAGGGCGACCAGGATGCGCCAGAGCGGCTTCTCGCGGGCCGCAGCGAGGTTGGCGAGCAGCTCGACCGCGTTCTTGGACGGGACGTACAGTTCGTCGCCGAAGAACTCCTCCGCGGCCGGGTCGAACTCGCCGTCCTTCTTCTGGCGGCGACGGCGGAACGGAGTGTCTACCTTCTCCTCCCCCGCGTCGGTCAGTTTCGGCAGCCCGGTCTCCGAATCCCGCACCACGACCTCGATCGGGAACAGGTCGGCGAGGGTCAGCCCGAACAGCCCGGCCTCCGTCGGGAGCGGCGGCTCCGCGGGGAAGCGCGGCTGGGTCAGTGCGGCGGCCGCGACCTCCCCGAGCGCCTCGATGTCGAGGGCGCCGCGCGAGCCGATGTGCTCGACACGGCAGCGCACCTGCGCCGGGCAGAACTCGGCGTTGGGGCAGCGCAGGTCGATGTCGCCCTCCTTGGCGGGCGCGAGACGCGTGCCGCACTCGGGGCAGTTCTCGGGCATGACGAACTCGCGCTCCGTGCCGTCGCGCAGCTCGACCACCGGGCCGAGGACCTCGGGGATCACATCCCCCGCCTTGCGCAGCACGACGGTGTCGCCGATGAGGACGCCCTTCGCCTTGACGACCTCCTGGTTGTGCAGGGTGGCCTGGCGCACCTCGGACCCGGCGACGCGCACCTTCTCCATGACGGCGAAGGGCGTCGCCCGGCCGGTGCGACCGACGCTGACGACGATGTCGAGCAGCTTGGTGTTCACCTGCTCCGGCGGGTACTTGTACGCGATGGCCCAGCGAGGCGCACGGCTGGTGGCGCCCAGCTCGTCGTGCAGCGCCAGCTCATCCACCTTGATGACGATGCCGTCGATCTCGTGCTCGACCGCGCCGCGGTGCTGGCCGTAGTACTCGATGAACTCATCGACCTTCTTCAGCTCGTCGACGACCCGGTAGTGCGTTGAGGTCGGGAGGCCCCATCCCTTCAGCAGGTCGTAGACCTTCGACTGCGCATCGACGGGCGGGTTGTTCCAGGCGCCGATGCCGTGGACGAGCATGTGGAGGCGGCGCAGGCGGTTGCGCATGAGTTCCAGCTGCGCGGGGTTCTTGCCCTCGGCCTTCTGCCGGAGCGAACCGCTCGCCGCGTTGCGGGCGTTGGCGAACACGCGCTCGCCCGCTTCCTGCTGGTGCGCGTTGAGCTCCTCGAACTCGGCCACCGGGAAGAAGACCTCGCCACGCACCTCCACGAGCGCCGGGGGGTCGTCGGTGGCGAGTCGAGCCGGGATCGCCGGGATCCAACGGATGTTCTCAGTCACGTCCTCGCCGACCACGCCGTCGCCGCGGGTGGCCGCCGTGACGAGCACGCCGTTCTCGTAACGCAGGTTGATCGCCAGGCCGTCGATCTTGAGCTCGCACAGGTAGTCGACGCGCCGGCCGGCGTCACGCTCGACCTTCGCAGCCCACGCCTCGAACTCCTCCAACGAGAAGACGTTGTCGAGGCTCAGCATCCGCTCGGCATGCTGCACCGGCGCGAACAGGGTCGTCTGGGCGCGGCCGCCGACCGTCTGCGTCGGGCTGTCCTGCGACTGGAGCTCCGGATGCAGCCGCTCCAGCTCTTCGAGCCGCCGCATCATGCGGTCGTACTCCTCGTCGCTGACGAGCACCGTGTCGCGCTCGTAGTACGCGTCCCGGAGTTCCAGGATGCGTGTCGTCAGCTGCTGCGCCTCGGCTCGCGCTTCCGCGAGCTGGTCGTCGGTCGTCGTCTCGATCGCCACCCCCCAAGCTTATTCGCGACCCCCGACGCCGCGGCCTCCGCCCTCCGTCTCCCCCCGCGGCTTCCGCCCACCGTCGAGTCCGCAAACTTTGCACGCGAAACGCCGTCGCAGCGTGCAAAGTTCGCGGACTCGACGGCGGGGCGGAGGGTCAGGCGGGGACGGCGGAGACGGTGCGGTCGATCGTGGTCTGGCCGAGGACGCGGGTGCCGACGTAGACGACGGCGGTCTGGCCGGGGGCGACGCCGTTCAGGGGCACATCCGGGCGGATGAGGAGCTCGCCGCCGGTGACGGACGCGACGGCGGGCACCGGGTCGGCGTGCGCGCGGATCTGCACCTCGCAGGCGAACGGCGTGGACGGGTCCGCTGGCGGCATCCCGGCCCAGGTGAAGCGAGAGCCGGCGATCTCGGCGATGTCGAGCGCCTCGCGCGGGCCGACGACGACCGTGTTCTCCTTCGGCCGCACCTCCAGGACGAACCGCGGGCGGCCGTCCGGAGACGGGTAGCCGACGTTGAGGCCCTTCCGCTGACCGACCGTGTAGGCGTGCGCACCCTCGTGCGTGCCGAGCCGGTTGCCCTCACGGTCGACGATGTCGCCCGTCGCGGTGCCGACGCGCTCGGCCAGCCAGCCGCGGGTGTCGCCGTCGGGGATGAAGCAGATGTCGTGCGAGTCCGGCTTGTTCGCGACGCTCAGGCCGCGCGCGGCGGCCTCCGCCCGCACCTCCGCCTTCGACGGAGTCGCGCCGAGGGGGAACATCGCGTGCGCCAACTGCTCGGCGGTCAGCACGCCGAGCACGTACGACTGGTCCTTCGCCCACGCGCTCGCTCGGTGCAGCTCGCGGTTGCCGTCCTCGTCGGTGACGATGGCCGCGTAATGGCCGGTGCAGACCGCGTCGAAGCCGAGGTCGAGCGCCTTCTCGAGGAGCGCCGCGAACTTGATGCGCTCGTTGCAGCGCATGCACGGGTTGGGCGTCCGGCCCGCCGAGTACTCCGCGATGAAGTCGTCGACCACGTCGAGCTTGAAGCGCTCGGAGAAGTCCCAGACGTAGTACGGGATGCCGATGATGTTCGCGGCGCGCTGCGCATCCATCGAGTCCTCGATCGTGCAGCAGCCGCGGCTCCCGGTGCGCAGCGTCCCGGGCATCCGGCTCAGCGCCAGGTGCACTCCGACCACGTCATGCCCCGCTTCGACGGCCCGCGCCGCCGCCACTGCGGAGTCGACACCACCGCTCATCGCCGCCAGAACTTTCACCCGCCGATTCTACCCGCCGCCCACCACGCGAGAGATTTGCGCCAAATCTCGGTTATCGCCGCCGCATAACGACGATTTGCGCCAAATCTCGGTCCACACGGACGAGGACGGCGGACGCTAGCGGCCGAGGCGCGGCGCCCGCTCCGCGAGTCCCGCGCGCGATGCCTGCGCGTACGCGCCCGGGAGGGCCGCGAGCAGCGCATCCACGTCGGCGTCCGTCGACCCGCGCCCCAGCGTGAACCGCAGGGCGCTGCGCGCCTCCGTCTCGTCGCGTCCCATCGCGAGCAGCACGTGCGACGGCTCCGGGATGCCCGCCTGGCACGCCGAACCGGTCGACACGGACACACCCGCCAGATCGAGCAGGAACAGCAGCGAGTCGCCCTGCGCCCCGGGGAAGGTGAAGTGCGCATTCGAGGTGACCCGCTCCCCCGACACCGGATCCGGCCCGCTGAGCACCGCCTCCGGCACCGCCGCGCGCACACCCGTGATCAGACGGTCGCGCAGCGCGGAGAGCCGCGCCGTCTCCGCCTCGCGCTCTGCCTCCGCCAGCCGGGCGGCGGTTGCGAACGACACGGCCGCGGCGACGTCCTGCGTCCCGCTGCGCACCTGCCGCTGCTGACCTCCTCCGTGGATCAGGGGGACGACGGTGGATGCGCGGCTCAGCACGAGCGCCCCGATCCCCACCGGTCCGCCGATCTTGTGCGCCGAGACGCTGAGCGCATCCACGCCCAGCCCGGCGAAGTCGATGGCCAGGTGCCCGTACGCGGCCACCGCATCCACATGCACCGGGACGCCCGCCGACCGCGCGGCCGCTGCGAGCGCCGAGACGGGCTGGATGGTGCCGACCTCGTTGTTGACCGCGAGGAAGGTCAGCAGAGCCGCGTCGTCTCCCGCGATCCGCTCCGGCACGAGGATGCGGCCGTCACCGTCGAGGGGCAGCCACGAGATCTGGGCTCCCTCGGCGCGCTCCAGCCACTCGACGGTGTCGACCGTGGCGTGGTGCTCCCCTCCGGGGACCAGGATGCGCGGCCGGCGCGCCCCGTCGTTGCGTGCCCAGAACATGCCCTTGATCGCGAGGTTGATCGCCTCCGTGCCGCCGGAGGTGAACACCACCTCGATCGGGTCGGCGCCGAGGGTGGCAGCGACGGTCTCGCGGGCCTCCTCCAGCATCCGCCTGGCCTGCTGCCCCTGACTGTGGATGCTCGACGGGTTGCCGACGACGCCCATGGCCTCGGTGTAGGCGGCGATCGCCTCCGGGCGCATCGGCGTGGTGGCGGCGTGGTCGAGGTAGACCGGCACGGTGCCCTCCGAAGTATCCAGGCGTGTGTCACTACTCTAGATCGCATGACCTCGACCGATCCCCTGCGCAACCTGGGTGTCCGTGTCGGGCCGCACGGGGGTGAGCTGAGGGTCTTCTCGGCCAACGCGGATGCCATGGAGCTGTGCCTGTTCGACCAGCACGACCCGGATTGGCTGGTCAAGACCGTGCCGATGACCCGGGATGCGAACAACGTCTGGGTGGGCCGCTCGCGCTCGCTCACCGTCGGCAGCCGGTACGCCGTCCGCGTTTCCGGCCCACAGGCGCCCGGCAACCTGTTCGACCCCGAGGCCCTGCTCATCGACCCGTACGCGCGCGGCCTCCTGCACGTGAGCTCGGACGGCTGGCGTTCCGTCGTCGTGGCCGACGGCTTCGACTGGGGCGATGCACGCAAGCCCGGCACCCCCCTCGACCACACGGTCATCTACGAGGCGCATGTGAAGGGCATCAGCCGGCTGAACCCGTCGGTTCCCGAGGAGCTGCGCGGCAGCTACGCCGGGCTCGCGCACGAGTCGACCATTGCCTACCTGAAGGATCTGGGCGTCACCGCGGTCGAGCTCCTGCCGGTTCAGGCCTTCGTGTCGGAGCAGCGCCTGCAGCAGGAGGGCCTCACCAACTACTGGGGCTACAACACTCTGAACTTCTTCACGCCGCACGGCCCGTACGCGTCGCGCGCGGCGCAGGCAGCCGGCCCGGAGGCCGTCCTCGCCGAGTTCAAGGGCATGGTCAAGCTGCTGCACCTGGCCGGCATCGAGGTGATCCTCGACGTGGTCTACAACCACACGGCCGAAGAGGGCATGGGCGGTCCGCGGACCAGCTTCCGCGGCATCGACAACGCGACCTACTACCGGCACGACGAGACCGGCGCGTACATCGACGTGACGGGATGCGGCAACACGGTCGACTTCGGCAATCCGGTCCCGCAGCGGCTGGTGCTCGACTCGCTCCGCTACTGGGCGAACGAGATGCAGATCGACGGCTTCCGGTTCGACCTGGCGGCGACCCTCGGGCGCGGCACGGACGCGTCGTTCCATCGCGACCATCCACTGCTCCTCGCCGCGGCCGCCGATCCGGCACTCCAGGGGGTCAAGCTGATCGCCGAGCCGTGGGATGTGGGGCTCGGCGGATGGCAGACCGGCAACTTCCCCGGGCCGTCCGACGGACACGCCGGCTGGTCCGAGTGGAACGACCGCTACCGCGACCGCGTTCGCAACTTCTGGCTCGCCGACATCGCCGAGGCCCGCCGCAACGGGCAGGCGCCGGTCGGCATCGGCGGGTTCGCCACCCGGTTGGCCGGCTCCTCCAACACCTTCTCGCCCGAGCGCGGACCGCTCGCCTCGGTGAACTTCGTCACCGCGCACGACGGCTTCACCATGGCCGACCTCACCGCCTACGACGTCAAGCACAACCTCGGCAACGGTGAGAACAACCGCGACGGAACCGACAACAACCGGTCGTTCAACCACGGCGTGGAGGGCCCGACGACGGATGAGGCCATCCTGCTCATGCGCGGCAAGGCGATCAGGAACCTGCTGGGCACGCTGCTGCTCTCCGCCGGCGTCCCGATGATCACCGCGGGCGACGAGTACGGACGCAGTCAGCGCGGCAACAACAACGCGTACTGCCAGGACAGCGAGCTCACCTGGCTGAGCTGGCTGCGCACACGCGAGCAGCGGGAGCTGTACGACACCACGAAGCGGCTGCTGCAGCTGCGGCGCGAGAACCCGGCGCTCCGCCCGAGCCGGTACGCCGTCGACGGCCAGACGACGCCCAACGCCAGCCACATGGACTGGTACGACGCGACGGGTCAGCGCATGGACGACGAGGACTGGAACTCCCCCGAGAACCGAACGCTGCAGTACCTCGCGGCGTCGACGCCCGACAAGGAGGAGTTCAACCGCATCCTGCTCATCGTGCACGGTGTGGAGGACGACGTGGAGGTGTCGCTCCCTGCGGCTCCCGGCGTCACCTCGTACCAACTGCTGTGGGACTCGGCGACCGAGGTCCCGATCCCCGAGGACGCGACCGAGTTCGCCCCCGGCGACACGCGACTCGTCGGAGGCACGTCGATGCAGCTGTACCGGGCGAACGGACCGCGCGTCTGATGGCCCGGCAGAAGGCGCCGGCGGGGACTCCGGCGACTGTTGCGCTGACCGCTGCGGGCATCCCCTTCACCGCGCATCCGTACGAGCACGACCCGGCCGCGCCGTCGTTCGGACTGGAGGCGGCGGAAGCACTGGGCGTCGAGCCGGACCGCGTGTTCAAGACGCTGCTGGCCGACACGGACCTCGGACTCGTCGTCGGCGTCGTCCCGGTCACCGGGATGCTCGACCTCAAGGCGCTCGCGGCCGCGGTCGGCGCCAAGCGGGCGACCATGGCCGACCCGGCGGTCGCTGAGCGCCGCACCGGATACGTGGTCGGCGGGATCAGCCCGATCGGTCAGAAGACGCGCCACAGCACGGTGGTGGACGAGACGGCGCAGCTGTTCGACACCGTCTTCGTCTCCGGTGGCAAGCGCGGCTTCGATGTGGAGCTCTCCCCCGACGACCTGCTGCGCGCGACCGACGGAACCTTCGGGGCGATCGCGAAATGACCGCGGTGACGGTGCGACGGGCGACCGTCGACGACGCGCGTGGCATCGCCGAGGTGCACGTCACGGCGTGGCGCGAGGCGTACGCCGGACGGATGCCTGCCGACTTCCTCGCCTCCCTCGATGTCGATCGCCGCGCCGCCGGCTGGACCCGCATCCTGGAGCGCGGCGAGACCGACGCCTTCGTCGCGGAGCGCGACGGCACGATCGTCGGCTGGGCGACCGCAGGTCGAGGACGCGACGACGACGCGCCGCGCGACCGCGAGCTGGAGGGCATCTATCTGCTCGCGAGCGCCTACGGCTCGGGGGCTGGCCAGCAGCTGCTCGACGCCGCGGTCGGCGACGCACCCGCATACCTCTGGGTCATGGACGGCAACGGCCGGGCCGAGGCCTTCTACCGCCGCAACGGCTTCACCCGCGACGGCGCGACCATGACGCATCCCGCCGGCGACGCCACCATCCTCGCCGTCCGCATGACGCGCTGAGGTCTTCCAGCCGTCGCCCCGCCATCAGCTCCTGAGTTTTTCGCCCCGACACGCCGTTCGGGGGCCGAAAAACTCAGGAGCTGTTGGCTTGGGTCAGGAGGCGGTGGTCACGAGGCCGAGCTCGGCGGGGGTGAGCAGCAGGTCGTGCACCGGCACCACGCGGACCGTGTAGCCGAAGGATCCCGCCCAGCCCAGGCGGACCGTGCCGACGAACTCGTGCGCGACCGACGCGTCGTGCGTGCCCGGCACGCCGTTGTCGACCGTCAGCGCCTGCCGGTGCACGTCGGTGAGCTCGTCGCCCTCCTGGCTGCGGCCGTAGACGACCTGCACCTCGACGTCGTCCGGCGAGAGCCCGTTCAGCTGGACCAGGGCGCGCACGTGCAGCTCGTCGCCGACCTGCGGCACCGCATCCACTCCGCCCGCGTCCACGTGCGTCACCGCGACGCCGGGCCACGCGGCCTCGACCCGCTGCTTCCAGGCGGCGAGCGACCGCGCCTCGGCGTAGTCGTTCTCGCTCAGCCGGTTCTCGTAGTTCGAGGCCGGGAGATAGAGCCGCTCGACGTACTCGCGCACCATGCGCTCGGCCGAGAGCGGCGACGAGAGCGTGGCCAGCGTGTGGCGGATGCGCGAGACCCACGCGGTCGGGACCCCGTCGCCGTCGCGCTCGTAGAAGCGCGGCGCGATCTGGTGCTCGATCAGGTCGTACATCGCCTCGGCCTCGAGCGCGTCGCGCTCGGCGCCGTCTCCGGCCGCATCCGCGGACGGGATGGCCCAGCCGTTCTCGCCGTCGTAGAACTCGTTCCACCAGCCGTCGAGGATCGACAGGTTGAGCGCGCCGTTGAGGGCCGCCTTCATGCCGGACGTCCCGCACGCCTCCAGCGGTCGCAGCGGGTTGTTCAGCCAGACGTCGGTTCCGGGATAGAGCAGCTGCGCCATCCCGATGTCGTAGTCGGGCAGGAACACCATGCGCTGGCGGATGTCCGCCTCCGACGCGAACTGCACGAGCTTCTGGATGAGGCGCTTGCCTTCGTCGTCGGCGGGATGCGACTTGCCGGCGATCACGAACTGCACGGGCCGCTCGGGGTCGGTCAGGATGCGGCGCAGCCGGTCCGGGTCGTGCAGCATCAGGGTGAGCCGCTTGTACGTCGGGACGCGCCGTGCGAAGCCGATGGTGAGGACGTTCGGGTCGAGCAGGTCGCTCATCCACGCCGGCGCGATGCCGCCCGGGTTCTGGTCCTCCCACGCCGCCATGAGGCGGCGCCGCGCGTCCTGCACCAGCTGTTCGCGCATCCGGGTCCGGACGCCCCACAGGTCGGCGTCGCCCACGGCCGACGCGTTGCCCCAGTCGGCGTGCGTCGTGTCCTCGGTGCCCAGGCGCTCCAGCGCGAGGGCGCGCAGCATCGGGTCGGTCCAGGTGGGCGCGTGGACGCCATTGGTTACCGAGTCGATCGGCACCTCCTGCGGGTCGAATCCCGGGTAGAGGCCGTTGAACATGTGACGGGAGACGTCGCCGTGGAGTTTGGAGACGCCGTTCGCGTGCTGGCCGAGGCGCAGGCCCATGACCGCCATGTTGAACACGTCGGGCGAGCCGCCCGGGTAGTCCTCCGCGCCGAGCGGCAGCACCTGGTCGGCGCTCACGCCCGGGAGGAGGGACGTGGAGAAGTACCGCTGGACCAGCGCCCTGTCGAACCGGTCGATGCCGGCGGGTACGGGCGTGTGCGTCGTGAACACCGTCCCGGCGCGCACGACCTGCAGCGCCTGGTCGAAGGTGAGCCCCTCGCCGATCAGGTCGGAGATGCGCTCCAGTCCGAGGAAGCCGGCGTGCCCCTCGTTGGTGTGGAACACCTCCGCCTCGGGTGCGCCGGTCAGCTCCGTCCACGCCTTCACGGCGCGGACGCCGCCGATGCCGAGCAGGAGCTCCTGCAGGAGGCGGTGCTCACCGCCGCCGCCGTACAGGCGGTCGGTGACCGAGCGCAGGCGCTCCTCGTTGTCGGGGATGTCGGTGTCGAGCAGGAGCAGCTTCACCCGGCCGACCGCCGCCTGCCAGACGCGGGCGTGCAGCACGCCGTCCGGCAAGGCCAGCGAGATCTGGACGGGCGTGCCGTCGGGGTTGCGGAGGACGCTGAGCGGCAGCCCGTCCGGGTCGAGCACCGGGTAGCTCTCCAGCTGCCAGCCGTCGGGCGTGATCGCCTGCGAGAAGTACCCGGAGCGGTAGAACAGCCCGGCGGCGACGAGCGGCACGCCGAGGTCGCTGGCCGCCTTCAGGTGGTCGCCGGCGAGGATGCCGAGGCCGCCGGAGTACTGCGGCAGGGTCGCGGCGATGCCGAATTCGGGCGAGAAGTAGGCGATGGTCTGCGGCGCGGCATCCCCGAGCGACTGGTACCAGCGCGGGTCGTGGATGTACGCGCGCAGGTCGTCGCGGATGTGGTTCGCCCAGTCGACGTAGCCCTGATCGGCGGCGAGCTCGGCGAGCCGCGACGGCTCGACGGCGCCGAGGAGGGCGATGGGATCATGCCTCACCTGCTGCCACAGCTCGGGTGAGATGCGGGCGAACAGCTCCTTGGTGGGCTCGTGCCAGGACCAGCGGAGGTTGCCTGCGATCTCCTCCAATGCTGAGAGGTTCTCGGGGAGGACGGCGCGGACGGTGAATCTTCGGATGGCCTTCACTCGGTCCACTGTAAACGAGCCTCATGACGGGCGGGTTAATGAGTGTACGGTCGGGTGCGTGGTGAAGAACGCAGCGACCAGGTCATCAGCCGCCGCGACGGAGGCGGCCCCCAGCGCCCCGGAACCGGGCCCGTACGAGCCCCTGCTCGGCCGCATCCCTATTCTCGAGCTCTCCCCCCAGGTGGATGAGGGGCTCTGGGCCGCGACCGCGTTCAGCGGGGAGGTCATCCCGTTCCGCGCGACCGCGTTCCGCGAGGGGCACGACAAGATCGGGGTGGACCTCATCCTGCTCGACCCCGCTGGGCAGCAGACCGAGCACCACATGCACCCGCTGACCGCCGGTACCGACCGGTGGGAGGTGGAGGTGCAGCTCGACCAGACCGGTCTCTGGCGCTACCGCGTTCAGGCATACGCCGACGAGTACGCCACCTGGCACCACAACGCCGAGGTGAAGGTCCCGGCCGGGATCGACGTCGAGCTGATGCTGCGGATGGGCCACGACCTCCTGGTAACCGCATCCAAGGACAAGCGCCGCAGCACCGCTGAGCGTCGCCACCTCTCCGAAGCGGCCAAGGTCGTCGCGGACATCAACCGGCCAGTGGATGAGCGCTTCGCCGCCGCCGTCGACGAGCGCATCCAGCAGGTCCTCACCGAGCGCCCGGTCGTCAGCCTTCCCACGCTCTCGGCCACGCGCGCCATCCAGGTGGAGCGGACCCGTGCGGGGGTCGGCAGCTGGTACGAATTCTTCCCGCGCTCCGAGGGCGCGAAGCAGCTGCCCGACGGCTCCTGGAAGTCGGGCACCTTCCGCACCGCGGCGAAGCGCCTCCCCGAGGTCGCCGCGATGGGCTTCGATGTCGTGTACCTGCCGCCGATCCATCCCATCGGCCGCACATTCCGCAAGGGCCCCAACAACACGCTCGACGCGGGCGAGAACGACCCCGGTTCGCCCTGGGCGATCGGCAGCGCCGAGGGCGGCCACGACGCCATCCACCCGGATCTCGGCACCGAGAAGGACTTCGTCTTCTTCCTCGGCAAGGCGAAGCAGGCCGGTCTCGAGGTGGCCCTCGACCTCGCCCTGCAGGCCTCCCCCGATCACCCCTGGGTGACCGAGCATCCGGAGTGGTTCACGACCCTCCCCGACGGCACCATCGCGTACGCCGAGAACCCGCCGAAGAAGTACCAGGACATTTACCCCATCAACTTCGACAACGACTACGAGGGGCTCCGGCAGGAGGTGCTGCGCATCGTGCGGCACTGGATGTCGCTCGGCGTCCGCATCTTCCGCGTCGACAACCCGCACACCAAGCCGCTTCACTTCTGGGAGTGGCTCATCCACACGGTCAACGCGACCGACCCGGATGCGGTGTTCCTCGCCGAGGCGTTCACCCGCCCTGCACTCCTCCGCACCCTGGCGAAGGCCGGATTCCAGCAGTCGTACACGTACTTCACCTGGCGCAACACGAAGGAGGAGCTCGAGGAGTTCCTCCACTCGCTGGCGCACGAGACCGCCGACTATCTGCGGCCGAACCTGTTCGTGAACACACCGGACATCCTCACCGAGTACCTGCAGTTCGGCGGGCCAGCCGCCTTCAAGGTGCGCGCCGCAATCGCGGCCACTGCAGCGCCCAGCTGGGGCGTCTACTCCGGCTACGAGCTGTTCGAGAACGTCGCCCGGCCCGGCGCCGAGGAGTACATCGACAACGAGAAGTACGAGTACCGCCCGCGCGACTACGCCAGGGCGCAGTCGCAGGGCCGCTCGCTCGCGGGCTACCTGACCATGCTGAACCGGGCGCGCAGCGAGCACCCGGCGCTGCGGCAGCTGCGCAACCTGCACCTCCACTACAGCGAGGACGACAGCATCCTCGTCTACTCGAAGTACCTCGACGGCAAGTTCACCCGCACAGGCAAGCCGGATGCGGTGATCGTGGTCGCCAACGTCGACCCGCACTCGGTGCGCGAGACGATCGTGCACCTCGACGTGACCGCGCTCGGCCTCCCGCTCGGCTCCCAGTTCGAGGTGAAGGACCGGGTGACCGGCCAGCGCTGGACCTGGGGCGCCGACGACTACGTGCGCCTGGACGCATTCACCGAGCCCGTGCACATCCTGGCCGTCCGACCGCTCTGACCGACCAGAAGACAACCTGAGGAGTACCGCCATGTCCCCGATCCCCGAAGGTGCCGCCGCCGTCGACCTGCCCACCCTGGACGACGCGCTGCTCGCGGCCGTCGCGACGGGCAGCCACCACGACCCGCACACGGTCCTCGGCCAGCACCAGGTCGGGGCGCCGGGGGTGGCCGACCCGATCACGGTCATCCGGGCGCTCCGCCCGCTTGCGACCGAGGTCTTCGCGGTGCTGCCCAACGGCGCCCACATCGAACTGGCGCACGTCGGCCACGGCATCTGGCAGGGAATCGACATCGTCGGTCCCGGGGCGTACCTGATCGAGGCGCGCTACGACGGCGGGAGCACCTGGACCGCCGACGACCCGTACCGCTTCCTGCCGACCATCGGCCAGCTCGACCTGCACCTGATCGGCGAGGGCCGGCACGAGACGCTGTGGACGGCGCTGGGCGCGCACGTGCGCGACCTCGGCGGCGTCGTCGGGACGGCGTTCACCGTCTGGGCGCCGCACGCCCGCGCCGTCCGCGTGGTCGGCGACTTCAACGGCTGGGACGGCACCCTCCACTCCATGCGCAACATGGGCGCCTCCGGCGTGTGGGAGCTGTTCGTCCCCGGCCTCGGCGAGGGCGAGATCTACAAGTTCGACCTGCTGGCGCAGGACGGCCGCTGGGTGCGCAAGGTCGACCCGATGGCCCAGTTCGCCGAGACACCGCCCGCAACCGCCTCCCGCATCACCGTCAGCCGCCATGAATGGGCGGACGACGAATGGATGCGCGGCCGCGCCGAGACGGACCCGCACGCGGGCCCGATGAGCGTCTACGAGCTGCACTTCGCATCGTGGCGGCCGGGACTCGGCTACCGCGACGCAGCCGACCAACTGATCGACTACGTCGGAGCCCTCGGCTACACGCACGTCGAGTTCCTTCCGCTCGCCGAGCATCCCTTCGGCGGGTCGTGGGGCTACCAGGTCACCGGCTACTACGCACCGACGAGCCGGTTCGGCTCCCCTGACGACCTCAAGTACCTCATCGACCGGCTGCACCAGGCGGGCATCGGCGTCATCCTCGACTGGGTGCCCGGGCACTTCCCCAAGGACGACTGGGCGCTCGCCCGCTTCGACGGACAGCCGCTCTACGAGCACGCCGACCCGCGCCGCGGCGAGCACAAGGACTGGGGCACCTACATCTTCGACTACGGCAACTCGCAGGTGCGCAACTTCCTGGTCGCGAACGCACTGTACTGGCTGGAGGAGTTCCACATCGACGGCCTGCGGGTCGATGCCGTCGCCTCCATGCTGTACCTCGACTACTCGCGTGCCGACGGCGAGTGGGTGCCCAACATCCACGGCGGCCGCGAGAACCTGGAGGCGATCGGCTTCCTGCAGGAGGTCACCGCGACCGCCTACAAACGCAACCCGGGCACCGTGATGATCGCCGAGGAGTCGACCAGCTACACCGGTGTGACCGCCCCGACATCGTCCGGCGGCCTCGGCTTCGGGCTGAAGTGGAACATGGGCTGGATGCACGACTCGCTGCAGTACATGCACGAGGACCCGATGTACCGCAGCTACCACCACAGCGAGATCACGTTCTCGTTCGTGTACGCCTGGAGCGAGAACTTCCTGCTGCCGATCAGCCACGACGAGGTCGTGCACGGCAAGGGCTCCCTGCTGACCAAGATGCCCGGCGACCACTGGCAGCAGCTGGCGAACGTGCGCGCGTTCCTCGCGTACATGTGGGGGCACCCGGGCAAGCAGCTGCTGTTCATGGGTCAGGAGTTCGGCCAGCCGTCCGAGTGGAGCGAGGAACGCGGCCTCGACTGGTGGATCCTCGACCAGCCGGCGCATCAGGGCCTCTGGAACCTCGTCTCGCAGTTGAACGCCCTCTACCGCGAGCACCCGCAGCTGTGGGCGCTGGACAACGAGCCGGCCGGTTTCGAGTGGATCGACGGGTCGGACGCCCAGGGCAACGTCATCGCGTTCCTGCGGAAGGACCGCGACGGCGACCCGATCGTGATGCTGTTCAACTTCTCCGGGGCGCCGCACAGCGGGTACCGCGTCGGGCTGCCGTTCGCCGGCGAGTGGGAGGAGCTGCTCAACACCGATGCGGAGGCCTACGGAGGCTCCGGGGTCGGCAATCTCGGTTCCGTGACGGCGCTCGACGAGCCGTGGATGGGCCGCCCCGCGTCGGCGGTGCTCACGCTTCCGCCGCTCGGCGCCCTCTGGCTGAAGCCGCGCCGCTAGCCGGGTCGCCGGTCGGCGGCTGTCAGGTGCCGGTCTCGAGCCACGTGCCGTAGCCGACGCCGTCGACGGCGTGCTCCGGCGCCAGGTTGCGTCCGGCGCGCCACGTCGTCCCGAGCGCGCCGCCCAGCCGGACGGGCAGGATGTAGCGGCGGCTCCCGCTGGCCCGCTTGCGCTGCTCGGCCAGGTCGCGTGCCGACTCCACACGGGGTCCGCCGATGCTGATCACGCTGTCCGGCTCCCCCGCGCCCTCGGCGACGTCGACGAGCACGCGAGCGACATCGGTCACCGCGATGGGCTGGAACCGCACACCGGACGGCGACAGGATGGCGCCCAGCGGCCTCCCCCGGTCGAAGATCGCGGTGACGAAGTCATGGAACTGCGTCGCGCGCACCACCCGGGTGTCGAGCGGCGACTCGAGATAGGCGCGCTCCTGTGCCGCCTTCGCGCGGTAGTAGCCGTACGCCGAGCGGTCGGTGCCGACCACGGAGAGCAGCACGGCACGCTGCACGCCGAAGCGGGCGGCGGTGTGCAGGAGGTTCTGCGCTCCCGTGGCGAAGACGTGGGCGGCCTGCTTGCCGACCGCGTTGCTGGCGTCGATCAGGACGTCGACGCCGTCCACGGCCTCCTCGAGCCCGTCGCCGGTCACGATGTCCGCCGTGACGTAGGTGGCGCCGAGGACGAACCGGTCGGAGTCGTCGTCCGGCACGCGGCGGGCGGCGACGACCACCTGGTGGCCGCGTTCGACGGCTTCGGCGGTCACGGCTCGTCCGGCCAGGCCGGTGCCTCCGATGACGAGCACACGGGACATGCGGGGTCACTCCCTCAGCTTCGACTGCCGGAGATCGCCGGCACGACGATGGGCCGCCGCCCGGTGCCCGGTGGGGACGGGCTCAGTACAGCAGCGAAGCCAGCCTAGCCCTGGCCTTGCCGACACGCGGGTCGTCGACGCCGACGATCTCGAAATAGTCGAGGATGCGCGTGCGCACGGTCTCCTTGCCGCTCGCGTCGAGCTTCGGGAAGAGCGTGAGCAGGCGGTCGAAGGCGTCGTCGACGTGGCCGCCCGAGATGTCGAGGTCGGCGACGCCGAGCTGCGCATCCACGTCGTCGGGCGCCTGCGCCGCGGCCGAGCGGAGTTCGTCGGCGGTATGGCCGCTGAGGCGTGCCAGGAGGCTCACCTGGGCGAGGCCGGCGACCGCCAGGGTGTCGCGCGGATCCTGCGCGATCGCGGTCTTGTAGGCGCGGATCGCTCCGTCGTAGTCGCCGCGCTCGATGGCGTCGTACGCCTCGGCGTGAAGTGGAGGGAGCGGCGCCTCCGGCGCGGGCTCTGCCGCCGCTGCGTCGGCGTCGGGGGCCGCGCCGCCCTCGACGGTCACGGTGTCGGTCACGCCGTTCTGCGCGGCGAGCTGCAGGAGCTGCTCGAACACGTCCGTGATCTGCGACTCCGGCAGGGCGCCGACGAAGAGCTGGACGGGCCGCCCGGCCACGAGCGCGGCGACCGCAGGAACGGACTGCGCCTGGAACGCCTGCGCCAGCTGTGGGTTGGCATCCACATCCACCTTCACCAGCACCAGACGCCCGCCGAAGCCGGCCACAACGCGGTCGAGGAGGGCGGTGAACTGCTTCCACTGGTCGGACCGCTCGGTGCCGAGGTCGACGACCACAGGCACCCGCATGGACAGGTCGATGAAGTCGTTGAAGTTCGCGTCCGTGCCCTCGAAGTAGAGGCTCGGAAGGGTCAGCGCCCCGGCGGGCGCCTGGCCCTCCGGCGCCTCACCCGCGGGCGGACGGTTGACGAGGGAGCTCAGATCGACAGCTCCGCGCAGGTTCGTGGGCGGCGGCGGGACGTTGCTCATTGTTCCTCCAGATGCGTGCGCACGAGAATCAAGGATACTCGCGTCCCTGCCGCCCTCGCGCGCCCCAGCACCCTCCGCACCCCCGTCGAGTACACAAAAACTGCACGCTCATCGGGGGAAAGCGTGCAGTTTTTGCGTACTCGACGGTGGACGGATCAGAGCTGCTTGGCGGAGATCATTCCCTGGGAGAAGCCGAGCAGCGTGATCTTCGCATTGGAGCCCGCGGGCGGCACGTAGAACGCCAGCTGGTAGCCGAACGTGGACTCGATGCCGGTCTTCGACGAGGCGACGCCGGTCAGCGCCGCGGCGGTCGCGCCCGCGCTCACCTCGGCACCGGCCTCGACGACCTTGAGCACCTGCGATTCCTGCAGATCGGTCCAGACGATCGCACCGGAGTCGTTGGTGGCCATGGCCACGTCCGTCCCTGCCCCGGGCTGGCTCGTGAACGCGAGCGATGCCGTCGCTGGGACGGCGGCCTTCTGCTTGGCCTTCCACTCGGCTCCCACCTGGGTCCGCAGGGTGTCGCCCTCCGCGCTGAACAGGTTCGCGTACTGGCTCTTGTCGCCGTTCATCAGGATGTCGCCGTACGCGGCGGCCACCTTCTGCGGCGGCAGGGCGAGGAGCTTGGAGTCGGGCGGCACGACCGCGGAGCCGATGCTCGCCGGCGCCAGGTTCGGGACCTTGGCCTTGGGCTCGAGCGAGACGGCGTACTCGACCTGGTAGTTGTCACGCGGCGTCTCCTGCACCATGGTGATCGCGATCGGCGCCTGGGCGGTGCCCTTCGCGTCCTTCGGCGTCTCGATGACGGCGGCGACCGTGCGCGGCCAGGCGTCGGTGGCCTGTGGGAGCGACAGGACGATCGGGCTCGCCGGGATGGCCGGCAGCGGCGGCTCGTCGGCCTTCTTCGCGCGGATGGCGTAGTTCGCCTCGCGGAGCTGAAGGGCGGGACCGGTGAAGCGCTCCTTGGCGAGGTCGGGGCTCGCCTTGGCGTCGGCCTGCGCGGCGGACTCGGAGACGCGCTTCACGATGCGCTCCAGCTGGGGCACAGTGACGGCGGGAGGCAGCTGATCCTTGGCGTCGGGGGCCTCCGTGGCCAGAGGGGTCGAGGTCTTCGTCGGCGTCGTCGCGGCGTCCGTACCCGTGGTGCAGCCCGTCAGCGCGAGGACTCCGGCGAGGGCGGCGGGGATGATGACGCGGGCCCGGCGGGTCGAGCGGCGGCCGCGCGGGGTGGTCTCGATCATGGCGGTGGGCTTGTACTTGGGGGCCTTGGGCAGCTTGGGCATCTTCGGTCCGCTCTTCCGGCGGGGGCCGCGCGAGCGGCGGTGCGTGTAGAGACCCCAGAGGTAGAGGGCGATGCCGATGAGGAGCAGGACGATGCCGCCGATGATCAGCGGGAACGCCCACGGGGTGCTGGAGTCGACGGGCCAGGTGACGGTGACGCGCGACGGTGCGGCCTTCGTGCCGTCGGAGGCGACGATGACGCTGACGTCGTCGGGGATGTTCATGCGGGTGACCTGGGCGGCCTGGCCGTCGAACTCCTCGAGCCACAGGTCGGAGCCGGCCGGATTGGGTCCGGCGGTCGTCGCGGCGGCACCGTTCGTCGACCCGGATGCGGCCCCGGCGGACGCGGACGGAGACGGCGTGGCAGCGGGGGTCGGTGTCGCGGTCGAGCCGGATGCCGCGCCCTCGTCATCCTTCGTGCCGTCGCCCTTCGTGTCGGCCGCCTTCGGCGTCACGTTCTTGGTGGTCAGCTTGCCCGTGGCGGTGCGGTAGCCCACCTCGACATACTTCTGGTCGTCGAGCCAGGCCTTCACGTCCGCTGTACGGCCGTAAGCCACGACCTGCTTCGCGCCGTCGGGGACGCCCGTCACGGTCAGCGTCTGCTGGCCCGGGTGCGCGTTCAGCACCGACCCGTCGACGACCACATACCGCGGGTCGCCGGAGACGGAGGTGCCGGCCTCGATGTGGGTCGGCGGAGCGAAGACGGTGCGTTGCGCGATGCCGGCCACGATCATGACCGCGGCGACGACGAACGCGACGATGGCGAGTACGAAACGCAAACAGGACTCCTCGTGTGCCGAAGTTCGGGGGCGGGCACAGTCACACGACGATACCGGACGTGCCTGAAAGGCAGCTAACCCTTGTCTGGACGCTCACGCAGCCCCCCGTGCGGGCGTAGACCCACGAATTGTAGGATCGACCCGGCACGCGCGCAGCGGGTCGACCCGAATCCCTCAGGAGTAACAACAGTGGCCACCGACGAATCCAACTTCACACAGGTCTTCCGCGGCTACGACAAGGACGAGGTCGACAAGGCTCTGCAGGAGTTGCGGCGCGAGCTCATCAAGTCGAATACGCAGTCCGCGGAGTCGGCGAAGGAGATCAAGCGGCTCCAGGCGCGCATCGAAGACCTCAACGCCGAGATCGAAGAGGTCGGCAGCCCCACCTACTCGGGCCTCGGCACCAAGCTCGAGAACACGCTGCGCGTCGCGGAGGAGCAGTCCACCCGCCTGATCGCCCAGGCCGACATCGACGCCGAGAAGCTGCGCGCGGGCGTCGCCGCCGAGATCGAGAAGGTCAAGAAGGCGGCCGCCGCGCAGGCCGAGCGCATCCTGGCCGACGCGCAGGCGCGCGCCACCACGCTGCTGGAGGATGCGCAGATCGAGTCGGGCGAGCTGCTCGCCAAGACGCGCTCGGACAAGGAGACCCTGCTCAACGACGCCATGCGCGAGGCCGCGGCCATCCGCGGCGCCGTCGCGACGGAGGCCGCCGAGCTGCGTGCCACCAGCAAGCGCGAGGCGGCGGCCGTTCGGGCCGAGGCCGACCGCGAGGCGGCGGAGCTCAAAGCGGTCGCGTCGCGCGAGGCCGAGGCTGCCCGCGCCGAGGCGGCCGAGCTCGACCGCACGATCGCCGCCCGGAAGGCGGAGCTCGAGAACGCCCTCGCCGACGACCGCGCCGCGTTCGAGCGCGAGGCCGCGCAGATCCGTCTCGACCTCGACAAGCGCGTGGCCGAGACCGCCGACCGGCTCGCGGCCGAGGAGGCGGAGACCCGCAACGCGCTCGCCGCCGAGGCCGCCCAGGCGCGCGCCGACCTCGCCGCAGAGGTCGAGGAGCAGCGCTCCTCCCTCGCCGCCGAGGCCGCACAGACCCGCGCGGATCTCGAGAACGAGGACAAGACGACCCGCCTCGCTCTGGCCACGGAGGTCGAGCAGACGAAGAAGGCGCTCGCCGCCGAGGTCGCGCAGACCAAAGCCGCCCTGGCCGCCGAGGTCGAGCAGACCCGCTCGGCCCTCGACGCCGAGGTGACCGGCGCCCGAAGCGCCCTGACCGATGAAGTCGACCGCACGAAGGCCGAGCTCGCCGACGAGGTCACCCGCACGCGTTCCGCCCTCACCGAGGAGGTCGAGCGCACCAAGTCGGAGCTGGAGACCGAGGTCACCACTACGCGCTCCGCGCTCGAGAACGAGGTGACCTCCGCCCGCGCCGCGCTCGAGAACGAGGTCACCACGACCCGATCCACCCTCGCAGAAGAGGTCGAGCGCACTCGCAAGCAGCTCGCCGACGACACCCTCCAGACCCGCACCACCCTGGAGAAGGAGACGACGGAGACGCGAGCACGGCTGGAAGCCGACCGCGCCGCGACCGCGGCCCAGCTCGCCGCCGACCGCGAGCAGACGGCGAGCGAACTGGCCGCCGAGGTCGACAGCACGCGCGCCCGCCTGGCCGCGGAGGCCGACCGCCAGCGCCGCGAGCTGGAGGCCGAGGCCGCCGAACTGCGTGCGCAGCTCGCCTCCGAGGTGGATGCCGCCCGCACCTCGCTCGCCGACGAGATCGCTCGCGAGCGGAGCGCCGTCGAGGCCGAGCTCACCGCCGAGCGCGCCCGTCTGGCTGCGGAGGTCGAGTCGACGACCTCCGCCCTTGCCGCCGAGGTCGAGCAGACGAAGTCCGCCCTCGAGACGGAGGTCACCACGACCAAGGCCGCACTCGCCGCGGAGGTCGAGCAGACCACGTCCGCCCTGGAAACCGAGGTCACCACGACGAAGTCCGCTCTGACGGATGAGGTGGAGCGGACGCGGACCGAGCTGGCCGCGGAGGTCGACCAGACGAAGAAGGCGCTTGCCGCCGAGGTGGAGCAGACGAAGTCCGCTCTGGAGACCGAGGTCACCACCACGAAGTCCGCGCTTGCCGCCGAGGTCGAGCAGACCAAGAAGGCGCTCGCCGCCGAGGTGGAGCAGACGAAGTCGGCGCTCGCCGCCGAGTCCGAAGAGACGCGCAGCCGGCTCGCGGAGGACGTGCGCCGGACCACGGTCGAGCTCGCCGATCAGCGCGAGGCGACCGCGAACGAGCTCGCCGGCCAGCGTGAGCAGCAGCGGCTGGAGCTCGAACGGGATGCGGAGCGCACCCGCGTCGCGCTCGCCGACGAGGCCCAGCAGACGCGGGTCGCCCTCGAGAAGGAGACCGCGGAGGCCCGCGCCGAGGTCGCCCGTGAGACCGCCGAGGCCCGCACGGCGCTCGAGGCGGAGATCGCTCAGCGCACGGCCGAGTTCGAGCAGGAGGCGGCGAACGCCCGCGCCGCGCTCGACAACGAGCTCACGCAGCTGCGCACCTCCACCCTGGAGGAGCTGGATGCGCGCACGCGCGAGATCGCGCAGGCCCGCATCGACCTGGACGTCGAGCTGAAGGCCCGCCGCGACGAGGCCGAGAAGGAGTACCTCACGCGGCACCAGGAGGCGGTCGCCCAGACGCAGAAGTACCTCGACGAGGCCAACGTGCAGCTGGCGGACGCGGTCAAGCGCACCGCGCAGGCCCGATCCGAAGCCGAGGCATTCGAGGCGGAGGCCCGTCGCACGGTCACCGAGGCGAGGAAGAAGGCCGAAGAGACCGCCACGCAGGTCATCCACGACGCCGAGGAGCGGGCCGCGGCTCTGCTCGAGGAGACGGAGGAGCGTACACAACGCCTCGTGGCGGACGCGGAAGAGCGCCTCGCCCAGATTAGGATTGAGCGCGAGGCTGTGGCCGGGTACTTCGAGAACCTGCGCGGCGTCCTTCAGCAGGCCGAAAGCGTGACTGCCGACCGCGACTGACCCAGGGGGAACCATGAAGATCCAGAACCCGTTCCGCCTCGGCCTCATCGGCGCCCTCGGAGTCGGGCTCGGGATCCTCATCCTCAGCGCGATCACCAGCCTCGCGACGATCATCACGTACATCGGTGCCGCGCTGTTCCTGGCGCTCGGCATCGAGCCACTGAT
Organism: Leifsonia sp. 466MF; assembly: GCF_900100265.1. Lineage (NCBI taxonomy): Bacteria > Bacillati > Actinomycetota > Actinomycetes > Micrococcales > Microbacteriaceae > Leifsonia > Leifsonia sp. 466MF. The sequence goes on from NZ_LT629696.1 coordinate 2,048,555, forward strand.
CTCGTTCCTCGAGCGCCGCAAGTTCCCGCGCTGGCTGGCCCTCGTCGTCTCGCTCGTGGTCATTATCGGCGCCTTCATCGGCCTGATCTGGGCGATCGTCCCGGTCGCGATCAGCCAGGCCACCCAGCTCGTCCAGAACACCATCACCTGGGTGAACAACGGCGACGCCGAGAAGTGGTTCCTCAGCCTCCAGCATCAGTTCCCCGGCATCGTCAACCAGCAGAACATCGACGCGGTCACCGAGTGGCTGCAGAAGAACCTGCCGGACATCACGTCCAAGGTGCTGCAGACCGGTGTCGGCATCGTCCAGGGCGTGTTCGGCGTCGTGATCGTCCTCATCCTGACCATCTACTTCACGGCTTCGCTGCCGGCGATCAAGCGCTCCGCATACCAGCTCGTGCCGGCCTCCCGCCGGGCGCGGTTCGCCGACCTGGGCGACCAGATTACGGACTCCGTCGGCAAGTACGTCATGGGGCAGGTCCTGCTGGCCCTCGTCAACGGCATCCTGAGCGCGATCTTCCTGACGGTGATCGGCGCGAAGTTCCCCATCCTGCTCGCGTCGATCGCGTTCTTCTTCTCGTTGATCCCGCTGGTCGGAACGATCACCGGTTCCGTGATCATCGTCGCGGTCTGTTTCCTGTCCGGAACACCGACCGCAATCGCCGCGGCGATCTACTACCTGATCTACATGCAGGTGGAGGCGTATGTGCTCAGCCCGCGCATCATGAACCGCGCGGTCTCCGTTCCCGGCGCCCTCGTCGTCGTCGCCGCTCTCGCCGGCGGTACGCTGCTCGGCATCCTCGGGGCGCTCGTCGCGATCCCGTTCGCGGCGGCCATCCTGCTGATCGTCAAGCAGGTCGTCATCCCGCGTCAGAACGAGCTTTGACGACCTTCACGCTCTAGGACGCGGGCGGCGGCCACTCGGTCGGCAGCGGCAGAGCGGAGGGGTTGATCCGCTGAACGATCTCACTGAGCACCCGGCGGGTCTGGTTCTCCCCCACCCACAGGTGCTTCCCGCCCTCCACATCGACCAGCTCGATCTGCGGCAGCGGGCGGAACCGCTCGGCCGCCTCCGCCGGACGCAGATAGTCGTCCAGTTCCGGGATCAGCGCGACGATCGGGCGGTGGTCCCCGGCCCACGCGGCCAGGTGCTCCGGCTTCGCCCGGTGCAGGGGCGGAGACAGCAGGATGACGCCGTCGACCGGGAACTCGCGCCCGTACATGAGAGCCAGCTCGGTGCCGAACGACCAGCCGAGGAGCCAGGGATGCGGGAGGCCGCGCTCGGCGACGAACGCCATCGCCGCCTCCACGTCGAACCGCTCGCCGACACCGTGGTCGAAGGAGCCCTGACTGCGTCCGCGCGGCGAGGTGGTGCCGCGGGTGTTGAATCGCAGCACCGCGATGTCCGCCAGCGCGGGAAGCCGGCCGGCCGCCTTGCGCAGGATGTGCGAGTCCATGAACCCGCCGCCGGTCGGGAGCGGGTGGAGCGTGACCAGGGTCGCGACCGGCTCGCGGTCGAGCGGGCTCGCCAACTCACCGACCAGCGTGAGGCCGTCGGCGGTGTGCAGCTCGATGTCCTCGCGGTGGGCGGGAAGCTCGACGCCGCCGCGGATCTCGACGGGCTCGCCGCTGGTGCTCTGCGTGCTCACGTTCTCGGTCGTCATGCGATCCTCCAGCAGGACTCGTGCCAGTGCCGTCGTGCGGCCAGGTCGGCCGCATCCCCCAGAACGCCGTCGGCGCGCCACGCGACGAGGTGCGCGATGCCTGGCGCGATGTCACGTCCGCAGCCGGGGCACCGATAGCTCTTCTGCGCCTGCGCGGCCGAGACGGGTTGGACGTTCCACTCCACACCGCGCCGCACCTCGGTGCGCCGCCAGCCGGAGAGCAGCCGCTCCAGGCCGTCCGGCTCGTCGTCCTTGCGACCGCCCTGGCGGCCTCGGGGACGGTTCGAACGCGGCATACGACCAGTTTAGGCACGCGGATCGTGCGTGCCGGTCACGGGTGACCGCGGGTCAGCGCGACGCTCAGCTCGAGCCGAGGCTCAGTACCAGCCCTGGCTCTGCCACACGCCCCAGGCGCCGCAGGGAGTGCCGTAGCGCCCGGCGATGTAGCCGAGACCCCAGTTGATCTGCACCGACGCGTCGGTCTCCCAGCCTGGCCCCATCTTGCTGCCGGGGAGCGCCTGCGGGATGCCGTACGCGCCGCTCGGGTTCGACGCGTTGACGCGCCAGCCGGATTCGTGGCTCCACAGGGTGTCGAGGCAGCCCCACTGGTCATCGCCCCACCCGCGCGCCTGCATCATCTGGTAGCCGATGTCCCGGGCGGTGCCGGCGGTCGGAATCGGTGCGCTCGGGGCGGCACCTCCCCCGGACGACTTCTTGGCGGACGGCTTCGGGGTGGGTGTCGGCGTCGGAGTGGGCTTCGGCTTCTCCTTGACCGTGACCGCATCGCGCGTGATGGTCGGGCCGGCCGCATCCGGAGCGGTCAGGTTCTGGGTGGGAGCGCCGTCGTAGCGCTGCGTGGTGGGGATCTCCTGAAGCGACTCGGCATAGGCCGGCGTCGTGGTCGTGCCGGAGAACGGATCGACCACATTGACCAGTGCGAACCCCACGGCGGCGGTGAACGCGAAGCCCAGAAGGGTCGCTCGCGACCGGATGTGCGGTCGCCGGGATCGCTTGAACGCGACGCCGACCGGGTTGGCCGGAGTCAGCGGCACGATCTCTGCTGCTGCTGCTCGTCTACCCACGATCACAGAACGATAACGGACATCGGGCTCAGAACCAAGAATCGACGCCCGCACTCAGCGAACCGCCAGCATGACATCGGTGACGCTGTCGAGCAGCAGATCGACCTGGACCTCCCGGTATCCGCCCCGCTGCTCGCGGAACGTGACCGTCCGGACCTCCTCGACGCTCATCGGCCGGCCGTCCTGGAAATAGCGGACCAGCCGGTTGGCGAACCGGTCGACGTCGTTGCGGTTGTAGCCGAGCGTGAGGAAGCTGACCCGGTCGAACCGGTGCCCGAGCGGACGGTCGAGGCGGTTCAGGACGACCTGCGCGGTCGTGCGCGCCTCCTCGAACCACGAGGCATCGCCCTGGCGGCTGCGGATGGCCTCGCGCTCCCGGGCCGCGAACGCGTCCTCCAGACGCTCCAGCGCGGCATCCACGTGCGTCGTGGAGTATCCGCCCTTGGCCATCGAGAACGCCGCGTGGCGGATGTCGGCGGCCGTCAGCGAGGGAGCGTCCTCGTCGGCGTCGTACGCCCGGCGCGCCAGCTTGAGGAACTCATCCACCTGTTCGACGTCATAGCCCGGCTTGGACTTGGGGCTGCGGGGGAAGGTGCTCACTCCCCCATTCTGTCATCGGAAGATGAGGAACAGGACGTAGGTGGCCGCCGCCGACGGCAGGATCGAGTCGAGCCGGTCGAGGAAACCGCCGTGGCCGGGCAGCCACGAGCTCATGTCCTTGATGCCCAGATCGCGCTTGATGAGCGACTCGGCGAGGTCGCCCGCTGTCGCGGTCAGCAGCAGGACGACGCCGAAGACGATGCCGAACCACCAGACCTCGCCCAGCATGAACACCGACAGCAGGACGCCCGCGATGATCGCCGCGGCGGCCGCTCCGGCGAACCCCTCCCACGTCTTCTTCGGGCTGATGGTCGGCGCCATCGGGTGCTTGCCCCACGACAGGCCGCTCACGTAGGCGCCGGTGTCGACCGAGACGACGAGGATGAGGAACGCGAGCACCCACCACTCGCCGCCCGGCTCCGCGAGAAGCAGGATGACGAAGCTGGCCAGCAGGGTCACGTACAGCTGGGCGAAGACCGACCACAGCAGGTCCCGGCCGAGGGCGCCGGGGCCGCGCCGGGAGGCGGGGACGAACAACTCCTCGACCAGACGCCAGACGACGACGAGCAGGATGCCGGCGGTGAGCGCGACGAGCATGCCGCCCGCGTGCAGGAAGAACGTGGCCGGGACGATGCCGACCGCGGCGATCACGGTCGGGATGCGGGGCACACGGCGTCCGGACCCGCGGAACGCCTGCGCCAGCTCGAAACTGGCGAATCCGGCCATCGCCATCCCGAACACCAGGAACAGCTCTTTGATGAAGATCAGGCTCACCAGGACCAGCGCGCCCACGGCGAGGCCGATCACGATCGCGAGGATCAGGTTGCGGCCCGTGCGCTCGGCGATCCGCTCGTTCGTGGCATCGAGCTGCGCTTTCCGCGCTTGCACCTGACGCTCGAAGTCGGCGCGGGTGGCCTGCACCTGGGCGCGGAACTCCTCCCGCGAGCGTGCCTTGCCCTTGCGACCGTGCAGTTCGGGCCCGCCAGGAGGCAGCGGTGCTCCCGGCGTCGGCGCCCCCTGCGTCGGCGCCCCGGGGCTGCTCTCGTCGGTCATCGGCTAGACCTCGAGGAGTTCGGCTTCCTTGCGCTTCAGGGCGTCGTCGACCGCGTCGACGTGAGTGCGCGTGATCGCCTCGAGCTCCTTCTCGGCGCGGGCAAGCTCGTCGTCGCCGACCTCGCCCTTCAGCGCATCCAGGTCGTCCTTCGACCGACGGCGGATGTTGCGCAGCGCGACCTTGGCGTCCTCGCCCTTGCCGCGGACGATCTTGACGAACTCCTTTCGACGGTCCTCGGTGAGCTCGGGCAGGGTGACCCGGACGATCTCGCCGTCGTTGCCGACATTGGCCGAGAGGTTGGGCATGTTGACGATGGCCTTCTCGATGTCCTTCAGCGCCGACTTGTCGTAAGGCGTGACCAGCAGGACGCGGGCCTCGGGGTTCTGGAGGCCGGCCAGCTGGGCGAGCGGCGTCGGCGAACCGTAGTAGTCGACCAGCACCTTCTGGAACAGTGCCGGGTTGGCCCGGCCCGCGCTCACGGTGCCGAAGTCCTCCCTCGCCGCGTCCACGGTCTTGCTCATGCGCTGACGGGCATCGGAAATCACATCCGCGATCACGGTTTCTCCTTCAGATCGGTGGGTCGCTGTCTAGTCTATTGCGCGGTCACGCCGCCGCCGGTGCCGGACCGGCGGCGGCATTGAAGACCAGCGCTGGCCGTTCAGCCGAGGAGAGTGCCGATCTCGGCGCCGAGCAGAGCAGCCGTGACGTTGCCGGCCGGCTCGATCCCGAAGATGCGCATCGGCATCCCGTTGTCCATGCACAGGCTGAGGGCCGTCGAGTCGACCGCCTTCAGGTTCTGCTGCAGGGCCTCCTGGTGGCTGATCTGGTCGATCTTGCGCGCATCGGGGTTGGTGCGCGGGTCGTCGTCGTACATGCCGTCGACGCCGTTCTTGGCGACCAGCACGACGTCGGCGCTGATCTCGAGTGCCCGCTGCGCGGCGACCGTGTCGGTCGAGAAGTACGGGAGCCCGGCGCCGGCGCCGAAGATGACGACCCGGCCCTTCTCGAGGTGCCGCTCCGCTCGGCGCGGGATGTACGGCTCGGCGACCTGGGTCATCGAGATCGCCGACTGGACGCGGGTCTCGGCACCCGCCTGCTCCAGGAAGTCCTGCAGCGCGAGCGAGTTCATGACCGTGCCGAGCATGCCCATGTAGTCGGCGCGACCGCGGTCCATGCCGCGCTGCGAGAGCTCGGCCCCGCGGAAGAAGTTGCCGCCGCCGACGACGATGGCGATCTCCACATCCTGTGCCGCCTGCGCGATCTCACGCGCGATGCTGCTGACGATGTCCGGGTTGACGCCGAGCTGTCCGCCGCCGAACGCTTCGCCGGAGAGTTTGAGAAGGACCCTGCGTCGCTGTGAAGGATGTCTCTGGGTGGCTGCCGACATGCGTGAATAGCGTCCTTCCGTGCGTGGTTCTGGTTAAAGCTAGTGGGTGCTCGCGGGAGAGGGACATCCTCCCGCGCACAGAAAAGGAGTCCGGATCGTGTTCACGATCCGGACTCCTTCATGATCTGTTACGCGCCGACCTTGAACCGGGCGAAACCGGTGATGGTCAGGCCCGCATCCTTCACCACCTGGGCGATGGTCAGCTTGTTGTCGCGGGCGTACTCCTGCTCGAGCAGGGCGACCTGCTTGAAGTAGGCGCCGAGGCGGCCCTCGATGATCTTCGGGAGCGCGGCCTCCGGCTTGCCCTCGTTGCGCGAGATCTCCTCGACGATGCGACGCTCGTTCTCGACCTCGTCGGCCGGGACGTCCTCGCGGTTGAGGTAGGTCGGGTTCGCGAACGAGATGTGCTGCGCGATGCTGCGAGCGGTCTCCGCGTCGTCACCGGTGTAACCGAGGACGACACCGACCTGCGGCGGCAGGTCCTTGGAGGTCTTGTGCAGGTAGATCGCGAAGTTATCGCCGTTCACGACGGCGATGCGGCGGAGTTCCACCTTCTCGCCGAGGATGGCGGCCTCGTCACCGATGAGCTCGGCGACGGTCTGGCTGCCGGCGGGGGCCGCGAGGGCCTCCTCGACGGTGGTGGCGCCGGCGGCCGCAGCCGCGTCGAGAACCTTCTCGGACAGGGCGATGAACTTGTCGCCCTTCGCCACGAAGTCGGTCTCGCACGCGAGCTCGATCATGGTGGCGGTGCCGTTGCCGTTCTCCTTGGCGGCGACGAGGCCCTCGCTGGTGGAGCGGTCGGCACGCTTCGCGTTGCCCTTCGCACCCTTCAGGCGCAGGATCTCGGTGGCCTTCTCGATGTCGCCACCGGCCTCCTCGAGGGCCTTCTTGGTGTCGACCATGCCGGTGCCGAGCTGCTCACGGAGAGCCTTGATGTCGGCGATGCTGATGTTTGCCATGTTCTGACTGGAACTTTCTTTTTCTCGAAGACTTCTGGTTGACGCGGGTTACTTGGACTCGGCGTCCGCAGGTGCGTCGGTCTCGACGGTCGACTCGGCCTCGGCGGCGTCGGCCTCGGCGGCCACGACGGCGTCAGCCTCGACAGCGTCCGCCTCGCCCTCGGCGACGACCTCGGCGGAGTCGGCCTTCGCGGCCGCCAGGTCCGCGTCAGCGGCCTTGGTGGTCTCGGCGCTCGACTGCACCTCGTCGGACGACTGCTGCAGGAGCTCCTGCTCCCACTCGGCGAGCGGCTCGGCCGGCTCGGCGCCCTCTTCGGGCTTCTGGTGACGCTGGATGAGGCCCTCGGCCGCAGCGTCGGCCACGATGCGAGTCAGCAGGGTGACGGAGCGGATCGCGTCGTCGTTGCCCGGGATCGGGTACTGGACCTCGTCCGGGTCGCAGTTCGTGTCGAGGATGCCGATGACCGGGATGCCCAGCTTCTTGGCCTCGTCGATCGCGAGGTGCTCCTTCTTGGTGTCGACAACCCAGAGCGCGCTCGGCGTCTTGCTGAGGTTGCGGATGCCGCCGAGCGACTTGTGGAGCTTGTCCAGCTCGCGCTTCTTGATCAGCAGCTCCTTCTTGGTGAAGCCGCTGGTGGTGCCCTCGAAGTCGAGCTCCTCGAGCTCCTTCATGCGGGCGAGGCGCTTGGACACGGTCGAGAAGTTGGTCAGCAGACCACCCAGCCAGCGCTGGTTCACGTAGGGCTGGCCCACGCGGGTCGCCTGCTCGGCGATCGCCTGCTGGGCCTGCTTCTTCGTGCCGACGAAGAGGATGGTGCCGCCGTGGGCGACGGTCTCGCGGACGAAGTCGTACGTCTTGTCGATGTACGCGAGCGACTGCTGCAGGTCGATGATGTAGCTGCCCGAGCGCTCGGTGAGGATGAAGCGCTTCATCTTCGGGTTCCACCGACGGGTCTGGTGTCCGAAGTGGACGCCGCTGTCGAGCAGCTGGCGCATGGTGACGACGGCCATTGCCGTTTCTCCTTTGGTTGCGGTTGTCTGCGACGGCCGGCGGCCGCCACTCCTGGTGCCCCGCGCGCATCCGCATCCCACCGCCCGCACGGCGAGGCCGTCGAGTGGAGTGGGAGACCGGTGGATGCGCGCCCCGCCCGGTGAAAGGCGCCTCTTGCGAGGATCTACGGGCACGCGTAGTCACTCCGACGAGCGGAGTGCTTCAGACATCCTATCAGGAAGCGGGGGTCAGGCGGAGTCTCCGCTGGAGCGCACCTGGACGCCCCGGCGCTTGCCGCCCGCCTCGCGGAAGAGGGTCTCGGCGTGCTCCAGCGCCATCCCGTTCGTCTCCGGGATCTTGAAGAAGACGAAGAAGAACGAGAGGGCGGCGAAGATCGCGTACATGCCGTACGTGAACGGCAGCGAGAAGTCGGCCATGGGCGGGAAGGAGACGGTCACCAGGAAGTTGGCGATCCACTGCGCGGCCGCCGCGACGCCGAGCGCCTTTCCGCGGATCTTGGTCGGGAAGATCTCGCCGAGGAGCACCCAGACCAGCGGTCCCCACGACGCGCCGAAGCAGATGACGAAGATGTTCGCGGCGATCAGGGCGATCGGGCCCCACGGGTTCGGCAGCGACACCGCGCCGTCGACCTTGACCGCGAAGGCGAAGGAAAGCGCCATGACGCCGAGCGACAGGGCCATGCCGACCGAGCCGGTCAGCAGGATGGGGCGGCGGCCGACGCGGTCGACGAGCACGATGGCGACGATCGTCACGACGACGTTCGTGACCGAGGTGATCACGGTGATGAGCAGCGAGTTGCTCTCGGTGAATCCGACCGCCTTCCACAGCGTGGTCGAGTAGTAGAAGATCACGTTGATGCCGACGAACTGCTGGAAGACGGAGAGGATGATGCCGATCCAGACGATCGGCTTGAGGCCCAGCCGATTGCCGGCCAGGGTGGCCTTCGCGCCCTCCTTGTCCTCCTGGATGGCGCGCTCGATGTCGCCGATCTGGCGGTCGATGTCCTCTTCGGGGACGAGCGTGGTGAAGATCTCCCGTGCCTCGTCGTGGCGCCCGTTGGCGAGCAGGAAGCGGGGCGACTCGGGCAGTGTCAGGGCGAGGATGCCGTAGACGACCGACGGGATCACGCCGACCAGGAACATCCACCGCCACGCCTCGAGCCCGAACCAGAGCTGCTGGGATGCGGACCCGGCCACGCCGGCGAGGAGGGCGTCCGAGAGCAGGGCGACGAAGATACCGATCGTGATGGCCAGCTGCTGCAGGGAGGCCAGTCGGCCGCGGGACTGCCGCGGCGAGATCTCGGCGATGTAGGCGGGCGCGACGACGGAAGCGATGCCGATGCCGAGACCGCCGATGACGCGCCAGAACCCGAGGTCCCAGGCGGAGAACGCGAGGCCGGCTCCGATGGAGCTGGCAAGGAACAGCACCGCGCCGAGGAGCATCACCTTGAGGCGCCCCCAGCGGTCAGCGAGGCGACCGGCGATGAAGGCGCCGACGGCGCAGCCCAGCAGGGCGATGGCGACGATGAACCCGGTGACGAAGGCGTTCAGCGCGAAGCTCTTCTGGATCGAGTCGACCGCGCCGTTGATGACCGACGAGTCGAAACCGAACAGGAACCCGCCGACCGCCGCTGCGATCGCCAGTCCGGTGACTCTCCGCCGCATCGCCGCCGTGGGCCGTGGTGCGTTCTCGTCGCTCGTGGCGGCTGCGTTCCTGCTCTCTTCAGTCATGTCATCCCTTTTTCGGTTGTGCGGCCCACTGTTCGCGGCTCCCGGTCGGGGGGCGGCGAGGGCGAATATCACGGTACGCCGCGAACGGGCCGGGGAGAACCGTCGGCCACTGGCGTGTCCACAGACGGGTCCCGTGCGGACTTGTCCACTTGTTCGGGATGCGCCCGAGCGACCGGTGGCCGCGCCAGGGAGGGTGGAAGGACGGCTCGACGGAAGGCGGACGGATGCGATTGCACGACGAGACTCGTGGCATGCGGCTCAACCGTGGTGCGCGCTGGCGCCGAAGGCGATCGCGGGCGGCCCCGCCGCGTTGGTGTGTCGTGCTCTCTGCGCTCATCCTGTGCGTGCTGTTCCTTCCGGCCGGGGCCGCCGGTGCGACTGCGATGGGTGATTCCGTCAGTCCGCCGACGGACCTCCTGGCCGACCGGGCGGGCTCCGCACAGCGGCCGGCGGCGTCCGATCACGGGGCGCAGTGGATGTGGCCCGTCGCCGACCCCGCGGTTTCAGCGCCGTATGCGGCACCTCCGACGCGGTACGCCGCGGGTCATCGCGGCATCGACCTGACGGCGACGGCGGGCGCTCCCCTGATCGCGCCGGATGGCGCGACCGTACGCTTCGCCGGGATGGTCGTTGATCGCCCGGTGCTGACTCTCGACCACGGCGGCGGGGTCCTGTCGAGCTTCGAGCCGGCGTCGTCGGACCTCCCGGTGGGTTCGCGGGTCGCCCGAGGCGCGGTCATCGGAGTCGTCGCGTCGGGCGGGCACTGCGGCACGGCGTGCGTCCACGTGGGTGTCCGCGTGAACGGAGAGTACGTGTCGCCGATGCTGTACTTCGGGCGGGTGCCGCCCGCCATCCTCTTGCCGCTCGGGGGCGGGTGAGCTCCGCCTGGCAGCAGCGGATGCGACCCGGCCGGCCGGGTCGAGGATGATGAGGCAGGCCCGCCAGCCCGGGCTGGCGGGAGCTCGGGCGCGCCGGAGCGGCCCAGATCGGGCGCCCGGGTGGGCGGAGCGGCCCGGTTCAGGCGCGCGGGTGGGCGGAGCGGTCCGGTTCGAGCGCCCGGGTCGGCGGAGCGGTCCGGTTCGAGCGCCCGGGTCGGCGGGGCGGCCCGGTGCAGGCGCGCGGGTGGGCGGAGCGGTCCGGTTCGAGCGCCCGGGTCGGCGGAGCGGCCCGGTTGGGGCGCCCGGGCGGGGCGGCCCGGTTCAGGCGCGCGGGTGGGCGATCCGGTACGCCTCTTTGAGCCGTTCGGTCGAGACGTGGGTGTAGATCTGGGTCGTGCCTAGGCTGGCGTGGCCGAGCAGCTCCTGCACCGCTCGGAGGTCTGCCCCGCCGTCGAGCAGGTGCGTGGCGGCCGTGTGGCGGAGGGCGTGGGGCCCGGACGGCCCTCGCCCCGGCACGTCGGCGAGAAGACCGGCGACCAGCTCGTAGACGGCGCGGCTCCCGAGCCGCGCCCCGCGCGCACCGAGGAACAGCGCGGGCCCTGACCCGGCAACGGCGAGCCGCGGACGCCCGCCCGACAGCCACGCACGGATGGCCCGCAATGCCGGCACCCCGAAGGGCACGACGCGTTCCTTCGACCCTTTGCCGATCACACGGACGGTCAGTCGGTCGAGGTCCACATCGTCGACGTCGAGCCCGGTCAACTCGGACACGCGGATCCCGGCCGCGTAGAGCAACTCGATCACCGCCACATCACGCAGCGATCCGGGGTCGCCGTCCTCTGCCCGTGCGGCGAGCGCCGCGAGGATCTCGTCCATCTGCTCCCGCGTGATGACTCTCGGAAGCGTCTTGTCCGCTTTCGGGGACCGCAACCGCGCGGCCGGGTCCACGACCGCATGTTCGGCGGCGGTCCCAGCCGCTTCCGGATCCAGGGCCGCGCGACCTGGAGCCGACGCTGCCGGGGCCACGACCGCGTGATCCCGAGCCGTCCCCGCGGGCTCGCTGCTTGCCGCGGACGCACCCCCGATCCCGTCGCCTGCCCCGGCAGAACTATCGGTTGCAACGCGTCCGCCGAGCGCCCCAGCGGTCGAGCCGGCCTTTCCGGGCGTCTCGACTTGGCGCGTGACCCATGCGCTGAAGCCGCGGACCGACGCCGCCCGCCGCGCGAGCGTCGACTTCGCGAGGCCCCGCTTGGAGCCCTCCCAGAGCCAGTCACGGTAGAGGTCGAGAGTCAGTGCGTCCGCGGTCGCGACGCCCCGTTCCGCCGCAAAGGCGGCGAGCGCCCCCAGGTCCGACCGGTAGGCGCGGATCGTCTGCGGCGAGTACCCGCGCTCCACCCGCAGGTGCCGTTCGTACTGCTCGATGGCCGCATCCAGACTCACCTCCCCAGCTTGACCCCGGACCGTCTCCGGGGTGGGCAGCGACGCGCGTTCTGCGAGACGCGACGGAGCGGAGCCACTTTGCCTCTCGCCCACGGATTGGCTGTCACGCGTGCCTCCGTTCGCTGAGCGACCAGCCTCCGCCGCTTTCGCGGGCTCGGCCGGCGAGGTCGAGCCGGCCGAGGATCGCGGCGACCGTCGTGAAGGGTAGCGACGACCGCGCCGCGATCTCGTCCGCACTGGCGCCGCGTGCCGATGTCAGAGCCGACACGACGGCGCCCTCCGCATCTCCACCCTCCGGCGGCACCTCGACGGTGTCGACGGCCGCCGCGCCCGGCTCGCCCGTCGGGCCGGTTCCCAGGGGATCTGCGAGCTCCGCCATCTCGTCGGCAGACGTGACGCAGATGGCCGCGTATTCCCGGATGAGACGGTGGCACCCGGCCGACGCGGGCGAGAGGATGCTTCCCGGCACAGCGCCCAGCGGTCGCCCGAGCTGGGCGGCGTGACCTGCGGTGTTGAGGGATCCGGACCGTCGCCCCGCCTCGACCACCACGGTCGCGCTCGCCGCTGCGGCGATCAACCGATTGCGCATCAGGAACCGCCACCGGGTCGGCGCGTTGCCCGGAGGGAGTTCGGCCGCGAGCACACCCTCCCGGGAGACACGACGGAGCAGATCGCTGTTGCCCGCCGGATACAGACGGTCGACTCCTCCGGCGAGGAACGCCACGGTCAGCCCGCCGCTCGCCAGCGTGGCGCGATGTGCTGCCGCGTCGATCCCGTATGCACCGCCGGACACGACGGCGAACCCCCGCCCGACCAGTCCGGCCACCGCCTCCATTGCCACGTGCTCTCCGTAGTCGGTCGACGCGCGTGCGCCGACGAGAGCGACGGAACGGTCCAGCCGCGCCAACCGCTCGGGATCGCCGCGGATCCACAGTGCGAGCGGCTCGCCGTCCTCAAGCGCCGCGAAACCCTCCGGCCAGACTTCCGTGTCGGGTGTCAGCAGAACCGCACCCAGCCGCGCTGCCCGCTCGAGGGCTCGGCACGACTCCTCCAGGGAGAGCCGCACCCGCCACCGTGCGAGGCATTCGGCGATCCGACGAACCGCCCGCGCATCGACCTGCGGCCGCTCCGGCGAGAGGCTCTCGAACGCCGACAGGAAATTGCCGGCCGCTCCCCCGCTGCCGTCGGTGTCGAACCGGTGCCCGAACTGCTCGCCTGCACCCTCCAGAGAGAGCGCCAAGTCCTCCGTAAGAGGGAGCGGCACCACGTCGGCGTGACGCGATACGTGCAGCACGTGCTCCGCATCGTGCCCCTCCACGATCGCTCGGAGCAGGCCCACCGCGCCCAGCGCACCCACCAGGCGCCCCGCCTCCAGGTCTCCTGGTTCGATCGCCGTCGTCAACGCGGCTCTGGCGAACCGCTCGGCGCTCAGCTCGGACGACTCCGCTCCCCTGTCGGGCGAACTGGACACCGCTGCAACCAGGCGCGCCACGTCGCCATCGGACAGGCCCGCGAATACGGATCCGGAGCGACGTCCCCCGCAAGGTGGCGACGGCACGCCGGTGCGTGCGCCCCCGACCGGCGGGTCATCCACCGCTCCCGGCGCCTCCGCCCTTCTCTCGTCCGATGCCTTCGCCCCGTCGAACGCCGGCCCGTTCGTCGCGTCCGTATCATCCGGCAGCGCCCCGCTCCCGCTTCGCCCAGCCGTCGCAAGCCGGGAGACCGCGCATGCGCCGCACGCGGCGCTCATGCTCTGATCCCGCGCCGCAGGAACAGCGCACGGCCGACGTGGTCCACATCTGGTGACCCCGCGCCGTCGAGGTCGGCGAGGGTCCACGCGAGGCGCAAGGTCCGGTCGTAGCCGCGCATCGTGATGCCGCCGCGCTCCAACGCCCGGTCGAGTGGCGCGATCGCCGACGCCCCGAGCCGGCGGTCGCCGGATCGCAGCCAGCTGCCGGCCACGTCAGCGTTGCGCACCCAGCCCGTCCCGCGGAGTCGTTCGAGCGCGCTGGCCCTGGCCGACTCGACGCGAGCTCGGAGTTCGCTGCTGGTCAGGCCCGGCGCGTGGACGTCCGAGGCCGCATGGAGGGCGGCCAGGCCCAATCGCCGTACGGTGAGACGGATGTCGACGCGATCCATCAGCGGCCCGGACATCCGGGCGAGGTAGCGTCTTCGGGCCATCGGCGAGCATGTGCACTCCGCATCCGCCGAACCGTAGTGGCCGCACGGACAGGGGTTCGACGCGAGCACCAACTGGAACCGCGCCGGAAACGACGCGGCACCACTTGCACGATGGATGGTGATGCTGCCGTTCTCCAACGGTTGCCGGAGCGCATCGAGCACGGACGGCGGGAACTCGGCCGCTTCGTCGAGAAACAGCACCCCGTGCGTAGCCCGGACGATCGCGCCGGGGGTGATCCGCCCGCTGCCCCCGCCGACCAGCGAGACGGCCGATGCCGTGTGGTGAGGCGCTTCGAACGGCGGTCGCCGCACCAGTTCTGCGCCGACACCCAAACCGGTGAGCGAACGGATGCACGTCGCTTCCAAGGCGTCGGCACCGGCCAGGTCCGGCAACAGGGACGGAAGGCGCCGGGCGAGCATCGTCTTGCCCGCCCCTGGAGGACCGACCATCGCCAGATGATGACCGCCCGCCGCTGCGGCGACCAGCGCCTCGACGGCTTCGCCGTTGCCGGACACCTCGGCCATGTCCGGCTCCGGTGCTGCTCGTTGTTCCGACACCGCCGGGAGAACCGGTTCCTCATCCACCGGGTCGAGCTCGGCGCCGTGCACGATCGCCGCGGCGCGCAATCCCGTCACCCCCACAACCTCGATGCCCTCGACGAGACATGCCTCGTCGAGGTTGCCCGCGGGAACGAGGACCCGCTCGAACCCTGCTTCGCGTGCTGCGAGGACGGCCGGAAGCACGCCCGCCACCGGACGCAGCCGCCCGTCCAGTCCCAGTTCACCGAGGTGGACCGCTCGCCCCGCCGACACCGGCGGCACGACGCCCGCCGCAGACAGCGAGGCGATCGCGATGGCGAGATCGAAGCCGGACCCCTGCTTCGGGAGCGCGGCCGGCGACAGATTGACCGTCAGCTTCTTCTGCGACAGGGAGCAACCGGCATTCACCGCGGCCGCTCCGACCCGCTTCCGCGACTCGCCCAGCGCCGTGTCGGGCAGCCCGATGAGGACGAATGCCGGCAGTCCCGCCGAGATGTCGGCCTCCACTTCGACCACGTTGCCGCGCAACCCGTCGAGAGCGATGGCGAACGTGCGTGCGAGCGCCATCAGGCGATCCCGGTCAGGTGCTCGACGACTGGCCGGTCGCTCCACGCATCGGTCACGGCGACCGCATCGATGCGGACCGCGACAGCCCCGGGCTCCCGTTCGCGACACCACGCGGCCGCCAGTCGCCGCAGGCGGGCCGCCTTACGCGACGTGATCGCCTCGAACGGATGCCCGAAGGTCAGCGACGACCGCGTTTTCACCTCCGCGAACACCATCGTGGTGCCGCGCCGCAGTACCAGGTCGAGCTCCCCCGACGGGCACCGCCAGTTGCGGTCGACGAGGGTGTACCCGTTCTCCTGCAGCCACTCGGCAGCGACCTGCTCGCCGCGACGGCCCAATTCGTCTTTCTCAGCCATGTCAACCTCCGCATCCAGCCTCGGCTGGTGGGCCGGTCGGCGGAGCGGGAAGGACAGATCTGTGGAAAGACCGCGAGGAGCAGGGGCTGTGAACAGGTGGAGCGTGAACGCTCAGTCGCTCACGAGAGCACGGCGATCACTCGTCGAGCGCGAGCTCCTTGGGCAGCTCGAACTCCTTGGAGGAGAGCTCCTCGATGTTGACGTCCTTGAAGGTCAGGACGCGCACGGACTTCACGAAGCGGTCGGCCCGGTACACGTCCCATACCCAGACGTCGTTCATGGTCAGCTCGAAGTAGAAGTCGTGCTCCGTATCGCGGCGCACGAACTCCACCTCGTTCGCCAGATAGAAACGTCGTTCCGTCTCGATCACATACTTGAACTGCGAGACGACGTCCCGGTACTCGCGATACAAAGCCAACTCGACCTCGCGGTCGTAGTCGTCGAACTCGTCTTCATCCATCGTCCGTCAAGTCTATGCCGCTCGGACGACTCGCGCGTCGGTCGCGGTCACGCTGTGGACGAACCGACGGATCAACCGGGCCGGATCACTCGGGGATGTCGATCAGCGCCGGCTGCTTCAGCCACGTCATCCGGTGCAGCGCACTCGGGCCCAGCTCTGCGATGGCGGCGAAGTGCTCCGGGGTCGAGTACCCCTTGTTGCTCGCCCAGCCGTAGCCCGGATACTCGGTGTCGTGTGCGATCATCATGCGGTCACGATGCACCTTGGCGATGACGGACGCCGCGGCGACGGAAGCGCAGTCCCGGTCGGCCTTGATACGCGTGACGACCTTCGCCGGCCTCATCAGCGCCGGATTCAGATAGTCGTAGTTGCCGTCGAGGATGAGCGTGCTGTCGTGCACGACGGCGCCCTGCTCCTCCAGCTGGGCGAGGGCGCGCGCGCCCGCCAGCCCGAGGCAGCGCATGATCCCGAGCGAGTCGACCTCGGCGGCCGTCGCCAGACCGACCGCATGGTGCATGGCCCACTTGCGGCACAGCGGGTCGAGCGATTCCCGGACAGGCTCGGGCAGGAGCTTGGAGTCGCGCAGCCCCGGCGGGATGCGCTTCACGGCCGTGTCGATGACGACCATCCCGACCGCGACGGGGCCTGCGAGCGCTCCGCGGCCGACCTCGTCGACGGCGACGATGGAGGTCACGCCCTCTCGATAGAGGGCCTTCTCGAACCGCAGGGACGGCGACACCGGGGTCATCATGCGTTCCTCGTCCTCCGCCCTCTCGATCTGCGGGAAGCCTCGCGTTCCATTGTCACTCATCGGCGGGTGCCGTTCGTACACGACGCGGTCAGCAGCTCCGGAAACGACAGAACCCCCGGATCCATACAGGATTCGGGGGCTCTCGACGCTTGGGGCGCGGAGATCAGTTCTCGCGCTTCTCCTTGATCTTCGCCTTCTTGCCGCGGAGCTCGCGCAGGTAGTAGAGCTTCGCGCGACGGACGTCACCGCGGGTGACGACCTCGATCTTGTCGATGACCGGGGAGTGGACTGGGAAGGTGCGCTCGACACCCACCTGGAAGCTGATCTTGCGGACCGTGAAGGTCTCGCGGACGCCCTCGCCGGAGCGGCCGATGACGACGCCCTGGAAGACCTGGACGCGAGAGCGGTTGCCCTCGATGATGTTCACGTGCACCTTGACGGTGTCGCCGGCGCGGAACTCGGGGATGTCCTGCTTGAGGGACGCGGCGTCGAGCTGGTCGAGGATGTGCATGGATGTTCGCTCTCTGTACCCGCCACAGGTCGGGAACGGACTCGGGGCCGGCTCCGATCAGGAGTGTCGGCCGTCTGGGTTCGGTAAGTGGGTGTCCGCGAGAAGTGCTGGCTCCCCCGTGGCAGAGCCTGGCCGCGGCACAAGGGTCAATTGTGCCATGCGCGGCACCTGTTTGCCAAAGCGCACGGAATCGGATGCCGAAACAGCACACCCGACGCGCGGGTCGTCACTCGCGGTCGCGGCGCTCCTCGATGACGATGTACTCGCCTCCGTCGACCGACTCACCGGGTGGCGGCGGGACCTCGCGGGGCTGGGCGGCACGCTGGTAGGCCTCGAACGTCATGGCGACACGAGCGCGCGTCTCGGTCAGGAGCTCCCACAGCACCACCCAGAAGATGGCGATGAACAGCAGGATGCCCAGCACGGCCAGCCAGCCGGTCAACCCGGCCGGGAAGAACCCGAACGCGATGATCGCCAGATGCCAGGCGCCGAACAGGCCGACGTCGTACCAGGAGACCGCGCGACTCTCGCGTACGCTGCGCCGGGCCATCACGATGCCGCCCACGACCAGCATCGCGACGAACAGGATGGGGCAGAGCAGCAGGAGGCCGAGGAACGACCAGCCGCTCCCCTGGCTGAAGGCGGCCCAGCCGACCAGCAGCCACGCCGGGAGCACCACGGCGGACGGGAAGAGCCACCAGTAGAACGCCTTGCGGATGATCACGCGCCCAGCGTAGCCGGGGCCGGCTGTGCTGCGGCTGCGCGTTTGCCGGACGCCCACCTGCGAGACTGGTGGGGTACGACACCGAGAGGAGCCACCGTGATCGAGCTGAGGACGCCCGCCGAGATCGAGCAGATGCGGCCGGCCGGCCGCTTCGTCGCCGATGTGCTCGCGCAGACGGCTGCGGCTGCCCACGTCGGCGTGAATCTGCTGGAGCTGGATGCGCTCGCGCACGACCTCATCCGTCGCCGCGGTGCCGAGTCCTGTTACATCGACTACCATCCGTCGTTCGGGGCGAGCCCGTTCGGCAAGGTGATCTGCACCTCCGTCAACGATGCCGTGCTGCACGGCCTCCCGCACGACTACCGGTTGCAGGACGGCGACCTGCTGACCCTGGACTTCGCCGCGAGCGTGGACGGCTGGGTCGCCGACTCGGCCGTGAGCCTGGTCGTCGGCACGCCGCGGGACGAGGACCTCCGTCTGATCGACACCACCCGCCGCGCGCTCACGGCGGGCATCGAAGCGGCACAGCCCGGCGGCAGGATCGGCGACATCTCCGCTGCCATCGCCGCCGTCGCTCACGCGGAGGGCTACTCGATCAACACGCAGTTCGGCGGCCACGGCGTCGGCCGGACGATGCACGGCGACCCGCACATCTCGAACGACGGGCGCGCCGGCCGCGGCTATCCCCTGCGCCCGGGCCTCGTCGTCGCGATCGAGCCGTGGTTCCTGGAGACGACCGACGAGATCTACACCGACCGAGACGGCTGGACGCTCCGCAGCGCCGACGGCTCCCGCGGCGCGCACTCCGAGCACACCGTCGCTATCACCGACGACGGCCCCCTCGTCCTCACCGCCCCCTGACCCCACCGTCGAGTACACGAAGACTGCACGCGAATCACATTGCGAGCGTGCAATTTGTGCGTACTCGACGGTGGGCGGAGGGGTTACGGGAGGAGGTCGGGGCGGACGGCGCGCGTGCGCTCGAGCTGCTGCTCGCGACGCCACGCGTCGACGGCCCCGTGGTTGCCGGAGAGCAGCACGGGAGGCACCTCCCGGCCGCGCCAGACGGCGGGCTTGGTGTAGCTGGGGTACTCGAGCAGGCCGTCCTCGTGCGACTCCTCGACGAGGCTCTCGGGGTTGCCGACGACGCCCGGGATGAGCCGGCCGACCGCCTCGATCATCGCCATCGTCGCGACCTCGCCGCCGTTGAGCACGTAGTCGCCGATGCTCATCAGCCGCACCCGGGCGCGAGCAGCCGTGTCGTCGAAGACGCGCTGGTCGATCCCCTCGTAGCGTCCGCAGCCGAACACGATGTGCTGCTCCTGGGCCAGTTCGCGCGCGATCGCCTGGGTGAAGACCTCGCCTGCGGGCGACGGGAAGATCACGACGGGGTCGGATGCGCCGTCCAGGATGCCGTCGAGCGCCTCGCCCCACGGCTCCGGCTTCATGACCATCCCCGCTCCCCCGCCGTACGGGGTGTCGTCGACCGTCCGGTGGCGGTCGTGCGTGTAGTCACGCAGGTCGTGGACGCCGAGCTCGATGAGGCCGGACTGCCGGGCCTTGCCGAGCAGGGAGATGTCGAGCACATCGAAGAAGGTCGGGAAGATCGTGACGATGTCGATGCGCATGGGGAAAGTCTAGAAGGGCGCCGGCGCTAGGCCGGGACGACCGCCAGCTCGCGGTCTCGCGGGACGAGCGGCGTCGCCACCGCAGGGCACAGCGCGACGACCGCGAAGGCGACGGGATACCCGACCCAGCCGATCAGCGCCCCGACGGCCGGTCCGACGACCGATGCGGCGAGGAACTGGCCGGTGTTCTGCGCCCCGAGGGCACGCCCCGACCAGAAGGGCCCGGCGATCTCGGCGACCGACGTGTAGGCCAGGCCGTTGTCGGCGACCGTGACGATCGCCGCGACGATGAGGATGACGGCGGCCGCCACAGACCCGAGGGCTGAGGCCGCCGCCATCAGCAGCATGACCGCGACGGCGCACACACTGACCCACCGCAGCGGTCGCAGGTGACTGCCGACCCGATCGCTTAGCACGCCGACCCCGATGCGGCCGATGGCGCCGGCGAACTGGCTCACCCCGATGACGATGCCCGCGGCCAGCGACGAGAAGTGCAGCTGCGACACGAGCCAGACCAGCCCGAAGGTGGAGACGGTGAACTGCGGGACGACGAGCAGCATGGAGACGGCGTGGATGCGCCACAGCAGCGACGTCTCGCGGTACGGCCGCCACACGGCCTGAGGATGGGCGTCCTCCCCCTCGGCGGCCTTCCGCGGTGGCCGCGGCGGGTCGACGATCCCGATCGCGCAGAGCACCGCGGACACGCCGCAGAGGACGGCCGGCACGATCAGCGCGGCGGCGATCCCGCCGTTGGCCGCGAGCAGCGGCACGCTGACCGCGGCGATCGCCACGCCGAGCGGCTGGCACATCTGGCGGATGCCCATCGCGAGCCCGCGCCGCTCTTTCGGGAACCAGCCGATGACCACGCGCCCGCTCGCCGCGTTGGGGCTGGCGGACGCCATCCCTCCGACCAGGAACAGCGCGCCGAGCGCGACGTACGAGTCGACGAACATCGCGGCGACGGCCGCCAGTGCGGTGAGGGCGAGCCCCGACGCGATGACCCAGCGCTCGCCGATCCGGTCGCTCAGCGCTCCCCACGCGATCAGGGTGAGCACGAGGCCCAGAGTGGGAGCGGACGCGAGCAGACCCGCCTGCGCCAGGCTCAGCCCGCGCTCGGTGTGCAGCAGCGGGATGAGGAACGCCGGCGTGGAGACGAAGACGGTCGAGCTCGCCTGGGCGAGGACGCCGAAGGCCAGCATGAGCCACGGACGGGGACGGCGCACGGTTCGGGCGAACATGGGTATACCCTAACGGTATACCAAGCCGGTATACCAAAGGAGTCTGATGTCCGAGCAGCTGCCCGTCGCCGAGGCCTCCCGCGTCTACGACCGTCTCCGCGCCGAGATTCTCGACCTCGACCGCGTGCCCGGCTCGCGCCTCACCGAGCGCGGCCTCGAGGGGGAGCTCGGCGCCTCTCGCACTCCCCTGCGGTCGGCGCTCATGCGGCTGGAGTCCGAAGGACTGGTGGGCCGGGAGGGGCGCGGCTGGCAGGTCACGCCCATCGACCTCGGCGAGATCGCCAGACTGAGCGAGTTCCGGGATGCGGTCGAGACCGCCGCCGTCCGGCTCAGCTGCGCGCGCGCAACGGACGCCGCGATCGCCACCCTGCGCGAGCACCTGGACGGGTGGGCGGAGGACCACTCCCCTGACGGCGCCGTGCGGACCGGCACCGAGTTCCATGTCCGACTCGCCGCCCTCTCGGGCAACCCGTTCTTCGCGGATGCGGTCGCCGATGCCATGACCCGCCTGGCCCGCGCGCGGTGGCTGGTCGCCCGCGACGAGGACGCCGCGAGCGAGCACCGGGAGATCCTCGCCCTGGTCGCTGCGCGTCAGGCGGACGAGGCTGCTGCACGCATCCATGAACACGTCGTCGGAACCCATGACCGCCTGGTGGCCGCTTTGGGCGCCGATGCGCGCTCGCTGCGCGGACGCGGACTCGCGATCGTCTCCTGACCGTCAGCCGACGAGGTCGGTGACCGGCACGAGCCGGACGAGTGCATCAGCTCCCGCATAGATCCGCGGATCGCCGCTCACCAGGGCATCGCCGTGCAATCGGGTCAGCGCGACATACTCCGCGGCCTCCGTCTGCGCCCAGCCCAGCTCGTCCGCGACCAGCCAGGCGTTGCGCCGCAGCACACGGTCACCGAGCAAGCGCACAGGAAGCCGGTCGACGGCCGCGAGCAGGGTTCGGGCTTCCGCCGGTTCACGCCGCCCTGAGCGCACGTCCGCGTGCAGGAGCGACAAGGTCTGCGACCGCAGCAGAGTCGGCGCCAGCAGCGCCTCCGATCCACTCCACCCGCATTCGGCCAGCCGGACGGCTGCGGGAGCGTCGATCACGTACGCGGTCATGCCGCATTCTGTCCACGACCCGGTGCCAAAAGGAAGAGGGCGACCCGTTCGGGTCGCCCTCTTCGGGTCGTGGATCAGTCGTCGGACGCAGGCGCGGCGGGTTCGCCTTCCGAGTCCGCCTCCGACTCGGCGTCGCCCTCCGGCTCGTCGTCGCCCTCCGGCTCGTCGTCCGGCAGCTCCTCGAAGAGCCCGGCGGGCGGAGTCAACGTGACGGTCCCGGCGGCGATATCGACCTCCGGGACGATC